>NZ_JAPVZP010000004.1:0-138264 GCF_041432415.1 Streptococcus sp. 27098_8_22 | reverse complement strand
ATAGTCCGTACGGGATTCGAACCCGTGTTACCGCCGTGAAAAGGCGGTGTCTTAACCCCTTGACCAACGGACCAGAGTTGTTATTTTCAACTCTTACTATTATACCGACTTTTCTTACTTTGTCAACACCTTTTTTTAACTTTTTTCAATTCTACTGAATTACTTCCTTTAATTCTTTCAGCATGGCTTTGCGACCCTTGAAACGCTCATCTGCCCAGAGTTTCGGTTAATTTTTTTTTCTTATACTAATTGTTTTTTATGAAGCACATATCATTTTTGGAAAACATTTCTTCATATTACTCAAGTAACTGTTGCATTCTTATTTTCAGAAAATTTGAATCATTTCCTCTAAGAGAGCATTAACATAAGTGAACTTGTATTTTATTTTGAGAGAAATCTTTGATTTAAATTAGAGTTTCCTCAACTTTTTTAAAAAAAACAGAGAAAACTTGTGCCCCCTCTGTTTATAGTATTTAAGATAATTAATTTTCTTCACTCATTTTTGATTTTACTTCATCATAAGATAGTGCATGTGATTCCTCTTCTACTGTTTCAGGCATCTTTCCTGTTTCGTATAGAGATTTAATTTGTGTACTATCCAATGTTTCGTATTTCAATAATGCTTCTGCAATCAGCTTGTGAGTTTCACGATTTGCCTGGATAATTTCAGCAGCTTTATTTCGTGCTTCATTCAATAATGAACGAACTTCTTCGTCAATTTCATAAGCTGTTTGTTCTGAAATTGATTTTTGAGGGGTTTGTGCACCAAACATAGCATGATTTCCTTCATATTGTACTGGACCAAGTTTTTCACTCATACCATACTCAGTAACCATAGCACGCGCCATCTGAGTCGCTTGTTCGAAGTCATTAGATGCTCCAGTTGTTTGGACGTTAAAGATAATCTCTTCAGCTACACGTCCACCCATTAAGCCAGCTAATTGCTCTTTCATATCTTCTTTAGATAAAAGCATTTGGTCTTCTTTAGGAAGTGCAATCATATATCCGCCTGCACGTCCACGTGGTACTATGGTAACTTTATGAACAACACGGGCATTTGACAATACTAGACCGACAATGGTGTGTCCTGCCTCATGGTAGGCAACCAATTCACGTTCTTTTTGTGAAACTGTCTTGTCTTTCTTAGATGGTCCAGCAATAACACGATCTTCAGCTTCATCAATATCAGAAGCATCAATCACTGATTTATTACGACGAGCTGCAACTAAAGCTGCTTCATTCAATACATTTTCCAAATCGGCACCAACAAAACCTGGAGTTTGTTGTGCTACCAATTTCAAATCTACATCTTCAGCTAAAGGTTTATTTCTAGCATGGACTTTCAAAATTGCTTCGCGTCCCTTAACATCTGGACGACCAACTAATACTTTTCTATCAAAACGGCCTGGACGAAGTAGAGCCGGATCAAGAACATCTGAACGGTTCGTTGCCGCAATGACAATAATTCCTTCATTTCCTTCAAAACCATCCATTTCAATCAAGAGTTGGTTTAAGGTTTGTTCTCGTTCATCATTACCTCCACCTAAACCAACACCACGTTGGCGACCAACGGCATCAATTTCATCAATGAAGATAATAGCTGGTGCTGCTTTTTTTGCGTCCTCAAAGAGAGAACGTACACGGCTCGCACCGACACCAACGAACATTTCTACAAAGTCAGAACCTGAAATACTAAAGAATGGTACACCAGCTTCTCCTGCGACTGCTTTGGCAAGTAATGTTTTACCAGTTCCCGGAGGTCCTTCTAAGAGAACTCCAGCTGGAATCCTGGCACCCAATTTTGTAAATCGTTTTGGATCTTTTAAGAATTCAACAACTTCAACAAGTTCTTGTTTTTCTTCCTCTGCGCCTGCGACATCTGAGAAGCGAACTTTGATATCTTCTTTATTAGCAGCTTTAGCTTTACTACGTCCAAAGCTCATTGGATTACGTCCATTATTTCCGCCCATATTTCCCATCATAGAGAAAAGGAAGAAGAATAAGATAGCAAATGGTACTACTGAAACCAGGATGTTAATCCACATACCACTTGAGCTTTCGTGTTTCACTTCAATCTGAGTTTGGTGTTCACTTGCTAACTTTTGCAAATCCGCTACAGTTGTATCTGATGGGAGGACAATACTTGTAAATTTCTCTACTTTTGTAGCAGAGGGGGTAAAAAATTGAATTCCCGTTTCCTGTTTCTCTGTCTTAGCAGTTTTGTAGACACCATACACTTCAATAACACTACCACTTGGTTGGTAGGTCATTTCTTTTACATTGTCGTTAGTGATTTCCTGAACCAATTCTGAGTACTTAATTTGTTGACTATGACCAGCGGATCTGCCAGCAAAAAAGTACTGGAATCCTGTCACTAGCAAGAAAATCATCAACAAATAAAGAAATGGATTTTTTATGAAACCATTATTTTGTTTTTGCATTCAAACACTTACCCTTCTATTTTGAGTAAACTTCCTCTTTCAATACACCTACATAAGGAAGGTTACGATAGTTTTCATTATAGTCTAGTCCATATCCTACAACAAATTCATTTGGAATTGTAAAACATGTATAATCTGCTTCGATTTCTACAGTGCGACCTTCTGGTTTATCAAGCATGGTAACAATCTTCACAGACGCTGCTTCTCTTGCAGTAAACATATCTTTCAAACTTTTCAAGGTTTGACCAGTGTCAATGATATCTTCTACAAAGACAACATGTCGACCTTTAATATCTTGAGTTACGTCTTGTTTAATATTAATGACACCACTACTTACAGTCCCACCATGATAGCTAGAGACCATCATAAAGTCCATTTCAAGATGTGTATCAATATATTTCACCAATTCTGCCATAAAAGGAATAGAACCTTTTAAAATTCCAACTAAAATCGGATTTTTACCCTCATAATCTTTTGTCAACTGAGCACCCAATTTTTTAGCTGCTTCTGTAATTTCATCTTGTGAAATCAAAATTTTCTTGATATCTTTTTCTAACATGATTTTACCTATCTATTTTTTCTATATAAAGTACAGTGTTCATTATATCATTTTTCATTTTTTTACTCAAATCACTGATTTCAATTCCTAAAACTGAACAAATTTTTCCAAATTGCTCAATGATAATAGCTTTTTCTCGTCTTTCTTTAGGAATTTTTAAATCAATAAAAAGTCGCCTTAGTTTTTTACGATAACCATTTTTTATCAAATAATCACCAGGCTGTCGATGCCTTAAAATCAAAGATGTTTCACGAGAAACATTCATCTTTTGAATATTTTCCCCTTCTAGAGGGATTCCAAATGAAAATAAATAACCTTCATAATGAAGTTGATTTTGATAGTTTAACACACACTCACTACTTTTTTCATCAGACTTTGGTCTGATTTTGCAAATTCGAAAGTGCTGATATTCTTTTACAAGTTCATAACCATTTTTTATACAATGGCGATATTGACTCTTAGTTTTTAAAATATGATGAATTTCTTGAAATTGTTCTCTTGTTACATTTAAATCAGCAAAACAATTAAGGTATTGTTGTAGTAAAATTCGCTGTGTTGCCTCAGAAAAGAATAAAAACTGAGTTAAATCTTCCACATTGACTGTTTGAGATAATTCAGTCAGAGCAATTTGATAGTCAGATACTTCTTTTCCAAACTCTAAAAACGCTCTCTTTACCTGAATATTTTCTTTTTCCAGTTGTGGTAAGTAAATATTACGAACTCGATTGCGAAAATAGTAATTTTCTTCATTCGTCCTATCTTCAAAATGCTCGATTTCAGGAAAATCCTTCTTATAAAAAGACAGCAAAGGACGAATTAATTCTCCCTTATCAAACGTTTGTCTTTCTTTAATAGCTGATAAGTGTTGTAATCTAACACCCCTAATCATTCGCATAAATACCGTCTCAATCTGATCATCTGCATGATGAGCTGTTACAAGGGCTGTAGAGAAAGTTTTTCCCATTACTTTCCTAAAAAATTTATAGCGAAATTGACGAGCATTTGCTTCTGAAAAATCTCCAGTAAAATGAGCTACGTAAATTGGAACTCCAACTTGTTCAGCTAGTTTTATTAATTCATATTCTTCATGATCCGATTCTAATCGTTGTTTATGGTTTACATGAGCTAAAAATAATTCAATCCTGAGTTCTTCTTGATAGGTTGATAGCAGGTGAAAGAGAAACATCGAATCCAATCCACCAGACAAGGCTAGTACAACTCGTGAATGATCTTTAAAATAACCTTTTTCTAGAAAATGATTTAAAAAATCTTGGTCTCTCATTTTAGGACCTCATAGACATCCTTAGCAATTTTAGAAATGGTATCATAATCAGAATTTTTGGTAAAAATTGAAATGATGAAAGGAGAATCTGTATAGACTATTCCTACATCGTGTTTAAATTCATCTGCATCCCCAATTTTATGGGCTACCTTAGCAGAAATATTCTTAGCAATCCGCTGATTATCAAAAGCTGTTTGCGATAGCGATTCTAAAACAAAACCATTCTGATTATAAATAGATTCCATAACTTGACCAGCCATTTTAGCTGAAGCCAACTTATCTGTCACATCCCATTCCTCACCTGCGATAGTAGCCATCTCTCTTTTAAAGGCTTCATCTGATTTATTCGTAATATAATAACCAAGAATATTATGAGCTACATTGTCAGATTCTTTTGCAGTTTTTGTGATTAAATCTTTGATTGTGTATTCTTTATTGTCTGCTGTTTTAGGGAGGCTTCCACTTCCTTCGGGTTTATAAGAACCAGGGAAATCATTTACTTCAGAAACGTACTTCAATTTCGTGTCAAGTTGGTAATCACCTTGATTGATTTTTTCCTGAACATAATAAAGATAAGGCAATTTCATAACACTAGCAGCGTACATTTTTTGATCTTCATTAATCCCAGCTTCCTTTCCCGTACTCAATTGTTTCACATAAATAGAAAACTGTTCATTTTGATAATTTGCAGATAGTAACTCTTGTACTTTCTGGATACGATTATCATCATTGGAAATATAATCCGTCGAAATCCAACCAGTTTGTTTGATATGTAAAAACTCATGCCCACCAGCAAAAATAGACATATCTACTTCAACATCTTGATAGGGTACCAAAGTAGATTTTAATTCTTGTTTATCATAAGGGCTATTATAGACAATAAATTCAGGTTCTAACCACACTCGTTTAGAAAAATTGTTGACATTTGAACTATCGTATAAAAGTCGTTTATCGGCCATCACAAACTGATTATTAGACAATTTAAAGACAGGCTGTCCTTGTTTATTTAATTTCCATTCTAAAACAGATAATTTTGTATCTGCATTGACTTTTCCTGATTCTTTAATCAAATCTTCTGTAGAATAAACAGATGTTTCACCATAAAATTTTGGAGATTCTATAACATCTTGATAGTAAAAATGATACGAAGCGTGGGTTAAGGAATAAACTTCTTGGTTTGGAATGATAACTGGATTCTCAGTGCTTACTACTTGGACACTTTTTAAAAAAATAGGAAGTAGCAATATCACTAAAAATTTACGCATTCTTTTTTTCCTCTTTTTCCTGTAACCGTAACAGATGATTTTTTTGAGCTAACTCTTCTAATTTTTCATCTGATTGACTTAAAAATTGTTCAATAATATCTAATAAATTTTCCATTTTACATTACCTAGGAAGTAAGTCCGGAATAGTATAAACTTCTTCCCATGATTTTGAATAATAATATTTTGCACGCAAATACTTGGCTGCGTATGTTTCGTCCTTTAATTTGGTTGCAAGATTTGATTCTTTATCTTTTTCATCGCTCAATTCTTGATACTGTTTTTTCAGATCGGCTAACTGTTGACGACGTTCGAGTAGTTGCTGATAACTTTGAGTCAAATTATAGGTTGGTAGGATGAACAACAACATAATCAAAATCAAAACCCAGCCCATAAAACGATTTCGTCTTTTTCGTTCTTCCATCAAGTATTTACGACGTTGGTGTTCATTTTGAATAAAAGAATTATTCATTTGTACAATTTTTTTATACATCGCTTTCTACCCTTGTTTCACTGATAATTTCATACATACCTGCAGCATCTTCTTTTTTAGTGCTATCTTTCATTTCTAACACTTTTACGAGCAACAATTTATTTCCAAAACGAATTTCAACTTGGTCATTGATTTTTAAATCTGTAGAGCTCTTAGCAAGAATACCATTTACCTTGATACGTCCCTTATCTGCAACTTCCTTAGCCACTGTACGACGCTTAATAATTCTTGATACTTTTAAATATTTATCTAATCTCATTTTTATTACCTCAAATTATTATTGTACCATTTTTATACCTTTTATAGAAGAAAAAAGATAACTCCTAATGTGACTCTTTTGATTCTTTTATGTTTGCTAATGATTCTCCAAAAGTTAAAAGACCTTCTAAAATCTCATAGTCCTTTTTATTACGAATATCAAAAACAACTTCGATTAAACCTTGATTTTCTGAAATATTGGCCTTCAAACTTGTCTGAGAAAGAGCCTGGAAATAATCTTGAGTTAAGAATAGTTGTTGAGATATTTTTTCAAATTGAATAACAAGCTTATTATTTCTTCTTTCAACACGATTGACAAATACTTTATCAAGATATGCTTTAGCTAATCCAATTTCTAAAAGGTAAGCAACCACATCTGGATATTCTCCAAAACGATCGATCAACTCATCTTGTAATCCCTCATAGTTGACACGGTTATCAATCTGACGAATTCTCTTGTAAATTTCAATTTTATGTCGTTCATCTGAAATGTACTCATCCGGAAGATAAGCGTCAATTTGTAGAATTAATTCAGCATTTCCTTTTTCACGTTTTTTGTCAGTTCCATTTTTCTTAGCTATTGCTTCTTCTAACAACTGAGAGTACAACTCAAAACCAACAGAATCAATAAAACCAGACTGCGAACTTCCTAAAAGATTACCCGCTCCACGAATGGATAAATCACGCATAGCGATTTTGAAACCAGAACCTAGTTCAGTAAAACCTTTGATGGCCTCTAATCTTTTCTCAGAAACTTCTGTCAAGGTTTTATCTGGACGATACATGAGATAAGCATAGGCAATTCGATTACTACGACCAACCCGACCTCTTAATTGATACAAGGTTGACAATCCCATATGATCTGCATTTTCAATAAATAAAGTATTTGCATTTGGAATATCCACTCCTGTTTCAATAATCGTAGTGGTGACAAGAATATCATACTGTCCTTCTATAAAGTCAAGTAGCGTATTCTCCAAACGAATTTCACTCATTTGACCATGAACAAAACCAATAGAAGCTTCAGGAATCAGTTCTTGTAATTCTGAAACCTTCTTTTCAATCGTGTCAACTTTGTTGTAAAGATAGTAAACCTGACCACCACGATCCATTTCTCTCAATACAGCATCACGAATGACACGATCATTTTGTTCCAGAACATAGGTTTGAACAGGATATCGATTTGTTGGAGGAGTCTCTATGACTGATAAATCTCGGATACCTAACATAGACATGTGGAGGGTTCTAGGAATTGGTGTAGCTGTCAAAGTTAAGACATCAACCTTCTTTTTTAATTCCTTCAAAGCTTCTTTATGCTTTACTCCAAATCGTTGTTCTTCATCAATAATCATCAACCCCAAATCAGCAAACTCAACATCTTTAGACAAGACTCTATGGGTTCCTATCAAGATGTCTACTTGACCTTTTTTTAACTTCTCAAGTGTTTCAGTCTGCTCTTTTTTACTTCTAAAACGACTCAAAACATCTACATTGACAGCAAATTGTTCAAATCTTTCCTTAAAATTACTGTAATGTTGCTGAGCAAGAACGGTTGTTGGCACTAAAACTACCACTTGTTTATGATCATTGACAGCCTTAAATGCAGCTCGCATAGCTACTTCTGTCTTACCAAATCCAACATCTCCAACTAAAAGTCGGTCCATCGGTTGAGAAGCCTGCATATCTTTCTTGATCTCTTCGATACTTCGAAGTTGGTCCTCAGTTTCTACATATGGGAATGCTTCGTCAAAAGCGTTTTGGTCTTCATCATCTTTTGAAAATGCAAAACCTTTAAGTTGACTTCTCTCTGCATATAACTTAATTAAATCATCTGCAATATCTTCAACTTGACTCTTTACTTTTTGCTTCGCTTTTTTAAAACGTCCATCGTTTAATTTGTTTAACTTTGGAGCCTTACCATCACTAGAGACATACTTAGAAAGAGTCTGTATCTGCTCCACAGGGATAGAAATACGATCTCCATTTTGATATAGAACACTTACGTAGTCTCGATGAATTCCTTTGATTTCAATCGTTTCAATCCCTAAATATTGCCCAATACCATGAATTTGATGAACAACATAGTCTCCTTTTTGGAGCTCGTTATAATCCTTTAATCGCTCAGCGTTGCTGATATTTTGTCTTCTATATTTCCGTTTAATCTTCTTTTTAAAAATCTCATATTCAGTGATAAATACAAGATTTTCATCTACAAAATGAAACCCATGTCGCAGATTTCCTTCAACAAGATTGACAGTTCCTTTACAGATTTCACTTTCGTCATTATTGTCAACTTTAATATCGTATTCATCAAGAATCGTTGACAGTTTCTTTAGTTCAGTTTTGCTACTTGATTGAAGAACAATCGTATACTTTAATTTTTTGTAACGTTCAATTTCCTCTTTCAGAAAAGAAAACTGATTAAAGAACTCCTGCATAGGATATTGATTGAACTGATACAGATGATGAAATTTTAAATTTCCAAGCCCTTTTTGAAAATTTGAAAAGAAAGTCGCTGGTACATATTTTTTTAACTGACTTTCTACATCAGCAAAATATTGTAAACTTGACAACGCTTTACTGTTATGTAAATCTTCTGTAAAGTAGCTAGCTGTTTCCTTATCAAAAGCATCGTACTGGGTCATGATTTTTTGAAAATCATCAAAGATAATAGGCACTTGATTCAAATAGTCTATCAAGGTCCACTGTTTTTTATAAAATACAGACAAAAACTTGCGAATATCTGCATGAAGAACTTTCTCTTTCGTGCAACTAAAAACTTCTTCTAGGTAAGACTTTAAAGTTGGAGAAAGTGCCTTATCAATCTCATGTTCTAAAAATTCCTGACCACGATGATAATCTTCATGCGTTAACAAAATATCACTAGCTGGATAGATTAGTACTTGAGTTTGACTCTCTTTTGATAATTGAGTTTCAGTATCAAATTTTCTAATACCATCAATCTCATCACCGAAAAATTCGATTCGGTAAGGGGATATTTGAGAGGTTTCAAAGATATCCAGAATATCTCCACGAAGGCTAAATTCTCCCTGACTTTGAACTTGTGTAACTCTCTTATAACCAAGGGAAATCAAGTGATTTTTTAATTCTCTTTGTTCGCATTCCTGGCCCACTTGAAGTTCTAAGATACTATTATCAAAAACTTGAGGATTTGGTAAGAATACCCGACTAGCTGCGACGTTACAAACTAAAATCCCTCTTTGAGACTCATCTCTTAGAAACCGCAAAGCTTCAACCCGAGAAAAAACCTTTTCCTGAGATGATACCAAAAATTCGACCATTGGTGAATCATCTACTAGAAATGGATAAACTAGATCCGAACCTAATATGGAGATTAAATCATTGACCAGACGCTCAGCTTCTCCATATGTGGAAGTCATCACTAAAACCTTATCCTGACTCTTCAGACTACTAGCAATCGCTAACGATTTTGCTGATCCAGAAAGTCCTAGCAATAATTGTCTTTGTTGCTGTGGTAAGTTCTTATGCCAAGATAGAATTTGTTTATTCTCTAAAAAGAAATCGATTAATGCCATTTCCTTACCCATTATATTTCTGCATCGTCTTTTCAAAGTTTTTTTCTTGTAAATAATAATTTACAGCATCGTCAACCTTGTCAATTGACTGTAAAATACCAATATAATCTTCTTGATCAAACTTACTCAAAACATGATGAACTACTGACATTCCTTTTTTAGGTCTTCCAATGCCAATCTTTACACGATTAAAAACCTGTGTACCGATATGTTGAATAATCGACTTAATTCCATTATGACCACCAGCTGTTCCTTTAGCACGAAGACGAATTTTTCCGACTTCCATGTCAAGATCATCGTAAATAATCAGTAAATCTTCAATATCTAAACCATAGTAGGTTAACAATGCATGAACAGCTTTTCCACTTTCATTCATAAAAGTCGTCGGTTTCACCAGATAAATTTTTTCACCGTTAAGAAAAAATGAGGCTAACTCAGCTTGGAATATCTTATCGTGTGTAAAGGTAACATTCTGTTTTTTTGCTAGTTGGTCAATCAGCATAAAGCCAACATTATGTTTAGTTTCAAAATATTTATCTCCTGGATTTCCCAATCCTACAAGTAATTTTGTCATTTATATTTCCTTTCAAAAGTCAAAAGGGTTGGAATTTTTTTCCAACCTAATTGACATTATTTTAAATACTGATTAAACGTTAAAGCGGAATTCCATAATATCGCCATCTTGCACGACATATTCTTTTCCTTCTTCACGCAAACGTCCAGCTTCTTTTACAGCCTTTTCAGAGCCGTATTTTACCAAATCGTCATAAGACATGGTCACTGCACGAATAAATCCTTTTTCAAAGTCAGAGTGGATGATACCAGCTGCTTGAGGAGCTTTCATGCCACGTTTAAAGGTCCATGCACGAACCTCTTTTTCACCAGCTGTGAAGTAAGTTCCAAGTCCTAGTAGATGATAAGCAGCTCGAGTCAATTTGTCAACTCCTGATTCTGTCAAACCAATGGCTTCAAGAAACTCTTTTTTATCTTCATCGTCTAACTCAGAAATTTCTTCTTCAGCACGCGCAGAAATAACCACTACCTCTGCATTTTCTGTTGCTGCGAATTCACGAATTTGCTTCACATAATCGATAGAATCTGGTTCTCCAACGACATCCTCATCAACATTAGCTACATAAAGAACAGGTTTCGTGGTCAAAAGGAAAAGACCTTTGACTACTTTTTGCTCTTCATCTGTAAATTCAATGGTACGTGCTGATTTACCGTCTTCAAGAACAGGTTTAATCTTTTGAAGAACGTTAAATTCTGCAACTGATTCCTTATCTTTTTGCGTACGCGCCATTTTTTCTACACGCGCATAGCGTTTATTGACTGATTCTAAGTCAGCAAGAATCAACTCTAGGTTAATAGTATCAATATCTGCTAGCGGATCCACAAAGGCATCTTCACGACCTTGCTCACGCATGACATTTTCATCATCAAAGGCACGAACCACATGAACAATCGCATCAACTTCACGGATATTGGCCAAGAATTTATTTCCCAAACCTTCTCCTCTTGATGCTCCTTTTACAATCCCTGCAATATCTGTAAATTCAAAGGTTGTTGGAACTGTCTTTTTAGGAGTAATCATTTCCGTCAATTTTTGGAGGCGTTCATCTGGAACTTCTACCATTCCAACGTTTGGATCAATGGTCGCAAAAGGATAGTTTGCAGCCTCTGCTCCTGCTTTTGTAATTGCATTAAATAGGGTTGATTTACCAACGTTTGGTAAACCAACGATACCTGCTGTTAAAGCCATAGTTTCTCATTCTCCGTTCACATTTCAATCTTCAATATTATAACACAAAAAGGGAAAACTTGCTAACCCTCTAACTAGGGTTCTTAGTCGATGATTTTACTCATTTTTCTTTCAAAATCATAGCGACTCATCATGACTACGTGGTCACAATTACTACATTTTATCTTGATGTCTGCTCCAACACGGGTAATTTCCCAGCGATTTGCTTTTTTGCCTGTTGACTTAATCGTACAAGCATGTGGTTTTTTCATTTCAACAAAATTTCCAACTTGATACATAGTTAGTCTCCTTTTTCTTTTTCGATTATATCATAAAAGAGGCGAGCTAGGCTCAACCTCTTTCCATTAATTTGTACGAACTGGCGTGATGAGCTGCATGAAATCTTCATCTGTATCAGCTGGAACCAGAGTAAATGGACGAACTGCTGAAATAAAGCTGATTGTAACTTTTTCGCTATTTAGAGCTTTTAGTGCTTCAATCAAATAAGTTGGGTTGAAACTAATTGTCAAATCAGCACCACTTACATTTTCAGTATCAATTTCTTCGTTTACTTTCCCTACTTCTGGAGAATGAACATGGGCACTTACAATTCCTTCTTTGATTTCTAATTTAACAGTACCATTTTGTGTTGCACTTGATAAAAGACGTGCACGTTCCATAGACTGGCGTAGTTTAGCAACGTCAAAAGTCACTGTTGTATTGAAATCTGTTGGAATCAATCGATCGGTATCTGGATAATTTCCTTCTAAGAGACGTGTGTAGAAGCTAATATTTTCACTTCTAAAGAGAATTTGATTATTGGCGAAGAAAATCTCCACTGTTTCGATATCATCAGTAAAAACAGCTGAAAATTCACGTAGCGAACGACTTGGGATGACAACATCAAAATCATCGCTATTTTTTTCAAGAGTCAACTTTTTCTGACTAAGACGGTGAGAGTCTGTCGCAACTGTTTTTAATTCTTTATGGTTGCTCAAGACAAAATGTACCCCCGTCAAAATAGGACGGCTTTCTTGGGTACTAGCTGCAAAAGCTGTTTCATTGATAATCTTTTTAAGAAGTTTTGTTTCAAGAACTAAAGGATTGCTTGCAGAAATTTCCTGAATACGTGGATATTGCTCGCTATCTTTTCCTTTAAGAGTAATCTCTGATTTTCCACTAGTTAAGACAATTTGCTTTTGTTCAATCTCTTTAAAATCAAGTGTTACATCTGGAAGACTTGAAACAACATTGATAAAGAAAGAAGCTTCCAGTAGAACTGAACCTAAAGAGTTAATCAAGAGACCTGCATTTTCATTTTTTTGCGATATAAAATTTTCGATTGAGATTTGACCATTTGATCCAATCAAGGTAATTCCTTCATTGGTAACATCAATTTTTACAGTCGATAAAATAGGAATTGCATTCTTTGAGCTAATAGCTCTCTTTGTTGTATTTAAGGCTTGTAAAAATAAGTTTTTATTAATTGAAAAATGAATCATGGATTCTCCTTTATTCTTTTTATTATTAGAAGGATAATAGTAATAATAGAGTGTGTGAAATCTGTGGAAAAACACTTGTAATCAAGAAAACTCAAGGACAGAGCCTTGTTTAAAAGATGTGGATAAATGAGATATTTTTTTAAAAGTTATCCACAAGTTATTTAATTTTCTTTTTGATGTTTTCAATTTCTATACGTAAATTATCATCTGTTTCAAGCATGGATTTGATTTTTCCATGAGCGTGAATGACCGTTGTGTGGTCTTTACCACCAAACTCTTTTCCAATCTTAGGAAGGCTATTATCAGTCATTTCTCTGGCTAGATACATAGCAACTTGACGGGCTAAAACGATATTTTGAACACGTCTAGTTCCTTTCATTTCCTTGACACTAACACCATAGAAGTTTCCAACTTCTGTTTGGATTTTATCAATTGGAATCACAATCATTTTGCTGACGTCTTGTTTACGAGCACGAATAGCTTCAGCGGCAATGTCAACTGTGATATCGTTAATTTTTTTGACTTTGGCCATTAGGCTGATATCGTTGAGTGCTCCCTCGAGTTCTCGCACGTTAGAGTCAAATTGTCCAGCCAAGTATTCGAGTGTATCGTTCTGAAAATGATAATTGAGATGTTCAGTCTTACTCTGTAAAATAGCAATACGTGTTTCAAAATCAGGTGGTGTGATATCTGTCGTTAATCCCCACGAGAAGCGCGTGACCAGACGTTCAGGTAGACTCTCTAAATGTTCAGGCCTACGATCGCTTGTTAAAACAATTTGTTTATTATTATTGTGAAGGGCATTAAAAGTATTGAAAAACTCTTCTTGAGTTTGTACTTTCTTTCCACTAAGAGATTGAATATCATCAATGAGTAGGAGGTCTAAACTACGATAAGTTTTTTTAAATTTTTCCATATCATTGAGTCTCAAATGCTCTAGAAATTCGTTAATGAAGCTTTCAGCAGGTATGTATTTAACACGCGCATTTGGACTCTTTTTTAGAATTTCATTACCAAGGGCATTTAGCAGGTGAGTTTTTCCCAGTCCAGGACCTCCATAGATAAATAGAGGATTATAAGTTAGTCCAGGATCTTCAGAAACAGCTAAAGCTGCGGACTTAGCCCAAACATTACCATTTCCTTGGACAAAATTATCGAAAGTATACTTTTCCTTGAGTCCAGTTTCAGAATATGGAATAGTGGACAGATTTTGCTGATAGTTATTTGTAGACTCAGAATGTAGGTTTACTTGAGAGGCAGATTCTTCAACTTTCGTGAAGACATAATGGGCTTTTATTTCAGCATCATAGATTTCAAAACCTGCCGCTAAAAGCATCCCATTGATATTTCTTTCCCAGAATATCTGCATTTCATCTCGGGGTAAGAAAATCGTTGCAGTAGTCTCTTCAACTTTAACAAGTTTCGCGTCTAAAATATAGAAATCATAAACTGACTGAGTTAATTTATCATGTGCAAGTTCTAAAAGACGATTCCAAAATTGTTTTTCCTTCAATGATTTCCCCCTCCTTTACTATAGAATTTAAAAGGTTTATTGATAGAATCATTTTACCATAGATAAGATTATTTTTCCACAAGTTGTGGAAAACAATTAACAATGTTTTTAACTGTTATCCACAAAATGTGGATAACTAAGAAAAATTCTGAAATACTGGGCTTTTAAAAACTAAAATGCAGTGGATAACTATGTTAGTTAAGAATACTAAAATAACAGCCTTATTTCAGGCTGTTAATAAATTGTTGGTATTCATCTTGGTTATGGAAAGAAATAGTAATTTTACCACTATCTTTTTTTTGTAGCTTAATATGAACTTCTAATCCGAGTATTTTTTTTAATGTTTGCTCTTCCTCTTTGACAAAGTAATCTTTTTCTTTTTTGCTGATCTTCTTCGTTTTTTGTAGTATTTGTTCAACTTGTCGAACAGATAGATTTTCAGTTTGGATACGATTCAAGAGTTTATCTTGTTTATCACTTGATAATTGAATGAGGAGTCTAGCATGAGCTTGGGAAAGTTTCCCACTTTCAACTTCTGTCAGAATATGTTTAGGTAGTCCTAATAATCGAACTAGATTTGTAATATAAGGTCGAGATTTTCCCATTTTTTCAGCAATTTCTGTGTGGGTAAAACCTTTATCAATTAAAGACTGGTATGCTTTAGCTTCTTCGATAGGATTTAAATTTTCTCGTTGGAGATTTTCAATGATAGAATGAAGCATCATATCTTGATCAGAAAGTTGCTTAACAATGACTGGAACCTCTGAAAGTCCAGCAGCTATTGACGCACGATACCGCCTTTCTCCAGCTAAAATCTCGTATCCAAGTACAGGAGATTTTCTAACGATAATTGGCTGAATTAAGCCGTTTTCCTTAATAGATTGTGCCAGTTCTTGTATTTTTTCTTCTGAAAATTCTTTACGAGGTTGATAGGGATTTTTTTGAATATCCTTTATTTGAACAATTTTAAATTCTTCCATAATTCTACATTATCACAACTTAGATATTCTGTAAAGCACCTTTACATATCTGTAAACTATTGATCTAAATCACTAGTACTCTTATCTAATTTAATGGTAGTTGTTTCTTCCTTACCATTACGGTAGTATGTAATGGTCATGCTATCTCCGATCGAATGACTATATAGAGCACTTTGTAATTCAGTAGTTGAAGAAATGGCTTTATCATCCACTTTTGTAATGACGTCATATTTTTGTAAATGTCCATTAGCAGGCATACTAGTTTGAACAGAACGAACAACTACTCCTGCAGTGACACTTGATGGTACATTCAATCTTTGTAAATCAGTGCTACTAAGATTTGAAAGGTTGACCATTTGAATGCCTAAGGCTGGTCGAGTGACTTTTCCATTCTTTTCCAATTGCTTGATAATATTGATGGCATCGTTTGAAGGAATCGCAAATCCAAGTCCTTCTACAGAAGTGCCGCCATTTGTAGCAATTTTGCTAGATGTAATTCCGATTACTTGTCCTTGAATATTGATTAAAGGACCACCTGAGTTACCAGGGTTGATGGCTGTATCTGTTTGGATAGCCTTTGTAGAGATAGCTTGTCCATCTTCAGATTTTAAAGAAACATTTCTATTCAAACTTGATACGATTCCTTGAGTCACGGTGTTAGCGTATTCAGAACCAAGAGGACTTCCGATTGCGATTGCTGTTTCTCCGACTGTTAGTTGGTCAGAATCTCCAAATTCAGCTACTGTAGTGACCTTATCTGCAGCAATTTTTACAACTGCAATGTCAGAGTAAGTATCAGAACCCACAATTTCACCCGGAACTTTGGTTCCGTCAGCTAAGCGAATATCCACTTTTTTAGCGCCATTAATAACGTGAGTATTGGTTACGAGATAAGCAAAGTTACCTTCTTTTTTATAAATAACTCCAGAACCTTCGCTAGAAACTTGCTCAGTATTTGTATCTGTATCAGTTTCTGCAGATCCAAATAAACTGTTTTGGGAGTTTGCAGAGTAAGTAATGACAGATACCACAGCATTTTTAACTTTATCGACTGCCTGTGTGGTTGAGTTTTCATTTTTTACAGCTGTTTTGCTGACAGTCGTTGTAGTTGTCGTACCACTATTTTGTTTTTGACTGAGCTGCAATGTTGTAAAAGTACCTAAAACACCACTAAAAAAGCTAATGAGAATGACTAATAAAAGTTGTCCCCATTTTTTGGAACTAGTTTTTAAGTTTTTCATAGAAGCCTCCATGTTTTTTAATCAATGAAAGTATAAAATAGCTAGCTTAATCCAAGCTTAAAAACAAAAAAGTTTTTCACAATCTGTGGATAACTTTCGAAAAACTGTGAATTTATTGAAGTTTTTCAAAATCTTATCTGTGAATAAGATGTGAAATTGAGTGTGAATATGTTAGAATAGAAGAATGAAAATTAAAGTGGTAACAGTTGGAAAACTGAAAGAAAAATATCTCAAAGATGGCATAGCAGAATACTCTAAGAGAATTTCACGCTTTGCTAATCTAGAAATGATTGAGTTGGCTGATGAAAAAACACCAGATCGGGCCAGCGAATCTGAAAATCAAAAGATTTTGGAGTTGGAAGGGAACCGCATTCTTGCTAAAGTAGGGGAACGTGATTTTGTAGTTGTTTTAGCTATTGAAGGAACAACTTTTTCTTCTGAAGAGTTCAGTAAGCAGCTTGAAAGAGCTTCTATCAATGGATTTTCAACAATCACTTTTATCATTGGGGGGAGTTTAGGACTATCTCCAGAGGTGAAAAAGAGAGCCAATCTCTCTGTTAGTTTTGGTAGATTGACGCTTCCTCATCAACTAATGAGATTAGTCTTAGTAGAACAAATTTATAGAGCGTTTTCGATTCAACAGGGTTCTCCCTATCATAAATAGATGATTGACTAAGCTAGCTTTTTTTGATAAGATAGATTAGTAAGGTCTCATAGCTCAGCTGGATAGAGCATTCGCCTTCTAAGCGAACGGTCGCAGGTTCGAATCCTGCTGGGATCAGTGTTAAATCGTAAGCTGGGAAAAAATCCCAGCTTTTTTTGTAAAAATTTGACATTTCAGAATAAAATTTGAGCATTTGAGAAATAATTCTCTATAGGTATCGTAGATTTTATATAATATTTTTGTAAGTTAATTTACAAGAAAAACATTATAGGAGTTTATATTATGAAAAAGAATACAGATTTTGCTCAAATGAAAGATTTCCAACAATTGAACGAAAAAGAACTGCAGGAAATTAGAGGCGGGGATATTAGGAGTTTTAAGTTTTTAAATAAAATATTTCTGAAGAAGTAGTTTATTGAAGCAAGATAGGGAGAACATAATGGATTTATTTGGTGTGGTAATAGCTATTTTTTATGTTTTTATTATTATTAAAATTTATAAATGGATTTGTAAAGCAACTAGAAAAGAACAATGTATTTTTAGTATTTATATCTTTCTACTACAATTGACAGTGGAAGAAGGTACTTATTTGGTATTTGCTAGTAGTTTTGGATTGTCTAAATTTTTATTTCCTTTCCTCCTATTTGGTTACTTTGTTGGATTTAAGAAGTATGAGAAATCTAAGGGAATTTTTATCAGTCTATTATTTTCTCTTTTATATAATAGTACCAATAACTTTTTATCAGTAACCTTATCATCTATTACAGGAGATGAGTTTGCATTGAAGTATAACAATTATTTTTATCTATTTATCCTGATCTTAACTTATTTGGTTATTAAAGTTGTTGTTTCTTATTTCCATCTCGAATTTAAATATTTTGATAAAGACTATCTATATCCTTTTCTGAAGAAAGTGCTCTTTACATTTATTTTTCTACACGTTGTCTCTTTCACTTCAGATATTGTGAGTACTTTTCCCAATTTAAACAGTTTTGGAAGTATTTTATCATCCATTGTTTTTGTTGGTCTACTTTTGACCTTCTTTTCCATGAATTCTCACAAAGTTCAGATAGAAAAAGAAATCGAATTGGAACAAAAGAAGTTTGAGCAAAAACACTTACAAACTTACACGGATGAGATTGTTGCCTTATATAATGAAATTCGTGGTTTTCGCCATGATTATACAGGCATGCTTGTCAGCTTAAGAATGGCGATCGAAAGTAAAGATTTACAAGAAATTGACAGAGTTTACAGTGAAGTTCTTGTAAAGGCGAATCAAAAATTACGTTCAGATAAGTATACTTATTTCGATTTGAACAATATTGAGGATTCAGCACTTCGTAGTTTGATTGCTCAATCTATTGTCAATGCGAAAACTAATGATGTAGAGTACACACTAGAGGTAAAAGATATCATCACACCTTTGTCTATGGAATTATTAGACTTGGTGCGCGTGATGAGCGTTCTGCTCAATAATGCTGTTGAAGGGGCAGTTGAAAGCTATCAAAAACAACTAGAGGTAGCTATCATCAAGTTGGATCTTGAAACCCTAGTTGTCATCCAAAACTCTTGTAAAAAAAGAAATGTAAAATCCGAAGATTTATTTGAATTAGGATTTTCAACTAAAGGAAGAAATAGAGGACTTGGACTTAATAATGTTAAAGAAATTTTAGGAAAATATGACAATGTTATTTTAGAAACAGAAATTGATAATGATGTATTTAAACAAGTGATTAGATTTAAGAGGGAACTGATATGAAAGTATTGATTTTAGAAGATATTATAGAACACCAAGTAAGATTGGAAACAACTCTGAATAAAATTTCTAAGGAAACGAATATTCCTATCTCCTATAAAACAACAGGAAAAGTAAGAGAATTTATGGAATATGTAGAGCATGATGAAGTCAATCAGCTTTATTTTCTAGATATTGATATCAATGGGATTGAGAGAAAAGGATTTGAGGTTGCTCAATTTATTCGTCACCGCAATCCTTATGCCATTATTGTTTTTATTACAAGTCGATCTGAATTTGCTACCTTGACTTATAAATACAAAGTTTCAGCATTGGATTTCATTGATAAAGAAACTAGTGATCAAGTTTTTAAAAATAGAGTTGCCGACTGTGTGCTTTACACTAAAACTACTTTACTTGAAAACCAATCAGTCGTTGATTATTTTGATTATAGTTATAAAGGAAATGATCTTTGTATTCCTTATCATGATATTCTCTACATTGAGACAACTGGAACTTCTCATAAATTACGAATTGTAGGTAAGAATTTTGCAAAAGAATTCTACGGAACAATGACAGATATTCAAGAAAAGGATAAAGAAACCCAACGTTTTTATCTAGCTCACAAGTCATTTTTAGTCAATATCGGTAATGTGAGAGAAATTGATCGTAAAAAAATGGAAGTTGTATTTTATGAAGATCATCGTTGTCCTATCTCTCGCCTAAAAACTAAAAAATTGAGAGAACTAATGGCTAAAAACCAAAAAAAGTAATTGACAATTTTTGATAAATTGATATAATGGTTATATCTGCTACAGGTAGAGGGTCCGTTGGTTAAGAAATCGTCTTTTCATAGCGGTAACACGGGTTTGAATTCCGTACGGACTATTTAATCCGCCATAGCTCAGTTGGTAGTAGCGCATGACTGTTAATCATGATGTCGTAGGTTCGAGTCCTACTGGCGGAGTCAGATGAAAGGAACACTAATTTGGTGTTCTTTTTTTTGATTCTTTGTCTGATGTAACGAGGGGAGACATACCTAACATACGGAGAAATAATGATTTGTGTCCGAAAATAAAACTAATGAAATTGTATTGCATTAGTTTTAGCCTAATAAGAACAATAAAATAGGCTCCATAATATCCATAGGGGTTTGATTTCCTATAACTATTATAGAGCTTTTTATTAATTTGTATCCCCTAACATTTTCATCAAAAAGTCCGTGATTTCTTGTGGACTTTCTTTTTTTCCGTGGGCAATCCAGGTTTGACAGACTCCAAAGAGAGCATTTGTCAGGTAGACGCTACTGTATTCTAATTCTATTTCATTCAGTTTGAGTTGCATAAAACGTTTTTGAAGGTCTGTGCTCAGTATGATGTGAAGTTTATTTCTCAAGAAATTTTGAATTTCCTTGGTTCCATTTTCAGATAAAAGAGTTGCTAGAAGCGGTTCTGATTCTAAGTATTCAAATACTTCTAGAATAGCATCTCGTTTGTGATTAGCATGTTTTTGAAAGATATATTCGAAGGTATGAAATAGTTTACTTTGGTAATGTTCAATCATATCGTATTTATCTTTGTAATGAGTATAGAAACTGGAGCGGCTAATTCCAGCTTTTTGTGCTAATTTAACAGTTGTAATCTGATCGAATGGTTGTTCCATCAATAATTCTACCATGGCATTTTCGATAATACGCTTGGTTTTTAATCGTTTATTACTTTCTTGCATGTTCCCTCCATATGAACATTTTTAGACAATGTGTTTAAAAATAGTTTTTTTATCTTGTCTTTTTAATTTTTTGATGTATAATCTATTATATCAAAAATTTAGACAAGTAGTTTAAAAAAGGAGACAATATGTTTAAAGAATGGAAAGCAATCTTTAAAAAACCGACATTTATTATTGTCATGATAGGAATTTCCTTAATTCCAGCTCTTTACAATATCATTTTCTTATCATCAATGTGGGATCCATATGGTAAACTTTCGGAGTTACCTGTAGCAATTGTTAATAAGGATCAAGCTGCTACTTATAATGGTGAAAAACTCACTATTGGTGAAGACATGGTGTCTAATTTAAAAGATAGTAATAGCCTGGATTTTCATTTTGTAGATGAAGGTGAGGGAGAGAGAGGACTGCGGGATGGAGATTATTACATGGTTGTAACGTTGCCAAGTAATCTTTCTGAGAAAGCTTCTTCTATCCTTACAAATCATCCTGAACAGATGACGATTGACTATCAGACATCAAGTGGTCATAGTTTTATTGCAAGCAAGATGAGTGATTCTGCCATGACACAAATGAAACAGACAGTGGCTACTAATGTTACTCAATCTTATACTAAAGCTTTATTTAAAAAGATGGGTGATTTAAAAATTGGTTTATCTCAAGCTGCAAATGCAAGTTTACAGTTGTCTGATGGTTCGAATCAACTTTCGGATGGGAGTCAAACCTTAACAACCAATCTTCAAACCTTATCTCAATCAAGTCTCACATTTTCTAATGGTGCTGATCAATTATCTACAGGTTTAGGAACCTATACAGCTGGTGTAAATCAGTTAAATCTTGGTCTTGGTAATTTTAATACTGGTTTAAATCAATATACCAGCGCTATTTCACAAATTGACAATGGATTAAACCAACTGAATTCACAGACACCGGCACTGGTATCAGGATTGACTCAACTTGATTCAGGCACACAAGCCTATACAGGTGGTGTTTCTCAATTAAATTCAGGATTAAATCAATTTTCACTTGGTATTGATACTTATACAAATGGAGTTCAAAGTCTATCATCAGGTGCAAATCAGATTTCTACTAAATCAGAGACTCTACGTACAGGATTAACAAAACTTAATCAAGGTATTCAAGAACTTTCTACTCAATTAAATGGGGCAAACCAACAAAAAGATCAGATTAAACAATTAGCAACTAGTTTAGAGCAATTTAATCAAGCTATTCAAAATATTCAAACAGCAAATAGTGGAGAGATAACACAAGTAACAAACCAGCTTTCTAGTAGTCTATTAACGATTGCAAATTCAGCACAAAGCATCATTACTTCAAATCAAGCTGAAAAAGAAACTACTTTGTCAGCTATTCAATCTACTAGTGCTTATCAAAGCTTAACTCCTGACCAACAGGCAGAGATAACTTCTGTGGTTTCTAATCCATCATCTTCTACTAGTGAGTCAGCACGAACAATTTTAACTACAGTTCAAACGTTACAATCTTCTTTAGAAAATGTAACCACTCAAACAGATAGTCTAACTCAATTAAAGAATCGCTCAAGTCAATTATTACCAACTGCTTCTTCAACATTGATAAGTTTGTCAAGTGGATTAACACAGGTTCAAACAGCAATTGATGGTCAATTATTGCCAGCTAGTCAAACTCTTACATCTGGTATTGACAACTACACAAAATCTGTAGACCAAGTAGCTTTAGAAGCAAGTCAGTTGAGTTCGAAAAATTCGAACTTGACAGGAAGTTTCAATAAGTTGCTACAAGGTTCTAATCAGTTGACAGAAAAATCTTCAACATTGACAGGTGCTACTGCTAAGTTAGCAGAGAATGCACCAGAATTAGCAACAGGAATTGATAAACTTGCATCAGGTGTCAACCAAGTAAATAATAAAACATCAGATTTAACCGCTGGATTTAATCAATTACAAGCGGGCTCTCAACAATTAGCTGATAAATCAGACCAGCTAGTTTCTGGTGCAAATCAACTATCTAATGGTTCTGAAAAAATAGCTAGTGGAGCAGATCAACTTGCTCAAGGATCAGAAATTCTACAATCAGGACTTGGAAAATTAAGTGATGGTTCAAGTCAATTAAATCAAGGTTTGACAGAGGCTGAGGGGCAATTGAAACAGGCTTCAACTGAACCAACAAATGCAGATTTACTAGCTGATCCTCTAAGTCTTTCAAAAACTGATAAGGATCAAGTAGCAGTTAATGGAATTGCCATGGCTCCATATATGATATCAGTTGCTCTTTTTGTTGCTGCTATTTCAACTAATATGATTTTTGCTAAATTGCCTTCTGGGCGCCATCCAGAAAGTCGCTGGGCCTGGTTTAAGTCTCGCTTTGAAATTAACGGTATCATTGCTGGTTTGGCAGGAGTATTAGTTTATGGTGGAGTACATTTAATCGGACTGACTGCAGTTCACGAATTCAAGACCTTTGCTTTGATTATTTTAACCAGTCTTGCTTTCATGGCGATGGTAACAGCATTGACAACCTGGAATTCTCGCCTAGGCGCCTTCTTCTCCTTAATTTTATTACTCCTTCAATTAGCATCAAGTGCAGGAACTTATCCTTTAGCTTTGACGAATCAATTCTTTAAAACTATTAACCCATGGTTACCAATGAGTTATTCAGTTTCAGGTTTACGACAAACCATTTCTATGACAGGTAATATTCATAGTCAGATTATTTTCCTTATCTTTACAGTAATGATTTTTGTTGCTTTAGGAATGCTTGCTTACCAACCTAAAAAAGTTGAAGAAGATTAAAAACTATCGACCAATTCGGTCGATAGTTTTTTTATCTAGAATATTTTTTTCTTTGAATATCATAAAAAATAAAGACAATAATGGCTATAAGAGAACAACTTGCTCCAGCAACAAATCCTTTTGGTATAAAGGAAAGGGTAATAGTTCCTTCACCTTCAGGAACATCAATTTTCATAAATCCAGTTTGTGCCTGTTGAATTTGTAATTTTTTACCATTTTGATAAGCAGACCATCCTTGATCGTATGGAATTGTGAAAAAGATCGATGTCTCATTCTTTACCTTATAATTTACAGTGACTTTATTTTTATAAGAGCTCACCTCTACTGGATTTTCTTTTATTTTGCGTATAGCCTCCGTATATTTCTTAGTATCTAAGCGATAGAAAGTTGGAGATTCAAATGATACTTGAGCATTTCCTGGAAACTTAACTTGGATATCAAAAGTTTGTTTATGTTCTGTATATCCAAGATTGAAAAATGTAAAAGCATTATCTGTGGTAAAGGATTTTTTTTCACCATTGACAATGATGTCAACTTGCTTTTTCTTATCATTTGAAAAATTTAGCTTGGTCATGGAAAGGTAAACCTGACTATTATCAGGTACTTCAATGCTGTAGCTGATAGTTGCATCTTCAGTATCAGTTCCGTTTAGATTGACCACGCTGTCACCAGAGTCTGTATGATGATTTATCAGATAAAAGTACTCTTCATTTAAGCCAGCAATTTGATTTAAAAATTGAGTTTGGTTATCAAGAGTATGGTCATTAAAAGTTACATCTTTGTAAAGAGACTGTGTAGCAAAAGCAATTGGGAGAGCGAATTGATTTTTATAAAGGGTTAGATTATCTTTTTGATAGCTTGGATGAAAACCATATTTATCTGGATAGGCTTCAGAAATATTGTAGCTGATTCCAAATAAACTATCTGCAATGATAGTATTATTTGCATAACGAAGATTAAGGTTGGTACCTGAAGATTTAAAACCCAACTTATCTAACGTTGTACTTGCAGAACGATTACGAACAGATGAAAATTGTGAGATGCCATTGTAGTTAAATTTCATGCTATCGTTTCCAGTTTGAGTTTGTAACTTTTCAGTTCGTGTAAATGTATCTGGTTGCTGTTTGGTATACTTCAAAATAGCTTCCATACTTGGAATATCTTTATCATAGGTACTACGAGAAGCAAATCCCCATTCTTTCGTAATTCCATTTAGTTGAGATGAAGTATTAAAACTAATTTCACTTATTGTAAATATCAAAATAAGAATTGAAAAGATTTTTGGAGAAATCAGTTTTTTAATAAGTGCCAATAATAACAGTAAGTATACCACTAAGAATTCAAGCGTTAAGAGTATATTTAATTTAGTTAAAAACGAATAATGATTTTTAAAATAAATGGTTGCCAGATAGCCAGATAAAAGTAAAGTTATTGAGAATAAAACGTTCCACAATTTTATATCTTTAACTCTATTAAAAACTTCTGCTGATATATAAATTAAAAGAGTAGAGAAAATCCACGCATAGCGATGAAGAAACATATTTGGCGCGTGCATTCCTTGCCAAAATAAATCTAAGGCTTCTAGATAAAAACTAGCAATGATGATAATGAGTAGAGTTGCATAGCATAGTTTCACGTGAAACTTAATTGATTTTAATGTAAAGAATACAATTGTTAAGATAAAAGGAAGGAGGCCAACAAAAATCATTGGGATGGAACCATACTTAGTTGTATCGAAAGCACCAATGAATTGTTTAGCGAATAGATCTAGATACCAACTGGTATCTGTTTTTATTTTTGTAATAGCGGTTAGTTTTTCACCATGAGTTCTTAAATCAAACAAGGTTGGGAGTGTCATGATGAAACTTGTTAAACCAGCGAGTAAGGATGTTAGGAAAAAATCAAGAAAAGAATACTTGCGACTTTTAAAATCCCAGGAAAGTTGGCAAAAATACCAAACTACTAAAAACAGGGCAGTCATATAACCAAAATAGTAGTTTTGGATAAATAATATTGACAAACTTGTAAAGTATAGAATACGTTTTTTTTTCGTTATGAGTAGATGTAAACCAGTTAAAATTAAGGGAATTAAAATAAAAATATCTAACCAGGTTTTAATCTCAAGTTGACTAACTGTAAAGCTCATTAAAGCATATGAGGTAGATAAAGCTAATCGAAGTGAGGCTGGTATATTTTTAAATAGTTTACTCAAGCTAAAAAAGGTTGACAGACCTATCAAGCCAAATTTCAACAAGGTTGAAAGATAAACTGCATCTGGCATGCTTGATACATCAAAAAAATAAACAAGAGGAGATAGAAAACTACCAAGGTAATAACTGGACAAGGCATAAAAATTGAGACCTAGACCGCTGGTAAAAGTATAAAATAGACTATCACTCCCATGTAAAATATTACGAAGATTAAGATCAAAAATAACATATTGATGAAATCCATCCCCTAATAAAGGTGAAGTATCACTATTCCAGTAGATACCTTGAGAAAGATAGACTCCGAACATAATCACTAGGGGAATGATGAAAGAAATAAGATAGGTCCAATAGTTTCTGAAAAATGTTTTCATGTTACCTCATAGAATGTTAGAAAACTCAGTTGGTTAATCCAACTGAGTTTTAAAGTATTATTTAGTCTTTCCAAAGTTCTTTGACTTTTGCTTGTACTTCAGCATTTTCTAAAAATTCATCATAGGTTTCATCGATACGGTCGATTACACCGTTTTTAGATAGGACAATAATGTGGTTAGCCAATGTTTGAATGAATTCATGGTCATGGCTGGCGAAGATGATAGATTCTTTGAAGTTTTTCAATCCATCGTTCAAACTTGAAATAGATTCCAAATCTAGGTGATTAGTAGGATCGTCAAGTACTAGAACATTTGATTTTAAAAGCATGAGTTTCGATAGCATCACGCGCACTTTTTCTCCTCCTGACAAGACATTTACAGGTTTGTTAACCTCATCTCCAGAGAAGAGCATACGACCAAGGAAACCACGCAAGAAGGTATTGTCATCTTCTTCTTTACTTGCAAATTGGCGCAACCAGTCAAGAATAGATTCACCCCCAGCAAAATCAGCTGAATTGTCTTTTGGTAAGTAAGAACGACTAGTTGTAACTCCCCACTTGACAGTTCCTTCATAGTCGATATCACCCATAATAGCACGGATGAGAGCAGTTGTTTGGATATCGTTTTGTCCGATAAGAGCTGTCTTGTCACCTGGACGCAAGATAAAGCTGATGTTGTCAAGAATAGTTTCGCCATCAATCTTGACAGATAGATTTTCTACTGTCAAGAGGTCGTTACCGATTTCTCGTTCAGCTTTAAAGTTGATAAATGGATATTTACGACTAGATGGTACAATTTCTTCAAGTTCAATCTTATCAAGCATTTTCTTACGTGATGTTGCTTGTCTTGATTTAGAAGCATTAGCAGAGAATCGAGCAACGAATTCTTGGAGTTGCTTAATTTTTTCTTCTGCTTTTGCATTACGGTCTGCTAGCAATTTAGCAGCAAGCTCAGAAGATTCTTTCCAGAAATCGTAGTTTCCGACATAGAGTTTGATTTTTCCAAAGTCAAGGTCGGCCATATGAGTACATACTTTGTTTAAGAAGTGACGGTCATGGGATACGACAATAACGGTGTTATCAAAGTCAATCAAGAAATCTTCTAACCAAGTAATAGATTGGATATCAAGACCGTTGGTTGGCTCGTCTAGAAGAAGAACATCTGGTTTACCAAACAAGGCTTTAGCAAGGAGAACTTTCACTTTATCTCCATTTGCTAGTTCACTCATATTTTGGTAATGAAGATCTTCAGGGATATTCAAGTTTTGCAAGAGTTGTGAAGCTTCACTCTCAGCTTCCCAACCACCTAGTTCAGCAAATTCTCCTTCAAGCTCAGCTGCACGAACTCCATCTTCATCAGTAAAGTCTGCTTTCATATAGATAGCATCTTTTTCTTTCATGATGTTGTATAGTTTTTCATTACCCATGATAACAACATCAATAACACGTTCATCCTCATAGTCAAAGTGATTTTGACGAAGCACAGAAAGACGTTCATCAGGTCCAAGAGAAACATGACCAGTTGTAGGTTCGATATCACCAGCTAAGATTTTTAAAAATGTTGATTTACCTGCACCGTTAGCACCAATTAAACCATAGGTGTTTCCTTCTGTAAATTTAATGTTGACCTCATCAAAAAGTTTGCGATCACTAAAACGTAGTGAAACATCAGATACTGTTAGCAATTTTTTTCTCCTATTATATGTAATACTCTAATTCTACTAGAAAATCAGCAAATATTCAAATTTTTATCTGTCAATTATTTGTAAAGGATGTTTACAAATAGTTTACAGTTGAGTAGTTGAAATCGTAATTATTTGATAAAAAAATTTATCTGTCTTTTTATCAAAAAAATGCTATAATTGAAAGGACCATATCAAAGGAGAATAAGATGAATAAACCCATTATTTTAACAGGAGATCGTCCAACGGGTAAATTACATATTGGGCACTACGTTGGTAGTTTAAAAAATCGTGTCTTATTACAGCAAGAAGATAAATATGACATGTTTGTTTTTTTGGCTGACCAGCAAGCTTTAACTGACCATGCAAAAGATCCACAAACTATTGTAGAGTCTATTGGGAATGTTGCCTTGGACTATCTTGCAGTGGGATTAGATCCTAATAAATCAACGATTTTCATTCAAAGTCAAATTCCAGAATTGGCAGAGTTGTCTATGTATTACATGAATCTGGTGTCTTTGGCTCGTTTGGAGCGTAATCCTACTGTAAAGACAGAAATTGCTCAGAAAGGATTTGGAGAAAGTATTCCAACTGGATTTTTAGTTTATCCAATTGCTCAAGCAGCAGATATCACAGCTTTTAAGGCTAACTATGTTCCTGTAGGTACAGACCAAAAACCGATGATTGAACAAACTCGTGAAATTGTGCGTTCATTCAACCATGCCTATAATTGTGATGTTTTAGTAGAACCAGAAGGAATTTATCCAGAAAATGAAGGAGCAGGTCGCTTACCTGGTCTTGATGGAAATGCCAAAATGTCTAAATCGCTTAATAATGGTATCTACTTGTCAGATGATGCAGATACTTTGCGTAAGAAAGTAATGAGTATGTATACAGATCCAGATCACATTCGTGTCGAGGATCCAGGTAAGATTGAAGGAAATATGGTATTCCATTATTTAGATGTTTTCGGACGTCCTGAAGATGCTCAAGAAATTGCTGACATGAAAGAGTATTATCAACGTGGAGGTTTAGGTGATGTAAAGACTAAACGTTATCTACTGGAAATCCTAGAACGTGAACTTGGTCCAATCCGTGAACGCCGCCTTGAATATGCCAAAGATATGGGTGAAGTGTATAATATGCTTGAAAAAGGTAGTGAAAAAGCTCGAGAAGTTGCTGGCCAAACGCTATCAGAAGTAAAATCAGCAATGGGTCTAAATTACTTTCATTAATAGATAAAATACGAACTCTAAAACTATCTCTTCTTTAAAGTTAAAGGGATAGTTTTTTTACATTATCTGTTATCAATATAATTGACAAATTTTCATAGAATGGTATGATAGATACAATACAAAAAGCGTCAAGCTCAAAAAGAAAGAAAAGAGGAAACTTCAATGTCTAATTGGGACACTAAATTTTTGAAAAAAGGTTTTACCTTTGATGATGTATTGCTTATTCCAGCAGAGAGTCATGTATTGCCTAATGATGCGGATTTAACAACAAAATTGGCAGATAATTTGACTTTAAATATCCCAATTATTACAGCAGCCATGGATACTGTAACAGAAAGCCAAATGGCTATTGCTATTGCGCGTGCAGGTGGTCTTGGTGTTATCCATAAAAATATGTCTATTGAACAGCAGGCAGATGAAGTTCGTAAGGTAAAACGTTCTGAAAATGGTGTTATCATTGATCCATTCTTCTTGACTCCAGAGCATACAATTGCAGAAGCAGATGAACTCATGGGACGTTACCGTATCAGTGGTGTTCCAGTGGTTGAAACTCTTGAAAATCGTAAATTGGTTGGTATTTTAACAAACCGAGACCTTCGTTTTATTTCAGATTACAATCAACCAATCTCAAATCATATGACCAGCGAGAATCTTGTTACTGCTCCTGTTGGAACAGATCTTGAAACAGCTGAGAGCATTCTTCAAGAACACCGTATTGAAAAACTTCCTTTGGTTGATGAAGAAGGTCGACTTTCTGGCTTGATTACGATTAAAGACATTGAAAAAGTAATCGAATTTCCAAATGCTGCAAAAGATGAGTTCGGTCGTCTTCTAGTTGCAGGTGCGGTAGGTGTAACTTCTGATACTTTTGAACGTGCTGAAGCCCTCTTTGAAGCAGGAGCAGATGCAATTGTCATCGATACAGCACACGGACACTCTGCAGGGGTTCTTCGTAAAATCGCTGAAATCCGTGCCCATTTCCCAGACCGTACACTGATTGCTGGGAACATCGCTACTGCTGAAGGTGCGCGTGCCCTTTATGATGCAGGAGTTGACGTTGTTAAAGTTGGTATTGGGCCAGGTTCAATCTGTACAACTCGTGTTATCGCAGGTGTAGGAGTTCCACAAGTTACAGCTATCTATGATGCAGCAGCAGTTGCACGTGAATATGGCAAAACAATCATTGCTGATGGTGGAATCAAGTATTCTGGAGATATTGTAAAAGCCCTTGCTGCTGGTGGAAATGCAGTAATGCTTGGATCAATGTTTGCAGGAACAGATGAAGCTCCAGGAGAAACTGAAATCTTCCAAGGACGTAAGTTCAAGACATACCGTGGTATGGGTTCAATCGCTGCAATGAAGAAAGGTTCAAGCGACCGTTACTTCCAAGGCTCTGTCAATGAAGCAAATAAACTCGTTCCAGAAGGAATTGAAGGTCGTGTTGCTTACAAAGGAGCAGCAGCTGATATCGTATTCCAAATGATTGGTGGTATCCGATCTGGTATGGGGTATTGTGGTGCAGCTAACCTTAAAGAATTGCATGATAATGCTCAATTTATCGAAATGTCAGGTGCCGGTCTAAAAGAAAGCCATCCACACGATGTGCAAATCACAAATGAAGCACCAAACTACTCAATGTAATAAAAAATCTCCTGTAAAACAGGAGATTTTTTATTATTTACGCTAATGTAAATATCGGTTTACAGATAATTGACCATTCTTTACAGTGAATATACTGAGATTATCAGGTAAGTTTTGAAGATGCTCTAAACTAGTTGTTGTAATAAAGGTTTGAATATTTTGAGATATAGTTTCTAATAATTTAAGTTGACGAGTATTGTCAAGTTCACTCATAACATCGTCAAGTAAAAGTATAGGCGATTCTTTTGTAATGCTCTCCATTAATTCTATTTCTGCAAGTTTTATAGATAAAACGAGACTACGATGTTGTCCTTGACTTCCAAAGCTTGCGTCCATTCCATTGATTAAGAAAATCATATCATCCCGATGAGGACCAACTCCAGTATTCTTTTTAAATAAATCTCTTGATCTACTTTTTTGAAGTGCTACATAAAAAGATTCTGATAGGTGTTCCTTGTCAGTAAAGTTTACAGATGGTTGATAAAAAATTGACAACTCTTCTAATTGGTTCGAAATATCAAAGTGTTTTTCACGACCAAAAGACTCCATTTTTTTGATAAATTCTTTTCTGTGGACCATCACTCGACAACCATAGTCTACTAGCTGGTCATCCAGAACAGATAAAAAGGTTTCGTCAATCTGATTCGCTGACTTTAAGTAGGTATTTCTTTGTTTGAGCACATGGTTGTAGCTTGACAAGTCTGACAAGTATATGGGTTTGATTTGCCCTAACTCCATATCTATAAACTTACGTCGGATAGCTGGTGCTCCTTTGACAAGTTGTAAATCTTCGGGTGCAAATAGAACAACATTCATGTGTCCAATATAGTCAGATAGCCGAGCTTGCTTTAAGTGATTGACTTTAGTAATCCGACCTTTTGGGGTTAAGTCAATCTCAAGTGGAACAGTAGTCGTTCGTTTTTGAAGAATTCCAGAAACTTGAAGTTGTTGTTCTTCAAATTGAATTAAATTTTTGTCCGTCTTTGTTCGATGACTTCTAGTTAAAGCTAAAAAGTAAATACTTTCCAGAAGATTGGTTTTGCCTTGTGCATTTCGACCAACAAATACATTCAATTTAGGATTAAACTCAATCTCAGTATCCTGATAGTTTCTAAATTGCTTGATGGATAAGTTTTTTAGCCACATACTTATCTACCTGGGAAACGTGGTGCAGTTTTTGTTTCAGCTTTCTGGGTCTTTTTTGTTGGCTTTTTTTTGACCGTCTTATTCATTTCTTTGACAAGTTTAGCCACACGTTCTTTCTCAAGTTTTTCTTGGAGATATTCTTCCTGTTCTTCTAAGCTCGGTTGCGTCAGAATGATTTGGATTTTCATGTCAGGAATGTCGATAGAGTCTCCGATTCTTACTTTTTTCCCACGACGATTTTCTAATTCCTCATTAAAATAGACAAGATGTTCAGCTAAAAAGGATTTAATAGCTCCGCCACTGTGTATAATACCAAGTTCTTTCAAGAGAGCTTGGAGAGTGATAAATTCTTCAAATAATTTGTATTCCATAGTTCACCTCAATCTTTGGTATTATACCATATTTTACCTTGAAATGGCAGAGGTAAATTCGTTAGAAATGAAAGCGATTTTAATTCTAAAAGGGGTAAAGAGAACAAGAAAAATTTCTCTTTTCATGGTATAATAGAATTCTATGTAGAAGGAGGTAAGCGATGGAGTTAGTACCTGGAATTGCAGTGCATTTTATCCAATCAAAAAAATTTAAAACTAATAAAATTACTGTGCGTTTTACAGCTCCGTTGTCTTTGGATTCAATTTCAAGCCGCATGTTAAGTGCCAGTATGCTTGAAACTGCTAACCAAAGTTATCCAACTGCTCAACTGTTTAGAAAACGTTTAGCAACCTTGTATGGAACTGATTTGTCAGCGCACGCCTATCGAAGAGGACAAAGTCATCTTGTGGATTTGAGTATTTCCTATGTGCGTGATGAATTTTTAAGTAAGAAAAACGTATTAACTTCTCAAATTTTAGAATTACTGTACCAGGTTCTGTTTACACCATTGTCGGATGAGGATGGATTTGAGAAAAATGCTTTTGACATCGAGAAAAAACAGATCTTATCAAGGCTAGAATCAGAATTGGAAGACCCATTCTTCTTTGCCCATAAAGAGTTAGATCAATTGTTTTTCCAAGAAGAATCAATGCAGCTAGTTCCTAAAGATTTGATTTCTAGAATTTCAGAAGAGACTCCAGAAACATGTTTTTCAAGCTATCATAAAATGCTAAAAGAAGACCAAATAGATATTTTCTTCTTGGGTGACTTTAATGAAATTGAAGTTTTAGAGTTTTTACATAAATTTCCTTTAACAGGTCGTAAATCAGCTGTAAACATTCAATATCAGCAACCCTATTCTAATATTCTTAGAGAAGGTATTGTTAGAAAGAGATTAGGACAGTCTGTTTTAGAGATGGGTTACCATAGTTCAGTGGCATATGGTGATGAAGCACAGATGGCAGTGCTTCTTGTCAATGGTCTTTTAGGAGCCTTTCCTCATTCGAAACTGTTTACCCAAGTGCGAGAAAAGGAAGGTCTGGCCTATACTGTATCGAGTCATTTGGATCTTTTTAGTGGATTTTTACGATTGTTTGCTGGAATCGATCGGCAAAATCGAAATAAAGTAAGAAAATTGATGAATCATCAGTTGCTTGACATAAAAAATGGCAAGTTTACAGATAAGGAAATTGATCAGACCAAACAAATGATTCGTCGATCCTTACTACTAGCTCAGGATAATCAAGATTCTATTGTCGATAAATATTATCTGTCAACTTTTTTTGGGAAAGCGAATCTTGATACAAAAACTTTAATCGATAAGCTTGAACAAATTGATAGAGAAGCGATTTGTGAAGCAGCAAATAGTTTTAAGTTGCAGGCTATTTATTTTATGGAAGGAGCAGAATGACCAGACCTATTTTTCAAAAGAAATATTATCCTGCTGTAAAAGAAACTTTGTATCAAACTAGATTAGAAAATGGTTTGACAGTTACTTTACTACCTAAAAAGGATTTTAACGAGGTTTATGGAGTTGTGAGTGTCCAAGTCGGTTCTGTTGACACAAGGTTTACAGTAGATGGTAAGGGCTTGCAACAATATCCTCAAGGGATCGCTCATTTCTTAGAACATAAGCTTTTTGAAAGAGAAGATTCTGGAGATGTTATGGCAGCTTTTACAGAGCTAGGGGCTGAAAGTAATGCCTTTACGAGCTTTACAAATACTAGCTATCTTTTCTCGACCTCTGAAAATGTTCTAGAGTGCTTAGATTTGCTTGAAGAACTTGTCACTACTTTCAATATGACTGAAGAATCTGTGGAGAGCGAAAAGGATATCATTCAGCAGGAAAGAGAGATGTATCAGGATGATCCGGATTCTTGTCTATTTTTCAAGACTTTGGCAAATCTCTATCCAGAAAGTCCATTAGCTTCAGATATTGTTGGCAGTGAAAACTCCATTGATGCAATTTGCCTGGAGGATTTGAAAGAGAACTTTAAAGAGTTTTACAGACCTGTCAATAGTAATATCTTTTTAGTGGGGAATTTTGATTTTGAACTGCTTGAAGATTATTTTACTAAGAAATCTTATCTTCAAGAGAAAAAACATGAGTTTAAAAGAGAACAAATACCTTTACATCCTGTAAAGACTACTGAAAGTATACGGATGGACGTGGCTTCTCCAAAATTAGCGATTGGTATTAGAGGAAATAAAGAAATCGGAAATCGAGATCAATATCGTTATCATCTTTTATTGAAATTGTTGTTTACAATGATGTTTGGTTGGACTTCACAAAGATTTCAAAGATTATATGAGTGTGGAAAACTGGATGCTTCTTTATCTCTAGAAATAGAAGTGGATCCTCGTTTCCACTTTGCGATGTTGACAATGGATACAAAGGAACCTGTGGCACTTTCTCATCAATTTCGTAAAGCTATTCGCAATTTTATGAAAGATGAGGATGTAACAGAAGATCATTTGGATATTGTAAAAACTGAGATGTATGGGGAATTTCTTCATAGTATGGATTCCTTAGAATATATTGCTACTCAGTATCATCCAACTGAGACAGGCTCGACCCTGTTTGACCTTCCTAAACTTTTGCAGGAAATTACTTTAGAAGATGTTCTAGAAGCAGGACATGATTTGATAGATAATAGCGATATGGTTGATTGTACAATTTTCCCGATATAATCGCTAGAAAATACACTAGAAAGAAGGGATGTTAAGTATGAGAAAAAAAACAATTGGTGAGGTCTTACGTCTTGCAAGAATTAACCAAGGACTGAGCTTAGAAGAATTGCACAGAAAGACAGATATTCAGCTGGATTTGTTGGAGGCAATGGAGTCAGATGATTTTGACAAACTACCGAGTGCTTTTTATGCTCGTTCATTTTTGAGAAAGTATGCTTGGGCTGTTGAATTAGATGAAAATATCGTTCTAGATGCCTATGATTCGGGAAGTATGATTACTTATGAAGAAGTTGATGTAGATGAGATTGAACTTTCAGGACGTAGACGGTCTAATCGAAAGAAAAATTCATTTCTCCCGCTATTTTACTTTGTTCTTTTTTCTTTATCAATTTTAATTTTTGTAACCTACTATGTGTGGAATTATATTCAAACCCAACCAACTGCGTCTTCTGCAGCAACTTATAGTGTTGTGAGTTCAACAAGTAGCTCTAGTAGTGTAGCATCAAGTAGTAGTCAAGCTACTAGTTCATCAAGTTCGAGCGAGGCAACTACTTTGACTGTTTCAGGTCAGGGAGATGCTTTATCAGTGGAATATAAGACATCTAAAGATTCTGCGGAGCTTCAATTATCTGTTACAGATGCAACAAGCTGGATTAGTGTTTCGGATACTGATTTAGCAGGAGGAGTGACTCTTGAACCTAATAATAAAATAGCTAAAACAACCATTTCTAAAGGATCTCCAGTAACCATAACATTGGGTGTTGTTAAAGGAGTGTCAGTGAAAATTGATAATAAGGAAATTGACACTTCAAAATTAACTGGTCAAACTGGTTGGATTACTCTAACATTAAGTTCAAACTAAAGGAAGGATAACATGAAAAAAGAGAATATTCCTAATATGCTTACGCTTGGTAGAATTTTATTTATTCCGATTTTTATTCTCCTTCTATCAGTTGGACCATCTCCAGTGTTACATAAAATAGCAGCAGTTATTTTTGCTATTGCCAGTATCACTGATTATCTAGATGGTTATTTAGCTAGAAAATGGCAAGTGGTTAGTAATTTCGGAAAGTTTGCAGATCCAATGGCTGATAAATTATTGGTCATGTCAGCCTTTATCATGTTGGTCGGTCTAAAGATGGTACCAGCTTGGGTGGTAGCAGTTATTATCTGCCGTGAACTTGCAGTCACTGGTTTGCGCTTGCTCTTAGTTGAAACAGGGGGTACCGTTCTAGCTGCTGCTATGCCTGGAAAAATCAAGACATTTAGTCAGATGTTTGCGATAATATTCTTGCTACTTCACTGGAATGTGCTTGGTCAGATAACTCTTTATATTGCCTTGTTCTTCACAGTTTATTCTGGCTATGATTATTTCAAGGGAAGCGCATATTTGTTTAAAGGAACCTTTCGTTAGATATGGAATCGATTATTGAGATAAAAGACCTGTCTTTTCGCTATCAGGCAGATCAAAAACATTATGATGTTCATAACATTTCGTTTCACGTGAAACGTGGAGAATGGTTGTCAATCGTTGGTCATAATGGTAGTGGAAAATCAACGACAGTTCGCTTGATTGATGGTTTGCTAGAGGCTGAATCTGGAGAAATTTGGATAGACGGTGATTGCCTAACTCCAGAAAATGTCTGGGAAAAAAGACGTAAGATTGGTATGGTCTTTCAAAATCCTGATAACCAATTCGTAGGAGCAACTGTTGAAGACGACGTTGCTTTTGGACTGGAAAATCAAGGAATCCCACTTGAAGAGATGAAAAAACGCGTTTCTGAAGCTTTATCATTAGTTGGGATGGCTGAATTTGCTAAAAAGGAACCAGCTCGCTTGTCAGGAGGTCAGAAACAGAGAGTAGCTATTGCAGGTGTTGTTGCTCTGCGACCAGATATTTTAATCTTGGATGAGGCTACAAGTATGTTGGACCCTGAGGGACGATTAGAGTTGATTAAGATAGTCCAGAAGATTCGCAAAGACCATCAGATGACAGTCATCTCCATTACGCATGATTTGGATGAGGTGTCCATGAGTGACAGAGTTTTGGTGATGAAAAAAGGAGAAATCGAGTCAACTAGCACTCCTAGAGAGTTATTTTCTAGATCAGATTTAGATCAAATTGGCTTAGATCAACCCTTTGTCAACCGATTAAAAGAATCACTACGTACCAGTGGCTTGAAATTATCAGAGCACTATCTGTCCGAAGAGGAGCTCGAGGAGGCTTTATGGGAATTATTCTAGACAATGTTAGTTATACTTATCAGGAAGGAACGCCCTTTGCCTCAGCTGCCTTGTCAGATGTCAGTTTGACCATAGAAGATGGTTCCTATACTGCTATTATTGGGCATACAGGAAGTGGGAAATCCACAATTTTGCAGCTTTTAAATGGTTTGCTAGTTCCCACAGAGGGAAGTGTTCGTGTCTTTGATACATTGATTACATCAACATCTGTTAATAAGCAAATTCGTCAAATTCGTAAACAAGTTGGGTTGGTGTTTCAGTTTGCAGAGAATCAAATTTTTGAGGAAACTGTCCTAAAAGATGTGGCTTTTGGCCCTCAAAATTTTGGAGTTTCTGTAGAAGAGGCAGAAGCTATTGCGCGTGAAAAACTAGCTTTAGTAGGAATCGATGAATCACTCTTTGAACGAAGTCCATTTGAACTCTCAGGTGGACAAATGAGACGGGTTGCTATTGCTGGAATTTTGGCAATAGAGCCAAGAATTTTGGTCTTAGATGAGCCAACAGCTGGTTTGGACCCAATTGGTCGAAAAGAGTTGATGACCTTGTTTAAAAAGCTTCATCAAGATGGCATAACAATTGTTTTAGTAACTCACCTTATGGATGATGTGGCCGAATTTGCTGACCAAGTTTATGTGATGGAAAAAGGGAAACTAGTTAAGGGTGGGAAACCAAGTCTTGTCTTTCAAAATGTCGAATTTATGGAAAAAATCCAATTGGGTGTTCCTAAAATCACACGATTTGCTCAAAGGCTAGTTGACAGAGGAATTTCTTTCGAACAATTGCCGATAACGATAGAGGAGTTTAAGGAGTTTATCAATGGATAATATGATTTTAGGTCGATACATACCAGGAAATTCGATTATTCATCGTCTAGATCCTCGTAGTAAGTTAGTAGCAATGATTTTATTAATCATCATCGCCTTTTGGGCCAATAATCCAATTACAAATCTCATACTCTTCATTGCAACAGGCATATTTGTCGTTTTATCAGAAGTTCCCTTATCTTTTTTTATAAAAGGTTTGCGATCTATGTTTTTTCTGATTGCTTTTACAACCCTTTTTCAACTGTTCTTTATCTCTGGCGGTGATGTCTTGCTTGAGATTGGGTTTATAAAAATTACAAGTCATGGTATTGAGCAGGCTGGAATCATTTTTTGCCGCTTTGTGTTGATTATCTTTTTCTCAACCTTGCTTACTCTGACCACCATGCCACTAAGCCTAGCAATAGCAGTTGAGTCCTTGCTTGGACCTTTAAAAAGATTTAAAGTGCCTGTTCATGAAATTGGGCTCATGTTGTCTATGAGTTTGCGATTTGTACCAACCTTGATGGATGATACGATTCGCATTATGAATGCTCAAAAGGCGCGTGGTGTTGATTTTGGAGAAGGAAATGTAATTCAAAAAGTTAAGGCTATGATTCCTATTTTGATTCCTTTGTTCGCTACAAGTTTGAAACGAGCGGATTCTCTTGCTACAGCCATGGAAGCTAGAGGCTATCAAGGTGGAAATGGACGCAGTCAGTATCGACAGTTAAATTGGATGAACAGAGACAGTATAGCGCTATTATTTGTTTGTATATTGGGTGCAATTCTATTTTTGCTAAAATCTTAGAATGTAATATAAGGTAGAGGTATGAATCGTTTTAAAAAATCAAAATATATCATTGTTCTATTTGTAGTTATACTAGTAGTTTCTGTTTTTTTAGTGACAACACAATCAAGTGCAGTTGTAACAAAAGTTGGAGATGGAATTTCATTAGTCGATAGAATAGTGCAAAAGCCTTTTCAATGGCTTTCTTCCGTAAAATCTGATTTAGGTCGTTTGACCAGAACCTATAACGAGAATGAAACTCTCAAAAAAGAACTCTATCAGATGAAGAAGGAAACGAATGAAGCAGACAGTTTGAAGGAAGAAAATGAGCAACTACGTCAGTTATTGGATATGAAGTCAAAATTGAATGCAACCAAGTTGGTTGTTTCTGATGTCATCATGAGAACTCCTGCAACTTGGAAACAAGAGTTGACAATTGATGCAGGTTCTCAACAAGGCGTGACAAGTAATATGCTTGTTATAGCTGGTGGGGGACTGATTGGAAGCGTGGGAAAGGTTGAAGAAAACTCTACTGTGGTCAACTTATTGACCAATGCGGAAAATACGGAGAAAATATCCGTTAAAATCCAACACGGTTCTACTAGTATATATGGCATTATCATTGGGTACGACAAAGAAAAAGACTTGCTTAAAATAAGCCAGTTAAATAGTAGTAGTGATATCAGTCAAGGAGACAAGGTAGTAACAGGAGGTCTGGGCAACTTTAAAACAACAGATATTCCAGTAGGGGAGGTTGTATCAGTTACCCATAGTAGTGACTATCTAACAAGAGAAGTTATGGTCAAACTCCATGCTGATCCAATGAATCTAAAAGTCGTAGAGTTAGTGGGGAACCCATCATGAGACTGTTGAAGCAGATAGGAATGTTTTTGCTCTTGCCCTTAATAATCTTAATAGATAGTCATTTAGGGCAATTTGTAAATAGTTTTTTTCCACATTTTCAAATTGTGAGCCACTTTATCTTCATCTTCTTGTTGTTTGAAACTATTGAAGTATCGGAGTATCTATTTTTAGTTTATTGCTTATTTATTGGTCTTATATACGATATTTATTTTTTCCATTTAGTAGGGATTGCTAGTCTTCTTTTTGTGATTATTGGTGCAATCATTTATAAAAATAATGCGATCATTTTCTCAAATAGATGGACTAGACTATTAGCTATTTTAATGATGACTTTCTCTTTTGAATTTGGTAGTTTTCTTCTAGCGCAAATGATTGGATTAACTGCTGAAAGTATAACAATCTTTATCGTCTATGGTCTAGTTCCATCAATGATATTAAACTGTCTCTGGATGTTAGTTTTCCAGTTTATTTTTGAAAAAATATATCTATAAGAAAGAAACAAAACTGTAATAAAGGCGTAATATTTATTAGGCCTTTTTTTGATATACTAGTATTGTCTTAAAAGAAGGAGTATTTACACTTATGAAGAAAAAAATCCTAGCATCACTTTTGTTAAGTACAGTATTAGTCTCACAAGGAGCTGTTCTTTCAAGTGTTAAAGCAAATACAACAGATGAAAAGATTGCTGCTCAAGATAGTAAAATTAGTAACTTGACAGCTCAACAGAAAGAAGCTCAAAAACAAGTAGACGAAATTCAAACTAAAGTTTCAGCTATTCAATCAGAGCAAGAAAAATTACAATCTGAAAACGAAAAACTTCAAGAAGAATCAAAAAAACTTGAAGGTGAAATCGCAGAGCTTTCAAAAAACATCGTAGCACGTAATGAATCGCTTGAAAACCAAGCTCGTAGTGCACAAACAAACGGAACTGCTACAAGTTACATCAATACGATTATTAACTCTGACTCAATCACAGAAGCTATTTCTCGTGTAGCAGCCATGAGTGAAATCGTATCAGCAAACAATAAAATGTTGCAGCAACAAAAAGAAGATAAGAAAGCTATCTCTGAAAAACAAGTTGCAAACAACGAAGCAATCAACACAGTCATTGCTAACCAACAAACGCTTGCTGACGATGCTCAAGCTTTGACAACAAGACAAGCAGAATTGAAAGTGGCTGAGTTAAATCTTGCAGCTGAAAAAGCTACAGCAGAAAATGAAAAAGCTAGCTTGCTAGAGAAAAAAGCAGCAGCAGAGGCAGAAGCCAAAGCAGCAGCGGAGGCAGAAGCAGCTTATAAAGCTAAACAAGCAAGTCAACAACAATCACTTGTAGCTTCGGCTAACACAACCTTTGCTGCCCAAGTACAAGCAACTTCAAGTTCTTCATCATCTTCATCATCAGATGAAGAATCAAGCTACACACCTGCAGCAACTACTGTAAGTCAACGACCAACTTATAGTTCAAATGCTTCAAGTTACCCTGTAGGTCAATGTACATGGGGTGCTAAGACTTTGGCTCCATGGGCTGGTGATTACTGGGGAAATGGTGGTCAATGGGCTGCAAGTGCAGCGGCTGCAGGTTTCCGTACAGGTTCTACACCACAAGTTGGAGCAATTGCTTCATGGGATGATGGAGGATACGGACATGTAGCAGTTGTTACTGCTGTTGAGTCAACAACGCGTATTCAAGTTTCAGAATGTAACTATGATGGTAGCGGAACTCAACCAATCGGAAATTATCGTGGATGGTTTAATCCTACTGCATCACGTGGTACAGTAAGATACATTTATCCAAACTAACATATTAATTATTATTAAATTTAGGGTGAGGTTTTATTAATCTCACCCTTTGTATAGTGCTGAAAAATAAATTTCATTATATAATTACTTGAACTTATTTTCTATTTTTATAATTTTTTAGTTAAAGTAAAATGAAACTTAGGGATTTAGTATGAGTGTAGCATGTTGATAAAAAAATGGTTTCTAAGGGAGTCGGTGTTGGAATTATGTTTACTTATAAAAAGAATGTTGATGTTCAAGAGTGGGATTTATTTTTAGAAAATCATCCTCAAGGGAATTTATTGCAGAGTAGTGATTGGGCCAAGATAAAGGATACTTGGGGGAATGAGAGAGTTGGATTTTATAAAGAGAATCAACTAGTTGGAGTAGCGAACATCTTAATTCAGCCTCTTCCATTAGGATTTTCCATGTTCTATATTCCAAGAGGCCCAGTTATTAATTATGAAGATAAAGAACTTCTGAAATTTGTGCTTTTAACATTGAAAAAAATGGCTAAAAAAAGCAATGCAATAATGGTTAAATTTGATCCAAGCCTTTTTATCAGTCGAAGTCTGATCGACCAAAAAACTATTCAAAATTCTAAAACTTTTGAAATTGTTGAGGAATTGCAAAAAAATAAAGTTCATTGGACAGGATTGACAAAGGATATGGCAGAAAACATACAACCTCGTTTTCAAGCTAATATTCATAAAGAAAACTTCTCGCTGGATCAACTGTCCAAATCTACTCGACAGGCAATCCGAACTGCAAGAAATAAAGGATTGGAAGTGAAATTCGGTGGACTTGATTTATTAGATGAATTTTCATTTTTAATGAAGAAAACAGAGTCTCGTAAGAATATCAGTTTACGAGGCAAAGATTATTATCAGAAGTTACTGACTACTTATCCTGATCACTCTTTTATCACACTGAGCTACTTAGATTTACCTAATAGACTGAAAGAAGTTGAGCAGCAACTGGAAAAGAATCTTAAAATAGCGCAGAAATTTACTGATAAAACGAAAGAAGGCAAAATAAAAGAGAATCAGCAAGAGAGAAAACGATTAGAGGAAGAAATTTCTTTTCTTAAGAGCCATATTGATAGAGGGGACAGTGTCGTTCCATTGTCTGGAACTTTAACCATCGAATTTGGGAAAACTTCTGAGAACTTATATGCTGGAATGAATGAGGAATTTAGACATTATCAACCTGCTATTCCAACATGGTTTGAGACTGCTCAACATTCATTTGAACGCGGGGCAGAGACTCATAATATGGGTGGAATTGAAAACAACTTAGAGGGTGGGTTATTTAATTTTAAATCTAAGTTTAATCCCACTATCGAGGAATTTGCTGGTGAGTTTAATTACCCAACTAGCTCATTGTATTTCTTGTTTAATATAGCCTATAAAATCCGTAAGAAACTTCGAAGTAGCAAGTAGAAAGTCAAAGACTTATTGGCAAGTTTAATCTTTAGTAATTGTTTTTTTGATAACATAGAGTATGAAGATATGATACTTGCTATAAAAAATATAAAGTAGATTCTTTCATATCAAAACATTTAAGTTATCAACTCGAAATATTTTGTATTTATCTGAGTCTCAACATAAGCGGTTATTGTACATTTAGCAGTAACAATTTATGTTGGGATGTTTTATATTTGAAGTTAATATATTTTTTAAAAATTTCAGTTGGGAAGTTACGTTATGAAGGAAAAACTAGCACAATTACTTGAAAAAAAGGTTCAACTATGTTATAATGTAACTTGTCGTGTAAACGATAATACTCATTCTTGATGAATTGTGAAGCTGTTGCCTTCGGGTCGTTTTGCAAGCTGAAATCAAGAAGAGGAAAAAACAAAAAGGAGAAATACTCATGGCAGTAATTTCAATGAAACAACTTCTTGAGGCTGGTGTGCACTTTGGTCACCAAACTCGTCGCTGGAACCCTAAGATGGCTAAGTACATCTTCACTGAGCGTAACGGAATCCACGTTATCGACTTGCAACAAACTGTAAAATACGCTGACCAAGCATACGACTTCATGCGTGATGCTGCAGCTAACGATGCAGTTGTATTGTTTGTTGGTACTAAGAAACAAGCAGCTGACGCAGTTGCTGAAGAAGCAGTACGTTCAGGTCAATACTTCATCAACCACCGTTGGTTGGGTGGAACTCTTACAAACTGGGGAACAATCCAAAAACGTATCGCTCGTTTGAAAGAAATCAAACGTATGGAAGAAGATGGAACTTTTGAAGTTCTTCCTAAGAAAGAAGTTGCACTTCTTAACAAACAACGTGCACGTCTTGAAAAATTCTTGGGTGGTATCGAAGATATGCCTCGTATCCCAGATGTAATGTACGTAGTTGACCCACATAAAGAGCAAATCGCTGTTAAAGAAGCTAAAAAATTGGGAATCCCAGTTGTAGCGATGGTTGACACAAACACTGATCCAGACGATATCGATGTAATCATCCCAGCTAACGATGACGCTATCCGCGCAGTTAAGTTGATTACAGCTAAATTGGCAGACGCTATCATCGAAGGTCGCCAAGGTGAAGATGCTGTTGCAGCAGTTGAAGCAGAATTTGCAGCTTCAGAAGCTCAAGCAGACTCAATCGAAGAAATCGTTGAAGTTGTAGAAGGCGACAACGCTTAATTCATAATAAATAGTAATTACCTAGGAGGGCGGGGCTTAGCCCAGCTCTCCTATTTTTAAAAATATAGGAGAATCAAAATGGCAGAAATTACAGCTAAACTTGTTAAAGAGTTGCGTGAAAAATCTGGTGCTGGTGTTATGGATGCTAAAAAAGCATTGGTTGAAGTGGAAGGCGATATCGAAAAAGCGATTGAATTGCTTCGCGAAAAAGGTATGGCAAAAGCAGCTAAGAAAGCTGACCGTGTTGCTGCAGAAGGTTTGACTGGTGTTTATGTTGACGGTAACGTTGCAGCAGTTGTTGAAGTAAATGCTGAAACTGACTTCGTTGCGAAAAACGCTCAATTTGTTGAGTTGGTAAACGCAACAGCTAAAGCAATCGCTGAAGGAAAACCAGCTAACAACGAAGAAGCTCTTGCTTTGACAATGCCTTCAGGTGAAACTCTTGAAGCAGCTTATGTGTCTGCAACAGCGACTATCGGAGAAAAAATCTCATTCCGTCGCTTTGCTTTGATTGAAAAAACAGATGCACAACACTTCGGAGCATACCAACACAACGGTGGACGTATCGGTGTTATCTCTGTAATCGAAGGTGGAGACGAAGCACTTGCTAAACAAATTTCAATGCACATCGCTGCTATGAAACCAACAGTTCTTTCATACAAAGAATTGGATGAGCAATTTGTTAAAGATGAGTTGGCACAATTGAACCACGTTATCGACCAAGATAACGAAAGCCGTGCAATGGTTGGTAAACCAGCTCTTCCACACCTTAAATATGGTTCTAAAGCTCAATTGACTGATGAAGTCATCGCTCAAGCTGAAGAAGATATCAAAGCTGAATTGGCAGCTGAAGGTAAACCAGAAAAAATCTGGGACAAAATCATCCCAGGTAAAATGGATCGCTTCATGCTTGACAACACTAAAGTTGACCAAGCATACACACTTCTTGCACAAGTTTACATCATGGATGACAGCAAGACAGTTGAAGCTTACCTTGAATCAGTTAACGCTTCAGTAGTTGAGTTCGCTCGCTTTGAAGTTGGTGAAGGTATCGAAAAAGCTGCAAACGACTTTGAAGCAGAAGTTGCAGCTACAATGGCAGCAGCCTTGAATAACTAATAAAAAAGTAAGGAAGCAAATCAGCTTCCTTTTCTTTTGTTGGAGGGGGATTCAGAGGTTTATTTTAAAAGGTAAACAAAAAGCCCTATACAAGGGCTTAGTTATACTTCAAACTCATAGAGAGCTGTAGATAGGTAACGCTCACCGTTATCTGGTGCGAGAGCAAGGACTTTTTTTCCTGCTCCAAGTTTTTTAGCAACTTCAATTGCTGCATAGATAGCTGCTGCAGAAGAAATACCTACCAAGAAGCCTTCTTTTCCGCCAATCTCACGACCAAGTGCGAGAGCATTGTCTGAGGTTACGCGAACGATACCATCATAAGCTTCTGTATCAAGTGTTTCTGGGATGAATCCAGCAGAGATACCTTGAATTTTGTGAGGTCCTGGTTTTTCACCTGATAAGATTGCTGATTCATCTGCCTCAACTGCAAAAACTTGAATGTTTGAATTAGCCGATTTAAGAGCGTGAGAGACACCTGAAATAGTTCCTCCAGTACCAACACCAGCAACAAAGGCGTCTAAACCATCAGCTCCGAAATCAGCTAGAATTTCAGCTCCTGTTGTTCTTTCGTGAACTTCTGGGTTAGCTTGGTTATTAAACTGTAATGGTAGGAAACCATCACGCTCAGCAGCAATTTCCTGCGCTTTTGCAATCGCACCTTTCATTCCTTCGCTACCAGGAGTGAGGACTAGTTCAGCTCCATAAGCTTGGATAATTTTACGACGTTCAACACTCATGGTTTCAGGCATAACGATAACAACTTTATAGCCTTTAGCAGCACCAACCCATGAAAGTCCGATACCAGTATTTCCACTTGTTGCTTCCACAATAGTAGAACCTGGTTTAAGTTTACCTTCTTGTTCTGCTTTTTCAATCATACTTAGGGCGATGCGGTCTTTAACGGATGATCCTGGGTTAAAAGCTTCAAGTTTTACATAAACATCTGCTGCACCTTCGGGTACAATGTTGTTTAATTTAACAATCGGTGTTCTACCGATGAGTTCTGTGATGTTGTTATAAATAGCCATATAAGCACCTCTTTATATAAGATGCTACTAGTATAACGCTAACTTTAACTTTTGTAAAATATAGAAATCCTATCGGAGTGATAGGATTTCTTTATATCAGTGATTCAAACCGTTAATATTCAAACGATTGTGATAAGCTAATTCAAACAGATAAGTGTATAGAGGTATGATATCTGTTTTCTTTGGAAATTCAAATTTGTGAGAATTAAAAAGTTCATTGTGAGATTTTAAAAAGGCATTTTCTAAATAAGTAATCGTAATCTCGCTATCATCAATCCCAAGTCCAGCAGTTTCCATCTCAACATTAACGATGTTCATGAGGAAAATTGATTTGATAGACATCTTCCGTCCGGTTGCCCCTTGTTTATCTGTAAAGATGATTCGGATATTTGTAAAGATAATTGAGTCACGAATGAGTTTATATCCGCTTTGAATTTCTTCATTTTCTAATAAATATTGTCCAAACTCCTTGGTAAGAGCTTCTTTACTTTGCTCACTGAAGTTTCCAGCGAGTCCCTGAATTAATCTTCCAAAAACCATATGATATTTCCTTTCTTTACGATAGGTTTACAGGTGCTTCAACTTCACGTAAACCTTTGTCAGTTAGAATAACTTTTCCATTGAAAAATTCAATGAGATCAGCCTTGATACTGTCTTTCTTTTCTTTATTAATGAAAATCATAGTGTCAACTTGATCTGTAAAGTTTGTCTCTAATTCTATGAGATTATGCTCTTTAAGAAAATTTCCATATTCTTGATACTGGGCATAGGTCATGTGAATCTGTATCCCTGCCTGCTCTTTGATTTCAATAATGCCAATTTCTTTAACTGCTAGGGCAACACTACCAGCATAAGCGCGTATCAAACCACCAGCCCCTAGTTTAATACCACCAAAATAACGAGTAACTACCACACAGACATTAGTAAGGTTGTGATTCTCCAGAACTCCTAGCATAGGAACACCAGCAGTTCCACTAGGCTCTCCGTCATCACTGGTTCGCTTGATTTCACTACGTTCACCGACAATAAAGGCAGAGCAGTTGTGGGTTGCTTTATAGTGTTCTTTTTTGATAGCTGTGATAAAATCACGAGCCTCTTCTTCACTATAGACACGCTTGGCATGACAGATAAAGCGTGATTTTTTAATTTCTTCTTGGACTTGACCGTCCTCTTTTATAGTTCTATATTCCATATTTTTATTGTACTAAAAAATAGCGTAAAGTTCTACATTTTACGAATAAAGAAATATGAAAGTCAATCCAAATTACCTCGGTCGCCTTTTTACGGAACAAGAATTAAGTCTTGAGGAGAGACAACTAGCAAAACAAATTCCATCCATAAAAAAAGAGAAGGGCCAACAATATTGTCAGCGTTGTGGTAGTCAGATACAAGAAGCATGGCGTTTGCCTGTTGGTGCTTTTTATTGTCGAGAATGCTTGATTATGAAGCGAATAAGAAGTGATCAAAAACTCTATTACTTTCCGCAAGAATGTTTTCCCAAGCAAGATGTACTCAAATGGTCAGGTCAACTGACTCCATTTCAAGAGCAGGTATCACAAGGACTTCTTCAGGCGGTAGATAAGAAGGAGGCCACCTTGGTACATGCAGTCACAGGAGCTGGTAAGACAGAGATGATCTACCAAGTTGTCGCTAAGGTGATAAATCAGGGTGGAGCTGTTTGTCTGGCCAGTCCACGAATTGATGTTTGTCTAGAGCTCCATAAACGATTACAAAATGATTTTGCATGTGAGATTGCACTACTACATGGGGAGTCGGATCCGTATTTTCGTACACCTTTAGTTGTATCAACCACTCACCAACTATTAAAATTTTATCAAGCTTTTGATTTATTGATTGTGGATGAAGTGGATGCCTTTCCTTATGTTGATAATCCAGTGCTTTACCATGCTGTCAATAATTGTGTAAAGGAAAATGGATTGAGAATATTTTTAACAGCAACGTCAACAGATGAGTTAGACAGAAAAGTTAAACAAGGGGAGTTAAAGCGTCTCAGTTTACCACGTCGCTTTCATGGAAATCCTCTCATTGTTCCCAAGCCAATCTGGTTATCGCATTTTAATAAATATTTAGAAAAAAATGGCTTACCTCCAAAATTAAAACTTTACATTGAGAAACAGAGAAAGACTGCCTATCCCTTACTAATCTTCGCATCTGAAATAAAAAAGGGAGAAAAGCTAAAAGGAATTTTGCAGGAGAAATTTCCAAATGAGAAAATAGGCTTTGTATCTTCAATCACAGAAGACCGATTAGAGCAGGTACAGGCCTTTCGAGATGGCGAGTTGACGATATTAATAAGCACAACTATATTAGAGCGTGGAGTTACCTTCCCCCGTGTAGATGTTTTTGTGGTGGAAGCCAATCATCAACTCTTTACTAAGTCAAGTTTAGTACAAATTGGTGGGCGGGTTGGAAGAAGCATGGATCGTCCTACTGGAGAACTTATATTTTTCCATGATGGACTCAATCAGTCCATTAAGAAAGCCATAAAGGAGATTAAACAAATGAATCAGGAGGCAGGAGTATGAAGTGTTTATTGTGTGGTAAAAGCTTGCAAACAGAGATAACTTTTACTAACCTGCTCTGTTTTAAAAAGGAGGAGGAACTAGTATGTGAATCCTGTATTTCGTCTTTCGAGAGTATTGCTGGTAATCATTGTCCTAGTTGTTTTAAAAAAGGGGTGTCAATTATCTGTCAAGATTGTCAATTTTGGTGTAAAAAAGGTGTAAAGGTTGATCATGTGGCTCTTTATTCCTATAATCAGGCAATGAAAGAATATTTTAGTCGCTATAAATTTGATGGTGATTATCTTCTTAGAAAGGTATTTTCTGAGATATTGCAAAAAGAGTTAAAGAAGTATAAGGACTATCAGATTGTGATTGTCCCTCTGAGTGACCAGCGTTTTAAAAGCAGAGGCTTTAATCAAGTTGAAGGTTTGATAATGGAGACAGGGTTAACATATCTGGATATTTTGGTTAAAAAAGAAGTGGAGGCTAGTTCTTCAAAAAATCGATCGGATCGCTTACTTGCAGAATTTCCCTTTTTATTGAAAGATGGAGTGAAGCTTCCAGAAAATATCTTACTATTTGATGATATTTACACGACTGGAACTACCTTGAATCGTCTTAAAAGTATGTTTTTAGAGGCTGGATGTCAGAATATTAAAACTTTTTCCCTCGCAAGATGAGGAAAAAGTTTGCAAAAAAAATATGAAAGCGTTATAATATAATTAGAAAAACAAAAATGTTTAGAAAGAAGGTACTTATATGATTAAATATAGTATCCGTGGTGAAAACCTAGAAGTAACAGAAGCAATTCGTGATTATGTAGTTTCTAAACTCGAAAAGATCGAAAAGTATTTCCAACCAGAGCAAGAGTTGGATGCACGTGTGAATTTGAAAGTTTACCGTGAGAAAACAGCAAAGGTTGAAGTAACAATTCCACTTGGATCTATTACTCTTCGTGCAGAAGATGTTTCTCAAGATATGTATGGTTCTATCGATCTTGTAACAGATAAAATTGAACGTCAGATTCGTAAAAATAAGACTAAAATCGAACGTAAGAATAAAAATAAAGTTGCGACAAGTCAACTCTTTACAGATGCTCTAGTTGAGGACTTAGATGTAGCACAACCAAAAGTTGTTCGTTCAAAACAAATTGATTTGAAACCAATGGATTTGGAAGAAGCTATCTTACAGATGGATTTATTGGGACATGACTTCTTTATCTATGTAGATGTTGAAGATGAAACAACAAATGTTATTTATCGTCGTGAAGATGGAGATATTGGTCTTCTAGAAGTTAAATAATCAAAAAAATTAGTCTTTGAAAGTGGTTTACACTAGTGTAAACCACTTTTTAGTTTGGATGTTTTACTATTATTTGAATATAGTGTTCCCTCTTTAGAAGTCGCATTTTGGCTACATTTATGGTATAATAATGCACAAGAGGTTTGTAATGAAAAAAAATGAAATAAATCCCTTTTTTATGTATCTGATTGCTATGGTAACCTTTACGATTATGACCATTTTGATTGTGTTAGTAAAGGATAATCTTATCACTATAGCAAGTCTATTTTTATTTATCGTATTCTATGTTCTGCTATTTAATTTCCAGAAAAAATATTACAAAAAAACAGATATCGAGCAAATCCAGTATGTCAATCATCAGGCTACGGATAGTTTGAGTGCTCTCCTAGAGCAAATGCCTGTCGGGGTTGTTAAATTAAATATGGACAGCAGTGAGATTGAATGGTTCAATCCCTATGCGGAATTAATTTTGACAACTGAGGATGGAGAAATTGATTTTCCTCAATTTCAAAAGATTTTAAAGAGTTCGATTTCTACTCCAGGGTCTTATGCCATTGTTGGGGAGAAACGATATGCAGTGCATTTAGATAGAAATTCAGGTGTCTTATACTTTTTTGATGTTTCTGGTGAGTATGAGGCGACTGTTGAGCTTGTGACAAGTAGACCGGTAATCGGGATTATCTCAGTTGATAACTATGATGATTTGGAAAATGAAACGTCTGAATCAGACATTAGTCATATCAATAGTTTTGTTGCAAATTTTGTTTCAGAATTTGCTGGGAAACATGCCATGTTTTCTCGTAGAGTGAGTATGGATCGGTTTTATCTATTTACTGACTACACTGTACTTGGTCACTTGATGCAGGATAAGTTTTCTGTGATTGATACCTTTCGTGAGGAAGCTAAGCAACGGAATTTACCGCTAACGATGAGTATAGGAGTTTCCTATGGTGATGGTAATCATGACCAGATTGGGAAGGTTGCTCTCCTCAATCTCAACTTAGCCGAAGTTCGCGGTGGTGACCAAGTAGTTGTAAAAGAGAATGATGAAACCAAAAATCCAATCTACTTTGGAGGCGGTTCAGCAGCATCTGTTAAACGAACTCGGACACGAACTCGTGCTATGATGACAGCTATCTCAGATAAACTTAAAAGTGTCGATCGAGTTTTTGTGGTTGGTCACAAGAATCTTGACATGGATGCTCTTGGTTCAGCAGTTGGAATGCAGTTGTTTTCGAGTAATGTACTGGAAGATAGTTATGTGATTTATGATCCTACACAGATGTCTCCAGATATTGCTCGAGCGGTTAACTATTTGGAAGAGGAGGGTGTTTCAAAACTTCTTCCTTTAGGCCAGGCTATGACAATGGTTACCAAACGTTCCTTGCTTGTGATGGTTGACCATTCTAAGACAGCTTTAACCTTATCCAAAGAGTTTTATGACTTGTTTACACAGACGATTGTCATTGACCATCACCGTCGCGACCAAGATTTTCCAGATAATGCGGTTATTACCTATATTGAGAGTGGAGCAAGCAGTGCTAGTGAACTTGTAACTGAGTTGATTCAATTTCAAAACTCTAAGAAGAAACGTTTGAGTCGCATACAGGCTAGTGTTCTTATGGGGGGAATGATGTTGGATACTAAAAATTTCACCTCTCGGGTAACTAGTCGAACTTTTGATGTTGCAAGTTATCTCAGAACGAGAGGGAGTGATAGCATTGTCATTCAGGAAATTTCGGCCACGGATTTTGAAGAATATCGATTAGTAAATGAGTTAATTTTACAAGGGCAAATGGTGCAGCCATCAATCCTGGTTGCTCAAGCTTTGGAGGATAAAGAGTACGATACGGTTGTTATTAGTAAGGCTGCTGACGCTATGCTTGCTATGTCTGGTATAGAGGCCAGCTTTGTACTTGCTAAGAATAGTCAAGGAGCAATCTCCATTTCTGCGCGAAGCAGAAGTAAGATCAATGTCCAACGAATTATGGAAGAGTTAGGTGGCGGTGGTCACTTTAACTTAGCTGCGGCACGTTTGACAGATATGAGCCTGCAAGAAGCAGGAGATAAACTGAAAACAGTTATTTTTAATGAAACAAAAGAAAAGGAGTCAGAAGAATGAAAGTAATCTTTTTAGCAGATGTTAAAGGTAAAGGAAAAAAAGGTGAAATTAAAGAAGTGCCAACTGGATATGCACAAAACTTTTTAATTAAGAAAAACCTTGCTAAGGAAGCTACAGCTCAAGCCATTGGTGAGTTGCGTGGTAAGCAAAAATCAGAAGAAAAAGCACATGCAGAGATGCTTGCAGAAGCTAAGGAAATTAAAGCGAAACTGGAAGCAGAGGAAACCATCGTTGAGTTTGTTGAAAAAGTTGGTCCAGATGGACGTACATTTGGATCTATTACCAACAAGAAAATTGCAGAAGAATTGCAAAAACAATTTGGTATTAAAATTGATAAACGCCACATTCAAGTTCAATCACCAATCCGAGCAGTTGGTTTGATTGATGTTCCGGTGAAGATTTATCAAGATGTGACAAGTGTAATCAATCTTCGTGTCAAGGAAGCTTAATTTACGATTGGTTGACAGCATTGTAAAAGGAAGGAAAGTCTGATGGCAGAAGTTGAAGAACTGCGTGTTCAGCCTCAAGATATTCTGGCAGAACAATCTGTGTTGGGAGCCATTTTTATTGATGAGACTAAACTCGTCTTTGTCCGAGAATATATCGATTCACAGGACTTCTTTAAGTATGCTCACCGTTTGATTTTTCAGGCTATGGTTGATTTGTCTGATCGTGGAGATGCTATTGATGCAACCACAGTTCGGACGATACTAGATAGCCAAGGTGATTTACAAACTATCGGAGGCTTGTCTTATCTGGTTGAGATTGTCAATTCAGTGCCAACCTCTGCTAATGCGGAATACTATGCTAAAATTGTAGCAGAAAAGGCTATGCTTCGACGTCTGATTGCTAAGTTGACAGAGTCTGTAAACCTAGCCTATGAAGCTTCTCAACCTGCTGACGAAATTATCGCTCGTGCAGAAAAAGGCTTGATTGATGTCAGTGAGAATGCCAATCGAAATGGTTTTAAAAATATTCGCGATGTATTGAATATTAACTTTGGAAACCTAGAAGCTCGTTCGCAACAGACTTCAGATATCACGGGTATTGCGACAGGTTATCGAGATTTAGATCACATGACGACAGGTCTGCATGAGGAAGAATTGATTATTTTGGCAGCTCGTCCTGCGGTTGGTAAGACAGCCTTTGCTTTGAATATTGCGCAAAATATCGGAACCAAACTAGACAAGACAGTTGCTATTTTCTCTCTGGAAATGGGTGCTGAAAGTTTGGTCGATCGTATGTTGGCTGCGGAAGGCTTGGTAGAGTCACATTCTATCCGTACGGGTCAATTGACCGAGGAAGAATGGCGTAAGTATACGATTGCTCAGGGAAATTTAGCCAATGCAAGTATCTATATTGATGATACACCTGGGATTCGGATCACAGAAATTCGCTCCCGTTCCCGTAAACTGGCTCAAGAAACAGGGAATTTAGGTTTGATTTTGATTGACTATCTTCAGCTTATCACTGGAACTGGTCGAGAAAATCGTCAACAAGAAGTATCTGAGATTTCCCGTCAGTTGAAAATCTTAGCAAAAGAACTCAAAGTTCCAGTTATAGCTCTTAGTCAGCTTTCTCGTGGTGTAGAGCAACGTCAAGATAAGAGACCAGTTTTGTCTGATATTCGTGAATCTGGATCTATCGAGCAAGATGCTGATATCGTAGCCTTTCTCTATCGTGATGACTATTATGAGCGCGGTGGTGAAGAGGAGGAAGGCATTCCAAATAATAAAGTAGAAGTGATTATCGAGAAAAACCGTAGCGGTGCTCGCGGAACGGTAGAATTGATTTTCCAAAAAGAATATAATAAATTTTCAAGTATTTCGAAGATGGAGGAACCAAGATGACAGACGCATTTACAGATGTGGCTAAAATGAAAAAAATCAAAGAAGAAATTAAGGCGCATGAGGGAGAAGTGGTAGAAATGACCTTAGAAAATGGTCGTAAACGCCAAAAAAATCGTTTGGGAAAACTAATTGAGGTTTATCCATCGCTCTTCATCGTTGAGTTTGGAAATGTTGAAGGAGACAAACAGGCAAATGTCTATGTTGAATCTTTTACCTATTCAGATATTTTAACAGAAAAGAACTTAATTCATTATTTAGATTAAGGATAATCATGAAAGTGGGAAGTTTCTCACTTTTTTCTTTTTCTTTCGAATGATATAGATGAGGTCAACCTCAAGAATCTAATTATTTGAAGGAGAATGAATGACATTTACTAAAGCAGGACATAAAAAGGGAACTTTTCTCAGAAAGACAGCTGTAGGATCAGCTTCACTATTACTAGCAGGAGCTTTTTTGTTTGGTGGAGGAACTGTTCATGCCAACCAGGCAAACAATGGATCACTGGCACGAGGAGATGATTATCCCTATTATTATAAAAATGGAAGTCAAAAAATTGATAAGTGGCGCATGTACTCAGGACAGTGTACCTCTTTTGCTGCTTTTCGTTTAAGTAGTGTCAATGGTTTTGAGTTACCAGCTGCTTATGGGAATGCCAATCAATGGGGTTATCGAGCCCAAAAAGAAGGCTATCGTGTGGACCAGCAACCAGCAATTGGTGCGATTGCTTGGAGTACAAGAGGGCAATATGGTCACGTAGCTTGGGTATCTAACGTGATTGGAGACATGATTGAAATCGAGGAGTACAATTACGATTATACAGAAACGTATCATCGTAGAATTGTAAAGGCGAGTTCTATGACTGGTTTCATTCACTTTAAAGATGTTGGGAATGCTAGTGTAGGGTCTCATCAGTCTCTACTATCCTTCAGTGGTACTCATCACTTCACAGAAAAATCTGCTATTATGGATCAGCCATCATTGACATCTACTGTTATCGATTACTACGAAGCTGGAATGAGTGTTCATTATGATCAAACTCTTGAAAAGGATGGCTATAAATGGATTAGTTACATTTCACGAAGTGGAAACAGACGTTATATCCCCTTAACTAAAACAAGTAGCTCTAAAAATGGTTGGGCAAAAGAGGGAACAAGCTGGTACTACTATGAAAATGGTCAAAAAGCAGTCGGTTGGAAGAAGATAAATGGGAATTGGTATCATTTGCAAGCTGATGGTAGAATGACGACAGGCTGGTTAAAAGCTGGTTCTATGTGGTATTATTTGAAATCGTCTGGCGAAATGCAGACAGGCTGGTTAAAGGATAATGGAACATGGTACTATCTTGAAAGCTCAGGTGCTATGAAGGCTAGCCAGTGGTTTCAGGTTTCAGGGAAATATTACTATGTAAATTCATCGGGAGCTTTAGCAGTCAATACGACTATCGATGGTTTCCAAGTTGATAGCAGTGGTGCGCGAGTAGAAAATCCAGCCTCATAAGTGTTACTCAGCATTTGGGCTCTTCCTAATGGTATTTTTCCCTGCTTTCCTTTATAATGGGTGTATGGACAAGAAAAAATTATTATTGATTGACGGTTCTTCAGTTGCTTTCCGAGCATTTTTTGCACTTTACCAGCAACTGGATCGTTTTAAAAATGACAATGGACTACATACCAATGCAATCTACGGTTTTCACCTAATGCTAAATCACCTACTGGAGCGTGTTCAACCGAGTCATATCTTGGTTGCTTTTGATGCGGGGAAGACGACTTTCCGTACAGAGATGTATGCAGACTATAAGGGTGGTCGTGCCAAGACTCCGGATGAGTTTCGTGAGCAATTTCCTTTTATTCGTGAGTTGCTAGACCATCTTGGGATTCGTCATTATGAGTTAGCTCAGTATGAAGCAGATGATATCATCGGGACTCTGGGTCGTTTGGCTGAAAAGGATTCTTTTGATGTGACGATCGTTAGTGGAGACAAGGACTTGATTCAGCTGACGGATGAACATACAGTGGTTGAGATTTCTAAGAAAGGTGTGGCTGAGTTTGAGGCCTTTACACCAGAATATCTCATGGAAAAGATGGGCATCACACCAGCTCAGTTTATTGATCTTAAGGCACTCATGGGGGATAAGTCAGATAATATCCCTGGTGTAACCAAGATTGGTGAAAAGACTGGTATTAAGCTCTTGTTAGAACATGGCTCGCTTGAAGGTATTTATGAAAATATTGACAGCATGAAGGCTTCAAAGATGAAGGAAAATCTTGCCAATGACAAGGAACAAGCCTTTCTGTCTAAAACACTAGCTACCATCGACACGAAAGCGCCAATCGAGATAGGTCTAGATGATTTGGTCTATAGTGGACCAAATGTGGAAAACCTTGGGAAATTCTACGATGAGATGGGCTTTAAACAACTCAAGCAGGCTTTGAATGCTTCTCAGACTAACCAAGCTGAGACTTTGAATTTTACCATGGTTGACAAAGTGACTGAAGATATGCTGAGTGCCGACTCTATCTTCCACTTTGAACTTTTTGGTGAAAATTACCATACAGATGATTTGGTTGGTTTTGCTTGGTCTTGTGGGGACAAGCTATACGCTACAGATAAGTTGGAACTTTTGCAGGATCCGATTCTTAAGGATTTTCTAGAAAAAACACCTCTGAAAGTATATGACTTTAAGAAAGCTAAAGTTCTCTTAAATCGTTTTGGCTTGGACTTGCAGGCTCCTGCTTTTGACAGTCGCTTGGCCAAATACCTTCTCTCTACTGTAGAGAATAATGAAATTTCAACCATCGCTAGTCTCTATGGTCAAACTTACCTAGTCGATGATGAAACCTTCTATGGTAAAGGTGTCAAGAAAGCTATCCCTGAGAGAGAGAAATTCTTGGAGCACTTGGCTCGTAAGGTTGCTGTGCTGATTGAGACAGAACCTGTATTGCTTGAAAAGTTAAGTGAAAACGGACAATTAGACCTTCTCTATGACATGGAGCAACCTCTGGCCTTTGTTCTTGCTAAGATGGAAATAGCTGGGATTAAGGTTAAAAAAGAAACTCTACTCGAGATGCAAGTTGAAAATGAGCTTGTCATTGAGAAACTGACTCAAGAGATTTATGAATTGGCTGGTGAGGAGTTTAACATCAACTCGCCTAAGCAGTTGGGGGAACTACTTTTTGAAAAGCTAGGTCTCCCTGTAGAATACACCAAGAAAACCAAAACAGGTTACTCAACAGCAGTGGATGTGTTAGAGCGCCTAGCTCCTATTGCCCCAATCGTCAAGAAAATTTTAGATTATCGTCAGATTGCTAAGATTCAATCGACTTATGTGATTGGTTTGCAGGATTGGATTTTAGCGGATGGCAAGATTCACACGCGCTATGTTCAAGATTTGACTCAGACAGGGCGTCTGTCTAGTGTGGATCCAAACTTGCAAAATATTCCTGTTCGCTTGGAACAAGGTCGCCTCATTCGTAAGGCTTTCGTGCCAGAGTGGGAGGATAGTGTCCTTCTCAGCTCTGACTACTCACAGATTGAATTGCGCGTTTTGGCGCATATCTCTAAAGATGAGCACTTAATCAAGGCCTTCCAAGAAGGAGCGGATATCCATACCTCGACAGCCATGCGTGTCTTTGGAATTGAACGTCCTGAAGATGTGACTCCAAACGACCGTCGCAATGCCAAGGCTGTCAACTTTGGAGTGGTTTACGGAATTTCAGACTTTGGTTTATCCAATAACCTAGGTATCAGCCGTAAAGAGGCTAAAGCATACATCGACACTTACTTTGAACGCTTCCCTGGTATCAAAAATTACATGGATGAAGTCGTTCGTGAGGCGCGTGATAAGGGTTATGTAGAGACTCTTTTCAAACGTCGTCGTGAGTTGCCAGATATTAATTCGCGTAACTTTAATATTCGTGGTTTTGCAGAGCGTACAGCAATCAACTCCCCTATCCAAGGATCGGCTGCAGATATTCTCAAAATCGCCATGATTCAGCTAGATAAGGCCTTGGTAGCAGGTGGTTATCAAACTAAGATGCTGTTACAAGTACACGATGAAATTGTTCTTGAAGTGCCTAAGTCAGAATTGGCAGCCATTAAAAAACTTGTCAAACAAACTATGGAAGAAGCCATTCAACTCAGTGTGCCCCTGATTGCTGATGAAAATGAAGGCGTGACTTGGTATGAGGCCAAATAAAAAATAGACTATTAGACAAAAAGAATCCCCTTGAACATTATGGTTCAAAGGGGATTTTTCTTTCAGGAAAAGACAAAAGTGAAACTATCGGCTCTTTGTCAACTGTAGTGGGTTGAATAAAAGCGGCTAACATCTGGAGAGGACAATTGTTGACCTCTCCATTTTTATATTCAGAGCGATGAAAATTCGTTTCTTAAAGTTATCAAAGTTCCGGAAGTCAAAGGCATTTCGTTTAATAAGTTTGATGAGATTATTAGTAGCTTCCAATTTGGCGTTGGAATAAGGTAATTGAAGGGCGTTGTTAATCTTGTCTTTATTCTTGAGAAATGTCTTAAAGACAGTCTGAAAAAGAGGATGGACCTGTTTTAGATTGTCCTCAATGAGTCCGAAAAATTTCTCGGGCTCTTTATTCTGAAAGTGAAAAAGCAATAGTTGATAGAGTTCATAGTGAGATTTTAAGTCTTCGGAATAGCTTAAAAGCTTGTCTAGAATCTCTTTATTCGTCAAGTGCATACGAAAAGTAGGGCGATAAAAACGTTTATCGCTGAGTTTACGACTATCCTGTTGAATGAGCTTCCAGTAGCGTTTGATAGCCTTGTATTCATGAGAATTTCGTTCAAATTGATTCATAATTTGGACACGCACACGACTCATAGCACGGCTCAAGTGTTGGACAATATGGAAACGATCTAGAACAATTTTAGCACATGGGAGTGAAACAGTCTGGGAGACTGTTTCAGCCTGAGCCTAGAAATCCGAAAGCGAAGCTGTCTAGCTAAGGTATAGTAAGGGCTAAACATATCCATAGTAATGATTTTCACCTGACAACGAACGGCTCGATTGTAGCGCAGAAAGTGATTTTGGATGGTAGTTTGTGTTCTACCTTCAAGAAGGGTGATGATATTGAGTTTGTCAAAATCTTGAGCAATAAAACTCATCTTTCCCTTAGTGAAGGCATACTCGTCCCAGGACATAATCTCAGGAAGTCGGCTAAAGTCATGCTTAAAATGAAAGTCATTGAGCTTACGAATGACAGTTGAAGTTGAAATGGCCAGCTGATGGGCAATATCGGTCATAGAAGTCTTTTCAACCAACTTTTGATCAATCTTTTGATTGATGATGCGAGGAATTTGATGATTCTTTTTGACGATAGAAGTCTCAGCGACCATCAATTTAGAGCAATGATAGCACTTAAAACGGCGTTTTTTAAGGAGAATTCTAGTAGGCATACCAGTTGTTTCAAGGTAAGGAATCTTAGAAGTCTTTTGAAAATCATATTTCTTCATTTGATTTCCACAATCAGGGCAAGACGGGGCGTCATAGTCCAGTTTAGCGATGATTTCTTTGTGAGTATCCCTATTGATGATGTCTACAATCTGGATATTAGGGTCTTTGATATCGAGTAGTTTTGTGATAAAATGTAATGGTTCCATATGATTCTTTCTAATGAGTTGTTTGATCGCTTTTCATTATAGGTCATATGGGACTTTTTTTCTACAACGAAATAGGCTCCATAATATCTATAGGGGATTTACCCACTACAAATATTATAGAGCCAAACTATCTAGCTAATAGTAGGATTTATTTGATTTGTTTCTTTTGTTCTTTTTTTGCAAGGATTGGTAGAATAACACCTAAACCAATCAGAATAATTGGGATCAAGATGTTTGTAAGAAGAGAGAATTGCCAAGCAGTTGGATTCTCAGCATAGCTAATTTTTGGAACCATACCTAGGATACAAGCAAAGGCAGTGAAGAGGAAGCACCAAGTACCGATCACAAAGCCAAGCTTAGGATTGTTCACAAACTTGTATTCCGCATTTTTGTATGTTTTCCAAGCACGATTGAGCATCATATAGGCAAGGAATACCCAGAGATAACGCATTGGCATTACGATAGAATTGAGGTTGGTCATCCATTTTACAAGTCCATCAATTTCTTGGATACCAAAAATTGGAAGGATGATGATAAGACTAACGAGGACGCCTGTAAGGAGGTAGCCGTTAATGAGGACACCTTTTTCAGTACGTTTACGAAGCCAGCTTGGGATGTAGTTTTCGTCAGCGTTATTGAGTAGGATTTGTAATGGTGCATCAATAGAGAAGGCAAGTGCCGCAATTTGTCCGACCATGTTTGTAAGAGCGTAGATTACGACAAAGAGGTTTCCAACTCCCCAAGAATTTCCTAACATTTGGAAGACTTGATAAGCACCATTACGCATGAGGTCTTCAGGGATGTTATTACCATCAAATAGCATTCCCATGGCAACTGAACCAAGGATAGCAGAGAGTCCTACCATGATGGCCATGACAATCATACCTTTTGGAAATTCTTTTGCAGGATTGCGAGTTTGATTCACATAAGGGGAAATTTTTTCGCAACCACCAACTGCAAAGACCAGTAATGAGATCGTTGTGAAATAAGAAAAATCAAAGTTTGGAATGTAGGTACTCAGTTGATCCATGTGCGGTGTCGCAAACTGGATGTCTGGTTTGATGAAAGGCAGACCGACAGCCAAAAGCACAAAGAGTAAAGACATAATCAACATGGCACTTCCTGCCAAGCTACCGATGACTTTTAGAGTTGCCAATCCTTTTGTAGAAAGGTAGAGGAAAAGTCCAAAGATTAGCAAGCAGAGAAACCATCAGCTAATTAAGGGTGTTGATCTTTTTTTATAATGTCTCCTTTTCAGATAATTTCAGTATATCATGATTTTTTGAAAGCGCCTAACAAACTTTGAAATTTACTATAAAAAAAGTAAAAGCTAGCTAACAGATAGGGAATAGGGCTTGTTGGTTTAGAAAAAGATTATCCACATCCTGTGGATAACTTGACACCATCCTATCAAAAATATTTTTATAGCAATGGTTTAGAAGGCAGCAAGAAATTTAGGAATTATAAGAGATGATAAACTAGTATAAATCTTGATATAACAAGCTTTGTTGGATGCTTTCTAGTCTAAAGCATAGAGAATGGAATTGGAAAGATATTTTGGAAAAACTTGAAAATCTTTTCCGAAGAAAGGTTGAAGGTTATTCACAGCTTGTGGATAACTTTTTATGGATAAGAAGATCCCTTTGCGTCTGACAAAGGGGTTAGGTTATTAATGCTTTGGCAACCAGCTGAGGGTAAAGTCAAGAGTCTTAGCATTGAGCAATTCCTGATGGCTGATGCTTTGTTTCTCTTTTCCGTCCAGTTGACAGTCTTTGACAAAGTGGAAGTGCTCATGATTTTGTTGAGTACGAACATCCAACCACTGATTTTTTTCTGCCAGATAGACACGAAGGTGATCAAAGAGTGGAATTCCAAGGTCATAACTTGCTTTTCCTGGGCAGGTTGGGTAAAGCCCGAGAGCAGACCATACATACCAAGCCGATAGACTACCATTATCCTCATCTCCTGGATAAGCATCCCAGCCAGCTTGAAAGGCTTTTTGACGGAGAGTCTTGACCAAGAGACTGGTATATTGGGGATAACTACTGTAGCGGAACAGATAAGGGATGTGGAAACTTGGTTGGTTGGAAATGGCTAGTTGACCAAATGGCGCTGTTGCCATCTCGCTCATCTCATGAATTTCATATCCATAGCCCGTCGTTTCAAAGAGTGGGAGACTTTGACAAGCTTTCAAAAGATAGTTGCTAAAGGCTTCTTTTCCACCCATTAGTTGGCTAAGTCCAGAAATATCGTGTAAGACACCGAGACTGGCTTGAAAAGCTGAACACTCAGCGTAGTCACGACCCCAACTATAGGGAGAAAAGTCAGGACGGAAGTTGCCATCTACATCACGCGCCCTCATGTAACCCGTCTCAGAGTCAAATAGATTCTGATAGTTTTTAGAATATTGAGCATAGGTTTGAGCCAGATTTTCTTGACCTAATTTTTCTGCACAAGTAGAGATACAAAAATCGCTGTAGGTATAATTTAGCGTATGACTGACACTTTCGTGGTAGTCTGTGGATAAATAGCCCAGTTCTTGGTATTGGCTTAGGCCATGTCGCCCGTTGATAGCTTTTGGATCTGCCTTAGTAGCAGTTTCAATCATGGCTTTGAGAAATTCTTCTTCAAACTCAGGTGCCATATCCTTGCAGGCACTATCTGCAAGAAGGCCATCAATCAAAGTCCCAGGCATCATTCCTCTTTCGTCAGGAGCCAGCCACTTAGGGAGATACCCAGTATCTCTATAGCTATTGAGGAAACCTTCAAGAAACTGACGATAGTGCTCTGGAATAATCAAGGCAAAGAGTGGGAATGAAGTGCGGAAGGTATCCCAAAAACCATTGTTGGTATAGAGTAGACCAGGCTTGATCGTTCCTGAAGCAAGGTCTATATGAATAGTCTCGCCTTGCTCATTTACCTCATAGAAGGTTTGTGGGAAAAGAAAGAGTCTATAAAGACAGTGATCAAAAAATGTTCGGTCTACAGAGCCAGTTTCCACGACATCAAAACGGCCTAGAAGGTCTTCCCAACTTGCTTTAGCCTCTGATTTCGTTTCTTCAAAGTCTTTTCTAGGCAGATTAAAGAGGGCCTGTTCTTTAGAAATAAAAGAAGTAGCTAGTTGAACTAGAGCTTCTGCTCCAGCCAAGTCGATACGCCAGTCTTGCCCCACTTGATTGATAGATAGAATATCCGTAGAGAATGCGAGAGCAGTAAACATGACGAGGGGACTTTTGTTGGTTTCGGTTAATCCGCGTTGACCAAGGCTGACAGTACGTTCATTTACTTGCTCTAATGATAGATCATCAGCTGCATGCAGATAGAGTGAGAGCTTCTTGCCTTGTATCTGTCTTAGTTGAATAGAAGCCCCATAGCAAGTAGGTGTGAGTTGGGTTTCAATCTGATAACGCTCAGAAAAAATTCTGAGATAATGGGGATTGAAAATAGCACGATCAAGGTTATAAGAAGACTGACGATGGAAGAGGGTGTCGCCACTGATTTCTCCTGTAACAGGAGTCAGTAGTAACCAAGAATAATCACCAATCCAAGGGCTAGGCTGATGGGTTAGTCGAACACCCTGAAATATGGGAAGGTGAGGATCAAAAAACCATGATCCTTCTTGATCACTCGTTTGTGGAACAAAGTAATTCATCCCAAAAGGCACTCCAGTGTATGGTAGGGTATTTCCCCGAGAAAAGGCATGCTTGCTCGCGGTGCCAAATCGGGTATCAATGGTTTCAAGTATCGGTTTCATAGTGGTTTCCTTCAGTAGTTTTCTACATTATATCAGAAAAAGGATACTTTTAGAAAATGACTTCAAAATATAACAATTTTGTAGAATAATGACTAACATTTGTGTATATATTTTCTGGGCTAAAAGCTATATACTGAAAATGAAAATTTGTTTGAAAGAGGCAAAATAGTTTATGGTTTATTCAAAAGAAATTGTCAGAGAGTGGCTAGATGAGGTAGCGGAGCGTGCTAAAGATCACCCTGAATGGGTAGATATCTTTGAACGTTGTTACACAGACACTTTAGACAATACAGTTGAGATCTTAGAAGACGGCTCAACTTTTGTACTGACTGGAGATATCCCAGCTATGTGGCTTCGTGACTCAACTGCTCAGCTGAGACCTTACCTCCATGTGGCAAAAAGAGATCCTCGTTTGCGTCAGACCATTGCTGGTTTGGTTAAACGTCAGATGACTTTGATTCTCAAAGATCCCTATGCCAACTCTTTCAATATTGAGGAGAACTGGAAAGGCCACCATGAGACAGACCATACAGACTTGAATGGCTGGATTTGGGAGCGCAAGTATGAAGTGGATTCGCTTTGCTACCCATTGCAGTTGGCTTACCTCCTTTGGAAAGAAACTGGTGAGACGAGCCAATTTGATGAAACTTTTGTTACAGCGACCAAGGAAATTCTCCATCTCTGGACGGTTGAACAAGACCACAAGAACTCACCATACCGTTTCGTTCGGGATACCGATCGTAAGGAAGATACCTTGGTTAATGATGGTTTTGGACCTGATTTTGCGGTGACAGGGATGACCTGGTCAGCCTTTCGTCCGAGTGATGACTGCTGTCAATATAGCTACTTGATTCCATCAAATATGTTTGCAGTCGTTGTCTTAGGTTATGTCCAAGAAATATTTGCAGAATTGAATCTAGCTGATAGCAAGAGCATTATTGCTGATGCCAAACGTCTCCAAGCTGAGATTCAAGAAGGGATCGAAAATTACGCCTACACGACTAACAGCAAGGGCGAGAAGATCTATGCCTTTGAAGTAGACGGTCTAGGAAATGCTAGCATCATGGATGACCCTAACGTACCAAGTTTGTTAGCAGCTCCATATCTTGGTTACTGCGATGTGAATGATGAAGTCTATCAAGCCACTCGTCGCACCATTCTGAGCCTTGAAAATCCTTACTTCTACCAAGGAGAATACGCTAGCGGTCTCGGAAGTTCTCATACCTTCTATCGTTATATCTGGCCGATTGCCCTATCTATCCAAGGCTTGACAGCTACCGATAAAGCTGAGAAAAAATTCTTGCTAGATCAGCTCGTCGCTTGTGATGGTGGAACAGGCGTTATGCACGAAAGCTTCCACGTAGACGATCCGACACTCTACTCACGCGAATGGTTCTCATGGGCCAACATGATGTTCTGTGAGTTGGTCTTGGACTACCTAGATATTCGCTAATGATCCTTAGCTCAATAGGTTCTTGCAAAGAATCACAAATATATTTTTAAATTTAAGTTAGAATGAGGTTTTACTCATGGAAAATGTTGTTGTACATATCATCTCTCACAGTCACTGGGATCGTGAGTGGTATCTACCTTTTGAAAGTCACCGTATGCAATTGGTGGAACTTTTTGACAATCTGTTTGATCTTTTTGAAAATGATCCTGAGTTCAAGAGATTCCACTTGGATGGACAAACCATTGTCCTCGATGACTATTTAGAAATTCGCCCTGAAAACCGTGACAAGGTGCAGCGTTATATCGACGAAGGCAAATTGAAGATTGGGCCTTTCTATATCTTGCAGGATGATTACTTGATTTCCAGTGAAGCTAACGTCCGCAATACTTTGATTGGACAAGCGGAATGTGCCAAATGGGGCAAATCTACTCAAATTGGTTACTTCCCAGACACCTTTGGAAATATGGGGCAGGCTCCTCAAATCCTTCAAAAATCAGGTATTCACGTCGCAGCCTTTGGTCGCGGTGTCAAGCCAATCGGATTTGACAACCAAGTCCTCGAAGATGAGCAGTTTACCTCTCAATTTTCTGAGATGTACTGGCAAGGGGCTGATGGTAGCCGTGTACTCGGCATTCTTTTTGCTAACTGGTACAGTAACGGGAATGAAATTCCAGTGGATAAAGACGAAGCCTTGACTTTCTGGAAGCAAAAATTAGCAGACGTTCGTGACTATGCATCGACTAACCAATGGTTGATGATGAACGGCTGTGACCACCAGCCTGTACAGAGAAATATTAGCGAAGCGATTCGTGTGGCAAACGAACTCTTCCCAGACGTGACCTTTATTCATAGCTCCTTTGACGAATATGTCCAAGCAGTGGAAAGTGCACTTCCTGAACACCTATCAACGGTCACAGGTGAGTTGACCAGCCAGGAAACAGATGGTTGGTACACTCTTGCCAACACCTCTTCTTCACGTATTTACCTCAAACAAGCCTTCCAAGAAAATAGCAACTTGTTAGAGCAGGTTGTGGAACCATTAACCATTATCACTGGTGGACATAACTACAAGGATCAATTGACCTATGCTTGGAAAGTACTTCTGCAAAATGCACCGCACGATAGTATCTGTGGTTGTAGTATTGACGAAGTTCACCGTGAAATGGAAACTCGTTTTGCCAAGGTTAATCAAGTCGGGAATTTTGTTAAGACTAATCTTCTTAACGAATGGAAGGGTAAATTAGCTACTCAAAATGCGCAAAGTGATCACCTCTTTACCGTTGTCAACACAGCTTTACATGACAAGGTTGATACAGTCAGTGTTGTAGTGGATGTTGTGACTTGTGATTTTAAAGAATTACATCCGACTGAAGGTTACAAGAAGATGGCAGCCGTGACCTTACCAACCTACCATGTTGAAGATTTGGATGGTCATGTCCTTGAGGCTAAAATCGAAGACTTGGGAGCAAGTTTTGGTTATACCTTGCCTAAGGATAAATTCCGCCAACCCTATATTGCACGCCAAGTGCGCGTGACAATCCCAGTCCACCTTGCACCGCTTTCTTGGGCAAGCTTCCAATTGGTTGAAGGCCAAGTAGAATACCGAGATGGTATTTACCAAAATGGAGTCATTGATACACCATTCGTAACAGTGAGTGTAGACCAAGGAATTACACTCTACGACAAGACTACAAACGAAGCCTACGAAGATTTCATCCAATTCGAAGACCGTGGAGATATTGGTAACGAGTACATTTACTTCCAACCAAAAGGAACTGATCCAATCTATGCTCAATTGAAGGGATACGATGTCCTAGAAAATAATGCTCGCTATGCTAAGGTATTGCTCAAACATGACTTGACCATCCCAGTTAGCGCAGATGAAAAATTGGATGCAGAACAAAGAGGTATCATCGAGTTCATGAAACGAGATGCAGGTCGTTCAGAAGAGTTGACAACCATTCCTCTTGAAACGGAGATGACTGTCTTTGTGGACAATCCACAGATTCGCTTCAAGACTCGCTTTACTAACACAGCCAAGGATCACCGCATCCGTCTCTTGGTGAAAACTCATAATACTCGTCCAAGCAATGCTTCTGAAAGCATCTATGAAGTTGTGACAAGACCAAATAAACCAGCAGCTTCTTGGGAAAATCCTGAAAATCCACAACACCAACAAGCTTTTGTCAGCTTGTATGATGATGTAAAAGGAGTGACAGTATCTAATAAAGGATTGCACGAGTATGAAATCCTTGGAGATGACACCATGGCTGTAACCCTTCTTCGTGCTTCAGGCGAACTTGGTGACTGGGGTTACTTCCCAACGCCAGAAGCCCAGTGCTTGCGTGATATCGAAGTTGAATTTGCAGTAGAATGTCACCAAGCAGGGGAACGCTTCTCAGCTTTCCGTCGTGCCAAAGCCTTTCAGGTGCCATTTACAGCTCTTCAAGTTGCAAAACAAGAGGGTAGCGTTGCAGCAACGGGTAGCCTCTTTAACCATCCGGCACTCAGTTTGCCACAAGTCTGCCCAACAGCCTTTAAGGTGGCTGAGAATGAAGAAGGTTATGTCCTTCGTTACTACAACATGAGTCAAGAAAATATCCGTGTGTCTGAAAAACAACAAACCATTCTTGACTTGTTGGAACGCCCATATCCAGTTCATTCAGGATTATTGGCACCACAAGAAATTCGTACAGAACTCATTCAAAAAGAAGAAATTTAATTTCAAAAAGATAACATAAAAAGAAAGGAGGAGCGAAAAGAGTAAGAACCGACTGCTGACTCGCTCCTTTTTACAGGTAAAAGCAATGACCATTGCAACGATTGATATCGGAGGGACTGGGATTAAGTTTGCTAGTCTCACTCCTGATGGAAAGATTTTAGATAAGGCCAGCACCGCAACGCCAGAGACTCTGGAAGAGTTGCTAGCTTGGTTGGACCAGCGATTGTCAGAACGTGACTACCGTGGGATTGCCATGAGTGTGCCAGGAGCCGTTAATCAAGAAACCGGGGTGATTGAGGGGATTAGTGCGATTCCATACATCCATGGTTTTTCATGGTATGAGGCCCTTGCTCATCACCAGTTACCTATCCATCTAGAAAATGATGCCAACTGTGTTGGACTGAGTGAATTGCTAGCTCATCCTGAGATTGAAAATGCAGCCTGTGTCGTGATTGGTACAGGAATCGGTGGGGCTATGATTATCAATGGGAAGCTTCACCGTGGACGTCATGGTTTGGGCGGTGAGTTTGGCTATATGACAACTATCGAGCCTGCAGAAAAACTCAACAACTGGTCACTACTAGCTTCTACAGGAAACATGGTTCGTTATGTGATTGAAAAATCAGGTCGGTCTGATTGGGACGGACGCAAGGTTTACCAAGAAGCGGCAGCCGGCAATGCTCTTTGCCAGGAAGCCATTGAGCGTATGAATCGTAATCTTGCTCAAGGGCTGCTCAATATCCAGTATCTCATTGATCCAGATGTGATTAGCCTAGGTGGCTCTATCAGCCAAAACCCAGATTTTATCAAAGGTGTGCAAAAAGCAGTAGATACCTTTGTGGAAAAATATGAAGAATATACAATCGCTCCAGTCATCCAAGCTTGCACCTATCACGCAGATGCCAATCTCTACGGTGCCCTTGTCAACTGGTTACAGGAGGAAAACCAATGGTAAGTTTTACAGGACTTAGTCCCAAACAAGCCCAATCTATCGAAGTATTAAAAAATCACATTTCTCTACCAGATGTAGAGGTGACAGTCGCTCAGTCTGACCAAGCTTCTATCTCTATCAAGGGTGAGAAGGGGCAGTATCAACTGATCTACCGTAAACCTCATCAACTCTACCGTGCTTTATCTGTGCTAGCAACAGCTTTAGCAGAAGGGGACAAGGTAGAGATTGAAGAGCAGGCGGCCTATGAAGATTTAGCCTATATGGCGGACTGTTCGCGCAATGCCGTGCTTAATGTCGCATCGGCCAAACAGATGATTGAGGTCTTAGCTCTCATGGGCTACTCAACCTTTGAGCTCTATATGGAGGACACCTATCAGATTGAGGGACAGCCTTACTTTGGTTATTTCCGTGGGGCTTATTCAGCTGAAGAATTACAGGAAATCGAAGCATACGCCCAACAGTTTGACATGACCTTTGTCCCATGCATCCAGACCTTGGCCCACTTATCAGCCTTTGTCAAATGGGGTGTCAAGGAAGTGCAGCAACTCCGCGATGTAGAAGACATTCTCCTCATCGGTGAAGAAAAAGTCTACGACCTGATTGATGGTATGTTTGCGACACTATCTAAACTACAAACTCGCAAGGTCAATATTGGGATGGATGAAGCTCACTTGGTCGGTTTGGGTCGTTACCTTATCTTGAACGGTATTGTGGACCGTAGTCTACTCATGTGTCAACACTTGGAGCGCGTGCTGGATATTGCAGAAAAGTACGGTTTCCACTGCCAGATGTGGAGCGATATGTTCTTCAAGCTCATGTCTGCAGATGGCCAGTACGACCGTGATGTAGAAATTCCAGAAGAAACTCGTGTTTACCTTGACCGTCTCAAAGACCGTGTTACCTTGGTTTACTGGGATTATTATCAAGATAGCGAGGAAAAATACAACCGAAACTTCCGTAATCACCATAAGATTAGTCAAGATATCGCCTTTGCAGGTGGAGCTTGGAAGTGGATTGGTTTTACGCCCCACAACCATTTCAGCCGTCTCATTGCAGTAGAAGCCAATAAAGCTTGCCGTGCCAACCAGATCAAGGAAGTCATCGTGACGGGTTGGGGGGACAATGGTGGGGAAACAGCCCAGTTCTCTATCTTGCCAAGCTTGCAAATCTGGTCAGAGCTCAGCTACCGCAATGATTTAGAACGTCTATCTGCCCACTTCAAGACCAATACAGGTCTATCAGTGGAGGACTTTATGCAACTTGACTTGGCCAACCTCTTGCCTGACTTGCCTGACAATCTCAGTGGTATCAACCCCAACCGCTATGTCTTTTATCAGGATGTTCTCTGCCCAATTCTTGACAAGCACATGACACCTGAACAGGACAAGCCACACTTTGCCCAAGCAGCTGAGACTCTTACTGCTATCAAAGAAAAAGCAGGCATCTACGCCTATCTCTTTGAAACCCAGGCTCAGTTGAATGCCATTTTAAGTAGCAAAGTGGATGTAGGCCGACGCATTCGTCAAGCCTATCAAGCAGGTGATAAAGAGAGCTTGCAACAAATCGCTAGAGGAGAATTGCCAAAACTCAGAAGCCAGATTGAAATCTTCCATGCTCTCTTTAGTCAACAATGGTTGAAAGAAAACAAGGTCTTTGGTTTGGATACAGTAGATATCCGTATGGGTGGACTCTTGCAGCGGATCAAGCGAGCAGAAAGTCGCATTGCAAACTACCTAGCAGGCGAAATCTCTCGTATTGACGAACTAGAAGTAGAGATTCTTCCATTTACTGACTTCTACGCAGACAAGGACTTCGCAGCAACAACAGCCAACCAGTGGCATACCATCGCGACAGCTTCGACCATTTATACAACCTAGAAAAACTCTATTCAGGAAGAAAGTTTCTCGTGAAACCTATTCTTATATAAAAAAGTTCTCCACATAAAATAATTTGTGGAGTTTTTTCTATAATTAGTAGTTTAAACTATCCTTAAAATAAGAGTATACTATTTTTGTAAACGTTATCAAATCTAAAAATTGTGAGATTATCAAGTTTTAGAAAAATAAAAAGGGAGGAAATTATGAACAAGTTTTCAAAAACTTTGAGAGATAATTGGATTTTTCTCTTAATGGTTTTACCAGGGACATTATGGTTGATTTTATTCTTCTACATCCCAGTATTTGGAAATGTGGTTGCCTTCAAAGACTACCATATGACTGGTGAAGGATTCGTTCACAGTATTATAAATAGTAAATGGGTCGGACTAGATAACTTTAAATTCTTGTTTAGTTCCAAAGATGCCTTTGTCATCACTCGAAACACTGTCCTTTACAACCTTGGATTTATCTTTATCGGTTTGATTGTGTCAGTTGGTATCGCTATTATCCTTAGTGAACTTCGCTCTAAGCAAATGGTTAAAATCTACCAAACATCTATGTTGTTCCCTTACTTCTTATCTTGGGTTATCATCAGTTTCTTTACAGATGCTTTCCTAAACATCGATAAAGGGGTTATCAACCACGCCTTGGAAGCTCTTGGCATGAAGGGAATTAACTTCTACGCTGACATCAGTATCTGGCCTTATCTTCTCCTTTTCCTAGGTATTTGGAAAGGCTTTGGATACAGTAGTGTTATGTACTATGCAACAATCATGGGTATTGATCCAACCTACTACGAAGCAGCAACAGTGGACGGTGCTAGCAAATGGCAACGTATCCGCAACGTAACCATCCCTCAGTTAACACCACTTGTGACAGTATTGACCATCCTTGCAGTCGGAAACATTTTCCGTGCTGACTTCGGTCTCTTCTACCAAATCCCTCACAATGCTGGTCAGCTCTATAGTGTAACAAACGTATTGGACGTCTATGTCTTTAACGGTTTGACTCAGACAGCAGATATCGGTATGGCTTCAGCAGCAGGTCTCTACCAGTCAGTCGTTGGTTTGATTCTGGTTATCCTATCAAACTTACTAGCACGACGTGTAGATCCTAACTCAGCCCTATTCTAGAAAGGAGGAGCATATGGCAAAAAAAGTTCAAAAAGCAAAAATTGATAATGTTGGCATACACTCCTTCAGCAAGAAAGCAGATATCTTCTTTAGTATCATTTCTGGTTTGCTGGCCTTCTCTTGTATCTTGCCTTTCATCTTTGTCATCATTATCTCAATTACAGATGAGAAGAGTATCGTTCAATATGGATATAGCTTCTTCCCATCACAGTTTGGATTAGATGGTTTTGAGTTTTTGGCTCAGTTCAAAGATAAGATTTTACAAGCACTCTTTATCTCAGTATTTGTGACAGTTGTCGGTACATTGACAAACGTCTTTATCACGACAACTTACGCCTATGCCATCTCACGTTCAACATTTAAGTATCGTAAATTCTTTACAATCTTTGCCCTTCTTAGTATGTTGTTCAACGCTGGTTTGGTACCAGGCTATATCGTAGTGACTCAATTGCTTCACCTTGGTGATACTATTTGGGCCTTGATTGTTCCAATGCTTCTATCACCATTCAACATCATGTTGATGCGTTCCTTCTTCAAGAAAACCATCCCAGAAGCAATCCTCGAATCAGCTCGTATCGATGGAGCTAGTGAAGCTCGTATCTTCTTCCAAATCTGTTTGCCACTGTCATTACCAGGTATCGCAACGATCACACTATTGACAGCGCTTGGCTTCTGGAATGACTGGTTTAACGCTCTTCTTTACATCAAGAGTGACAACTTGTATCCATTGCAATATTTGCTTATGCAAATTCAAAACAACATGGATTACATTGCTAAGTCAGTTGGTATGTCAGGACAACTTGCGGTTGCTCTACCAAAAGAAACAGGTCGTATGGCCATGGTCGTTGTTGCGACTGTTCCGATTGCGATCCTCTACCCATTCTTCCAACGCTACTTTGTAAAAGGTTTGACCATCGGTGGTGTTAAAGAGTAAGGATATTTAAGAAACAATGTTTCTTTTCTAACTCTGATTTTTCTAGTTAAGAAAAATCAACAATCTCAATTTGTTAATAACTTTAAAAATAAAAAAAGGAGTTTTTATAATGAAAAACTGGAAAAAATATGCTTTTGCATCTGCTAGCCTTGTAGCTTTAGCTGCCAGCCTTGCTGCTTGTGGAAACCTTAAAGGAAACAGCCAAAAAGCTGCTGATTCAGCATCAGGTGACAAACCTGTTATCAAAATGTACCAAATCGGTGACAAACCAGATAACTTGGATGAATTGCTAGAAAATGCAAACAAAATCATCGGAGAAAAAGTTGGTGCTAAATTGGATATCCAATACCTTGGTTGGGGTGACTACGGTAAGAAAATGTCAGTTATCACTTCATCAGGTGAAAACTATGATATCGCATTTGCAGATAACTACGTCGTAAACGCTCAAAAAGGTGCTTATGCTGACTTGACAGAATTGTACAAGAAAGAAGGAGCTGACCTTTACAAAGCTCTTGACCCAGCTTACATCAAAGGTAACACTGTAAACGGTAAGATCTATGCAGTTCCAGTTGCAGCCAACGTTGCATCTTCACAAAACTTTGCTTTCAACGGCCCACTTCTTGAAAAATATGGAATTGATATCTCAGGTGTAACTTCATACGAAACACTTGAACCAGTATTGAAACAAATCAAAGAAAAAGCTCCAGATGTAATGCCATTCGCTGTTGGTAAAAACTTTATCCCATCAGAAAACTTTGACTACCCAGTTGCAAACGGACTTCCATTCGTCATCGACCTTGAAGGCGATACTACTAAGATCGTTAACCGTTACGAAGTTCCTCGTTTCGTAGAACACTTGAAGACTCTTCACAAATTCTATGAAGCAGGATACATTCCAAAAGACGTAGCAACTAGCGATACTTCATATGACCTTACTCAAGATACTTGGTTTGTTCGCGAAGAGACAGTAGGACCTGCTGACTACGGTAGCAGCTTGCTTTCTCGTGTTGCTAACAGAGACATCCAAATCAAACCATTTACTAACTTCATCAAGAAAAACCAAACAACTCAAGTTGCTAACTTTGTAATCTCAAACAACTCTAAGAACAAAGAAAAAGCAATGGAAGTGTTGAACCTCTTGAACACTAACCCAGAACTCTTGAACGGTCTTGTTTACGGTCCAGAAGGCAAGAACTGGGAAAAAGTTGCAGGTAAAGAAAACCGTGTTAAAGTCCTTGATGGATACAAAGGAAACACTCACATGTCAGGATGGAACACTGGTAACAACTGGATCCTTTACATCAACGAAAACGTTACAGATGAACAAATTGCACAATCTAAGAAAGATTTGGAAACTGCAAAAGAATCTCCAGCGCTTGGATTCATCTTCAACACTGACAACGTGAAATCTGAAATCTCAGCTATCACTAACACTATGCAACAATTCGATACAGCTATCAACACTGGTACTGTAGACCCAGAAAAAGCTATTCCAGAATTGATGGAAAAACTTAAATCTGAAGGTGCTTACCAAAAAGTATTGGATGAAATGCAAAAACAATACGACGAATTCTTGAAAAGCAAATAATCGCAAGAACAATTGATTTCGTGTATTCATTCCTAAAAAGAGCGATCACTGCCTTATCTGGTTTTTCCAGATGAGGTGGTGATTCTTTTTTTAGTATTTACATATAATTATCTGCATTTTGTTCAGAGTTTTGCTCTAACATTTAACATTGGTTATAGACATATGAAAAAATACCATCTTATTTTCAAAACTAGTGCAATCTTATCCTACTTATTTTTCGTATATGGACTCTCTCAGCTAACACTGGTGGTTCAAAATTACTGGCAATTTTCTTCTCAGATTGGCAATTTTTTCTGGATTAAAAATCTTATCAGTCTTGTCTTTATTGGCCTCATGATTTGGATACTAGTCAAGGCAGGACATGGCTACCTTTTTGTTATTCCAAAGAAAAAATGGCTATGGTATACAGTTTTGACGGTTTTCGTAACTGTACTTTGCATATCTTTTAATTTTCAAACGGCAAGACATGTACAGTCAACTTCTGAGGGTTGGGCTGTACTAATCGGCTATAGTGGGACAAATTTTGCCGAGTTGGGTCTCTACCTGACCTTATTTTTCCTAGGGCCTCTGATGGAAGAATTGATTTATAGGGGTTTGTTCCAACACGCCTTCTTTAAAGATTCGAAGCTTGGACTTGACCTGATTCTTCCTTCGGTTTTATTTGCTCTTCCTCACTTTTCTAGCTTTCCAAATTTTTTAGATATTCTTGTTTTTTCGACATTTGGAGTATGTTGTGCTGGATTAACTCGTTATACCAAGAGTATCTATCCTAGCTATGCAGTCCATGTGATTAATAATATTGTAGCAACCTTGCCATTTTTGTTAACTTTTCTTCATCGAATATTTAGTTGAAACAAGATCTGAAAATGGGTCTTGTTTTTCATTTTTCGGTCAAATAAATTGCATTCGCTTTCTTGGGAGAGTATACTAGTATAGTTGAATGAAAAATTCTGATAATTTAATCTTAGAAAAGAGAATCAATCTTATGACAAAAGATATTCGAGTTTTACTTTACTATAAATATGTTCCCATCGAAAACGCGGAACAATTTGCTGCAGACCACTTGGCTTTCTGTAAGTCAATCGGCCTCAAAGGTCGTATCCTAGTCGCTGACGAAGGGATCAATGGAACTGTTTCTGGTGACTATGAGATCACGCAAAAATACATGGACTATGTTCACAGCCTTCCAGGTATGGAAGACCTCTGGTTCAAGATTGACGAGGAAAGTGAGCAAGCCTTCAAGAAGATGTTTGTTCGCTACAAAAAGGAAATCGTTCACCTTGGTTTAGAGGATGATAACTTTGACAACGACATCGACCCACTTGAAACGACAGGCGCTTACTTGTCTCCAAAAGAATTCAAAGAAGCTCTTCTAGACGAAGATACAGTTGTCCTTGATACTCGGAATGACTACGAGTACGATCTTGGTCACTTCCGTGGGGCTATTCGTCCAGATATCCGCAACTTCCGTGAGTTGCCACAATGGGTTCGTGACAACAAGGAAAAATTCATGGACAAGCGCGTCGTGGTTTACTGTACAGGTGGCGTTCGCTGTGAGAAATTCTCAGGCTGGATGGTCCGTGAAGGCTACAAAGATGTTGGCCAATTGCACGGAGGAATCGCAACTTACGGTAAAGACCCAGAAGTTCAAGGGGAACTTTGGGATGGGAAAATGTACGTTTTTGATGAACGTATTGCAGTCGATGTCAACCATGTCAATCCAACCATTGTAGGGAAAGATTGGTTTGATGGAACACCATGTGAACGCTATGTCAACTGTGGAAATCCATTCTGTAACCGTCGTATCTTGGCATCAGAAGACAACGAAGATAAATATCTCCGTGGTTGCTCACACGAGTGCCGTGTTCACCCACGTAATCGCTATGTTTTAGAATATGAATTGACACAAGACCAAGTCATCGAGCGTCTAGCAGCGATTGGTGAGAACCTAGATCATTCTGAAGTTGTATAATAAATATTAACAGTCCTGACGGGCTGTTTTTCTATGCTTTTGACCAAAAAATCTTAAATTTGTTTCTGCATCTTTCAGGAAAATGGTGTATACTATATGTAAACGATTTCAAAGGAGACCATTTATGGTGAAAACATTTTTTATTCCAAATAAACAAAGTATTTTAGGACAACAGGAGATTCTAACAGCTAAGTCAGTCTTGGCCCTAGTAGATGGCTTAGAGTCACATAGTTATGATGCTGTCTACCTCCGTCAACCTCTCAATCGCCTTGAGTATATCGAGTGTGGAATCGTAGGTAAGTCTCAATTTCTCTTTAAAGTTCGATATCTAGATGCTCAAAAAGGCTATCAAGTAATCATTCCTGACTTGATTACAAGAGCTGACTGGGTGATTGTAGAAGCTCTCTTGCAAGCCTTGTCTAGCAAGGTTGGTGAATCTGTTGAAGGTTTGTCAGACTTTGATTTGGAAGACTATTTCCAAGAAACTGTTAAAAACTATCTAGCTGATAAGGATGCTCGTTTGGCCTTCTGCCAAGGAATTCTATCAACTATTTACTTTGATAAGAAGGACTTAGAAAGCTTCCTAGAAGAAGATGGCTTGGCACGTTTTGAAGAGCTAGTTAAGAGGGTTCAAGGGTCAGATGCTTATCCTGCAAGTGCTAAATTCTACCCAGATAGTGAGGGTAAGGTTCATGGAATCTACCACCTGGCTCAGGGGGTTAAGACCATTTTGCCCAAAGGGCCTGTTGTTCCTGTGCCTTATGTTGAGCAGTTGGCTGGTAAGGATCTTGTCTGGGAGATTGACCTGGTGAAAATATCTGGAGATGGTTCTAAGCCTGAAGACTATGAAGTAGTAGCTAGACTGGATTACCAAGCCTTTTTAGAAGTTCTTCCAAAGGAACTTTGTCAGGATTTGGATGCCAACCAAGTAGAGGTAGGACCAGTTTCAGGAGAGGATTTTGAAGCTTTAGCAAATAGATAAATAAGGAATCTGTGACAAAAGTTTCTATAAAGTTAAAAAGCGGACAAGATTAGTTTTCTGATTATCAGAATTCTGTCTTGTTCGCTTTTTTTGTTTTTAAAATTTTATAGTAATGATACTCTAAAGCTAATATCTTTCTATCTCGCTACCTTTATTTTACATAAAAGCTAGGATTCGTAGATATTCAAAAACCAGAGTCATTTCTGCTAGGAAGAAGAGAAATAGGATACCACCGTTAACTAGAAATGCTAAGAGAAGGCGATAGAAGGAGTCAGTTTGGCTATCTTTACTTGGTCTTGAGATGGTATAGAGGTTGGCAAGAAGTACCAGACCAATGCTAATGAGGCAGAGAAGAGCCGCAAAGCGTAGACTATTAAAGAAGGCAAAGAAACTCGCAATACCCGTGAGCAGGAGAGGAAGGGCGAAGAGTCTGCTGTACTCTTGCAAGGCTTTTTCCAGTGTCCAGTCATTGTCCTGATTGACAAAACGTTTAACCACGAATCCACCCATAAGGATAGAAAAGAAGAATAAGCTTGTCGCTACCAAGATGGAGAAGATAGAAAAGAGATTCAGTGAAGGGAACTGCTCGACGGCATGAGAGTTGATAGCCGCCATATGGCCGTAGTAGTCATGCTTGATATGATAAATCGCACAGAAGAAACTAAGAGCAGAAAAGATAGTCAGCAGGGTAAAGGCATTATAACTATGTTTTTTATCTGTATCAATGCTTGCTGTCGGTTCTTTAAGGGCTCCTTGTAGCCAAACCCAAAGATCAGCCAGTTCTTCTTTGAAAACTGCAAATACTGCTGTTTTTGTAGATGCAGAATCTGGTAAAAATGGGCTTTCCAAAGACTTGCTAGTCAAAGATTGACTTTTCTGAGAAGCTTCTTTAACAGGTTCTTCTGACTCGTCTATCTTTTCTAATTTTTCAGCGAGTTCTTCAGTCTCTACAGTTTCCTCACTAGTTTCCTTATCTTCTGGGTTGGCTTGAGGATTTTCCTCAACTACCGGCGCCTCTTCTCTTGTCTCTGCATCTTCTTCAAGGAGAACTGAGTCGGATGGGCTATCTTTTTTATCATTGTTGGCTGTTTTCTCGAAATCAGCACTTTCAAACCATTCTTGAGTCATAATAGACCTCCCTTTTTTTGATTAATTTTTGAGTAGTAACTACTAGTTGTCTTTATTCATGATTTCTATAAGAAAGCAAGCGATCTTATTATGGGAAATAGATACTTTGATTCGATTTTGCGACGAGGAGATCTTGCGTATCTTTTTTTTCTGTTTTGTAAGGGTTCGCTAATGCTTCACCTTTACTACCTCCCGTAGGTATGTCACGTCTGTCTCGATGCCAACGATAGATATCACCATGTTCAGCAGAAAACTCAACATTGATTCGCTCAAGTTCCTTTTGAGATAACTCGAGTGAGATATCTTTTCTTGCCTCGAATTCCACTCGACCATGCACTTGGATATCGTCTGCCTTGATATGTTGATGGTCTGCTTGGATACGACTATCTGTTAGACTGGTTTCAAATACATTGACAATGCCAGTTGTGATCAGTTGGCTATTTTTAATCTCGCTATCAGTGATACGAAGAAGATAGCCATTTGACAGAATCTTGGCATTGCTGAGTTTTGCATTAGCAATTGAAAGGATACGATGGTTTACCTGGGCAGTTAGATTTTTTAAGTCTTTTCCTCTTGGTAATGAGAGAACAACTTCATCATTGCGGCTAGAAATTCCGCTTGCGATAAAGAGGATACCTTCGATACTAGAACCTATAGAGCGACGTGTAGTTGATTTGGTATCAGTTATTTCAAGACTTTTCTCTTTAATAGAGTGTTGAAGATTTTCTTTTTCAGAGATGGTCGGGTGATACTGAAGGTGAATCTTATCATCGTTTGACTCCGTAATGACGAGCGAATGTTCTTTCAGTGAGATGTTAAGGTTTTCGATATCTTGATCAAAAACGAGTTCTTCCATTCGACTTTCAAATACTGGATTTTGAGACATTGCAAGGAGGCTTCTGACTCCGTCTGTTTGGATGCCGATGATCATCATGGAAAAACCGATGATACTGGTAACAACACCAAAGATAAGAAATCCTTTTGTCCATTTACGCATGTCTTTCACCTCTCTTTCCTCTATTAAGAATCCATTGGATAAGTCGAAGGACTAGTAATCCAAAGAAACGTGCTACATAGGAAGTCGCTAGTAAGACTAGAGACGAAGCTCCGATCGCTAGTAAACCTCCACCAAAAATCAGTACAAAAGCAGATGTCGATTCAGCCAGAACGTAGAAGCTTTCAAATAGGAGAACGCCTCCTAGGATTAGTCCAGCTACTGATACAGCAAAGAAGGCTATAAGTACGCTGACAGCGGCGATAAAAATGCCGATGATAGACATGAGAAGACCAATTCCGACCGGAATTCCGATAGGAGCTGCAAGAAGGGCTAGTAGAGCGATGCGTAAAATATGGCGGTCGTTCTTACTGGAATTTTCTTCGTTGATTTTCTTATCAAGAAGTGTAGTCAGGACATCATGGGCAGCTTCTTTTGGACTTCCCAGGCTAGCGATAAGCTCCTCCTCACCTTCTGGACCCGCATCATCAAAGAGTTCTTTGAAGTAATCCATGGCTTCAATGCGATCAGATTGAGGAAGCTTCATCAGATAGGCTTCAAGCTGATTCAAATATTCAGTTCTTGTCATGGCGAATGCTCCCTTCTATGATGCCATTGATCGTGTCAGTGTAGAGTGTCCATTCTTCTCTGAGTACAAATAGTTGCTCCTCCCCAATCTCTGTCAAGGAGTAGTACTTCCGCATCCGACCTTGGTATTCGCGAGAGTATGTGGTCAGATAGCGGTTGGTATCCAGTTTTTTCAAGATGGGGTAGAGGGTAGATTCCTTGATTTTGGCAATGAGTTTAATGGTTTGGCTAATCTCATAACCATAGGAATCCCCTTGTTCTAGGATGGCCAAGATGAGAAATTCAATCAAGGCCGCTGATGTTGGAAAATACATGGGGCACCTCCTTTTTTAGTATGTAAAAATTTTATATATAATTATTCTATACATACATCATACATCTATTTGTAAGCCCTGTCAAGTAATATGTGTAAAATTTTTATATATAAAAATCTCCTAGTAAAAACTAGAAGATTGGAGGCTGTTTTGCGTTACTTTGAGGCAATGCTTATCTGTAATCCTTATCATAAATGGGCGGAAGATAAAAATACTTGTCTTCAATCTTGATTCTAGCACAGAGGATGCCGTTTTGATAGACATATCCGTTAAATGGAGGATAGCTATCCAAGTTTTCTAGGATATTCTTAGGCAAAGATCTGAAATTGTAATCCCTCAGAGCCCCAGAACCAATCAATCTTTCAGTCCGATAAGCCTTGATTTCTTTTTCATATTTTTTGAGAAATGCTTCTCGTTTGCTTTCAAAGAGAGCCAAATCTCCGTCATCTAACTCGTAATAGCGGTCATAAGCAGCAATCCAAGAAATATAAACACACAGTAAAGATTTTTCTATCTCAGGAGAGTAGCCAATTGTAAAGTAATTTTCTTTGTCGACCTGCCGATTTTCGACTGTGATAGTCTGTATAAAGTTAGTCATGATAATCTCCGTTTCAAGAATGAATTAGAAAGGCTTCTCATTTAAAAATCTTTTAGCTCATCAAAGATTTCTATAAATTTTTCTTTGTCCATCCCTAAATCTTCAGGTAGTAAATCTAAGATCTCGACCAAGGCATCATAGATATCCTCTCTCTCGATTGTTTCAATAAAACAGTTACGCTTGTCCATTTTATTGAAACCTTGAGTATACTCTCTTATGAGGGCTTCTATGTGTTTTATAGTGTCCTCGTTGGGGTTTTCTAGAAGCTTTCTAACACTTGCTCTAGTCTTTCTATATAGAGAGGCTGCTTTTTTTGCGTTTGCTGTTGAAATATTCTCTTGTCCATCCCATGAGCGAAATGGATTGTCTAGGTTTTGGGCTAGCCATTCAGCTTTTCTTGGTTTTGTTATCCAAAGATTCAGTCCCTTGTCTTGCTGTTTTTTATAATATTTTTTGGCTACTTTAGCGGCCTCTTCTGGTAAGCTGCTCATCCAAAACATGCTTAATCGAGGTAAATCTTCTGGTTTGGGAATATCTTTTGCAGTAAAGCCAAACAAATCCACAGTGGAAAATATGACTAACTCTTTTAACTCTGATAATTTATGGAAATTAAGAATATGACCAGGTTTCCCCCACAATCTTAATTCCCTAAGCCTTGGATAGTTATTCAAGATTTGAGCAAAGTCTATTTCAAGGATGTTTGAACAATGGATAGCTCCTAAATCTTTTAATCCCAGCACCTTGGGTAGAGAGTTGTCAAGGTGTAATCGTAAGCTGGCTCCATGGTCTTTTACAAGTATCTGACAATTGTCGCTCATGTCTCCTAATAAGACTAGCTCCTCCAAATCATCGTTCAGTCTAAGTTCCTCTACGCCTGTCAAATCAATGGAAAGCCGATGTATGGATGTCTTAGAAAAATCCAGTTTTGTTTGTCCATGATTTTCAAGAACTAGTTCTGTAATAAAAGGAGTTGACTGCAAATACTTATATAAATTTTTGTGCCATCTCGTTAATGCCAACTTAGATAAACAAGGAAAGACCTTTAATTCTAATGCGTCTTCAAAAGGCGTCCACTCGTCATTGATATTGTGTTTAGAGATACGACACTCATTTCCTGCAAATGAAACTCTTTCCTGGCTTTTATCTGCTTTCTTAAATAAATCTCTTTTTTCTTTTGGTATTTCTTGCCATTTCAGTTGCCTATAAATATCGTAACCATTTCCCCAAAACATAGCATAAGTATTGGTGCTTTCAGTTGTTAATGGTGTTGTATTACCAATAAAAATATAATGTGACGGTACATGAATATCAACATTACTAAGATGTAAGTTTCTTTCCCAGTACATAAAATCTATATAGAGTGGCTTCAAAGAAGATAGTTCTTCTTCTCTAAGAGGTTGTTTTCCTGACCAGTCTAAAGACAGTAGGACAGCCTGCGGCTTTTTCTCCCCCTCTTCTATCTTGGTTATCTGACAAGCTGTGTATTTTTTTAGATGGAAATTGTAAACACAATAGACGTCCCCTGCTTTTGCTGGCATACAAATTTCTCCTTACATGATTCAATGGTCTTTGGTTAATCGAGATTTTTTATCCAATCAAAATTACTTAATGGCATTAAAACAATCATAAATGCAGACGTTTATAATTTCTACTTTAGCATCGCATCAACTATCAATTCCCAAAGTAATAATCTTTTATGTACTCAAATAGTGTTACTCCTAATAAATTGTAACCGGAGCTTTCCTAGCTTTATTATACCATTTTTGCGCGTAGGAACAGCAGTATGCTTGGTAAATCTATACTTTTTAAAATGTTGTGAAGATCCAAAAAAACCAGACTCAGTCTGGCTTGAAAAGTATGTTTATCTGTGGTAAATTCTAAAACCTTTTTAGAGGATTTTCTTAGTTTTATCTACCATAAAGAGGGAGATTGTCATGATGATATCAATGATGAGGAGAGCCATTACAGCTGGGACCCAGGATTGAAATATGTCAAAACTATAGCCAAACAGAGTTGGTCCAAATGCTGCTAGGATGTAACCACCGGTCTGGGCAAGTCCAGATAATTGGGCCGTTTTTTCAGGAGAGCTTGTTTTAATAGAGAAGCAAACCATGAGATAAGGAAAGAGAGCACTACAGGCTGTACCAATTAAGAGGTGGATTACCAGCCAGTAGAGGAAGTTATTGCTCGGGTATAGAAGCATAGCAATTCCAAGCATTCCAGCGAGAGAGATGACTGTCAGCATGATTTGACGGTGACGATTGGACAAACGAGTTGTTAAACTTGGAATGGTCATCGAGAAGGGAATACTAATCAGTGAAAAGATAGAAGCCAGAAGACCAGCGTCCGTATGAGATAGTCCAGCACTGATGGCCATGGTTGGTAACCAGGTCATACTGGTATAAAAGAGTAGGGATTGGAGTCCACCGAATACAATAATAGCCCAAACGTTCTTGTCTTTTAGAATGTTCTCTTTCTTTTGTTTTTTCTCATGTCCTTCTAGAAAATGATTGTGACGATGATTGGGGAACCAGACAGCTAAAGTGAGTAGGCAGACAAAGGATAGGCAGAGGATCAAGCCTTTCCAAGATGTCGCCTGAGTAATGGGAACAGAGAGATAGGAAGCAAGAGCTGTTGCGATTCCCATGGAAGTCACATAAACCGTCGTTAGGAGACTAATCTTTTGTGGATAGTTGGCCTGAATGGCGCTAGGAAGGAGTACGTTAAAAATAGCGATACTTGCTCCGATGAGTAAAGTTCCCAGATAGAGTAGAGGAAGATTGAAGATGCGAATCACTGAACCGATTGTCAAGACAAGGAGACTATAGGTAAAAAGGTGCTCAAGTCCAATCTTTTGAGCCAAACGGGTCGCAAAAGAGGAGAAAAGAGCAAACATTAAGAGAGGAAGGCTGGTCAAAACTCCAAGTGAGCTGACCTCAACTCCTAAACCTTGAGCAATATCTCCTAAAATAGTCGGTAAGGCCGTAAAAGGAGCTCTTAAGACCGCTCCTATTAAGATAATTCCTAGAATAAAAAAGAGTGATCGTTTTTTCATGTGAACCTCAATAAACTGATTTTGATAACAGCTTATTTTAAGTTTTTTTCTAAGAGATGTCAAGCTAGAGCAGGGAGATTCGGTGTTTTACTTAAACTAAATAAAAGTAAAGAAGGACGAGTTGTTTACTAGTTTTTTTCTGGGATTCAAATAAAAATAGGAAAGTCAGGAAATTTGTGATAAAATAGTGAAAGAAAATATATAAATTGGAGAAAAACTGTGTCTGAAAATAGGAAATTTAGCGTCTTAATGTCAGTCTACATCAAAGAAAATCCTGTCTTTTTGGAAGAGGCTGTAAAAAGTATCTTACATCAAACGCTCAAACCTAGTGAAGTGGCTATCGTTGAAGACGGTCCACTGACACCTGAACTATATCAAGTGTTGGAAAAGTTGGCAGCACAGTCAAGTATTCCAATCAAACGTTGTCCGCTTGAGCAAAATCGCGGCTTAGGTTTGGCGCTTCAGTACGGTGTCTTACAGTGCCAATATGACGTCATTGCTCGTATGGATACAGATGATATTGCAGTTGAAGACCGTTTCGAACAACAGTTTGACTTGATGGAAAAGGAAAACTTGGACTTGCTGGGAGGTCATATCGCAGAATTTATTGACCAACCTGATGAAATAGTGTCCTATCGTCGCGTTCCTATCAAGCACGAAGAGATTATCGCCTACCAACGCATGAGAAGTGCCTTCAATCACATGACGGTCATGTTCAAAAAAGAGATGGTTTTAAAAGCAGGCAACTATGAAGATGGCCTTTATATGGAAGATGATCTCCTTTGGCTCAATATGATTAGCGCTGGTGCTCGAACTGGAAATGTGGATCAGATTCTTTGTAAGGTGCGCGTGGGAGCGGGGATGTTTGAACGCCGTGGTGGTCTTCGTTATCTCAAACTCTATCGCCAAGCACGTCAAAGAATGCATGCGCGTGGACAGATTTCTTATGGTGAATATCTGAAAAGTGTTTTAATCCAAGTTGTCGTTGCCCTATGTCCAGGCTTTTTGCGACAGTTTATATTTTTAAAACTATTGAGAAAAAGCAAATAGCTCATCAGTTTAAAAAAACATCTTGTAATTACTAGAAAATGTGACTTTGTGTAGGAGGATACCATTCACATGAATAAAAAAATGACAGATTATGTAATTGATCTGGTTGAAGTGTTAAATAAACAACAAAAACAAGTCTTTTGGGGGATTTTTGATGCTGCCAGCATGATTTCCTCAATCATTGTTTCTTATATCTTGTTTTATGGATTGATCAATCCAGCTCCTGTGGACTATGTCATCTATACAAGTTTGACCTTCCTTTTCTATCAAATCATGATTGGATTCTGGGGGCTCAATGCTAGTATTAGTCGCTATAGCAAAATCACAGACTTTATGAAGATATTCATCGGAGTAAGTGTCAGTAGTGTCTTGTCTTATCTTCTTTGTTATGCCTTCTTGCCACTTTTCTCTGTGCGCTTTATTGTCCTCTTTATCTTGTTGACAACCTTCTTGATTCTCTTCCCTCGTATCACTTGGCAGTTGATCTATTCTAGACGTAAAAAGAGTGATGGAGAAGGGGAACATCGTCGTACCTTCTTGATTGGTGCGGGAGACGGTGGAGCTCTCTTTATGAACAGCTACCAGCATCCTACGAGTGATCTTGAGTTAGTGGGTATTTTGGACAATGATGAAAAGAAAAAAGGTCAAAAACTAGGAGGAATCCCAGTCTTAGGATCTTATGAACAGTTACCAGAACTCTCAAAACGTCATCAGATTGAAAAAGTTATCGTTGCGATTCCTTCTCTTGATCCATCCGAGTATGAGCGTATCCTAAAAATGTGTAACCAACTTGGCTTGAAGTGTTATAAGATGCCCAAGATTGAGTCGGTTGTACAAGGATTGCATCCTCAGGTAGGTGGTTTCCAAAAAATCGATATTACGGACCTTTTGGGACGTAAAGAAATTCAACTAGATGAGTCACGCCTAGGCTCAGAAATTACTGGAAAAACCATCTTAGTGACAGGTGCAGGAGGTTCTATCGGGTCTGAGATTTGCCGTCAGGTTAGTCGCTTTAATCCAGAGCGCGTGGTTCTCTTGGGGCATGGGGAAAACTCCATTTATCTGATCTATCATGAATTGATTCGTAGCTTCCAAGGAATTGACTATGTTCCTGTGATTGCAGACATCCAAGACTACGATCGCTTGCTTCAAGTATTTGAGCAGTACCAACCAGCCATTGTTTACCATGCTGCTGCCCATAAGCACGTGCCAATGATGGAACGTAATCCAAAAGAAGCCTTTAAGAATAATATCCTCGGAACTTACAATGTTGCCAAGGCAGTTGACGCCGCTAAGGTACCGAAGATGGTCATGATTTCGACAGATAAGGCTGTTAATCCACCAAATGTTATGGGAGCTACCAAACGTGTGGCAGAGTTGATTGTTACAGGATTTAACCAACGTAGCCAGTCTACCTATTGTGCGGTTCGTTTTGGGAATGTTCTTGGTAGCCGTGGTAGTGTGATTCCAGTCTTTGAGCGTCAGATTGCAGAGGGTGGTCCAGTGACTGTGACAGACTTCCGTATGACTCGTTACTTTATGACCATTCCAGAAGCTAGCCGTTTGGTGATCCATGCAGGAGCTTATGCTAAAGATGGAGAAGTTTTTATCCTTGATATGGGCAAACCAGTTAAGATTTATGATTTGGCCAAGAAAATGGTTCTTCTCAGTGGACGTACTGAAAATGAAATTCCAATTGTAGAAGTGGGAATCCGTCCAGGTGAGAAACTCTATGAGGAGTTGTTGGTATCTACTGAATTGGTTGATAATCAAGTCATGGATAAGATTTTTGTTGGTAAAGTTAATGTCATGCCACTTGAAGTTATAGATCAAAAGATTGAAGAATTCCGTATCTTGCAAGGTTCAGAGTTGAAGCAAGCCATTATTGGTTTTGCAAATGAAACAACTCACACTCATTAAAAAAGAAAAAGGTATGATTCCTAGCTTCATGTTAAAAGCAAGTGGAATCATACCTTTTATGATAACGAATGGTCCTTTACCGATTTTTATACGAACTTGTTATTGTTGAACATTTATGGTAAACTAAATTTATACTATTTGAAAATCAAAGTAAATAAGGTCTGTGTTGTTTTACTGTACTTAGATATGGTTTATAACTGACTTTCTGATTTGTTTTTCAATTTTCATGGAGTATGAATTAAAAAATTTGGGAGTAACTTATGATTAACGCATATAAGAATTTCTTTAAAGGTTATGTAGATTTTACAGGCCGTTCAACACGCTCAGAATATTGGTGGATTTGGCTAGGAAATATGATTCTTTATATTCCTTTCTTCTTCACATACGGAAATGCTATAGCTAATCCACGAAATGAGAGTGCTCTAGTGGCTTTGGGTGGAATTGCTATTATCTATATGATTTTCGGTATAGCACTTTTCTTACCTGGACTTGCATTGACAGTTCGTCGACTACGTGATGCTGGTTTCCACTGGGCTCTAATCTTTATCATTTTTATTCCCATGGTTGGACCTCTTGCTCTTTTAGTTTTGTTAGCTATGCCAACGAAACAAGTAGAAGTAGTGACCATCAATGAAACTGAAGAAGTTGTAGAAGTTTCACCATTCGAAGAATCAGACAAAAACTAAGAAGTTTAGGTTTTGCAAGTGAAACTGTTTTAGAGTTTTCTTTATATTGTTAGGCAAATATCTAACACTCCCATATCTAAAATAGATTTGGGAGTGTTTTAGAACAATGAGGCTGCTTTATAGTATACAGTTGTTAAAAAGGAGAAATATCTTGTTTAGGGCTTATATAAATCTTTTGAAAGGTTATGTAGAGTTTGTAGGACGCTCAACACGTCCAGAGTATTGGTGGGTTTGGCTGATGAATCATATCTTGTTCCTACCCCTGTATATCCTTATCTTCAATAAAGAGATAAACCAAGGTCCTTCTCTGAACTTTACTTTAGTTATATTGGTTGTTAGTATTTATGCCATTTTGGCTCTACTCTTTTTGTTGCTACTTTAGCGTTAAAGATTCGACGTTTGCGTGATGGAGGTTTCCACTGGGCCTTTATCTTCCTTCACTTTGTTCCAATGGTCGGACGTTTTGCTCTATTAGTTCTGCTAGCGATACCAAGTAAGGAAGTAGAAATAGTAACAATCAATAGACCTAAAGAAGTTGAAAACGAAGAAGCTACCCCCTTTGAATAATTGGACGAATACGGGGAGTGTCATTCTCCTCATTAAGATCAGACAAAAAGCTCCCAAACCTAACTTTTAGGCTGGGAGTCTTTTGTTTAACGTTTTAATTGTAGATGCTGTAAAATGTCTGCCGGGTGGTGAGCAACCCAGTCAGGTTGATAGGTTAGGAGTTCTTTCTCGTCACCGAATCCCCAAGTCACTGCTAGTTTTTTAATGCCAGTTTCTTGGGCGCCAATCATATCAAACTTGGTATCTCCAACAATAACCACTTTTTCTGGAGCTAAATCATGTGTTGTTAAAGCTTGACGAATAACATCTGCCTTGTGCAGTGCTTGAGGGTTAGAACCATAGATACCATCAAAGAATTGATTGATCTCAAAGTTGCTTGTCATATCAATTGCAGTTGGTGTATTCTTCGTAGTAGTGATATAGAGTGGGTATTGTTGAGCTAGTTCAGTTAGCAGGTCTTTGATTTGTGGAAAGAGCTGGGCTTCGTAAACTCCCTTTTCTTTATAGTAGAAACGATAAAGCTGGATAGCTGTCTCAATTTGATCTGTAGGGAGACAACTAGCGAAACTAGTTTCCAAAGGAGGTCCCATAAAACCACGGATGGTTTTTGCATCTGGACTAGGGACTCCCAGTTGTTCAAAAGTATAGGTGAACCCATTGTGAATACCGACTGAGCTATCTACAAGGGTTCCGTCTAAATCAAAAAAGATGGCTGATAGAGATGACATTGATTCTCCTAGTAATTTTGAAATTATTCACCGAAGATTTCTTTTTGAAGGCGACGACCTGTCGGTGTGGCAGCAAGGCCTCCCTCGGCAGTTTCACGAAAGGCGGTTGGAAGACTAGAGCCCACTTGGTACATGGCATCAATGACCTCATCAACTGGGATTTTTGATTCAATACCAGCTAAAGCCATGTCGGCTGCGATGAAGGCAAAACTTGCTCCCATGGCATTCCGCTTGACACAAGGAACTTCAACCAAACCTGCAACGGGGTCACAGATAAGACCGAGCATGTTTTTGATAACGAAGGCGATAGCCTGGCTCGCTTGATAAGGTGTTCCACCTGCAGCTAGAGTTAGGGCAGCGGCACTCATGGCTGAAGCTGAACCGACTTCGGCCTGGCAGCCACCTTCGGCTCCCGAGATAGAAGCGTTGTTAGCAATCACGAGTCCAAAAGCACCTGCAGCGAATAAGAAGTCTAGTTGTTGTTCATGAGTTAAATCCAACTTTTCAATAGCAGATGTGAGAACTGCGGGAAGACAACCTGCGCTACCTGCGGTCGGTGTCGCACAAACAAGACCCATCTTGGCATTGTGCTCATTAACGGCGATAGCGTTACGGGCGGCAGACAAGACAGTGAAGTCTGATAGGGTATTTCCTTTTTTGATGTAGTGGTCGAGCTTGGCAGCATCTCCACCTGTTAAGCCACTACGAGATTTTTTTTCACTAAGACCAAGCTCAACTGAAGCTTTCATGACTTCAAGGTTGCGCTCCATGAGGAGGAGAACTTCTTCACGTTCACGACCGGTTAGCTCAAACTCAGTCCTAATCATGAGTTCAGCAACATTGCCTTGAAAATCAAGTTCGGCTTGTTTGACTAATTCTTTGATAGAGTAAAACATATTTTCTCCTATTGAAAGAAATTGACATTGTGCAGATGAGGAATTTTACGAATCTCTTCGATAGATTCATCACAGTTGCGACTATCAACTTCGATAATCATAATGGCTTTCTCGCCAGCTTTTTCGCGAGTTACATTCATCTGAGCGATATTGATGTCAAAGCGAGAGAGGGCCTCTGTTACGTGAGCAATCATACCTGGAACATCCTGATGAACGATGATGATGGTAGGAGTGTTCATGTTGAGGGATACCGCAAAACCATTGAGCTCTGTCACTTGGATATTACCACCCCCGATTGAAATTCCTGTTACACTGATGGTCTTGTGCTCATTCTTAACAGTGATTTTCGTAGTGTTTGGGTGAGGGGCGTTACTGTCTTTCTGGATAGTCCAGACTATTTTGATGCCACGCTTGTGGGCGATTTCTAAACTATTTGGAATTTCTGGATCATCTGTGTCCATTCCCAAGATTCCAGCGACAAGGGCTAGGTCAGTTCCATGCCCGCGATAGGTTTTTGCAAAAGAATTAAAAAGCTGGAACTCAACCTCGGTTGGAGTATCGTCAAAGATAGAAGAGACGATTTTACCGATACGAACAGCTCCTGCCGTGTGACTACTAGATGGGCCAATCATGACTGGTCCAATGATATCAAAGACAGATTGAAAACGAAGTGATTGCATCTGTTTCCCCTTAAAAAGATTCTTAACTCTATTATATCAAAGATTAGATGCAAGCGCTCAATTCCATGATCAAATATCTAAAATCCCCATAAAGCCTCTAAAATCAAGCCTTTTGTAACAAAAAGAGGCTATTTAAGTGAAATAAAACATCGTCTTGTAACATTTCTACATAAAACCGTCAAGAAACAGTAATAATAGTAGGGTATGATGGAAATATAAGAAAGAAGGAGAATCTTTTAATATGAAATCAACAACTAACAAAATTAAAACAGGACTTGTAGGAGTAGTAGCAGCGCTTGCTTTCCTTGCACCATCACTTACTTTTGCACAAGAAACAACAACTTACACAGTAAAATCAGGTGACACTCTATCAGGAATCGCTGAAAAATACAATACAACTGTTGAAAAATTGGCAGAAAAAAATAAGATTAAAGATATTCATTTGATCTATGTAGACCAAGTATTGGTTATTGATGGTGAAGCACCAGCAACTCCAACTAATTCAGCTGCGACAGCAGAAGCTCCAGTAGCAGCACCTGCAGCTTCTGAAGCAACAACTTATGAAGCACCAGCAGCAAGCATAACTGTTGCAGAAGAAACCGTTGCTACAACAGAAACTTCAGCATCAACTTCAACCGTCAGCGGATCTGAAGCAGAAGCTAAAGAATGGATCGCTCAAAAAGAATCAGGCGGTAGCTACACAGCTACAAACGGACGTTACATCGGACGTTACCAATTGACAGATTCATACTTGAACGGTGACTACTCAGCAGAAAACCAAGAACGTGTAGCAGACGCTTATGTAGCAGGACGTTACGGTTCATGGACAGCTGCTAAGAACTTCTGGCTTAACAACGGTTGGTACTAAGAACTAACTAGCAGAATAAGATGCAAAAGTCGAGGGATTTCCTCGACTTTTTTATATTTCCTTTACTTGATAACAGGTCTCTACTTCCTTTTTGAGGTGAGATAGCATTGAGGTTTCATCGGTTAACTCCAGAAGGGAGAAGCCCTTTTGAATAAGATGATCATTACTAGTACAAATACCTATTCGAACATAGGCGATAGCTAAAATATCGTATCTTTTCTTTTTCTTAGCATCCTCTAGTAAGGTGTAGCAGATTTGTTGACAGGTATTTTTATCTTGATTGTACAAGTAAATGGTGGACAGATTGAGTAGGATTGCCATTCGTAATTCATATAAATGTCGATAGTTTTTATATTCTTCCAAGCGCTGCAAGATTTGTTCAGTGATCAGATGGAGGTGTTCAATGGGAAAGCTGAAAAGGATGGTATTGAGGATTTTTAGGTCACTTTCATACCATGTATCTTGTTTTTCAATTTTTTCCCAAAGCTTTTTGACCGTTTGTTTCACTTGGATTGAAAGTTGCCTTGTTCCATGTTGACGGATATAAATGACAATTTCCAGCATATCTCTGATTTCCTCTATAGGGATATCGTGATGAATCTTAAGATAGTCTTGGCATGTTTCAAATAAATTGACTAGACTACTGGTACCAAAGATGGAACTTGTATTGAGATAGGTTTGCATGATTTCTGTTCGCTGGCTCGGTCTATAGAGATGGCAGATGTATTCAAACTCTTCAAAACTCATATTGATTTGACGGAGAAGAAACTCCATGTTTTCATATTTGGGAGTTGCCTTGCCACTTTCAAACTTGGAAAGGCTGGTTCTTGAAAGGACATTTCCACAGACCTCTTCTTGTGTCAATCCTTTTGACTCACGTATTTCTTTATATACTTTCCCGAAATCATAGCGCATGATTTTCTCCTTTTCGTGAAAAAAGTTAACAAATAATAAAATCCTATTAAAAATATTGTATCATAAGAATATAGAAATTAAATATGGGGTATCATGTAGCTAGAAAATAAAGATTGGAGGTTGTTTCAATGCGTAAAAATAGAGATATATTTCGGGTAATCATTGTCTTTGTGGTAGGGGTTATGTTGATTCTAGCAACCCCAGTGTTATTTAGAGTTGTTATAGAACTACTGTCAAAATAAAATCTGCATTGAGTAGATTCATTAGGATCTCAAATCTTTACATGTTTCATCAATTTCTTTTAGTTAGAAGTCCGATTTTTCATTTACCATATTTATATTCATAGAAATTCTAGTCAAGAAAGTAAAGTGGATATCATGAGAAGAAAATAAGAAAGGTGATTTTATCTATAGTAGGTAGAATCTAAAAAAAAATTATGACTCATTTAAAATTTTATATCAAATCCGTTCTTTGTTCATTGGTATTGTTTATCCTTTTAATTCTTTTTATTAAAAATATATATTACCCTGCTCTAAAGATAACTATTGAAGTTATTATGACGTTTTCGATAGGTAGTCTTTTTTATGCCATTTTTTGTAAAACAAATCGTGCTGCTTTTCTGCCAATTTCGGTTGTTTTATTTTTGCTGACACTCTATTTGCTGGGAGGATAGTATTTTAGCAGGAATTTTGTCAGTTTGCATTTTTTCTTGGAGAAATTCTGACGATTGAAATCTTAGTGGCTTTAAGTGGAGTAAATTTGCTATCAAGATTTTTCAAAAAAAAGAGAAGTCAATAGAGTTGTTAATGGATTATTAAGACGAAAGGTAAAATTGGGATATTTAAAATGAAACATTTTTTTGCTGGAATTGGTGAAATAAACTTTATAAATTATCTATTGTATATGTGTGTAGGACTAGCCCCTCTTTTTCATATATATGTCATAGGTTCGGAAATGAGTTTTGTGAAAATAGTATTACCTATTTTGGGAATTATATTTGTTTGTATTTTAACTATTGCTCGAATTTATAGGACTTTTTTCTATAAAGAATAGTTTGGAATGAATAAGTGTCTTATGCAAGAGGTTGCCAGATTTGTCAGCCTCTTTCTTGTCTTCTCCAACCAAGCATGTTATAATGAAAACTGCTCAAACGACCTTCAATCGTGAAGCACACACGACCTTCAATCGTGAATAAACGAATAGATGGGAGAACTACCATGAGTGATAACTCTAAAACACGTGTTGTCGTGGGGATGAGTGGTGGTGTTGATTCGTCGGTGACGGCTCTTTTGCTCAAAGAGCAGGGTTACGATGTGATCGGTATCTTCATGAAGAACTGGGATGACACAGATGAAAACGGCGTCTGTACGGCGACCGAAGATTACAAGGATGTGGCTGCGGTGGCAGACCAGATTGGCATTCCTTACTACTCTGTCAATTTTGAAAAAGAGTACTGGGACCGCGTTTTCGAGTATTTCCTAGCGGAATACCGTGCAGGACGCACGCCCAATCCAGACGTTATGTGTAACAAGGAAATCAAGTTTAAGGCCTTTTTGGACTATGCTATGACCTTGGGTGCAGACTATGTGGCAACTGGGCACTATGCCCGTGTGTCGCGTGATGAGGATGGCATCGTTCACATGCTTCGTGGCGTGGACAATGGCAAGGATCAGACCTATTTCCTCAGCCAACTTTCACAAGAACAACTCCAAAAGACCATGTTCCCTTTGGGACATTTGGAAAAACCTGAAGTTCGCAGACTAGCAGAAGAAGCAGGCCTTGCAACTGCTAAGAAGAAAGACTCAACAGGGATTTGCTTTATCGGAGAAAAGAACTTTAAAGAATTTCTCAGCAACTACTTACCAGCTCAGCCTGGCCGCATGATGACTGTGGATGGTCGCGATATGGGCGAACATGCAGGCCTTATGTATTATACAATTGGTCAGCGTGGCGGACTCGGTATCGGTGGACAACACGGCGGTGACAATGCACCTTGGTTTGTTGTTGGAAAGGATTTGAGCCAAAACAACCTCTATGTAGGCCAAGGATTCTACCATGATTCGCTCATGTCAACAAGCTTAGAGGCTAGTCAAGTCCACTTTACTCGTGAGATGCCAGAGGAATTTACGTTAGAATGCACGGCTAAATTCCGCTATCGTCAGCCTGACTCTAAAGTGACTGTACATGTCAAAGGGGATAAGGCAGAGGTCATCTTTGCGGAGCCACAGCGCGCCATCACACCAGGACAGGCAGTTGTCTTTTACGACGGTGAAGAGTGTCTCGGTGGTGGGTTGATTGACAATGCCTACCGTGATGGCAAGGTTTGTCAGTACATTTAAGAGCTTCTAAGAGGAATGAGAATGTTTCAGTTTTTTAAGAAAAAAACGGCTAAAAAAGAGAAGTCAATGACTCTTTCTGACTATAAGAAAGAGTATCTGAGGGAGAAAACGACAGAATCGATAGAGGCCTTGTTTAAGGAATTGAAGCAAGCTAAAGTCTGGGTTCCCTTCAATCCTTATCTGATGGATGAGAGTGACGAACAAGAAGGCGCTCGCCTAAAACCGGATATTCTGCAAAAGGGAGATGACTACTTTTATCCTTGCTTCTTAGAAATTCAGGACATCCCCAAGGACTATTATGCCCGATTTTCTTGGTTGCAATTGCCTCTTACGGACTGTTTGTTTGCTGCGGAAGGGATGGAGAGTTTTCCTGTGAGAGGGATTGTTCTAGATGCCTTCTCTGACCCAGTTGAGATTGACAAAGGAGCTTTTGAAGCAATTCGCCAATCATAGTACATATAGATTGACAAATTTTCTCAATTTGCTACAATAATAAAAGCAATAGAAATGATGGTCAAAGCTCATGGATGTTGCAGGCTTTTTTGTCCTGCACTTCTTACGAGTTTTGACTGTTTTTGTGTCGTTTAAGGAAAGGATAAAAATGATTCAACAAGATTTTCGGACAAAAGTGGGAAATACTGTTTTTGGTGTTCGGGCGACAGCCTTGATTGTAAAAGACAATCGCTTGTTAGTCGTAGAAGATGAGGATGTTTTTTATACAATTGGAGGTGCCATTCAAGTGGATGAAGCTACTGAAGATGCTGTGGTTCGAGAAGTAAAGGAAGAACTTGGTGTCGCATCTAAAGCTGTTCAGTTAGCTTTCATTGTTGAAAACCGCTTTGAACAAGCTGGGGTCCACTATCATAATATCGAATTCCATTATTTAGTGGACTTGCTGGAAGATGCACCGTTAACCATGCAAGAAGATGCGAAGCCATTACCTTGCCGGTGGCTTGCTTTAAATGACCTACATACTATTAATCTTAAGCCGGCATTTTTAAAAACTACCTTACCAAATTGGGACGGACAATTACAACACATCCATCTTAACGAATAGGAGAGAAAATGATGGTTAAGCTCATTGCCCATGTTCTTGTTCATAGTGGTGGTGATTATTTGCTCATTCAGCGTTCGAAAATTAAAAGAGGACAACCCAACGTTTATCCAACTTACTGGGATATTCCTGGTGGTGGGGTTGAAAAGGGTGAACTTCCACGAGATGGAGCTCTTAGAGAATGTTTTGAAGAAGCGGGAGTTAGGCTAGACAGCGGTTCGCTCAAACTTCTTCACGAAGATAGTCAACTGGATATCTCTAAGGATACTGTCTTTACTCGCTTAGTTTATAAAGCAGAGTGGGTTGGGGAGAAGCCAATTATCAGATTAGATCCTGAAGAGCATACGCACTTTAAATGGGTTACTATGGCTCAAGCTCTAGAGGAGGAGAAGTTAGTTCCTTATTTACGAGAAATTTTTGAAAGGTTAAGAAATGACTTATAATTTTATAGAAGATTACGATATTATAGTTATCGGTGCGGGACACGCGGGGGTCGAAGCTTCCCTAGCTGCGAGCCGTATGGGTTGCAAGGTCTTGCTTGCGACCATTAACATTGAGATGTTGGCTTTCATGCCATGTAATCCGTCTATTGGTGGTTCTGCCAAGGGGATTGTCGTGCGCGAAGTCGACGCTCTCGGTGGGGAAATGGCCAAGACCATTGACAAGACTTACATCCAGATGAAGATGCTTAACACTGGGAAAGGTCCAGCTGTTCGTGCCCTTCGTGCGCAAGCTGACAAGGAACTCTACTCTAAGGAAATGCGCAAGACAGTTGAAAATCAAGAGAATCTCACTCTTCGTCAAACCATGATTGATGAGATTTTGGTGGAAGATGGCAAGGTTGTCGGTGTGCGTACGGCAACTCATCAAGAGTATGCTGCTAAGGCTGTAATTGTGACCACAGGGACAGCCCTCCGTGGGGAAATCATCATCGGAGACCTCAAGTACTCATCAGGTCCAAACCACAGCCTAGCTTCTATTAACCTTGCTGACAATCTCAAGGAACTTGGTCTCGAAATTGGTCGTTTCAAGACAGGAACCCCTCCACGTGTCAAGGCTTCCTCTATCAACTATGATGTGACAGAGATTCAGCCAGGAGACGAAGCGCCTAATCACTTCTCATACACTTCACGTGATGAGGACTATGTTAAGGATCAAGTGCCATGCTGGTTGACCTACACCAATGGTACCAGTCATGAGATTATCCAAAATAACCTCCATCGTGCACCTATGTTCACAGGTGTAGTCAAGGGAGTAGGTCCTCGTTACTGTCCGTCGATTGAGGACAAGATTGTTCGCTTTGCAGACAAGGAACGTCACCAACTCTTCCTTGAGCCAGAAGGGCGCAATACAGAGGAAGTCTATGTGCAAGGCCTCTCAACCAGTCTGCCTGAGGATGTCCAGCGTGAGCTGGTGCATTCTATCAAAGGTTTAGAAAATGCAGAAATGATGCGAACTGGTTATGCCATTGAGTATGATATGGTCTTACCACACCAGTTGCGTGCGACTCTGGAAACCAAGAAAATCTCAGGACTTTTCACAGCTGGTCAAACAAATGGTACGTCTGGTTACGAAGAGGCTGCGGGCCAAGGGATTATCGCAGGTATCAATGCTGCTCTGAAAATCCAAGGTAAGCCTGAGTTAATTTTGAAGCGCAGTGACGGTTATATCGGGGTTATGATTGATGACTTGGTGACCAAGGGAACCATTGAACCTTACCGTCTCTTGACCAGTCGTGCTGAATATCGCCTCATTCTCCGTCATGATAATGCCGATATGCGCTTGACTGAGATGGGACGCGAGATTGGTCTTGTGGATGATGAACGTTGGGCTCGATTTGAGATTAAGAAAAACCAATTTGACAATGAGATGAAGCGTTTGGATAGCATCAAACTCAAGCCAGTCAAGGAAACCAATGCTAAGGTTGAAGCAATGGGCTTCAAACCATTGACAGATGCAGTCACTGCCAAGGAGTTCCTTCGTCGTCCAGAAGTTTCTTACCAAGATGTGGTGGCCTTCATCGGACCAGCTGCTGAAGAGTTAGATGACAAGATTATCGAATTGATTGAAACAGAAATCAAGTACGAAGGCTACATCTCAAAAGCCATGGATCAGGTTGCCAAGATGAAACGCATGGAAGAAAAACGTATTCCAGCCAACATCGACTGGGATGACATTGACTCTATCGCGACTGAGGCTCGCCAGAAGTTCAAACTCATTAATCCAGAAACCATCGGTCAAGCTAGCCGTATTTCTGGGGTTAACCCAGCAGATATCTCCATTCTTATGGTGTATCTGGAAGGTAAAAATCGAAGCATTTCAAAAAATTTAGAAAAAAAGGCTGACTAAAGACAAAGTGCTGAATTCTCTTTTGGGAATTCAGCTTTTTTGATAGAATCGTCCTCCATTTTCGAATAAAGAGAAAAGGAGGAATGACCATGCTGACGGTAGAAGAAAAAAATTTTTTAGACCACTATAAAAATACTTCCTATCATCGTTTTTATGAGATTGAACGCTTTGCTAGTCTCTGTCAAAAGTTAGACAAATGGCCACCACAGGCTGACAAGATTTAGACTTTTTGATATACTAGAACAAATTAAAACATAGGAGAGAATGAATGAACGTATATGGCAGATTAGAAGAGGAACCAACTCCATCTTGGACGGGAATTCAGGATGATTTAGTTGGGAGAGAGGAGCGCTTCGAGGATGAACCAAGTTCATTTGCTCCCTTACCATTATTTAAGATCCTAATCTGGAGCACTCTAGTTGTACTTGTATCTGTAGTTCTTCCTTTCTTGCTAGGACTAACTAGCCCAGAGCAGTCTCAGGATTTTTATATTGGATGGGCTATGCACCAGGGGGGAGATATCTACACAGACTATTTTGGAACGAGTGGTCTTCTCTATTACTTTTTACAGTATCTAAGCAAGGGTAGTATTTTGTTTGCCGCCTTTACTTGGCTTGCTCTAGTGGGTGCTGGGATTTTTCTTTTCCGTTCAACTTATACCTTGACGGAGGAGAACAAGCAGTCGCAACAAGTGTTGACCATCTTTTATCTTCTTGCTGGAGGACTTAGCTTTGGCGGTGGCTATGCCACTATTTTGGCCCTTCCATTCCTGTTTTACGCTCTCAGTTTAGTAACTAGGTATTTGGTAGAGTATAATCATGACAAAGGTTTCGTACGTATCGGGATGAGTTTGGCGCTTGCCTTCTTCTTTGCCCCTCTCGTCACAACTTTATATGCTCTAGTCTTATTCTTTGCTTTGTTAGCCTTTAATATTGGGCGTGGTCGCTTGGTTCATGGGCTCTATCAATTCTTTGCAGCTGGTCTTGGATTCTCGCTCTTCTTTTATCCAATTGGTTACTATACGGCTTATAATGGGAGTTTTGGGAACGCTATCAGTCAGATCCTCTATCCAGTAGATAGTTTGAAATTTATGTCCAATCCAGCCTTACTGGACAACCTCCTTTTTTATGGATTGTTAACAATTGGTCTTGGAGGATTAAGGCTCGTATTTACAGGGCTTTTCCAGTCTAAACCAAGCAAGCAATACGTCTTATCTATTTTTACTTCAGTAGCGATCCTATTGTTACTAGGCTTGAAAATTTACTCTACAGAACCGATTCACGGTAGTCGTATAGCTGAGCTTCTTCCTTTCTTGTCCATTCTTTTATTGACTCATATTCGAACTGGGAAATTAGAAGGAGCTAATCGCCGTAGAAAACATCGAGAAGTACCCTCAATATGGGCAGTATTTCTTCAGGGTAATGTCTATTTGCCAGTTTTAGCTTTGGTCTACCTATTTTTGGCTCCTCTGGTGGCCCGTTATGTTCTTCACTCAGAACAATATCAAGAACGTGCTCGTATGGAAACTACGGTTAAAGGACAAACACAGGCAACCGATCGTATTTATATATGGGATGATCTTACTAATGGTTATAAGACTAGTGAACGTTTAGCAGCTAGTCAGTTGCTATCACCAAAATTATATACTGGTCTTGATGCAAATCGTAGCAAACTTGTCAATGATTTACGTGATAATCAGCCTAAAGTGATTGTGGTCAATACCAAAACAGCTCTCTGGACGGAAGTGGAACAGCTTCTAGCAGAAAGCTACCAACCAGTTCAAAGTGAATTCAAAGACTTTAAACTTTACAAATTAAAATAAAATAATCAATATCTAGTGTAAATTTTATGAAAATAGGAATTTTAATACTAGATATTGATTTTTATTTTTATAGTGATATAATACTTTAAGAAAGAATATTTAAGAAAAGAGCCTGGATATGATTGTATTGGAAGAAAAAACAAACCCTGATCCAACCTTATTTGTTGAAAAGCGCGACGGTAGACGCGTCATTTTTGATGTAGATAAGATTGATAAAGCCTTACACAAGGCTGCAGAAAAAGTCATGGATGTAACCCCCTTGGTAGAAAAGCGTCTTAATACTCTAATTGAACGTATTGTAGAGGAGATTCATAGTCGCTTTCCTCAAGGTGTAAAAATCTATGAAATCCAAAATATCGTAGAACATGAGTTATTGGAAGCTAAAGAATATGCCTTGGCAGAGGAATATATCACTTATCGAACTCAAAGGGATTTTGAGCGCTCAAAAGCAACAGATATCAACTTCAGTATCCATAAACTTCTCAACAAAGACCAGGCAGTTGTCAATGAGAATGCTAATAAAGATAGTGATGTTTTTAATACCCAGCGTGATTTGACGGCGGGGATTGTTGGGAAATCAATCGGTCTTCAAATGCTTCCTAAGCATGTGGCTAATGCCCACCAAAAAGGAGATATCCACTATCACGATTTGGACTATAGCCCTTACACTCCGATGACCAACTGCTGTCTGATTGATTTCAAGGGCATGTTGGAAAATGGTTTTAAGATTGGGAATGCTGAGGTAGAGAGTCCTAAGTCTATTCAGACTGCGACTGCTCAGATATCGCAAATCATCGCTAACGTTGCATCAAGTCAGTATGGAGGCTGTTCAGCAGACCGTATTGATGAAGTCTTGGCTCCTTATGCAGAAAAAAATTACCAAAAACACCTCAAAGATGCAGAGGAATGGGTACTGCCTGACAAGCGCGAAGAATATGCCTGGAAGAAAACCCAAAAAGACATCTATGATGCTATGCAATCATTGGAGTATGAAATCAATACCCTCTTCACTTCAAATGGGCAAACACCCTTTACTTCCCTTGGTTTCGGTCTAGGAACCAATCGTTTTGAACGCGAAATTCAAAAGGCAATCTTGAACATTCGTATCAAGGGGCTTGGTTCAGAACACCGCACAGCTATCTTCCCGAAACTTATCTTTACTCTTAAAAGAGGACTTAACTTGGAGGAAAGTTCACCTAACTACGATATCAAGCAGTTGGCCCTTGAGTGTGCAACTAAACGCATGTATCCAGATGTTTTGTCTTACGATAAGATTATCGAATTGACAGGTTCTTTCAAAGTTCCGATGGGTTGCCGATCATTTCTTCAAGGCTGGAAGGATGAAAATGGAGTTGAAGTTAACTCTGGCCGTATGAACCTAGGTGTTGTGACGGTCAATCTTCCTCGTATCGCTCTCGAGTCTGAAGGCGACATGAATAAGTTCTGGGAAATTTTCAATGAGCGTATGAATATCGCTGAAGATGCACTGGTCTATCGTGTAGAGAGAACCAAGGAAGCAACTCCAGCTAATGCTCCTATCCTTTATCAATACGGAGCTTTTGGCCGTCGTCTTGGTAAAGAAGAAAGTGTTGACGAGCTCTTTAAGAATCGCCGTGCTACTGTTTCGCTTGGCTACATTGGACTTTATGAAGTAGCGACAGTATTCTTTGGTAACAATTGGGAAACCAATCCAGAAGCTAAAGAATTTACCCTTGATATCATTCGAGACATGAAACATCGAGTAGAAGAGTGGTCAGACCAATATGGTTATCACTTCTCTATTTATTCAACACCATCTGAAAGTTTAACAGACCGCTTCTGTCGCCTGGATACAGAGAAATTCGGTTCTATTCCAGACATCACAGATAAAGAGTATTACACAAATTCCTTCCATTATGATGTCCGCAAAAATCCAACTCCTTTTGAAAAATTGGATTTTGAGAAGGTTTATCCAGAAGCGGGTGCATCAGGTGGCTTTATCCACTACTGTGAGTACCCAGTTCTTCAACAAAATCCAAAGGCCTTGGAAGCTGTTTGGGATTATGCTTATGATCGTGTAGGTTATCTAGGAACTAATACTCCGATTGATCGTTGCTACAAGTGTGATTTCGAAGGAGACTTTGATCCAACTGAGAGAGGATTTGCGTGTCCTAACTGCGGCAATAGTGATCCAAAAACAGTAGACGTTGTTAAACGGACCTGTGGCTATCTTGGGAATCCACAAGCTCGTCCAATGGTTAACGGACGTCACAAGGAAATTGCTGCGCGTGTGAAACACATGAACGGTTCTACTATCAAAGCAGCAGGACATGAAGTAAGAAATTAGAAAGAGATAGAATGGGAAAATATCAATTAGATGATAAGGGCAAGGCCTTGGTACAACGATTCCACGAAAAGCATTCAAAGGGTGGAGTTAATAAAAAAGACCGAGTGGCTAGCCTTAGAGAGCAATTTTTAAATAAGAATAAGAAAAAGTGAGAGTCCGCTCTCGCTTTTCTCTTAGTTGGAGGTAAAGATGATATTACGCAGACCAAGATTGGCAGATAAAGAAACAATTTTAGAGATGATGTCAGAGTTTGAGCAGACTCAATCAGCCCACGACGGCGGTTTTTGGGATGCTGAGAACTTTGATTATGAGAATTGGCTAGAAACTAACCTTAATAAAGAAATGGGAATAAACTTGCCTGAAAATCGCGTCCCATCAATTCAGTTCGTATTGTTTGATGAATCAGGCCATGCTTTAGGTTTTTTAAATTTACGATTGAGACTGAATGAGGGACTGCTGAATTATGCAGGGAATATAGGATATTCTATTCGCCCATCTGAAAGAGGTAAAGGTTATGCTAAGGAAGCTCTCCGTCAGGGCTTGCAAATTGCCAAGGAAAAGAACATCCATCGTGCTCTGGTGACTTGTAGCACAGAAAATCTTGCCAGCAGAGCTGTTATCTTAGCTAATGGTGGAGAGTTGGAGGATGTTCGAAATGGAACGGAGCGCTATTGGATAGAGTTGGAGTAGAAGGATGACATGGAATACACCAAAGCCAGGCGAGTGGAAGAGTGAAGAACTCAGTCAAGGGCGCATCATTGACTACAAGGCTTTTAACTTTGTTGATGGAGAAGGTGTGCGCAATTCTCTCTATGTAGCAGGTTGTATGTTTCACTGTGAGGGCTGTTATAATGTTGCGACCTGGTCTTTCAATGCTGGTATCCCATATACGCCAGAGTTAGAAGAACAAATCATGACAGATCTGGCCCAACCCTATGTTCAAGGATTGACTTTATTAGGAGGAGAGCCTTTCCTCAATACAGGAATCCTCTTGCCTCTCGTGAAACGTATACGGAAAGAATTGCCAGAAAAAGATATCTGGTCATGGACGGGATACACATGGGAAGAAATGATGCTGGAGACTCCAGACAAACTGGAACTCTTGTCGCTGATTGATATCATGGTCGATGGACGCTATGATAAAAGCAAGCGTAATCTCATGCTTCAGTTCCGTGGCTCTTCCAACCAACGGATTATCGATGTGCAAAAGTCTCTCCAAAGTGGAAAGGTAGTCATTTGGGACAAGCTTAACGATGGAAAAGAAAGCTATGAACAGGTGAAGAGAGAATGAAGAAAAAAGAGTTAATAAAAAGACTAGTATCTGAAATAGAGTCGGGAAAAGTAAAAACGCTGGGTATCTACGGTCACGGAGCTTCAGGGAAATCAACTTTTGCCCAAGAATTATACCAAGCATTGGATGCTGAAAAGGTAAATTTACTAGAAACAGATCCCTATATTACTTCAGGACGACATTTGGTAGTGCCTAAAGAAAAACCGGACCAAAAGGTGACAGCATGTTTACCAGTAGCGCATGAGCTGGCAAGTTTACAAAGAGATATTCTTGCTCTGCAGGCGGGTATGGACATCTTAACAATTGAGGAACCCTGGAAGGCTAGCGAGATCTTATCTGGAGCAAAACCAATTCTGATAGTCGAAGGGATGTCTGTGGGTTTTCTACCCAAGGAACTCTTTGATAAAACTGTTTGTTTCTACACGGATGAAGAGACCGAATTAAAGAGACGTCTAGCTCGAGATACGACTGTGAGAAATGGCGATGCATCCATTATATTGGCTAGTCAGCAGATGAGACGAGAGCAGTATCTACAATACTATAAAGAAACCGAGTCAAGAGCTGATATCTTGGTAGATCAATCAGATGATAAATTTCAAATTAAAACTAACATTATCATTATGTAGAAGAAAAGTCAGAAAATCCAGCACTTAAATATGCAAATTCATTAAAATGGAACAAGAAAACAGTTTCATTTAAAAAATTTAAAAAAACCTGTCAAATCCCTTGCAATCGCAGGGGCTTTGTGTTATTCTATTATGGTGCTGTAAATTACAGCTTTAGCTTTGATGCAAGAGGTTGCGACACGCTCGGTTGCATTGCCACGCAACGCGCGTCGGTTTTCTTGTGGAGCTAGCCTATTATCTTAAATAGACGAAAAGGAGAAAAAGATGGCAAACAAAAAAATCCGTATCCGTTTGAAAGCTTACGAACACCGTACGCTTGACACAGCGGCTGCAAAAATCGTAGAATCAGCTACTCGTACAGGTGCACAAGTTGCGGGTCCAATCCCACTTCCAACTGAGCGTAGCCTCTACACAATCATTCGTGCGACTCACAAATACAAAGACTCTCGCGAACAATTTGAAATGCGTACACACAAACGTTTGATCGATATCGTTAACCCAACTCAAAAAACAGTTGACGCTTTGATGAAATTGGATCTTCCAAGTGGTGTAAACGTAGAAATCAAACTTTAATTTAAAGCTTGATAACTTGAGCATAAAAAACGCTCGTTAAAAACTTTTTGAATAAAAAATATAGAAAAGGAACTATTTTCTCATGACAAAAGGAATCTTAGGGAAAAAAGTGGGAATGACTCAAATCTTCACTGAAGCTGGCGAATTGATCCCTGTAACAGTTATTGAAGCAACTCCAAACGTTGTTCTTCAAGTTAAAACTGTTGAAACAGACGGATACAACGCTATCCAAGTTGGTTTCGATGACAAACGCGAAGTATTGAGCAACAAACCTGCTAAAGGACATGTAGCAAAAGCTAACACGGCTCCTAAGCGCTTCATTCGTGAATTCAAAAACGTTGAAGGCTTGGAAGTTGGTGCTGAAATCACAGTTGAAACTTTCGCAGCTGGAGATGTTGTTGACGTAACTGGTACTTCTAAAGGTAAAGGTTTCCAAGGTGTTATCAAACGCCACGGACAATCACGTGGACCTATGGCTCACGGTTCTCGTTACCACCGTCGTCCAGGTTCTATGGGACCTGTTGCACCTAACCGCGTATTCAAAGGTAAAAACCTTGCAGGACGTATGGGTGGTGACCGTGTAACAATTCAAAACCTTGAAGTTGTACAAGTTGTTCCAGAAAAGAACGTTATCCTTATCAAAGGTAACGTACCAGGTGCTAAGAAATCTCTTATCACTATCAAATCAGCAGTTAAAGCTGGTAAATAATAAGGAAAGGGGAATACAGTCAAAATGGCAAATGTAACATTATTCGACCAAACTGGTAAACAAGCGGGCGAAGTTGTTCTTAACGATGCAATCTTTGGTATCGAACCAAACCAATCTGTTGTGTTTGATGTCATCATCAGCCAACGTGCTAGCCTTCGTCAAGGAACTCACGCTGTTAAAAACCGTTCAGCCGTTTCAGGTGGTGGACGCAAACCATGGCGTCAAAAAGGAACTGGACGTGCTCGTCAAGGTTCTATCCGCTCTCCACAATGGCGTGGTGGTGGAATCGTCTTCGGACCAACTCCACGTAGCTATGCGTACAAACTTCCTCAAAAAGTTCGTCGCCTTGCACTAAAATCTGTTTACTCAGAAAAAGTTGCTGAAAACAAATTTGTAGCCGTTGATTCTCTTGAATTTACAGCTCCAAAAACTGCTGAATTTGCAAAAGTTCTTGCAGCTTTGAGCATCGATTCTAAAGTCCTTGTTATTCTTGAAGAAGGAAACGAATTCGCAGCTCTTTCAGCTCGTAACCTTCCAAACGTGAAAGTTGCGACTGCTACAACTGCAAGTGTTCTTGACATCGCAAATAGTGACAAACTTCTTGTTACTCAAGCAGCTATCTCTAAAATCGAGGAGGTTCTTGCATAATGAATTTGTATGATGTTATCAAAAAACCTGTTATCACTGAAAGCTCAATGGCTCAACTTGAAGCAGGAAAATATGTATTTGAAGTTGACACTCGTGCTCACAAACTTTTGATCAAGCAAGCTGTTGAAGCTGCTTTCGAAGGTGTTAAAGTTGCAAATGTTAACACAATCAACGTAAAACCTAAAGCTAAACGTGTTGGACGTTACACTGGTTTTACTAACAAAACTAAAAAAGCTATTATCACTCTTACAGCTGATTCAAAAGCAATCGAGTTGTTTGCTGCTGAAGCTGAATAATCTAAGGAGGAAATATCGTGGGAATTCGTGTTTATAAACCAACAACAAACGGTCGCCGTAATATGACTTCTTTGGATTTCGCTGAAATCACAACAAGCACACCTGAAAAAACTTTGCTTGTTGCTTTGAAGAACAAGGCTGGTCGTAACAACAACGGTCGTATCACAGTTCGTCACCAAGGTGGTGGACACAAACGTTTCTACCGTTTGGTTGACTTTAAACGTAACAAAGATAACGTTGAAGCAGTTGTTAAAACTATCGAGTACGATCCAAACCGTTCTGCAAACATCGCTCTTGTACACTACACTGACGGTGTGAAAGCATACATCATCGCTCCAAAAGGTCTTGAAGTTGGTCAACGTATCGTTTCAGGTCCTGAAGCAGATATCAAAGTAGGTAACGCTCTTCCACTTGCTAACATCCCAGTTGGTACTTTGGTTCACAACATTGAGTTGAAACCAGGTCGTGGTGGTGAATTGGTTCGTGCTGCTGGAGCTTCTGCTCAAGTATTGGGACAAGAAGGTAAATACGTTCTTGTTCGTCTTCAATCAGGCGAAGTTCGTATGATTCTTGGAACTTGTCGTGCTACAGTTGGTGTTGTCGGAAACGAACAACATGGACTTGTAAACCTTGGTAAAGCAGGTCGTAGCCGTTGGAAAGGTATCCGCCCAACAGTTCGTGGTTCTGTAATGAACCCTAACGACCACCCACACGGTGGTGGTGAAGGTAAAGCACCAGTTGGTCGTAAAGCACCATCTACTCCATGGGGCAAACCTGCTCTTGGTCTTAAAACTCGTAACAAGAAAGCGAAATCTGACAAACTTATCGTTCGTCGTCGCAACGAGAAATAATTTAAAACTAGTCGCTTAAGCAACTAGAAATTCCGCCAGCTCGGTAGCGCTCCTTGTGAGCGCAAGCCGCTGTGGTACAAAATTTAAAGGAGAAAATATAAAAATGGGACGCAGTCTTAAAAAAGGACCTTTCGTCGATGAGCATTTGATGAAAAAAGTTGAAGCTCAAGCTAACGACGAAAAGAAAAAAGTTATCAAAACTTGGTCACGTCGTTCAACGATCTTCCCAAGTTTCATTGGTTACACTATCGCAGTTTATGATGGACGTAAACACGTACCTGTTTACATCCAAGAAGACATGGTAGGTCACAAGCTTGGTGAATTCGCACCAACTCGTACTTACAAAGGTCACGCCGCAGACGACAAGAAGACACGTAGAAAATAAGGAGAACATAAATGGCAGAAATTACTTCAGCTAAAGCAATGGCTCGCACAGTACGTGTTTCACCTCGTAAATCACGTCTTGTTCTTGACAACATCCGTGGTAAAAGCGTAGCCGATGCAATCGCAATTTTGACATTCACTCCAAACAAAGCTGCTGAAATCATCTTGAAAGTTTTGAACTCAGCTGTAGCTAACGCTGAAAACAACTTTGGTTTGGATAAAGCTAACTTGGTAGTATCTGAAGCATTCGCAAACGAAGGACCAACTATGAAACGTTTCCGTCCACGTGCGAAAGGTTCAGCTTCACCAATCAACAAACGTACAGCTCACATCACTGTAGCTGTTGCAGAAAAATAAGGAGGTAAAATCGTGGGTCAAAAAGTACATCCAATTGGTATGCGTGTCGGCATCATCCGTGATTGGGATGCCAAATGGTATGCTGAAAAAGAATACGCGGATTACCTTCATGAAGATCTTGCAATCCGTAAATTCGTTCAAAAAGAACTTGCTGACGCAGCTGTTTCAACTATTGAAATCGAACGCGCAGTAAACAAAGTTAACGTTTCACTTCACACTGCTAAACCAGGTATGGTTATCGGTAAAGGTGGTGCTAACGTTGATGCACTTCGTGCTAAACTTAACAAATTGACTGGAAAACAAGTACACATCAACATCATCGAAATCAAACAACCTGATTTGGATGCTCACCTTGTTGGTGAAGGAATTGCTCGTCAATTGGAGCAACGTGTTGCTTTCCGTCGTGCACAAAAACAAGCAATCCAACGTGCAATGCGTGCTGGAGCTAAAGGAATCAAAACTCAAGTATCAGGTCGTTTGAACGGTGCAGATATCGCCCGTGCTGAAGGATACTCTGAGGGAACTGTTCCACTTCACACACTTCGTGCAGATATCGATTATGCTTGGGAAGAAGCAGACACTACATATGGTAAACTTGGTGTTAAAGTATGGATCTACCGTGGTGAAGTTCTTCCAGCTCGTAAAAACACTAAAGGAGGTAAATAACCAATGTTAGTACCTAAACGTGTTAAACACCGTCGTGAATTCCGTGGTAAAATGCGCGGTGAAGCTAAAGGTGGAAAAGAAGTAGCATTCGGTGAATACGGTCTTCAAGCTACAACTAGCCATTGGATCACTAATCGCCAAATCGAAGCTGCTCGTATCGCCATGACTCGTTACATGAAACGTGGTGGTAAAGTTTGGATTAAAATCTTCCCACACAAATCATACACAGCTAAGGCTATCGGGGTTCGTATGGGATCTGGTAAAGGGGCACCTGAAGGTTGGGTAGCACCAGTTAAACGTGGTAAAGTAATGTTTGAAGTTGCAGGTGTATCTGAAGAGATCGCTCGCGAAGCGCTTCGTCTTGCAAGCCACAAATTGCCAGTTAAATGTAAATTCGTAAAACGTGAAGCAGAATAAGGAGAAGGCATGAAACTTAATGAAGTAAAAGAATTTGTTAAAGAACTTCGTGGTCTTTCTCAAGAAGAACTCGCGAAGCGCGAAAACGAATTGAAAAAAGAATTGTTTGAACTTCGTTTCCAAGCTGCTACTGGTCAATTAGAACAAACAGCTCGCTTGAAAGAAGTTAAAAAACAAATCGCTCGTATCAAAACAGTTCAATCTGAAGCGAAATAATAGACTAGGGAAGGAGAAATTTCAATGGAACGCAATAATCGTAAAGTTCTTGTTGGACGTGTTGTATCTGACAAAATGGACAAGACAATCACAGTTGTAGTTGAAACAAAACGTAACCACCCAGTCTATGGTAAACGTATTAACTACTCTAAAAAATACAAAGCACATGATGAAAACAATGTTGCCAAAGAAGGCGATATCGTACGTATCATGGAAACTCGTCCGCTTTCAGCTACAAAACGTTTCCGTCTTGTAGAAGTCGTTGAAGAAGCGGTTATCATCTAATCAAACCTGAAAGGAGAAAACTGAAATGATTCAAACAGAAACTCGTTTGAAAGTCGCAGACAACAGCGGTGCACGCGAAATCTTGACTATCAAAGTTCTTGGTGGTTCTAAACGTAAATTTGCGAACATCGGTGATGTTATTGTGGCATCTGTAAAACAAGCTACTCCTGGTGGTGCGGTTAAAAAAGGTGACGTTGTTAAAGCAGTTATCGTTCGTACTAAATCAGGTGCTCGTCGTGCTGATGGTTCATACATCAAATTTGACGAAAATGCAGCAGTTATCATCCGTGAAGATAAAACTCCTCGCGGAACACGTATCTTTGGCCCAGTTGCACGTGAATTGCGTGAAGGTGGCTTCATGAAGATCGTGTCACTTGCTCCAGAAGTACTTTAATTGATTGCTCAAAGAAAATTAAAACAAGTCTAGGAAGTAAGACGAAAGCATAACTTAAGTTAGGTGAGTTGAAACTGACGAAGGTTTGCTTTAATTTTCACAGAGCAAAAACAAACAAACACAGTCCCCTGACATAGCCAGGGTGCCCATTGGGCGTAAGAATAAAAGGAGAAAAAAATGTTTGTAAAAAAAGGCGACAAAGTTCGCGTAATCGCTGGTAAAGATAAGGGAACAGAAGCTGTTGTCCTTACTGCCCTTCCAAAAGTAAACAAAGTTATCGTTGAAGGTGTTAACATCGTTAAGAAACACCAACGTCCAACTAACGAGCTTCCTCAAGGTGGTATCATCGAGAAAGAAGCAGCTATCCACGTATCAAACGTTCAAGTTTTGGACAAAAATGGTGTAGCTGGTCGTGTTGGTTACAAATTTGTAGACGGTAAAAAAGTTCGCTACAACAAAAAATCAGGCGAAGTGCTTGATTAATCACGAAGGAAAGGAGAAGTATAATGGCAAATCGTTTAAAAGAAAAATATCTTAATGAAGTAGTTCCTGCTTTGACAGAACAATTCAACTACTCATCAGTGATGGCTGTGCCTAAAGTAGATAAGATCGTTTTGAACATGGGTGTTGGTGAAGCTGTATCAAACGCTAAAAGTCTTGAAAAAGCTGCTGAAGAATTGGCGCTTATCTCAGGTCAAAAACCACTTATCACTAAAGCTAAAAAATCAATCGCCGGCTTCCGTCTTCGTGAAGGTGTAGCGATCGGTGCAAAAGTTACCCTTCGTGGTGAACGTATGTACGAATTCTTGGATAAATTGGTTTCAGTTTCACTTCCACGTGTGCGTGACTTCCACGGTGTTCCAACAAAATCATTTGATGGACGCGGAAACTACACTCTTGGTGTGAAAGAACAATTGATTTTCCCAGAAATCAACTTTGATGACGTTGACAAAACTCGTGGTCTTGACATCGTTATCGTAACAACTGCTAACACTGACGAAGAGTCACGTGCATTGCTTACAGGCCTTGGAATGCCTTTTGCAAAATAATATAGGAGGTATAACTAATGGCTAAAAAATCTATGATTGCTAAGAACAAACGCCCAGCGAAGTTCTCTACTCAAGCATACACTCGCTGTGAACGTTGTGGACGTCCACACTCAGTTTACCGCAAGTTTAAACTTTGCCGTGTTTGCTTCCGTGAATTGGCATATAAAGGACAAATCCCTGGTGTAACAAAAGCATCTTGGTAATATCATGATACAAAGAGCGTAACAACCCCAGCAAAAATAGGAGATTTGGTGCAGGAGCGATGCTCCAAGACAAATCTATCTTTTTTGCCCAGGTTGTAGCTCGTGTTCAAATGAGATTATCTTGTTTGAATGTGTCAATACAATCTGAGCCCAGCTCAATCATTAACTAGCAAGTGCAACTTGCAAACTACTAGTAAGAGGAGAAAATAAAATGGTTATGACTGACCCAATCGCAGACTTCCTAACTCGTATTCGTAACGCTAACCAAGCAAAACACGAAGTACTTGAAGTACCTGCATCAAACATCAAAAAAGGGATTGCAGAAATCCTTAAACGCGAAGGTTTTGTTAAGAACGTAGAAATCATCGAAGATGACAAACAAGGAATCATCCGTGTATTCCTTAAATACGGACCAAACGGTGAAAAAGTTATCACAAACTTGAAACGTGTTTCTAAACCAGGACTTCGTGTCTACAAAAAACGTGAAGACCTTCCAAAAGTACTTAACGGACTTGGAATTGCTATCCTTTCAACTTCTGAAGGTTTGCTTACTGATAAAGAAGCACGCCAAAAGAACGTTGGTGGTGAGGTTATCGCTTACGTTTGGTAAAATCAAGATACAAAGCTCGTAAAGAACAAAGCAAAATTAGGAAGTTGGAGCAGTTTGTTTACAAACAAGCCAACTTATCTATTTTGCACAGTTCTTAGAGCGTGTTCAGTTCAGCTAATGAACGAATTTGGTATCTGGTTTAATTAATGAACTAATTGAACATGGGCTAAAGTCTGTGTGAAAAAGATAAACTTTCCTAGAAACTTCAGTTTCTTCTTCAAGTTTTCTATTTTCACTTTGACTTTATAACGCCCTCTGTATCTTAGTTCCCCGTGAAAACTGGCCGTCATGGCCTGACAATTTAACAGGAGAATAAAAACATGTCACGTATTGGTAATAAAGTTATCGTGTTGCCTGCTGGTGTTGAAATCACTAACAATGACAACGTTGTAACTGTAAAAGGACCTAAAGGAGAACTTACTCGTGAGTTCTCAAAAGATATTGAAATCCGTGTGGAAGGAACTGAAGTAACTCTTCACCGTCCAAACGATTCAAAAGAAATGAAAACTATCCACGGAACTACTCGTGCCCTTTTGAACAATATGGTTGTTGGAGTATCAGAAGGATTCAAGAAACAACTTGAAATGCGTGGGGTTGGTTACCGTGCACAACTTCAAGGAAACAAACTTGTCTTGGCTGTTGGTAAATCTCATCCAGACGAAGTTGAAGCTCCAGAAGGAATTACTTTTGAACTTCCAAACCCAACAAACATTGTTATCAGCGGAATTTCAAAAGAAGTAGTTGGTCAAACAGCTGCTTACGTACGTAGCCTTCGCTCACCAGAACCTTATAAAGGTAAAGGTATCCGTTACGTTGGCGAATACGTTCGTCTTAAAGAAGGTAAAACAGGTAAATAATGTTGAGTGGTTGATCTTCAACCACCAGCATATTTTCCAACTTTGTGCATAGCACACGATTTAAAACTAAAGAGGTGAAAACTGTGATTTCTAAACCAGATAAAAACAAACTCCGCCAAAAACGCCACCGTCGCGTTCGCGGAAAACTCTCTGGAACTGCTGATCGCCCACGTTTGAACGTATTCCGTTCTAATACAGGCATCTACGCTCAAGTTATTGATGACGTAGCGGGTGTAACGCTCGCAAGTGCTTCAACTCTTGACAAAGAAGTTTCAAAAGGAACAAAAACTGAACAAGCCGTTGCTGTCGGTAAACTCGTTGCAGAACGTGCAAACGCTAAAGGTATTTCAGAAGTGGTGTTCGACCGCGGTGGATATCTATATCACGGACGTGTGAAAGCTTTGGCTGATGCAGCTCGTGAAAACGGATTGAAATTCTAATAGGAGGACACTAGAAAATGGCATTTAAAGACAATGCAGTTGAATTAGAAGAACGCGTAGTTGCTGTTAACCGTGTTACTAAAGTTGTTAAAGGTGGACGTCGTCTTCGTTTTGCAGCTCTTGTAGTCGTTGGTGACCACAACGGTCGCGTAGGATTTGGTACTGGTAAAGCTCAAGAAGTTCCAGAAGCAATCCGCAAAGCAGTAGAAGATGCTAAGAAAAACTTGATCGAAGTTCCTATGGTTGGAACAACAATCCCACACGAAGTTATTTCAGAATTCGGTGGAGCTAAAGTATTGTTGAAACCAGCTGTAGAAGGTTCTGGAGTTGCCGCTGGTGGTGCTGTTCGTGCCGTTATCGAGTTGGCAGGTGTAGCTGATGTTACATCTAAATCTCTTGGCTCAAATACTCCAATCAACATTGTTCGCGCAACTGTTGAAGGTTTGAAACAATTGAAACGCGCTGAAGAAGTTGCTGCCCTTCGTGGTATTTCAGTTTCTGATTTGGCATAAGAAAGGGGATAAAATGGCTCAAATTAAAATTACTTTGACTAAGTCTCCAATCGGACGCATTCCATCACAACGTAAAACTGTTGTAGCACTTGGACTTGGCAAATTGAACAGCTCTGTTATTAAAGAAGATAACCCAGCAGTACGTGGTATGATCACTGCAGTATCTCACTTGGTAACAGTTGAAGAAGTAAACTAATGAAATTTTAGGGGATGTGCAGTATACCATCCCCTAAAACTAGATATAGTCATCTTTGATGACAAAGGTATAGGCGAGTTGATAGGAGAGACAACCTTTTTTCTCTTATCGGCGCTAGCATTTTACAAAAGAGGAGAAAATATATAATGAAACTTCATGAATTGAAACCTGCAGAAGGTTCTCGTAAAACTCGTAACCGTGTTGGTCGTGGTACTTCATCAGGTAACGGTAAAACATCTGGACGTGGTCAAAAAGGTCAAAAAGCTCGTAGCGGTGGCGGAGTTCGCCTTGGATTTGAGGGTGGACAAACTCCATTGTTCCGTCGTCTTCCAAAACGTGGATTTACTAACATCAACGCTAAAGAATACGCAATTGTTAACCTTGACCAATTGAACGTCTTTGAAGATGGTGCAGAAGTAACTCCAGTTGTTCTTATCGAAGCAGGAATTGTTAAAGCTGAAAAATCAGGTATCAAAATCCTTGGTAACGGTGAGTTGACTAAGAAATTATCTGTGAAAGCAGCTAAATTCTCTAAATCAGCTGAAGAAGCTATCACTGCTAAAGGTGGTTCAGTAGAAGTCATCTAAGAGAGGTGACCTATGTTTTTTAAATTATTGAGAGAAGCTCTCAAGGTCAAGCAAGTTCGATCAAAAATTCTTTTTACAATTTTTATCGTTTTGGTCTTCCGTATCGGGACTAGTATTACAGTTCCATGGGTGAATGCCAATAGCTTGAATGCTTTGAGTGGTCTATCTTTTCTAAATATGTTAAGTTTGGTGTCTGGTAATGCCATGAAAAACTTTTCAGTTTTTGCACTTGGTGTTAGTCCATACATTACTGCTTCTATCGTTGTCCAACTCTTACAAATGGATTTATTACCAAAGTTTGTAGAGTGGGGCAAACAAGGGGAAGTTGGTCGTAGAAAGTTGAACCAGGCAACTCGATATATTGCCCTTGTTCTTGCATTCGTGCAATCTATCGGAATTACAGCTGGTTTTAATGCTTTATCTGGAGCCAAACTGTTGACTGTTCCTCTAACACCACAAGTTTTCCTTGTGATTGGAGCAATCCTAACAGCGGGTAGTATGATTGTAACTTGGTTGGGAGAGCAAATTACTGATAAGGGTTATGGGAATGGTGTTTCCATGATTATCTTTGCGGGGATTGTTGCTTCAATTCCTGATATGATTAAGGGTATCTATGTTGATTATTTTGTCAACGTACCAAGCGACCGCTTGACTTCATCCCTCATTTTTGTTGCTATCTTAATCGTAGCAGTCTTATTGATTGTTTACTTTACAACTTATGTTCAACAAGCTGAATATAAGATACCAATTCAGTATACTAAGGTAGCACAAGGAGCACCGTCAAGTTCCTATCTTCCATTGAAGATTAACCCTGCTGGAGTTATTCCAGTTATCTTTGCTAGCTCAATTACAGCAGCACCAGCGGCAATTTTACAATTTGTAAGTGCATCTGGTCTTGATTGGGCCTGGGTACGTAGTGCTCAGGAGTTACTATCTACAACAGCTCCTACAGGTATCGCTTTGTACGCTCTGTTGATTATCCTCTTTACATTCTTCTATACATTTGTACAGATTAATCCAGAGAAGGCAGCAGAAAATTTGCAAAAGAGCGGTGCTTATATCCACGGTGTCCGTCCTGGTAAAGGGACAGAAGAGTATATGTCAAAACTTCTTCGTCGTCTCGCAACAGTCGGTTCCCTCTTCTTAGGTGTTATTTCTATTTTACCTATTGTAGCTAAGGATTTATTCGGTCTTTCAGAAGTCGTTGCTTTTGGGGGAACAAGTCTTTTGATCATTATCTCAACAGGTATTGAAGGAATTAAACAATTGGAAGGTTATTTATTGAAACGTAAGTATGTTGGTTTCATGAATACAACAGAATAATTGTAATAGAAAAGAAAATTCACTATTGCTCAGAGAGTGGAGTTTAAAAATCAAAGACCTTGTCAGATTTTTATCTCCTCTCTTCTATTTTGTTTTTAAATAGGAGTTGAAATGAATTTTTGCTTCTATTTAAAAATAAAAAAGGAGTTTGAATCATGAATCTTTTGATTATGGGCTTACCTGGTGCAGGTAAGGGTACACAAGCAGCAAAAATTGTTGAACAATTCCATGTTGCTCATATCTCAACAGGTGATATGTTCCGTGCGGCAATGGCTAACCAAACTGAAATGGGTGTCTTAGCTAAGTCTTATATCGACCAAGGCGAGTTGGTTCCAGATGAAGTTACAAACGGTATCGTTAAAGAACGTTTGGCTCAAGATGACATTAAGGATAAAGGATTCCTCTTAGACGGTTTCCCTCGTACCATTGAACAAGCACACGCTTTGGATCAAATTTTGGTAGAGCTTGGTCTTGAACTTGAGGGTGTAATCAATATTGAAGTAGATCCATCATGTCTACTCGAACGTTTGAGTGGTCGTATCATTCATCGTGAAACTGGCGAAACTTTCCACAAAGTTTTCAACCCACCAGTTGACTACAAAGAAGAAGACTATTACCAACGTGAAGATGACAAACCTGAAACAGTAAAACGTCGTTTGGATGTCAATATTGCCCAAGGTGAACCGATTATTGCCCACTATCGCGCTAAAGGTTTGGTACATGATATCGAAGGTAATCAAGATATCAATGATGTATTTGCAGATATCGAAAAAGTATTGACAAATTTGAAATAAAAGCGTTTTTCATGCTTGCAAAATGTTTCTACAAATGTTATACTGAATTAGTCTGACTTATAATTGTTGTCTCTGTGCCTAGAGGCATCAAATCGAAATTTATGGAGGTACTTTTGCGTGGCAAAAGACGATGTGATTGAAGTTGAAGGTAAAGTAGTTGATACTATGCCGAATGCAATGTTTACGGTTGAACTTGAAAATGGACATCAGATTTTAGCAACAGTTTCTGGTAAAATTCGTAAAAACTATATTCGTATTTTAGCGGGAGATCGTGTTACTGTCGAAATGAGTCCATATGACTTGACACGTGGACGTATCACTTACCGCTTTAAATAATCGAAAAACTTGGAGGGATAAGAAATGAAAGTAAGACCATCGGTCAAACCAATTTGCGAATACTGTAAAGTTATTCGTCGTAATGGTCGTGTTATGGTAATTTGCCCAGCAAATCCAAAACACAAACAACGTCAAGGATAAGATAGAAAGGAGAAAACATGGCTCGTATTGCTGGAGTTGACATTCCAAATGACAAACGCGTAGTAATTTCATTGACTTATGTATACGGTATCGGACTTCCAACATCTAAGAAAATCTTGGCAGCTGCTGGAATTTCAGAAGATGTACGTGTTCGCGATCTTACACCAGATCAAGAAGATGCTATCCGTCGTGAAGTGGATGCAATCAAAGTTGAAGGTGACCTTCGTCGTGAAGTAAACTTGAACATCAAACGTTTGATGGAAATCGGTTCATACCGTGGTATCCGTCACCGTCGTGGACTTCCTGTCCGTGGACAAAACACTAAAAACAACGCTCGCACTCGTAAAGGTAAAGCTGTTGCGATTGCTGGTAAGAAAAAATAATATAGGAGGTAAAAGTCTTGGCTAAACCAACACGTAAACGTCGTGTGAAAAAGAATATCGAATCTGGTATTGCTCATATTCACGCTACATTTAATAACACTATTGTTATGATTACTGATGTGCATGGTAATGCAATTGCTTGGTCATCAGCTGGTGCTCTTGGTTTTAAAGGTTCTCGTAAATCTACACCATTTGCTGCTCAAATGGCTTCTGAAGCTGCTGCTAAATCTGCACAAGAACACGGTCTTAAGTCAGTTGAAGTTACTGTTAAGGGTCCAGGTTCTGGTCGTGAGTCAGCTATTCGTGCTCTTGCTGCCGCTGGTCTTGAAGTAACAGCAATTCGTGATGTGACTCCAGTGCCACACAATGGTGCTCGTCCTCCAAAACGTCGCCGTGTATAATCATAACCTTACACTGCTTTTCGTTTAAGAGGGAGTAACTAAATGATCGAGTTTGAAAAACCAAATATAACAAAAATTGATGAAAATAAAGATTATGGCAAGTTTGTAATCGAACCGCTTGAACGTGGTTACGGTACAACACTTGGTAACTCTCTTCGTCGTGTACTTCTAGCTTCTCTTCCAGGGGCTGCTGTAACATCTATCAATATCGAAGGTGTATTGCATGAATTTGATACAGTTCCGGGTGTTCGCGAAGACGTGATGCAAATCATTCTGAACATCAAAGGTATTGCAGTAAAATCTTACGTTAAAGACGAAAAGATCATTGAACTAGATGTGCAAGGTCCTGCTGAAATTACAGCTGGAGATATCTTGACAGATAGCGACATTGAAATTGTAAATCCAGATCATTATCTCTTTACAATCGGTGAAGGTTCTTCTCTAAAAGCGACAATGACTGTTAACAGTGGTCGTGGATATGTACCTGCTGATGAAAATAAAAAAGATAATGCACCAGTTGGAACACTTGCTGTAGATTCTATTTATACACCAGTTACAAAAGTCAACTATCAAGTTGAACCTGCTCGTGTAGGTAGCAATGATGGTTTCGACAAATTAACCCTTGAAATCTTGACTAATGGAACAATTATTCCAGAAGATGCTTTAGGGCTTTCAGCGCGTATCTTGACTGAGCACCTTGATTTGTTTACAAATCTTACAGAGATTGCTAAGTCAGCAGAAGTGATGAAAGAAGCTGATACTGAATCGGACGACCGTATCTTGGAACGTACGATTGAGGAACTTGACTTGTCTGTGCGTTCATACAACTGTTTGAAACGTGCCGGTATCAACACTGTGCATGATTTGACAGAAAAATCTGAAGCAGAGATGATGAAAGTAAGAAATCTTGGACGCAAGAGTTTGGAAGAAGTGAAAGTCAAACTCATTGATTTGGGTCTTGGATTAAAAGATAAATAAAGGAGGAATAAATGGCTTACCGTAAACTAGGACGCACTAGCTCACAACGTAAAGCAATGCTTCGCGATTTGACAACTGACCTTTTGATCAACGAATCAATCGTGACAACTGAAGCTCGTGCTAAAGAAATCCGTAAAACTGTTGAAAAAATGATTACTCTAGGTAAACGTGGTGATTTGCATGCACGTCGTCAAGCAGCTGCTTTCGTACGTAATGAAATCGCATCTGAAAACTATGATGAAGCAACTGATAAGTACACTTCTACTACAGCACTTCAAAAATTGTTCTCAGAAATCGCACCTCGTTATGCTGAGCGTAACGGTGGATACACTCGTATCCTTAAAACTGAACCACGTCGTGGTGATGCAGCGCCAATGGCGATCATCGAATTAGTATAAAATCATCAATTTTGTTGAGTGTTATGATGATGGGGTCTTGTGCTCTTAGTCTAGCTCTGGTCTACCGCTAGGACTTATGTCCTAGCGGGAACACTCATCATAAGATGATAAGGTAGACGCTTGTTTACGAAATTGTTTTTTACTAAAGAACAATTTCGTAAGCAGGCGTTTTTGAGTATTTTATTAAGAAATATGCTATACTATGGAAAAAGATCAACAATGTTCATTTTTTCAAAAATATTCTATAAAGAGGTTATGAGCCAATAGACTATCAGTTTCAAGTTCTAAACTAGCGACTTGGTAAAAAAATACTAGTCTGGTACAAGATCAACTAAGAGATTTTTTAGGATTTCAACTTGGATAATTGTTCACTATTAAGTGATTTAGTTACTCTATCTCCCTTTTTCATTTTATTTTTGTCCGAAATGGATATTGTTCTGTGTTAGAAACGGAGTTTAATCATGAAAGCTATTATTACTGTTGTTGGTAAAGATAAATCTGGAATTGTTGCAGGTGTTGCGACAAAAATTGCTGAATTAGGCTTAAATATTGATGATATCTCACAAACAGTCTTGGATGAATTCTTTACAATGATGGCTGTGGTATCTAGTGATGAAAAACAAGATTTTACTCATCTTAGAAACGAATTTGAGGTTTTTGGTCAGACTTTGAATGTCAAAATCAATATTCAAAGTGCGGCTATTTTTGATGCTATGTACAATATCTAGGAGGTATTTATGGATATTAGACAAGTTACCGAAACAATCGCTATGATTGAGGAGCAAAACTTTGACATTAGAACCATTACCATGGGGATTTCCCTTTTGGACTGTATCGATCCAGATATCAATCGTGCTGCGGATAAAATATATGAAAAGATTACTACAAAAGCAGCTAATTTAGTGGCTGTTGGGGATGAAATTGCGGCTGAGCTGGGAATTCCCATCGTAAATAAACGGGTATCAGTTACTCCAATTTCCTTGATTGGTGCTGCTACCGATGCGACGGATTATGTAGTCTTAGCTAAAGCACTGGATGAAGCTGCGAAAGAAATTGGTGTTGACTTCATTGGTGGTTTTTCAGCCTTGGTACAAAAGGGTTATCAAAAAGGTGATGAAATCCTTATCAACTCCATTCCTCGTGCATTGGCAGAAACGGATAAGGTTTGTTCATCAGTAAATATCGGTTCTACCAAATCGGGCATCAATATGACTGCAGTAGCGGATATGGGGCGCATTATTAAGGAAACAGCTTCTTTATCTGATATGGGGGCGGCTAAATTGGTTGTATTTGCCAACGCGGTAGAGGACAATCCTTTTATGGCAGGCGCTTTTCATGGTGTAGGTGAAGCAGATGTCATCATCAATGTAGGTGTTTCAGGACCGGGTGTTGTCAAACGTGCCTTGGAAAAAGTTCGAGGTCAGAGCTTTGATGTTGTTGCTGAAACTGTTAAAAAAACAGCTTTCAAGATTACCCGTATTGGTCAATTGGTTGGTCAAATGGCTAGTGAGCGCCTCGGAGTTGATTTTGGGATTGTCGATTTGAGTTTAGCTCCAACTCCAGCAGTGGGTGATTCTGTAGCTCGTGTTCTTGAAGAAATGGGGCTAGAGACAGTTGGGACTCATGGAACGACTGCTGCATTGGCTCTCTTGAACGATCAAGTTAAAAAGGGCGGAGTTATGGCTTGCAACCAAGTTGGTGGTTTGTCAGGTGCTTTTATCCCAGTTTCTGAGGACGAGGGGATGATTGCTGCAGTGCAAAACGGCTCCCTTAATTTGGAAAAATTAGAAGCTATGACAGCTATCTGTTCAGTTGGTTTGGATATGATTGCCATTCCTGAGGATACACCTGCAGAAACGATTGCGGCAATGATTGCGGATGAAGCTGCTATCGGAGTCATCAATATGAAAACAACTGCTGTACGTATTATTCCAAAAGGAAAAGAAGGCGATATGATTGAATTTGGTGGCCTTTTAGGAACAGCTCCAGTCATGAAGGTCAACGGTGCATCATCTGTTGATTTTATTGCACGTGGAGGACAAATCCCGGCTCCAATCCATAGTTTTAAAAATTAAAAAGAAGTGGAATCTGTTTAAGTTGAATTTAAGGATAGACCTGTATACTACTATTATTAAATAAAGACCTCCTAACTTTATTTAATTAAAATCCTAACTTTTTCATAATAATCTCCTACAAAAGTCACTCCAAAGGGTGACTTTTGTTTTATCTCAAGAGAAAGTAGCATGTTCAAATTTGTAAATTTGTTCAAAAATAAGATGATTTAAAGGATAAAACTAGTTTTTTCATTCTGTAAAATGGGCTAAAACCTTGCTATGATTGGCTTTTTGAAAAATTATGGTATAATAGTAGTAGTTTTAATAGATGGAGTTGAATTTTGAAAAAACGCTTTCGTGTAAAAAAAGAGAAAGATTTTAGTGCAATATTTAAAAAAGGGGAGAGTTTTGCTAATCGTAAATTTGTTATTTATCGATTAGAAAATAATGAACAGCATTTTCGAGTTGGTCTGTCTGTCAGCAAAAAATTGGGAAACGCTGTCATGAGAAATCAGATCAAAAGAAGAATTCGACATATTCTGATTGAACATAAAAATCAGCTGGTTGAAAACGTAGATTTTGTTGTGATTGCTCGAAAAGGTGTTGAAATCTTGGACTACGCGGAAATGGAAAAAAATCTACTTCACGTATTAAAGTTATCAAAGATTTACCAGGAAGGAAATGGGAGTGAAAAAGAAATTACAGTTGACTAGCTTAATGGTGCTTGCTTTATTTGTGATGAGCGCCTGCACGGCTAGTGGTACGACGAGTGAGATTACAGCTGAATCAACAGATTTTTGGAGTAAATTTGTTTATTTTTTTGCTGAAACTATTCGCTTTTTATCATTTGATACAAGTATTGGTCTGGGGATTATTTTATTTACCCTTTTAATCAGAACCATTCTTTTACCAGTCTTTCAGATACAAATGGTGGCATCTAGAAAGATGCAAGAAGTACAACCACTTGTTAAGGAGTTGCGAGAACGTTATCCGGGACGGGATATGGAGAGCCGTACCAAGCTGGATCAAGAAATGCGTCAGTTGTTCAAGCAACATGGTGTGAAGCAGTCAGCTTCTCTTTGGCCAATCTTAATCCAAATGCCAGTCTTGTTGGCCTTGTTCCAAGCTTTGAGTAGGGTAGAATTTCTAAAAACGGGTCATTTCTTATGGATTAACCTTGGTGGTGTTGATACGACTTTTGTTTTGCCTATTCTGGCAGCTATCTTTACTTTCCTTAGCACCTGGTTATCCAATAAGGCCATGGTTGAGAAAAATGGTGCTATGACAGGAATGATGTATGCAATGCCAGTCATGATTTTCTTCTTTGCCATGTATTCACCAAGTGGGGTTGCCTTATACTGGGCGGTATCCAATGCTTATCAGGTGCTCCAAACCTATCTGCTCAACAATCCATTTAAGATTATTGCAGAGCGTGAGGCAGGAGTACAGGCTAAGAAGGATTTAGAAATCAAGAAGAGAAAAGCTCTCAAGAAAGCACAGAAAAAGAAAAAGTAAGGAGGAATCTTGTAATGGTATTATTTACAGGTTCAACTGTTGAGGAAGCGATCCAAACGGGATTGAAGGAATTGGGGATTCCTAGAATGAAGGCGCATATCAAGGTTGTCTCAAGGGAGAAAAAAGGTTTCTTTGGCCTTTTTGGGAAGAAACCAGCGCAAGTTGATATCGAAGCAATTAGTGAGACAACTGTTGTGAAGGCAAATCAGCAAGCAGTGAAGGGAGTTCCAAAGGAAGTTAATGCTAAGAACGAACCCGTTAAGACTGTTAGTGAAGCAACAGTAGACTTAGGCCATGTTGTTGAAGCAATTAAGAAAATCGAGGAAGAAGGACAAGGGATCTCTGAAGAAGTTAAGGCCGAAATTCTTAAAAATGAGAAAGAAGCTAGTACAATTTTAGAGGAGACTGGTCATATTGCCATTCTAAAAGATTTACTGCCAGAAGAATCTAAAGAGCAGGAAGAAGTCGAGCAGAATGATGATTTAGAAAATCTAGGTTTGAAGATTGAACCGACCTATGATATTGACCAGGTGGTCGAAGAAGTAACCAATTATGTTCAAGGTATTATTGATGATATGGATGTTGAGGGAGCAATTTCAAGTACCTCAAATCGCCGTTCTATCAATATGCAAATTGATACCAATGAACCGGGTCGTATTATCGGTTACCATGGTAAGGTCTTGAAATCTCTTCAGCTCTTAGCGCAAAATTATCTTTATAACCGCTATTCAAGAACCTTCTATATTACCATCAATGTTAATGACTATGTAGAGCACCGTGCAGAAGTCTTGCAAAGCTATGCACAGAAGTTAGCTACACGTGTCCTAGAAGAGGGGCGAAGCCAGGTGACTGATCCAATGTCTAGTAGCGAACGTAAAATTATCCATCGTATCATCTCACGTATGGAAGGTGTCACTAGTTATTCAGAAGGTGATGAGCCAAATCGTTACGTTGTTGTTGATACAGAATAAAATAGAAAATCAGGGCTTCCCTGATTTTTTGCTAGCTAAGGGAGGTTAATCCTATGTTGAATACAATGAGAGACTACCTTGCATACTCTGGCTTACAGTATCAAAAACCAGAGAAGGCAGGACAAGATGCTGAGAAAATGCTATATTTGAGGAGTAAGGGACAGGAAGCTAGAAAGGCTTTTACAGAACTGGCTAAAGCTTTTCAAGCAAGCCATCCAGAATGGCAACTCCAACAGACTAGCCAGTGGATGAACCAAGCGCAGCGCTTGCGACCACATTTTTGGGTTTATCTACAGCGTGAGGGGAAAGTGACAGAGCCAATGATGGCTCTTCGTTTGTATGGAAATCAGAATAATTGGGGAATCTCTATAGAAGTCAGCTTTGTAGAGAGAAAGAAAGATGAGACTACCTTGTCAAAACAAGCTAAAATATTGGATATCCCGGTGGTTGATGGAATCTATTATTGGGTTCAGAAAAACGATGAAAGCTATAGAGTACAAGCTACTGAGGAGAATAGACAACTTTTAAGACAACAATTATCCAATCAGGAGATTCGTAAGGTTTTAGTAAAAGTTGATATTCCAGTAGCTGATGAAGATACTATAGATAAAGTTCTAGAAAAACTTGATAGAGGTTTTGAAAAACTATCACCTTACTATCAAGTGACTAGAGATTAGTATAATCGGCTGAGTCATTTTATAGTAAATTGTTTTATTGCTATTCTATCTGTTTTTTCATATAATAGTAGAATAGGATATGTGATAAACTTATCACCTTAAATAGAAAGGAAATTCTATGTCAAATCTATCTGTTAATGCTATTCGTTTCTTGGGTATTGACGCTATCAATAAAGCGAACTCAGGTCACCCAGGGGTGGTTATGGGAGCTGCACCGATGGCATACAGCCTATTCACTAAAGAACTTCGTATCAATCCAGCTCAACCAAACTGGATTAACCGCGACCGTTTTATTCTTTCAGCGGGTCACGGGTCAATGCTTCTCTATGCCCTTCTTCACCTTTCTGGATTTGAAGATGTGAGCATGGATGAAGTAAAGAGCTTCCGTCAATGGGGTTCTAAAACTCCAGGTCACCCAGAATTTGGTCATACAGCAGGGGTTGATGCAACAACAGGTCCTCTAGGACAAGGGATTGCGACTGCGACAGGTTTTGCACAAGCAGAACGTTTCCTTGCAGCCAAGTATAACCGCGAAGGTTATAACATCTTTGATCACTACACATATGTTATCTGTGGAGATGGTGACTTGATGGAAGGTGTATCAAGTGAAGCTGCTTCTTATGCAGGTTTGCAGAAACTTGACAAATTGGTTGTTCTCTATGATTCAAATGATATCAACTTGGACGGTGAGACAAAAGATTCATTCACAGAGAGTGTTCGCGATCGTTATAATGCCTACGGTTGGCATACAGCCTTGGTAGAAGATGGGACAGACTTAGAAGCTATTCAAGCAGCTATTGAAGAAGCTAAGGCTTCAGGAAAACCATCTTTGATTGAAGTGAAAACTGTTATTGGTTATGGTTCGCCAAACAAACAAGGAACTAATGCCGTACACGGTGCTCCTCTTGGTGCAGACGAAACTGCTGCAACTCGTCAAGCCCTTGGTTGGGACTACGAACCATTTGAAATCCCAGCAGAAGTTTATGCTGATTTCAAAGAAAATGTTGCGGACCGAGGTGCATCAGCATATGAAGCATGGACAAAACTAGTTGCAGATTATAAAGGAGCTTACCCAGAGCTTGCTGCAGAAGTGGAAGCAATCATCGACGGACGCGATCCAGTTGAATTGACTCCAGAAGACTTCCCAGCTTTAGAAAATGGCTTCTCTCAAGCAACTCGTAACTCAAGCCAAGATGCTTTAAATGTAGTGGCTGCTAAATTGCCAACCTTCCTTGGTGGATCAGCTGACCTTGCTCATTCAAATATGACTTACATCAAAACTGACGGACTTCAGGACGATGCAAATCGTTTGAACCGTAATATCCAATTTGGTGTTCGTGAATTTGCAATGGGAACTGTTTTGAACGGGATGACTCTTCACGGTGGACTTCGAGTTTACGGTGGAACTTTCTTCGTATTCTCAGACTACCTTAAAGCAGCAGTTCGTTTGTCAGCTCTACAAGGTCTTCCTGTGACCTATGTCTTTACTCACGATTCAATCGCAGTTGGTGAAGATGGACCAACTCATGAACCAATTGAGCACTTGGCAGGACTTCGTGCGATTCCAAATCTCAACGTTTTCCGTCCAGCAGATGCGCGTGAAACTCAAGCAGCTTGGTACCTTGCAGTGAAGAGTGAGAAAACACCAACTGCTCTTGTCTTGACTCGTCAAAACTTGACTGTTGAGGAAGGAACTGACTTTAATAAGGTTGCGAAAGGTGCTTATGTTGTCTATGAAAATGCAGCAGACTTTGACACGATTTTGATTGCAACAGGTTCAGAAGTGAACCTAGCTGTTTCAGCTGCTAAAGAATTGGCAAGTCAAGGTGGTAAGGTGCGCGTGGTAAGTATGCCTTCAACGGATGTTTTTGATGTTCAAGATGCAGCTTATAAAGAAGAAATCCTACCAAATGCAGTTCGTCGTCGCGTAGCAATTGAGATGGGTGCTAGCCAAAACTGGTATAAATATGTTGGGCTTGATGGAGCAGTTCTCGGTATTGATACCTTTGGAGCATCTGCCCCAGCACCAAAAGTATTGGCAGAATATGGCTTTACAGTTGAAAACTTAGTAGAACTTGTAAACAATTTGAAATAAGAAAAATCAGGGCGTTTGCTTTGGTTTTTTATTGACCTAAAATCAAGGTGCAATCTTGTAAAAACAAGTGAAATTTGATATAGTAGTTTTATCTGAATTACAAAGGAGAAAAAATAATGGGTGGGAATTTAACATTCTTGATTATGCTTGTTTTGATGTTTGGCTTGATGTTCTTCATGCAACGTTCTCAAAAGAAACAAGCTGAAAAACGTATGGAGAGCCTCAACAAACTTCAAAAAGGCTACGAAGTAATCACTATCGGTGGTCTCTACGGTACAGTCGACGAAGTTGATACTGAAAACAAAACGATTGTACTTGATGTAGACGGAGTATACTTGACTTTCGAATTAGGTGCAATTAGAACAGTTTTGCCAGTTAAAGAAGCTGTCACACCTGAAGGTGCGGTTGTTGATGGTGAAAGCGCGATTGAAGAATAAAACGGGGTGGATTTCATTCCCGTTTTTCTATGATAATGAGGAGTAATGATGAAAAAGGTTGTTTTTGTTTGCCTTGGTAATATTTGCCGAAGTCCTATGGCAGAATTTGTTATGAAATCTTTAACCGATAATTGTGAGATTGAAAGTCGAGCAACTTCATCTTGGGAACACGGCAATCCAATTCACAAAGGGACTCAGAAAATCTTTAAAACTCACGGTATTCCTTATGATTCATCAAAAACGTCGCAACAAATCTCTAAGGATGATTTTGAATATTTTGACTATATTATCGGAATGGATGAGTCCAATCTTCTTGACTTGACTCGTATGTGTCCTCAAGAACAACAGCATAAGATAGAGGCGTTCGCTTCTGAAAGTGTTCCAGATCCATGGTATACAGGTGACTTTGACGAAACTTATGATCGAGTTTTAGCTGGTTGCCAAGCATGGCTAACACGTTTAGAAAATGAGGCAAAAAATGGATAATTTAAAGAAATTCTATGATAAATACAGTGTTTATATAACACGCCCTCGTTTAGAAATTGCGACGGTAGTAGTCATAGTCCTTTGTGCAATTTTTGTATTTGTAGGGAATATGCCAAAGCAAGGGGTTTTAAAACTGGATGGTGACTCAATTGTCTACGATGGGAGCATCGTTCGTGGAAAGATGAACGGTCAAGGAACAATGACCTTCTCAAATGGCGACACCTACACTGGACAATTTAAAAATGGGACATTCAATGGCAAAGGTACCTACCAAGCAAAGGATGGCTGGGTTTATGAAGGTGATTTTGTTAACGGCCAAGCTGAAGGAAAAGGAAAACTAACTACTGAGCAAGAAGTTGTCTATGAAGGCGACTTTAAACAAGGGCTCTTCCAACAAGCACAATAACCTCCTAACAAGGAGGTCTTTTATCAAAATGATAAGAAAGCGCTTCCTTGGGTTTTGCGTTAAAAATATCATAAAAAAAGTTTGTGAAATAAAATAATTTCAATATTATTTTCACAAAGATTGATAAAAGAGTGCATAAAAACAATAGTTTGATAAAAAATTTCACAATAAATTGAAAATTCTTTGTGAAATATCTATGAAACTGTTTACAAAGTATAAAAAAAGAGTTATAATAAACTTGTGAAAAATTTAACAAAGGATAATATCCTTAAAGGCTATGGAGGAAAATATGGCTGATAAAAAAAATGTGACACCTGAAGAAAAGAAACTTGCTGCAGAAAAGCATGTAGATGGATTAGTACAAAAAGCTTTGGTTGCGCTTGAAGAAATGCGCAAATTGAATCAAGAGCAAGTTGACTATATCGTGGCAAAAGCGTCTGTTGCCGCACTTGACGCGCACGGTATCCTTGCACAACATGCAGTTGAAGAAACTGGTCGTGGAGTATTTGAAGATAAGGCGACAAAAAATCTATTTGCCTGCGAACACGTAGTGAACAATATGCGTGGAGTTAAAACAGCTGGAGTTATCGAAGATGATCCAATTACAGGTTTGACGAAGATTGCGGAGCCAGTTGGAGTTATTTGTGGTATCACTCCAACAACAAACCCAACTTCAACAGCAATTTTCAAATCCTTGATTGCTTTGAAGACACGCAACCCAATCGTTTTCGCCTTCCACCCATCAGCTCAAGAATCTTCTGCTCATGCTGCACAAATCGTTCGTGATGCAGCCATCGCAGCTGGCGCACCTGAAAACTGTGTTCAATGGATTACAGAGCCATCTATGGAAGCAACTGGAGCGCTTATGAACCACGAAGGTGTTGCGACTATCCTCGCAACTGGTGGGAATGCCATGGTTAAAGCTGCATACTCATGTGGTAAACCAGCTCTTGGGGTAGGTGCCGGAAACGTTCCTGCCTATGTTGAAAAATCAGCTGACCTTCGTCAAGCTGCTCATGACATCGTTATGTCTAAATCATTTGATAATGGGATGGTCTGTGCATCAGAACAAGCGGTTATCATTGATAAAGAAGTGTATGACGAATTTGTAGAAGAATTCAAATCATACCATACTTACTTTGTAAACAAGAAAGAAAAAGCGCTTCTTGAAGAATTCTGTTTCGGCGTGAAAGCAAACAGCAAAAACTGTGCAGGTGCTAAACTAAACGCAAACATCGTTGGTAAACCAGCAGCATGGATTGCTGAACAAGCAGGATTTAGCGTTCCAGAAGGAACAAACATCTTGGCTGCAGAATGTGCAGAAGTAGGACCGAAAGAACCATTGACTCGTGAAAAATTGTCACCAGTCATCGCTGTCCTAAAAGCTGAAGATACAGAAGACGGTCTTAAAAAAGCTCGTCAAATGGTTGAGTTTAACGGACTTGGTCACTCAGCAGCTATCCATACAAAAGACGAAGCTCTTGCTAAACGCTTTGGTACAGAAATCAAAGCAATGCGTATTATCTGGAACTCTCCATCTACTTTCGGTGGTATCGGTGACGTATACAATGCCTTCATTCCATCATTGACACTTGGATGTGGCTCATATGGACACAACTCAGTTGGTGATAACGTGAGTGCGATCAACCTTCTAAACATCAAGAAAGTAGGGAAACGTAGAAATAATATGCAATGGTTTAAAGTTCCTTCAAAAATTTACTTCGAACGCAATTCTATCCAATACCTTCAAACATGTGAAGATATTGAACGCGTTATGATTGTTACAGACAAATCTATCGAAAAACTAGGCTTTGTTCAACGTGTTATTGATCAATTGAACAAACGTAGCAACCGTGTAACTATCCAAGTCTTCTCAGATGTTGAACCAGATCCAGACATCACAACTGTAGAACGTGGTGCTGAAGTGATGAAAGCATTTGAACCAGATACAATTATCGCTCTTGGTGGTGGTTCTCCAATGGATGCTGCTAAAGTAATGTGGCTCTTCTACGAACAACCAGAAATCGACTTCCGTGACTTGGTTCAAAAATTCATGGACATCCGTAAACGTGCCTTCCGCTTCCCATCACTTGGTAAGAAAGCGAAGTACATCGGTATTCCAACAACTTCAGGTACAGGTTCAGAAGTAACACCATTTGCCGTTATCTCTGATAAGAAAAACAACCGCAAATACCCATTAGCTGACTACTCATTGACACCAACTATTGCCATTGTTGACCCTGCTTTGGTTGAGTCAGTTCCAGACTTCATCGCTGCTGATACAGGTATGGACGTCTTGACTCACGCTACTGAAGCCTACACTTCAAACTTTGCTAACGACTACACAGACGGTATCGCCCTTCAAACAATCAAACTTGTCTTTGAATGGTTGGAAAAATCTGTTAAGACAGCTGACCCAGAAGCACGTGAAAAAATGCATAATGCATCTACAATGGCTGGTATGGCCTTCGCCAACGCCTTCCTTGGTATGAGCCACTCAATGGCCCACAAGATTGGTGGTGTTCACCATACTGTTCACGGACGTACAAACGCAATTTTGCTTCCATACGTTATCCGTTACAACGGTACTCGCCCATCAAAAACTACTACATGGCCTAAATACAACTACTGGAAAGCTGACGAAAAATTCCAAGATATTGCTAGAATGCTTGGCTTGCCTCACTCAACTCCAGAAGAAGCAGTTGAAGCTTATGCCAAAGCGGTTTACGATCTTGGTGTTGCAGTAGGTATCAAGATGAACTTCAAGGATCAAGGAATTGATGAAAAAGCTTGGAAAGATAGCTTGCATGAAATTGCTTTGCTTGCATATGAAGACCAATGTTCACCTGCAAACCCACGCTTACCAATGGTAGCTGACATGGAAGAAATCATGGCAGATGCTTACTATGGTTATGCAGAACGTCCAGGACGTCGTAAATAATCGTTTATCAGCCTAGAGACAGGAGAAATCCTGTCTCTATTTTTTGTAAAATTAATTGAAAAATGTTAGAATGAGCATGTAAGTTGATTTGAATTTCAAAGTTTTTATAATGATGCGAGGGTAAGTGCGAGCAGTGAATGAATTAGGAGATAAGGTACGGCTACTTAGAGAAGAGAAAGGACTTAGTCGTCCAGTTTTTTGTGGAGATGAGTCAGAACTGTCAGTTCGTCAGTTGGTCCGCATCGAAAAAGGAGAATTTCGTCCTACGATAAAAACACTAGAATACATTGCGGATAGGCTAGGCATTCCATCTTATGTCTTGATGCCAGACTATAAGGAATTACCCAAGCGTTACCAAGAATTAAAATACTTTCTTCTTCATCATCCTGACTATGGAGACAAAGAGTTACAGGAACAGAAGGAAGAATATTTTGATGAGATTTTTGAATGTTTTTATGATGATTTGCCACGTGATGAGAAAGTACTAGTGGATTGTCTTCAAGCTATAGATGAAGTGAGAGCGACTAGTAATTCCTTATACGGAAGCAGTGTGATTGAGGGCGGTCTTCAAGACTTACTATCCAGAGATGTATATAAAGTTGAGGACCTTTTGAAATTGAGACTGTATTTCAACTGTCAGTTAATGGATGGTTTAAATGTGGGTGAGATAAAAGAATCTGAGCATGAAACCATTCTTTGTTTTCATGACAAACTAAGTTCTCAGGTTGATAAGATAGAGTTCGATTGTTTGGACTTGCTTAGAGATTCCTTGTTAGCTTCTTTAGCTTGTATAGAAATTATGGGACTGTTTCATTATTTTAAGAGGGCAGTTGAAACGTTAAATAAAATAGGGCAAAAAACACGAGATTTTCAAAAACAACCGATTGTCTTGATGGTGGAGTGGAAATATTATATTCAGACGGATTATGATACAGCCAAACAAAAGTATGAAGAAGCAAAAATGATGGCAAGGATATTTGGTAATGAACAGTTACTAATTAGTTTAGATAATGAATGGACCGAGGACCTAGAAAGATATCGTTAAATGGTTTATAGGAGTGACATTTCTGTCATTGGGGAAATGTCATTTTTTTGTTACAATGAATTCGTAAAAAAGAGAAAGGAATTTTTTGATTCCTTTTGAATCTGATTGATAAATATAGTTTGTATCGTTATACGATATCACAAGTGATTAAAGGAGATGCCATGTCGATTTTATCCATTAAAAATATTTCAAAATTTTACGCCTTGGATGGTAATAATCAAGAACAGGCTTTAAAGAATATAAACCTGCAGATTGAAGAAGGGAAAATTACTGCGATTTATGGTCCGTCAGGCTGTGGAAAAACTAGTCTACTGAATATCATCAGTGGCCTAGATAGAGAGTATGAGGGAATTTTAGCTTTTAAAGGAGAACCTCTCAGGGATTTATCAGAGATTGAATTAACTCAATTCCGTAAAGATAATATTGGATTTGTATTTCAAAACTTCAATCTCATTCCTCACCAGTCTGTTTTGGACAATGTTAAGTTGCCTCTCTATGTCAAAGATTTATCCGATAAAGAAATGACAAGGATAGCTCAAGAGCAACTAGTCAGTTTAGGAATGGAACCTTTTATGGCTAAAAATGTCAAGCAACTTTCTGGAGGTCAAAAGCAACGTGTAGCCATTGCGCGTGCTCTGGTCAATCGACCGGATATGATTGTAGCTGATGAACCAACAGGATCGCTGGATTCTCAATCTCAAGAAATGGTATTAGAAGTATTTAAAAGTTTGGCCAAATCTGGGAAAACAGTACTGATTGTTACTCATAACCCAGAAGTAGCTGAATATGCAGATGTAATTATCAAAATGAAGGATGGTGAAGTCGTTGAAGAAGTCAAAAAATAAAGGATTATCTTTTAAAAATAAATTCAAACTTTCTTTGAGTAACTTTATGGAAAGAAAGTGGCGAAACTTGTTGATTGCAGTAGCAACCTCGATCGGTTTTGTAGGCGTGTTGATTTCTTTTGGTCTAGGGAATGCCTTGATTTCGATGATTGATGAAAATACCAACGGAGGTAAGCTCCCTTCCCAAGTTCAGATTGCACTGAATTCAAGCGTTGCTGGAAGAGGTTTTCTAAACCAAGAAGATAAGAACTATATCACAGATACAATTGGGAAAGAAAATATTAAATATCTAGAGAGTCCTTTTGGTATGACCATGTCAAAGATGAGCATAGACGGACACGAAGTGGATTTTAGCCAAGCCCTGCCTTCTTATGCTCAGGTCGTGAGTTTGTATGAAGATACAAGTATTTCTGTTACTAGCAATGAAAAAGAAAAAGTGCTAGCAGGCTCTCTTTATACGGATGTTAACGAACAGGGATTAACGATTCCGATGAGTTTGCTCAAAAATTGGAATGAACAAACAGGGAACAATCTGACAGCTAGTGATGTTATTGACAAACCAGTATCGGCAACCATTGTAGAAAATGCTGCTGAAGGTAGCAAGTTGGCAGGTTTTCAAACTCATATTGTGCGTGTCATCAATGACGAAGATGATGCAGAAGATAGTAATAGTTTTATGGCTTCCAAGCAGATGGAAACGATTTTAAAAGAAGCTGAATTCACAAAGGCCGTATCTTATTTTATTTTAGAACTTAAAGACCCATCTCGTACGAAAACAGTAACAGAAGAATTGCAGAAAAATAAGAAGTATACAGTTCTTTCTCAACAGGCTGTTCTTGATATTGTGATTACCTTTATTCGTGTCATCCAGGGATTACTGATTGTGCTTTCTTCACAAGCGATTGTGGTGGCAGCAGTTATGATAGGCATCATCATTTATATCAATATCATGCAACGTTCTAAGGAAATCGGTGTCATGAAGGCCGTTGGCTATCAAAATAGAGATGTGAAAGGAATCTTTATCTACGAAGCTCTTTGGATTGTAGGGATCGCCTTACTAATAGCCTTTATCATTGCACAAGGGCTGGGAAGTCTAGCGAATATTATTGTCCACCATTTCTATCCGTCTATCTCTAAAGTTTTTGAATTAAATCTTCTCTCCGTTTCAGGAACTCTTGTTTTTGCTTTGTTTCTTGGCTATGGTTCAGCCTTCTTCCCAGCACGTAAGATTAGCAAAATGGATCCAGTGGAATCTTTACGCTATGAATAGGGGGAGCACGGTATTAAAAAGAAAGTAGTTTGAAAATCAAGGCCAGCACTTGCAATTTAGCTTAAATAGTTATATAATAAGAACGTTGAAAGGTGATTTGTAGTGATTCAAGTTACTCTTTTCACAATAAAATTTTCATGATTTTCATAAGGAGGAAATCACTAATGGTAGTTAAAGTTGGTATTAACGGTTTCGGACGTATCGGTCGTCTTGCTTTCCGTCGTATCCAAAACGTAGAAGGTGTTGAAGTTACTCGCATCAACGACCTTACAGACCCAGTTATGCTTGCACACTTGTTGAAATACGATACAACTCAAGGTCGTTTCGATGGTACTGTGGAAGTTAAAGAAGGTGGATTCGAAGTTAACGGTAAATTCGTTAAAGTTTCTGCTGAACGCGATCCAGAACAAATCGACTGGGCTAACGACGGTGTAGAAATCGTTCTTGAAGCAACTGGTTTCTTTGCTACTAAAGCAGCTGCTGAAAAACACTTGCATGCTGGTGGTGCTAAGAAAGTTGTTATCACTGCTCCTGGTGGATCAGATGTTAAAACAGTCGTATTTAACACTAACCACGATATTCTTGATGGTACTGAAACAGTTATCTCAGGTGCTTCATGTACTACAAACTGTTTGGCTCCAATGGCTAAAGCTCTTCATGACAACTTCGGTATCGTTGAAGGTTTGATGACTACTATCCACGGTTACACTGGTGACCAAATGGTTCTTGACGGACCACACCGTAAAGGTGACCTTCGCCGTGCTCGTGCTGCTGCAGCTAACATTGTTCCTAACTCAACTGGTGCTGCTAAAGCAATCGGTTTGGTTATCCCTGAATTGAATGGTAAATTGGACGGAGCTGCTCAACGTGTTCCTGTACCAACTGGTTCAGTAACTGAATTGGTAGCAGTTCTTGACAAGAACGTTACTGTTGATGAAGTAAACGCAGCTATGAAAGCAGCTTCTAACGAATCATACGGATACACTGAAGATCCAATCGTATCTTCTGATATCGTAGGTATGTCATTCGGTTCATTGTTTGATGCAACTCAAACTAAAGTTCTTGATGTTGACGGTAAACAATTGGTTAAAGTTGTTTCATGGTATGACAACGAAATGTCTTACACTTCACAACTTGTTCGTACTCTTGAATACTTCGCTAAAATCGCTAAATAATTCCTGAGTCAATCAAAGCAAGGCCGACTGGCCTTGCTTTTTGCTTATAATAAAAATGGATGATGAAATCATCCATTTTGTTTTAATTCTCTTTCAAATGTATCTGATAGCGCAGTAAAGCTTAATTTTTTTAAAGTTAGAGGGTGGATAAAGGATAGATTAAATGCGTGAAGCATCAGTCTGCTAGTTTTGGAATGTGGATTGTAGAGAGGGTCTCCAAGAATTGGATGACCGTGGTGAGATAGATGAACTCGAATCTGATGAGTACGTCCTGTTTTTAATCGACAACGAAGAAGACTGGTTTTGTGTTGAAATTGCTTCAATCGAGTTACATGAGTTTCAGCATATTGACCATTTTTGAAATCCACCACCCGTTTTCTACGATCGTGACGATCACGACCGATTTTGTCTCGAAAGACAAGCTCTTTAGTTCCTATGTTCCCCTCAACCAGAGCCCAGTATTCGCGGGAGATTTCTTTTTTCTCCAATAATCGATTTAGGATGGGCAGTATAAATGGATTTTTAGCAAATAGTACGAGTCCACTTGTTTCTTTGTCTAGTCTATGAACGACATAGCAAGTTTGACCTACATAGGCGCTGACATGATTGAGAAGAGCAATCTCATCAGGCTGATTTCCATGTGTTTTCATACCCTCGGGTTTGTTGACGATGATTAAATGTTGGTCCTGATAAACTTCTTGGACAAGATTAGGATTCCCCCAAACAATTTCTTTTGTAGGATAATCTTCCTCATCGAAAATCAGTTGACATTCATCTCCGGCTTTGACAGTTTGATGCCAATGGACTTCTTCTTGATTGATGAGAATGTGCTTTTTAATTCTCAAGAAATGCCGTATTTTTCTTGGAATGAGTAGTTGATCTTCCAAGAAGACTTTGACAGTCATTTCAGGAAGAGAGTCAGGGATAACAAAGGTAAATTTCATACAGATATTGTAACAAAAAATAGATTATTTGGATAGAGAAACTAGCTAAATTCTTGTCTTCCTATGGGGAAGATGATAAAATAAACGCATGAAATTAGATACATTATTTGAAAAGTTTCTTTCTTTATTTAAAAAAGAAGAAGCTGAAATGGAAGAAATAGAAATCGACGAAGCTAATAATGAAGAAAATACCTCGACTAATTTAAGACGGTCAAGAGGTGGGCGAAAGAAAGTTGGGCAAGTCGGACCTATTCGAAAATTTTGGCGTCGCTATCATTTGACCAAAATCTTTCTAATTCTTGGACTAAGTGCAAGCTTGTTTGTTGGGGTCTATCTATTTGCCTTGGCTAAATCGACAAATGTTACAGACTTGCAGAATGCTTTGAAAACACGAACGGTGATTTTTGACAGAGAAGAGAATGAGGCTGGTGCCTTGTCAGGCCAAAAAGGGACCTATGTTGAACTTTCGGAAATTAGTGAAGATTTGCAGAATGCTGTTATTGCGACAGAAGATAGAAGCTTCTATAAAAATAGCGGAATTAACTATAGTCGCTTTTTCCTAGCTATCCTAACAGCTGGTCGCTCGGGTGGTGGTTCTACAATTACCCAACAGTTAGCGAAAAATGCTTATCTTTCACAAGACCAAACTGTTCAGAGAAAGGCTAAAGAATTCTTTCTTGCTTTAGAATTAACCAAAAAATACAGTAAAAAAGAAATTCTAACCATGTATTTGAACAATGCCTACTTCGGTAATGGAGTTTGGGGTGTTGAGGATGCTAGTAAAAAGTACTTTGGAGTTTCGGCATCGGAATTAACTCTTGATGAAGCCGCCACTTTAGCAGGTATGCTTAAAGGCCCAGAATTGTACAATCCTCTGAATTCCATTGAGCATTCAACTAATCGAAGAGATACTGTCTTACAAAATATGGTGGCTGCCGGCTACCTTGATAAAAATAAGGAAGCAGAAGCAGCAAGTGTTGATATGGCTTCTCAATTGAAAGATAGTTATGAAGGGAAAATATCAGACTACCGTTATCCTTCTTATTTTGATGCAGTTGTTAATGAAGCTATTGAAAAGTATAATCTAACAGAGGAAGAAATCGTTAATAACGGTTATCGAATTTATACGGAGCTAGATCAAAATTACCAAGCAAATATGCAGGTTATCTATCAAAACACTTCGCTCTTTCCGACAGCTGAAGATGGGACACATGCAGAGTCTGGTAGTGTCGCTTTGGAGCCAAAAACGGGTGGAGTTCGAGGAGTTGTTGGTCGAGTGGCAGGGGATGATAAGACAGGTTTCAGGAATTTTAACTATGCAACCCAATCAAAAAGAAGTCCAGGGTCGACTATTAAACCCTTGATAGTGTACACACCAGCGGTTGAAGCGGGTTGGTCTCTTAATAAGGAGTTGGATAATCATACCATGCAATATGGTGATTATAAAGTAGACAACTACGCAGGAATCAAGACATCACGAGAAGTACCCATGTATCAAGCTTTGGCAAAATCTCTAAATTTACCTGCAGTAGCTACTGTTAAAGAACTTGGAATTGATAAAGCCTTTGAAGCGGGTGAAAAGTTTGGTCTCAACATGAGCGATGTAGATCATGTGCTTGGAGTAGCTTTAGGTGGTGGCGTAGAAACGAACCCTCTTCAGATGGCCCAAGCCTACGCAGTGTTTGCAAATGAAGGACTCATGCCGGATGCTCACTTTATCACCCGTATTGAAAATGCTAGTGGTCAAGTGATTGCTACTCATAAAAATACTCAAAAACGAGTGGTTGACAAATCGGTAGCTGATAAAATGACCAGTATGATGTTAGGTACTTTTACAAATGGTACAGGAGTCAGTTCGTCTCCAGATGATTATGTAATGGCAGGAAAAACAGGAACAACAGAGGCAGCCTTTAACCCAGAATATACCAGTGATCAATGGGTGATTGGGTATACCCCTGATTTAGTGATTAGCCACTGGCTTGGTTTCCCGACTACTGATGAAAATCACTATTTAGCAGGTTCGACTTCGAATGGTGCTGCTCACATTTTTAGAAGTATGGCGGAAACAATCCTACCATATACGCCAGGTAGCACCTTTACAGTTGAAAATGCTTATAAAATGAATGGTATTGCACCAGAAAATACACCTAAACAAACTACAAGTGATACTAGTACGCAGTCGGATGATATATTAGCAGATATTCGTGGACGAGCACAAAATCTGGTCGATGAAGCAGGAAAAGCTATTTCAGATGCTAAGATTAAAGAAAAAGCTCAGACAGTTTGGGATACCATTGTAGATCTGTTTCGCTAAATTGTTTAAAAGGTAAAAGGCAAGGATTCAAATCTTTGTCTTTTTTACCCTCACTTGTCAGTATTCACAACTGCCATAACATTAGAGAGTAAAAACAGCACAAGACAGAAACCAAACCCC
>NZ_JAPVZP010000003.1:0-165951 GCF_041432415.1 Streptococcus sp. 27098_8_22 | reverse complement strand
TCAGGGTGGTTTTTATGCCCACTTGGTGAATAGTTAGAGAGGAGAAAAGATGCAATCAGAATTTTTAGAAAGTGCTGAGTTTTACAATCGTCGTTACCATAATTTTTCTAGTTATGTGATTTTTCCAAGTTTTATCTTGTTTTTGTTCCTGATCGTTTTTTCAATTTTTGCACAAAAGGAGATAAGCTTGACAGCTGGAGCTACGGTAGAACCTGCTCGTATCATTGCCACCATTCAGTCTAGTAGTAATAGTAAGATTGTTGCCAACCATTTGGCTGAAAATAAGTTTGTCAAGCAAGGGGATCTTCTCGTTCAATACCAAGAGGGAGCAGAAGCAGTTCAGGCTGAGAATTATGCTAGTCAGTTGGAAATGCTCAAGGATCAGAAGGTTCAACTGGAGTATTTAAAAGCAAGCCTTCAATCAGGAAGCGATCAATTTCCTGAAGCAGATAAATTTGGTTATCAGCATAGTTTTTTAGATTATCTAAATCAAGCTGCTAGTCTGCGAAGTCAGGTTGAGCAGCAAAATGCTAGTATATCATCTCAAAATGCAGCAGCCAGTGGTAGTCAGGCAGAGTTAGGCAATCTCATCGGTGAAACCCAGTCCAAAATTAAAGAATATCAGCAAGCTAAGTCTGCTATTCAAGCTGATGGAGTCTTAGAGAGTGATCATCCAGCTTATGTCATTTATCAGTCTTATCAGTCAACAAAAGAGCAGGGATCGGAAGCCAAACAGCAGGTCTTATCTCAGCTAGATGCTCACATCACTCAGTTGGAGTCAACTCTTGCAGGTTATCGAGTACAGTATGCAGGTTCAGGAGCCCAGCAAGCTTATGCATCTGGATTAGGAAGTCAGTTGGAGTCATTAAAATCTCAGCAACTAGCCAAGGTAGGCCAGGAATTAACGCTCTTGGATCAGAAAATTCTTGAAGTAGAGTCAGGTAAAAAGATTCAAGGAAATCTTTTAGATAAGGGAAAAATCACAGCAACAGAAGATGGTGTTCTACATTTGAATCCTGAGCATAGTCGATCTACCATCATTCCAGAAGGAACTATTCTTGCTCACCTTTTTCCACAGTTGGCTAGGGAGAGGAAGGCAAAACTGACAGCTTATATCAGTTCTAAGGAAGTGGCTGATCTCAAGCATGGAAATGAGGTACGATTTACAACAGTAACAGATGCCAATAAGCAGCTAGTGTTGACCTCCAAGATTACGAATATCGATACCAGTGCGACTCAGACAGAAAAGGGCAATTTCTTTAAATTAGAGGCAGAGACCGATTTGAATGCTGAACAAGCAGAAAAACTTCGTTATGGACTTGAAGGTCGTTTGACTATGATTACAGGTAGGAAGAGTTTTTTACGCTACTATCTGGACCGCTTTTTGAAACAAGAATAAAGTTTCTATTTTTAACTCAAATCGATCTTAGAAAATCGCAAATGAAAAATCGTTTGCGATTTTTCTGTACTTTTTCAGATACTATACAAAATATAGTTCGTGTAATATTTGATTTTTAGTGTATGTTGTGTTAGAATGATGTAAAGTAATGCGAAAGGCGAACAAGAAAATGTCCAGTAAACTTATTTATACGGGAAAAGCTAAAGATATCTATACTACAGAAGACGAAAATGTGATTAAGTCGGTCTACAAGGATCAGGCCACTATGCTGAATGGAGCTCGCAAAGAGACCATAGAGGGGAAAGGTGTGCTGAATAATCAGATTTCGTCTCTTATTTTCGAAAAATTGAATGCGGCTGGTGTGGCGACACACTTTATCGAACGTATTTCTGACACAGAACAACTTAACAAGAAGGTTTCAATCATTCCTTTGGAGGTTGTGCTGCGTAACGTGACTGCAGGTTCTTTCTCAAAACGTTTTGGCGTGGAAGAAGGTTTGGACTTAGAAACTCCAATCGTTGAATTTTACTACAAGAACGATGATTTGGATGATCCATTCATCAATGATGAGCATGTGAAGTTCTTGGATATTGCCAATGATGAGCAAATTGCTTATATCAAGGAAGAAACGCGTCGTATCAATGAATTGTTGAAAGATTGGTTTGCACAAATTGGTCTTCGGTTGATTGACTTCAAATTGGAATTTGGTTTTGATAAGGATGGCAAGATCATCTTGGCAGATGAATTTTCACCAGACAACTGCCGTCTTTGGGATGCGGAAGGGCACCACATGGACAAGGATGTTTTCCGTAGGGACTTGGGCAGTTTGACAGATGTTTATGAAGTTGTATTGGAAAAATTGCAAGGATTGAAGTAATTTTTTGAATTCCTCTCCAATACGGTTTTTAAGTAGAAATAAATAAAGGAACTAAAATGGATAAACGTATTTTCGTTGAGAAAAAAGCTGATTTTCGTGTGAAATCGGACTCTTTAGTAAAAGAATTACAACATAATCTTCAGTTAAAAACTTTGAAGGATCTTCGTATTGTTCAGGTTTACGATGTCTTTAATTTGGCAGAGGACTTGTTTGCGCGTGCGGAAAAACATATTTTTTCTGAGCAAGTGACCGATACTGTTTTGGATGAAGCTGCGGTTCAGGCTGATCTTGAGAAGGTTGCTTTCTTTGCTATCGAAAGTTTGCCTGGTCAATTTGACCAACGTGCGGCCTCTTCACAAGAAGCTTTGCTGTTGCTTGGTAGCTCAAGTGATGTAACGGTGAATACAGCACAACTCTACTTGGTCAATAAGGATATTGATGCGAATGAATTGGAAGCTGTTAAAAACTATCTTTTGAACCCAGTGGACTCTCGTTTCAAAGATATCACTCTTGGCATTGCGAAACAGGATTTCTCTGAGTCTGACAAGACCATTCCAAACTTGGATTTCTTTGAAACTTATACAGCAGAAGATTTTGCTAAGTATAAGGCTGAGCAAGGATTGGCCATGGAAGTGGATGACCTTCTCTTCATTCAAGATTACTTCAAGTCTATTGGACGTGTGCCAACTGAGACTGAGTTGAAGGTTTTGGATACTTATTGGTCTGACCACTGCCGTCACACAACTTTTGAGACAGAGTTGAAAAACATCGACTTCTCAGCTTCTAAATTCCAAAAACAATTGCAGGCGACTTATGACAAATATATCGCTATGCGTGACGAGCTAGGACGTACAGAAAAACCTCAAACCTTGATGGATATGGCGACTATTTTTGGCCGTTATGAGCGTGCTAATGGTCGTTTGGATGATATGGAAGTATCTGATGAAATCAATGCCTGCTCTGTAGAAATTGACGTGGATGTCAATGGTGTCAAAGAACCATGGCTTCTCATGTTCAAAAACGAAACTCACAACCACCCAACGGAAATCGAACCATTTGGTGGTGCGGCTACTTGTATCGGTGGTGCCATTCGTGACCCATTGTCAGGGCGTTCCTACGTTTACCAAGCCATGCGTATTTCAGGTGCTGGCGATATTACAGCTCCAATTTCAGAAACTCGCGCTGGGAAATTGCCACAACAAGTGATTTCTAAAACAGCGGCTCACGGTTATTCTTCATATGGGAACCAGATTGGTCTTGCAACAACTTATGTTCGTGAATACTTCCACCCAGGTTTCGTTGCTAAGCGTATGGAGCTAGGTGCCGTTGTCGGTGCGGCTCCTAAGGAAAATGTTGTCCGTGAAAAACCTGAAGCAGGTGATGTGATTATCTTGCTCGGTGGTAAGACTGGACGTGATGGTGTCGGTGGTGCGACAGGTTCTTCTAAAGTTCAAACGGTTGAATCTGTTGAAACAGCTGGTGCTGAGGTTCAAAAAGGGAATGCCATCGAAGAACGTAAGATTCAACGTCTTTTCCGTAATGGGGAAGTAACCCGTCTGATCAAGAAATCAAATGACTTTGGTGCTGGTGGTGTCTGTGTGGCTATCGGTGAATTGGCAGATGGTCTTGAAATTGATCTAGACAAAGTGCCATTGAAATACCAAGGTTTGAACGGTACAGAAATTGCCATCTCTGAATCTCAAGAGCGTATGGCTGTGGTAGTTCGTCCAGAAGATGTGGCAACCTTTATTGCAGCATGTAACAAAGAAAATATTGACGCGGTTGTCGTTGCGACAGTGACTGAAAAACCAAATCTTGTCATGCACTGGAATGGTGAAACAATCGTCGATTTGGAACGTCGTTTCCTTGATACGAACGGTGTACGTGTGGTTGTAGATGCTAAGGTGGTTGACAAGGATGTCAAGATTCCAGAAGAACGTCAAACATCCGCTGAAACACTTGAAGCAGATACGCTTGCAGTCTTAGCTGACCTCAACCATGCTAGTCAAAAAGGGTTGCAAACCATCTTTGATAGCTCAGTTGGTCGTTCAACAGTCAATCACCCACTTGGTGGTCGCTACCAAATTACACCAACTGAAGCTTCTGTACAGAAATTGCCAGTCCAACATGGTGTGACAACAACTGCTTCTGTTATGGCGCAAGGCTTTAACCCATACATCGCAGAATGGTCTCCATATCATGGTGCTGCTTATGCGGTCATCGAAGCAACCGCTCGTTTGGTTGCTGCTGGTGCAAACTGGTCTAAGGCTCGTTTCTCTTATCAAGAATACTTCGAGCGTATGGATAAACAAGCAGAGCGTTTTGGTCAACCAGTAGCAGCTCTTCTTGGATCCATTGAAGTTCAGATTCAACTTGGGTTGCCATCTATCGGTGGTAAGGACTCTATGTCTGGTACCTTTGAAGAATTAACAGTACCACCAACCTTGGTTGCTTTTGGTGTCACAACTGCAGATAGCCGTAAGGTCCTTTCTCCAGAATTTAAAGCTGCTGGTGAAAATATCTATTACATCCCAGGTCAAGCTTTGGCACAAGAAATTGACTTTGATCTTATCAAGTCTAACTTTACTCAATTTGAAGCCATCCAAGCTGATCACAAAGTGACAGCAGCATCAGCTGTCAAATATGGAGGTGTCCTTGAAGCTCTTGCTCTTGCAACATTTGGTAACCATATCGGTGCTATTGTAACCCTTGAAAATCTTGAAACCGCCTTGACAGCTCAATTGGGTGGATTCATCTTTACATCTCCTGAAGAAATTGTGGGAGTTAAGAAGATTGGACAAACAACAGCTGACTTTACACTTGCTGTCAATGGTGTAACGCTTGATGGACACAAGCTTGACAGTGCCTTCCAAGGTAAATTGGAAGAAGTTTACCCAACGAAATTTGCACAAGCAAAAGAACTGGAAGAAGTGCCTGCGGTAGCATCAGATGCTATCATCAAAGTAAAAGAAACAGTTGAGACACCAGTGGTTTACATCCCAGTATTCCCAGGCACTAACTCTGAGTACGATTCAGCTAAGGCCTTTGAAAAAGAAGGTGCAAAAGTCAACTTAGTACCATTTGTCACACTTAACGAAGAGGCTATTGTCAAGTCTGTTGACACCATGGTTGACAATATTGAAAAAGCTAACATTATCTTCTTTGCAGGTGGCTTCTCAGCCGCCGACGAACCCGATGGATCAGCTAAATTTATCGTTAACATCTTGCTCAATGAAAAAGTACGTGCAGCTATTGATAGTTTCATCGAAGGTGGTGGTTTGATTATCGGTATCTGTAACGGATTCCAAGCTCTTGTCAAATCAGGTCTTCTTCCATACGGTAACTTTGAAGATGCAAGCAGTACCAGCCCAACCCTCTTCTACAATGATGCCAACCAACACGTGGCTAAGATGGTAGAAACACGGATTGCCAATACCAACTCACCATGGCTTGCTGGCGTGAAAGTTGGTGACATCCATGCCATCCCAGTATCACATGGTGAAGGTAAATTTGTCGTGACAGCTGAGGAATTTGCAGAACTTCGTGACAATGGACAAATCTTTAGCCAATATGTTGACTTCGAAGGCAAACCAAGCATGGATTCACAATACAATCCTAACGGATCTGTGAATGCTATCGAAGGGATCACCAGCAAGAATGGTCAAATCATCGGTAAGATGGGACACTCAGAACGTTATGAAGACGGTCTCTTCCAAAATATTCCAGGAAATAAAGACCAACATCTCTTTGCATCAGCGGTTCAATACTTTACTGGGAAATAGGCTTTGCAGATTTTCTAATAGATAACCATCAGTAAATGTAAAATCAAGTAGATCTAACTTGCTATAATTGCAAATGATTTGCTGTTGCGAGTGAAACGAGCTTCTGCCGTATCATTCCGCTCTAGTATCGTTAAGGAATGATACACAAATAAAAATTAGGTATATAAAATGACATACGAAGTAAAATCTCTTAATGAAGAATGTGGTGTTTTTGGTATCTGGGGCCACCCAGACGCTGCCAAATTGACCTATTTTGGACTCCATAGTCTTCAGCACCGTGGTCAGGAGGGGGCAGGTATCCTCTCCAATGACCATGGGCAATTGAAGCGTCATCGTGATATGGGGCTTTTATCAGAAGTCTTCAAAAATCCTGCTAATTTGGATAAATTGACAGGAACTGGAGCGATTGGACACGTGCGTTATGCGACTGCGGGAGAAGCATCTGTAGACAATATCCAACCTTTCCTATTCCGCTTTCACGATATGCAGTTTGGTTTGGCTCATAATGGGAATCTGACCAATGCAGAATCTCTCAAGAAAGAATTGGAACAAAGAGGAGCAATCTTTAGCTCGACTTCTGATTCAGAAATCTTGGCTCACTTGATTCGCCGTAGCCACAATCCAAACCTAATGGGTAAAATTAAGGAAGCCCTCAGTCTTGTTAAAGGTGGTTTTGCTTATCTCTTGATGTTTGAAGATAAGTTAATTGCAGCGCTTGATCCAAACGGCTTCCGTCCTCTGTCAATCGGGAAAATGACGAATGGAGCAGTAGTGGTTTCATCTGAGACCTGTGCCTTTGAAGTAATCGGTGCTGAGTGGATTCGCGATGTGAAACCAGGCGAGATTGTTATTATTGATGACAATGGTATCCAGTATGACAGCTATACAAACGATACTCAGTTGGCTATCTGTTCCATGGAGTATATCTACTTTGCCCGTCCTGACTCCAATATCCATGGTGTCAATGTTCATACGGCTCGTAAGAGAATGGGAGCTCAATTGGCACGTGAGTTCAAGTATGAAGCTGATATCGTAGTTGGGGTACCAAACTCCTCACTCAGTGCAGCTATGGGCTTTGCTGAAGAATCAGGCCTGCCAAATGAAATGGGGCTCATCAAGAACCAATATACGCAACGGACCTTTATCCAGCCGACTCAAGAATTGCGCGAGCAAGGGGTTCGTATGAAATTGTCTGCCGTTTCTGGTGTCGTTAAAGGCAAACGCGTGGTCATGATTGATGATTCGATTGTACGAGGAACAACATCACGTCGCATTGTCCAACTCTTGAAAGAAGCGGGGGCATCAGAAGTTCACGTTGCTATTGGGAGTCCTGCTCTTGCCTATCCTTGTTTCTACGGGATTGATATTCAGACACGTCAGGAATTGATTGCAGCCAATCATACGGTTGAAGAAACTTGTCAAATCATTGGTGCGGATAGCCTGACTTATCTTTCTATTGATGGCTTGATTGACTCTATTGGGATTGAAACAGATGCGCCAAATGGCGGCCTCTGTGTGGCTTACTTTGATGGGAAATATCCAACTCCTCTCTATGACTATGAAGAAGAATATCGTAGAAGTTTAGAAGAAAAAACGAGTTTTTACAAATAAAAAATCCCATTGAAGGAAAGGAAAAGGAAAAAACAAATGACAAATAAAAATGCTTACGCGTCACGTCTCACTACTGACTAAAAGCTAAAGCATTTGTCAGTAGACGCTTTCTCCTATGGGACCAAAGCTAGAGACCTGACTAGTATTTTTAGATAAAATAATTGTTTATCTAAAAATACGTCGCAGTCTTTCTCAAAAAAAGAAAAGGAAAAAACAAATGACAAATAAAAATGCTTACGCAAAATCTGGCGTAGACGTTGAAGCGGGTTATGAAGTTGTTGAACGAATTAAAAAACACGTGGCACGTACGGAGCGTGCAGGTGTCATGGGAGCTCTTGGTGGTTTTGGTGGCATGTTCGACCTTTCAAAAACAGGTGTTAAAGAGCCAGTTTTGATCTCAGGAACTGACGGTGTTGGAACCAAGCTCATGCTGGCTATCAAGTACGACAAACACGATACTATCGGTCAAGACTGCGTGGCTATGTGTGTCAATGATATCATTGCTGCAGGAGCAGAGCCTCTTTACTTCTTGGACTATATCGCAACTGGTAAAAATGAACCAGCTAAGCTAGAACAAGTGGTTGCTGGTGTGGCCGAAGGTTGTGTGCAAGCTGGAGCAGCCCTTATCGGTGGGGAAACTGCTGAAATGCCTGGTATGTACGGTGAAGACGACTATGACTTGGCTGGATTTGCGGTCGGTGTTGCTGAAAAAAGCCAAATCATCGACGGTTCAAAAGTGGCAGCAGGGGATGTCCTTCTTGGACTTGCCTCAAGCGGTATCCACTCAAATGGTTACTCACTTGTGCGTCGTGTCTTTGCGGATTACACAGGCGAAGAAGTCTTGCCAGAATTGGAAGGCAAAAAGCTCAAAGAGGTCCTTCTTGAACCAACTCGTATCTACGTCAAAGCTGTTTTGCCTCTTATCAAAGAAGAATTGGTCAATGGGATTGCCCACATCACAGGTGGTGGTTTTATCGAAAATGTCCCACGTATGTTTGCGGATGACTTGGCTGCTGAAATTGACGAAAGCAAGGTCCCAGTTCTTCCAATTTTCAAAGCCCTTGAAAAATATGGTGAAATCAAACATGAAGAAATGTTTGAAATCTTCAACATGGGGATTGGTCTCATGCTTGCGGTGAAGCCAGAACACGTGGAACGTGTCAAAGAACTTCTTGACGAACCTGTTTATGAAATCGGTCGAATTGTGAAGAAGACAGATGCTAGTGTGGTGATTAAATAATGGCTAAAAAAATTGCTGTATTTGCCTCTGGCAATGGCTCAAACTTACAGGTGATTGCAGAACAGTTTCCAGTTGAGTTTGTCTTTTCTGATCATCGAGATGCCTACGTCCTTGAGCGTGCAGAAAATCTTGGAGTTTTAACCTATGCCTTTGAACTCAAGGAATTTGAGAGCAAGGTAGACTACGAAGCAGCCATTGTCGAGCTCTTGGATGAGCACCAGATTGACCTAGTTTGTTTGGCCGGTTATATGAAAATCGTCGGTCCAACCTTGCTAGCAGCCTATGAAGGACGTATTATCAATATTCACCCGGCTTACCTTCCAGAATTTCCAGGCGCTCATGGTATTGAAGATGCTTGGAATGCTGGCGTTGACCAGTCTGGTGTGACCATTCACTGGGTGGATTCTGGTGTGGACACTGGTAAGGTTATCAAACAAGTCCGTGTGCCAAGACTAGCTGATGATACCATTGACAGTTTTGAAGCTCGCATTCATGAGGCGGAGTATAAACTGTATCCAGAGGTGTTGGATAGTTTGGGAGCTGCACGAAAATAAGGAAGCCCTCGAGCTGAAAGAAAATTTTCGACTGTAGCAAATGAAGAACTTTTTTAAAAAAGGAAAAGAAATAACATGACTAAACGCGCACTAATTAGTGTTTCAGACAAAGCGGGCATTGTTGAATTTGCCCAAGAACTTAAAAAACTTGGTTGGGATATCATCTCAACAGGTGGTACCAAAGTTGCCCTTGATAATGCCGGTGTTGATACCATTGCCATCGACGATGTGACTGGTTTCCCGGAAATGATGGATGGTCGCGTCAAGACTCTCCATCCAAATATCCACGGTGGACTCTTGGCTCGTCGTGACTTAGATAGCCACTTGGAAGCGGCTAAAGACAACAAGATTGAGCTCATTGACCTTGTGGTGGTCAACCTTTACCCATTTAAGGAAACTATCCTTAAACCAGATGTGACTTATGCTGATGCAGTTGAAAATATCGATATTGGTGGGCCATCTATGCTTCGTTCAGCAGCGAAAAATCATGCCAGTGTTACAGTTGTGGTAGATCCTGCTGACTATGTTGTGGTTTTGGACGAATTGGCAGCAAACGGCGAAACCTCTTATGAAACTCGCCAACATTTAGCAGCCAAAGTATTTCGTCACACAGCGGCTTATGACGCTTTGATTGCAGAATACTTCACAGCTCAAGTGGGTGAAAGCAAGCCTGAAAAACTCACTTTGACTTATGACCTCAAGCAACCAATGCGTTACGGTGAGAACCCTCAACAAGATGCAGATTTCTACCAAAAAGCCTTGCCGACTGCCTATTCGATTGCTTCAGCTAAACAGCTTAACGGTAAAGAATTGTCCTTCAACAATATCCGTGACGCTGATGCTGCCATCCGTATCATTCGTGATTTTAAAGAACGTCCAACCGTTGTGGCTTTGAAACACATGAACCCATGTGGGATCGGTCAAGCTGACGATATCGAGACTGCATGGGACTATGCTTATGAGTCTGACCCAGTGTCTATCTTTGGTGGAATTGTCGTTCTCAACCGTGAGGTAGATGCTGCGACAGCTGAGAAGATGCACGGCGTTTTCCTTGAAATCATCATCGCACCAAGCTATACGGATGAAGCGCTAGCTATTTTGACCAACAAAAAGAAAAACTTGCGCATTCTTGCCTTGCCATTTGACGCACAAGATGCTAGTGAAGTGGAAGCAGAATACACAGGTGTTGTCGGTGGACTCCTCGTTCAAAATCAAGATGTGGTCAAGGAAAGCCCAGCTGACTGGCAAGTGGTAACCAAACGCCAACCAACTGAGACAGAAGCGACTGCTCTTGAGTTTGCTTGGAAGGCTATTAAGTACGTCAAATCAAACGGAATCATTGTGACTAATGATCACATGACACTTGGCGTTGGTCCAGGTCAAACTAACCGTGTGGCTTCTGTTCGTATTGCTATTGACCAAGCTAAAGACCGTCTTGACGGCGCTGTTCTTGCTTCGGATGCCTTCTTCCCATTTGCGGATAACGTGGAAGAAATCGCCAAAGCTGGTATCAAGGCCATCATTCAACCAGGTGGGTCAGTACGAGACCAAGAGTCTATCGAAGCTGCTGATAAATACGGCTTGACTATGGTCTTCACAGGCGTGAGACATTTTAGACATTAAGAGAATAAAAGGGAAGAAAACAGTTTCTTTCCTTTTTTTGTTTTAAAAGCGAAACGAAACAAGATTAAAACGAACGTTTATGGTATAATATTAGTAAATAATTCGCAAAAGAGGTTGTAAGATGAAGCTGTTAGTTGTTGGTTCGGGTGGTCGTGAACATGCGATTGCTAAGAAGTTACTTGAGTCAAAAGACGTTGAAAAAGTCTTTGTAGCTCCTGGGAATGACGGGATGACTCTGGATGGTCTGGAACTGGTAAATATCTCTATTTCCGAACATTATAAATTGATTGAGTTTGCAAAAGCCAACGATATTGCTTGGTCCTTCATTGGTCCAGATGACGCTCTTGCGGCTGGTATCGTGGATGATTTCAATGCAGCTGGTCTCAAAGCCTTTGGTCCGACAAGATTGGCAGCGGAGTTGGAGTGGTCTAAGGATTTTGCTAAGGAAATCATGGTCAAATACGATGTTCCGACAGCAGCCTATGGCACATTTTCAGATTTTGAGGAAGCCAAGGCCTATATCGAGGAGAAAGGCGCTCCAATCGTCGTCAAAGCAGATGGCTTGGCCCTTGGGAAAGGTGTCGTCGTTGCGGAGACAGTTGAGCAAGCCGTCGAAGCCGCTCATGAGATGCTTTTGGACAATAAATTTGGTGATTCAGGTGCGCGTGTAGTCATCGAGGAATTCCTGGATGGAGAAGAGTTTTCTCTCTTTGCCTTTGTCAATGGCGACAAATTCTACATTATGCCAACGGCTCAGGACCACAAACGTACCTACGATGGTGACAAGGGGCCTAACACTGGGGGGATGGGTGCCTATGCGCCAGTTCCTCACTTGCTACAAAGCGTGGTTGATACAGCGGTTGACACCATTGTCAAGCCTGTTCTTGAAGGCATGATTAAAGAAGGGCGCCCCTATCTTGGTGTCCTTTACGCGGGGCTTATCCTGACAGCTGATGGCCCTAAAGTTATCGAGTTCAACTCACGCTTTGGCGATCCTGAAACACAAATCATCTTGCCTCGCTTGACATCTGACTTTGCACAAAATATCACCGATATTTTGGATGGTAAAGAGCCAGCCATCACTTGGACGGACAAGGGTGTGACACTAGGCGTGGTTGTAGCCTCAAACGGCTACCCACTCGCTTATGAGAAGGGTGTCAAACTTCCAGCCAAGACAGAGGGTGACATCATCACTTACTATGCTGGAGCTAAATTTGCTGAAAATGGCCAAGATCTCCTCTCAAACGGCGGACGTGTCTACATGCTCGTCACAACAGCAGACACAGTTAAAGACGGCCAAAATATTATCTACAACGAACTCAACAAACAAAACACAGAAGGCCTCTTCTATCGTACGGATATCGGTAGCAAGGCGATAAAAGATTAACAGATATTATATTTGTAAAAGGCGAGCGAAAGCGAGCCAAACACGATAATGGTCTCCGTGGGGAAAAGACCCGAACAGTATCTGTTCTGGTCGGGGGAAACTTTGAGACCTTAGGCTCAAAGTTTAGGAATGAAACCGAAGGTTTGCTTCCGTCCCCACCACCTAAGACCATTATCAAAAAAAGAAAAAGGAAAAATTATGACTAAACCAGTAATTTCCATCATCATGGGCTCAAAATCCGACTGGGCAACCATGCAAAAAGCTGCCGAAGTCCTCGACAACTTTGGCGTTGCTTACGAAAAGAAAGTTGTTTCCGCACACCGTACACCAGACCTCATGTTCAAACATGCGGAAGAAGCACGTAGCCGTGGCATCAAGGCCATCATCGCAGGTGCGGGTGGCGCTGCTCACTTGCCAGGGATGGTAGCAGCTAAGACTACACTTCCAGTCATCGGTGTGCCGGTCAAATCACGTGCTCTTAGCGGTGTGGATTCTCTCTACTCTATCGTTCAGATGCCGGGTGGAGTACCAGTCGCAACCATGGCGATCGGTGAAGCAGGTGCGACAAATGCGGCCCTCTTTGCCCTTCGTCTTCTTTCAGTAGAGGATAAGGCTATTGCAGATGCGCTTGCTAACTTTGCTGAAGAACAAGGAAAAATCGCAGAGGAGTCTACTAATGAGCTCAACTAAAACCATTGGCATCATCGGTGGTGGCCAGCTCGGTCAGATGATGGCGATCTCAGCTATCTACATGGGACACAAGGTTATCGCGCTGGATCCAGCAGCTGATTGTCCAGCCTCCCGTGTGGCGGAAATCATCGTGGCCCCTTACGACGACGTAGATGCTCTTCGTCAGTTGGCAGATCGCTGTGATGTTCTCACTTATGAATTTGAAAATGTAGATGCTGATGGTTTGGATGCCGTTATCAAAGACGGTCAACTTCCACAAGGGACAGACCTACTTCGCATTTCCCAAAATCGCATTTTTGAAAAGGACTTCCTTTCCAACAAAGCACAAGTCACTGTGGCTCCTTACAAGGTCGTGACCTCAAGCCAAGACTTGGCAGATATTGACCTATCGAAAAACTATGTTCTCAAGACCGCGACTGGTGGCTATGATGGACATGGGCAAAAGGTCATTCGCTCAGAAGCAGACTTGGAAGAAGCCTATGTGCTAGCTGACTCAGCAGACTGCGTTTTAGAAGAATTCGTCAACTTTGACCTTGAGATTTCAGTCATTGTATCTGGTAATGACAAGGACGTGACAGTTTTCCCAGTTCAGGAAAATATTCACCGCAACAATATTCTTTCAAAAACAATTGTGCCTGCTCGCATTTCAGAAAGTCTAGCTGAAAAAGCCAAAGCTATGGCAGTTCGAATCGCAGAACAACTGAACTTGTCTGGAACGCTTTGCGTGGAAATGTTTGCGACGGCTGATGACATCATTGTCAACGAAATCGCGCCACGTCCACACAATTCAGGGCACTACTCAATTGAAGCCTGCGACTTTTCACAGTTTGACACGCATATCTTGGGCGTTCTCGGAGCGCCACTACCAGCAATCCACCTCCATGCGCCAGCTGTCATGCTCAATGTCCTCGGCCAACACGTCGAGGCTGCTGAAACATATGTGACAGAAAATCCAAGCGCTCACCTCCACTTATATGGTAAACTAGAAGCGAAACACAACCGCAAGATGGGGCACGTGACTTTGTTTAGTGATGTGCCGGATGAGGTATGGGAACTGTGAACGAAACATTGGAGTTATTATGAAAATCTCGAATATAAAATTACATAATTGGAAGTCATTTAAAGACTTAGATATAAGTATAAATGATTTAATGATAATCATTGGACAAAATAATCATGGAAAATCTAACTTGTTATCTTCTCTGTTATTCTTCTTTGACGGAATAAAAATTAAGGAGGATGATTATTTCAAAGGGACTGAGGAGTTATTTGTTGAGATCGAATTTAAAGAATTAACTAATGAAGAGCAAACGACATTTTCAAAATATGTTACGGAAGCTTGTGAGATGAAAGTAAGAAAAACTGTAAAAATGTCGGGTAATCCTACTTATAATGGTTATACTAAGAGATATACTGAAGAAAATGCGTGGCTTGAGGATGATGAATTTAAGAAATTACTTAGAAATATTGATCTTGAGAATAGTCCGCTTTCTAAATTAAAAAAAATGATATCCTCTGAATTTGAGGGCAATTCAAAAACTAAGCAAGTTGAAGAACTCAAAAGCTTGAGGGAAGAGTATATCAGGTCTCATGGTATTGAAAAAAACTATGTTTTAGAAGAGTCAAATTTTTTAGGAAAAGCAAATATTGCTCAAGGTTTACTTGGTGATGTTTACTATCTTCCGGCCTTGAAAGATACTTCTGATGAGTTAAATTTAAAAGCAAGTTCAATGTTCGGTAAATTATATAATGAGATCCTATTATCTGATGTGAATCAAAATTACTCACAAGCTGTAAGGAATCTGCAAGATGCTATTTCAGTATTGAATCAGAGAAATGCTTCGGTAGAAAAAGAGGAAGATCTGGATGAGATTTCAAAATTAGAAAATGACTTGTCAAATCAACTCAAAGATTGGGGAACAGAAGTTAAAATACAATTCAAGACTCCGGACGTCCCAGAGGTTATGAAATCTTATATTGAAATCTTGTTTGATGATGGAGTTGAAACTGATATATCTCATAAGGGAAATGGTTTACAGCGTACATTTTATCTGTCTTTGATTAAACTTTTAGCTGAAAGATCAAGTAAAGAGGTTAGTGAAAATGAAACCTCCACTAGACAAGCCTCTAAATCAAAATATTTTTTGTTTGAGGAACCTGAATTGTTTCTGCACCCTCAAGCACAAAAGCAATTATTTGATGATTTAGTAAGTTTATCTGAGGGTAATCAGGTCTTTGTTACTACCCACTCCAATAACTTAATTGATTTAGAAAAGTATAAATCTATTTGTATTGTGAGAAAGACTGATAGCGGAGAATCTGAAGTTTCAAAGTGTGATGAAGAACTTTTTCAACAAGAAAATGACAGGGATAAGTGGAAGTATCTAAATTGGATAAATGCTGAAAGAAGTGAGTTGTTTTTTGCTGATAAGGTTATCTTAGTGGAGGGAGATACTGAGGCAGTTAGCATTCCAAGTATTGCAAAGAAGCTGGGAGTCTATAAGCATAGTTTTACTATAATTAATTGTGGAAGTAAGGATAATATCCCACTGTATATGAAGTTGTTAAATAAATTTAAAATACCTTATGTTGCGATTTATGATGTGGACCATCAAGAAGGAAAGTCTATAGAAGCTATTGCAGTTTCTGATAGAAGTACAAGAGCAATTAGAGAGTGTCTTGATGAAAGCTTGGGTTCAACAATTAGTATGGAGAATGATTTTGAAGATGTACTTGGATATAGACCAAGTGGGAACTCAAAACCACTGGCAGCATTAGAATGGATTAATAATAATCAAATACCTGTAATACTGGAAAATAAGATTAATGAAATATATGTGAATTAACAGAGGAAAAATCTATGATTCAACTCATTATCAACGCATTTGTCGAAAAAGAGAAGACAGGAGCAGCCGTCGAACTTTTGTATGCTAGTAGTGATCACGAAAAGGTGAAAGCTAAGTATGAAGAGCTAGTTGCGCGATACCCTGAAAACTACTTAGCTATCTATGATTTACCGTTAGATACGGATTTGAATACCCTGGATCATTATCCATCTGTGTGGATTGGGAAAGAGGAGTTTGAAGGAAATGAGAAAGAAATATGACTTTTAAATTAGTTGATTCTTATGATGAAATTAGATTGGGTGATGATGGATATTATCTAATTCATAGTAATTGGGATGACTGGTTCAAATATGAAACTACTTATTCTTTTTATATTAAGAAAAATGTATCTATAATAAACGTTGGCTCGCTGAAGATAGGCGAAATGGTGATGCTAGGAAGGGTTCCGCGCTTACCTTCGGAATTTGAAAACTTACCAGACAACTTCTTCTCATTAGTTACAGATGAAAGCTTTTATTATGAAATTGATAGGATAGCTAAGGAACAGAGAGAATATATTTTAACTTCTTTAAGGGATGTGGCATTCAATAAAGCTTTGTATGAAAAAGTAAAGGGTACAGATGTTTTTCAGGTTTCTTTAACTAGAGGTATATTAAGTTCAACAATTGAAAATAAATATTTTCGATTAGCTGAAGGGGATACTGAGCTATCAGACTATGATTTCTCGTTTAGAATGACAGAAAGTTGTTCATTGAATTTTAGAGTGAATCCTCAAAAATTTCCAGCTTCAAATATACATGCAATTATTGGGAGAAACGGAGTTGGGAAATCTTATCTATTAACAGAGATGGTCGACAGTGCAATAAACAAAGATGAGCGATTTTCATTTAATACAGAGTATCAAGATAATTTTTTTTCAAACATAATCTCAGTAAACTTTAGTAATTTTGAAAATAAAAAATTATTTGAAGAGAGTGAAGATAGAAGCAATGGTTATTTATATTATCATTTATCAAATAAAACTGAAGCTAAAAAACCAGAAAAATGTAATTTTTTGAGGGAACAAGATGGAGAAATCATTAACTATGTTCCTGAGGGATGGAATGCGGTATTTATTGAAAGTTTAAGGTTAACATTGAGAAAAAAACCTAAACTTTGGAGAGATTGTATAAACATATTGTATAGCGATCCTATCTTTAGCCAAACAAATGTTCATCTACTTTCTGATACTTTTCAAACTTACTCAGATCTTCGTAAGTTCAACATGGAATCATATAAAATATTTAATAGTTTAAGTTCAGGGCATAAAATTGTATTACTTACAATTACAAAGTTAGTAGAACTGGCATTTGAAAAGACATTAGTTATTCTAGATGAACCTGAATTACATCTACATCCCCCATTGTTAAGTAGTTTTATAAGGAGCCTATCTCATCTACTTATAAAGAGAAACGGAGTTGCGATTTTGGCTACACACTCGCCAGTAATTCTTCAAGAGGTACAAAAAGATTGTGTTTATAAACTAACGAGAGATGTTAAATCTGATGCGATGGATGCTCATAGACCAGATATTGAGACATTTGCTCAAGATATTGGTAGTTTAACTTTTGAAGTTTTTAATTTAGAAGCGAAAGAATCAGGATTTAATACGCTTATTAATCAAATTGCGAGAGAGGGGCTTGATTTTGAAGAATCTTTAAGCAGATTTGATAATAAAATGGGGTCTCTAGGATATAAATTATTATTGTCGAAAATTTTAGAGAGAGAGTTAGGTGATGGACCTGATGCGTAAATTAGAGATTCCATATCTGACACTGGATGATATTTTTTATGACTTAACTCATGGTATTCAAAAGAAGAAATTGATTAATGGTGAGGAAGTAGATTATTTTAATCTATTTGAATTATGTAAAGATAGAATAGTTATATTCGAAGAATTTTATCGTTCTTTAGCATCTACAGGTGAATTGTATTTATTAAAAGAGGAACAATGTATAGTTTCAAGAGATGTGGGCTTTGAAGAGATGAAATATCTTTATGAGGAAAGATTACGTAAAAAGTTCAATGATAGTTTATATACATGGTTAAAAACAAATGATAAAAGAAATTTTCATAAGTGTTCATACTGTGAACAGGGAGACGTTAGTGAGCTAGATCATCTTTTACCCCAATCAAAGTTTCCTATCTTTGCAGTAACACCAATAAATCTAATACCATCTTGCCATGAATGTAATCTTAATAAATTGGATGACGATAGTATGTTGATAAATCCGTATTTTGAAGATACTACTAATGAACACTGGTTGATTTGCAATATTATCAGTCACTCTGGCATTTGTATAGCTCAATACAGATTAGATTTTTCGAATACTCAATATACTCCAGAAATGAAACAAAGTATTCGAAATATTTATGAAAACGGGAAAAATAGCATTATGAAGCGCTATTCAATCTGGGGAAATAATAAGTTAGCTGATAAAATTACAATATGGAAAGAGATTTTTAGAAATAATGGTTCAAAAGAACTAATAAAAATGTTAAAATCAGAAAACTCATCGAGAAAAACAAGTTCTAAGAATTCTTATGAATCTTCTCTTTATGAAGGAATGATTAAATTTATTGATTCAGGTGGAAGCATTTAAATATGAAATTATTTATAGAAAGGAAGAATAGCCTCGTTTTCATTTAACTGAATACGAGCTTCCTTGAACTGAAGCTTTAAACAAAAGAAAGGAAAAATAAACAACATGATTGAAAGATATAGTCGCCCTGAAATGGCGAACATTTGGACTGAAGAAAATAAATACCGTGCTTGGCTTGAGGTGGAAATCTTGGCTGACGAGGCATGGGCTGAATTGGGAGAAATCCCTAAGGAAGATGTGGCTTTGATTCGTGAAAAAGCGGACTTTGACATTGACCGTATTTTGGAAATCGAGCAGCAAACTCGTCACGATGTGGTTGCCTTCACACGTGCGGTTTCTGAAACTCTTGGTGAAGAGCGTAAGTGGGTTCACTATGGTTTGACTTCTACTGACGTGGTCGATACGGCCTATGGTTACCTCTACAAACAAGCCAACGACATTATCCGCAAGGATCTTGAAAACTTCCTCAACATCATTGCTGATAAAGCGAAAGAACACAAGTTCACTATCATGATGGGTCGTACCCACGGTGTGCACGCTGAGCCGACAACTTTTGGTCTTAAATTGGCGACTTGGTATAGTGAAATGAAGCGCAATATCGAACGTTTCGAGCATGCGGCTGCTGGTGTAGAAGCTGGTAAGATTTCTGGTGCGGTTGGGAACTTTGCCAACATTCCACCATTCGTTGAACAATACGTCTGCGACAAACTGGGCATCCGTGCTCAAGAAATCTCTACACAGGTGCTTCCTCGTGACCTTCATGCTGAGTACTTTGCAGTTCTTGCTAGCATTGCGACTTCCATCGAACGTATGGCAACGGAGATCCGTGGTCTTCAAAAATCTGAGCAACGCGAAGTAGAAGAGTTCTTTGCCAAGGGTCAAAAAGGATCTTCAGCAATGCCTCACAAACGCAACCCTATCGGTTCTGAAAACATGACAGGTCTTGCGCGTGTTATCCGTGGTCACATGGTGACAGCTTATGAAAATGTTGCTCTCTGGCACGAACGTGATATTTCTCACTCATCAGCTGAGCGTATCATCACACCGGACACGACCATTTTGATCGACTACATGCTTAACCGTTTTGGAAATATCGTCAAGAACTTGACAGTCTTCCCAGAAAATATGATCCGCAACATGAACTCGACTTTTGGTCTTATCTTTAGCCAACGTGCCATGTTGACCTTGATTGAAAAAGGCATGACGCGTGAGCAAGCTTATGATTTGGTGCAACCGAAAACAGCCTACTCTTGGGATAACCAAGTAGACTTCAAGCCACTTCTTGAAGCAGATCCAGAAGTGACATCACGCCTGACTCAAGAGGAAATTGATGAAATCTTCAACCCTGCATACTACACTAAACGAGTGGATGATATCTTTGAACGTATCGGTTTGGGTGATTAATGATAATAAAAAAGCGAGATTGTATCTCGCTTTTTTATTTGTGCTTAATCTTTTTTCTTACTTAGTCCATAAGCTGTGAGTGCGGCCATGAGACCTGTAGCAATCAACCATTCTGAACCTTGGCTTCCTGTTTCAGGAAGTTTATTTTCTTTTGCTACAGGAGCTGGACCTTGAGGAAGTGCTTTGTTTTCCTTAGCAGGAACAGTTTCTGGAGCTGGTACATTTGGAATTTCTAATTTCGGTTTTTCTTCTGCAATAGGAGCCGGTATATTTGGAATCTCTAGTGCTGGTTTTTCTTCCGCAACAGGAGCTAGACCTTTTTCATCTCCCACATGTGTTACAGGAGTCCCAATTTCAATGATTTGAGTAACTGGTTCTTGAGCGACAACACTTGTAACCAATGTTTTTACTTCGCTTCCGTCAGCAGCAGTAGTCACAGAGTAAAAATGGCTACGACGACCGTTGACACCTGCAGTTACTAGACGAGTTTGTCCCTTTGGTAGCGAAGGAGTCTCGCGAGTGATGGTTGTAAATGGAATTTCTTCATCTTCGATGACTACACGAGGTTTACTTAGCACTGGAGCTTGACCTTTTTCGTCTCCTACATGTGTTGCTAATGTTCCAACTTCGACAACTTGATTGACAGCTTCTTTCGTTACTTGATCTTCAAGAACTGTTTCTGTCTGCTTGCCATTTTCAGTCACAACTGAAAGATACTTAGTACGTTCTCCTTTGACACCAACAGTGATGACTTTCTCTTGTCCTGCTGGAAGGTTAGGATTTTCTTTCTTAACGATCTCAAATGGAATTTCTTCTGTCTTAACAAGAAGCTCTGGTCGATTTTCAACTGTAGCAGCAGTTTCACTCTCATCGAGGCTTCCTGAGTGAGTGGCAGCTGGTTTAAGACCAAGTCTAGCAACTTTGAGATTAGCTACAAGTGTATCCAATTCAGCTTGTTTGTTACGATTGAGGTTGTAGTTAAGAGCATCTTTAGCAGCCTTGAGAGCGTCGAGACTTTCTGTGCTATATCCTTCTAAGTTTTCAGGGATTTGAGCAAGTTCTTCGCGTAGCGCTTTGTAGTCAGCACGGAAGTAGTCTTTGTTGTGATCTGCAAAGGCAGTCATGAGTTCAAAGATTTCTTCTTCTTTGTATTCTGCGCTTGGTCTATCAGCCCAGATAGCTAACATACTACCAACAGTAGGTAGGTCGACTTCAGGATACTTAGTTGAAGCTAGTTGGTTAAATGGAGTTTTTTCAGTATTTTCAATAGCTTTCTTGAGGAAGCCACCACCATCTTCTGGTTTTTGACCGAGAATGTAGTACCAATCCCCATTCGTGTTAAGGAATTTGTACCCCTTACTTGCTAGGTATTGAGGAGACGCAAGGTTGTAACCCCACCATCCTTTAGACCAGTAAGAGATGATAACGTCTTTATCAAACTCGACATCGTCCTTGTCTTCGTAGTAGAAGCCATCGTTAAAGGCCATTGGTTGCAAGCCTTTTTCTTTAGCCATGGCAGCTAGGCTATTAGCGTATTCAGCAAATTTACCGTAGAGACCATACCACTTGAGGTAGTACCAACCTTGAGCATTGGTAGCGTCATTAGCATATTCATCTGTACCATAGTTAAAGATCTTAGTCTTACCAGCAAAGAAGTCCATGTACTTGCCGATGAGGGCTTTTGTAAAGTTCATTGCTTCTTCGTTTTCAAGGTCCATAGTTGTTTTTGAAACCTTGTCAAAGTTAGCTTGAGGGTTTGCGATGCCTAATTTTTCCATAGCGACAAGCATAGCATCCATGTGGCCTGGGCTATTGATAGCTGGGATTAGTCCAATACCTTTGTCCTTAGCATACTGGATAAGTTCAGTGATTTCAGCTTGGTTCAAAGTAGTTCCATTAGGATCGTCGTAGTAAGATTTTGTTCCTTCTATGATGGCCTTTTTCACATCGTCGCTTGCATAAGTCTTGCCGTTTGCTGAGATACTCATATCATCCAAGAGGAAGCGAAGTCCATCATTTCCAAGTAGCAAGTGGAGGTCAGAGTAGCCGAGCTCACTAGCCTTGTCAACGATACGTTTAAGTTGGTCTAGCGTGAAGTATTTACGTCCGGCATCGATAGAGATAACCTTGTTTTTAGCTAGTTTTTCAACTTCGCGTTTAGCGTCTTCTTCTTTTTGAGCTTCTGGAGTGAAGGTCAAGTTGCTAACAGCTTCCTGGAGTTTTGCGATCGCTTGGTCAATAGTATCTTGTTGAGCACGGCTGAGGTTGCTATCGAGAGAACGGATGGCTTTTTCAGCTTCTTTAACGGCTGCAATACTTTCTTCTGTGTAGCGAGTAAGGTCTGTTGGAACTTCTTTCAGAGCTTGTTCAGCAGACTCGTAGTCAGCAGCGAAGTATTCAGCATTTGAGTTTGCGAATTGACGCATGAGTTTGAAGAGACGAGATGGAGAGTAGCGAGCAGATGGAGTATCAGCCCAAGCAGCTACCATACCACCGATAATAGGAACGTCAGCTCCTTCTGTTTTTGGTACAGAAGTAATCGGTGTACTCTTAATGCCGTTCAATCCTTGATCAAGGTTGTACCAACCTTGTCCGTCAGCATTACGGCCGAGAACGTAGTACCAAGCATCGTTAGTGTTGAGGATTTCGTGTCCTTTTTCAGCTAGTAATTTAGAAGAAGAGACATCGTAACCGCCCCAGCCACCAGTCCACATAGAGACGATGATGTCCTTGTCAAAGGTACCAAAACTTGTATCGCTATTATAGTAGATACCATCGTTGAAGGCCATAGGTTTTAGACCGTGAGATTTGACGATACGAGCTAGGTCATTAGCATAGGCGATGAATTTGTCATAGCCCTTGTCTGGGAATCCATCTTCTGGATACCATTTATAGGCTTGAAGAACGCTCCATCCTTTAGCATCCGTAGCATCGTTAGCGTACTCATCCAAACCGATGTTGAAGATTTCAGACTTACCAGCAAAGTAGCCTGCATACTTGTCAATCAAAGCTTTTGTGAAGGCAACTGCTTTTTCATTGTCAAGGTCGACAGTACGTGCTGATTCTTTACCAAAATAGTTAAAGTTAGGCTTTTCAATACCTAGTTCTTTCATGGCATTAAGGATAGCGTCCATGTGACCAGGACTGTTAACAGATGGGATAAGGCCGATACCTTTATCCTTAGCATAGTTAATCAAATCGGTCATTTGGCTTTCAGTTAGATGATTGCCGTTTGGATCGTTGTAGTAGGCATTTGTTCCATTTTCAACAGCACGTTTGACATCATCGCTTGCATAAGTCTTGTCCCCTACAGTTAGAGACATATCATCAAGCATAAAGCGCAAGCCATCATTTCCGACTAGGAGATGAAGATCAGTGTAACCATAGTGTTTGGCTTTGTCGATGATTTCTTTCAGTTGTTCAGGAGAGAAGTATTTACGCCCTGCATCGATTGAAACGATTTTCTTTTTAGCTAGTTTTTCATTGACTTGAGCTTCTCTATCTGTAGCAACTACAGGAGCTTCAACTTTAGCAACTTCTTTGTTTTCAACTTTTTCTTTTTCAGATTCTGTCTTCTTAACTTCTTCAGTTACTTCTGGCTTTGCTGGAGTTTCTTCGGTTGCAACAGCTTTTTCTACGACAGGTGCAGGAGTAGTTTCAACTTTTGGAGCTTCAGTAGTTGCTACTGGAGCAACTGGAGTAGCATTTTCTGTTGTTGGAGCAGTTTCGAGTTTTTCTTCACTCGTTGGTGGAGTGACTTCTCCAGTAGTTTGGACAGCAGGCTGATTTTCTGTTGGAGCAGGTACGACTCCGTCAGCAGCAACAGCTTGAGCCTGAAAGGCAAAGCCGATCAATACAGAAGCCGCTCCGATTGCATATTTACGAATAGAGAAGCGCTGTTTATTTTCTGGTTTCATTAAAAAACCTCCTAATTTATTGTTTTGGTAGCGTTTTCACAAACTGATTCCATTGTATTATCTGAAACTAGTAAAGTCAAGTATTTTAATAAAATACCTATAAAAAATATAAGAAGTTATTTAATTTGAACTAATTTTCAATTTTTACTCTGTTTTTAGTAAAATTTCTCCAAATTATAGTTTAAAGTCATTTGATATTTCCTACTAAAAGCTAGCGTGCTATAATGAAAAACAGAAAAGCCTGAAACGATTGTCTCAGACTTTTTAATGTTTAGTGATCGCGATCACATGAGATAAATTTAATCTTATAGAAATCAGAACGTTTGTAAGTTTCAATGTATTCCAACACTTGGCCAGTTGACTCAAGTTTAGTTGTCTTGGTTTGAAGAACAGTTGGGAACTGAGAGTCGATTCCTAGGATAGAAGCAGCATGTTCTGGAGTTGGAAATACAATTTCATTGATTTCTTCAAAATGCTCGTCATTCATGTGAATGTGGTAGTCCAATTTGAAACGATTATAGATAGAACTATAGTATTCAAGATTTGGATAGTTTGCATTGATGTATTGTTCAGGGATATAAGATGTGTGGTAGATATAAGTAACACCGTTAGATTCACGGACACGTTCGATTTTGTAATAAAATTGATCGCCACGCAATCCCAATTTTTCTAAGTAGTTAAGATCGTTACCACGTTCAATAGAAAGAACAGTGACTTTATCGTCCTTGGTTTCAAAAATTTCTACATCAGAAAATTCTACGAGTTTGTGCTTACGAGCGCGAGCCACAAATGTTCCCTTTCCTTGTTGGCGGACAATATAACCGTCTTTAGCAAGGTCGTTTAAGGCGCGAACAACAGTGATTGAACTTACGTCATACATTGCGATCAATTCTGCTTCAGTGTAGAACTTGTCGCCACTTGCAAATTGACCTGAAATGATTTTGTTTTTCAATTCATCTTTGATATATTGATACTTTGGAATTGCCATATTTTCACCTCATTTTTTCCCTCTCCATCTTCGATTTTACCATAAATAGTTTGAAAATGATAGTAAATAATGTAAAAAAATAAAATAATATTCTAAGCGATTGACTTACATATTATTTACGGTTAAAAACTCATACATTTATGCTATCTAGATCGAAAATATTTAAGAAAAAAATTTTTTACAAGAATTTTAGAAAACAATTCAGTAAAAAAAGAAAAAATTTAAATAATTTTCGAAAAATCTATTGACAAGATGGATTCATTAGTTTATTATTTAATATAACAACAAATGAAAGCGCAAACGGAAAAGTATGGGGTGGTAAAATGGCAAGGTTTAAAATTGAGGATGATTTTTACCTAGATGGGAAACCATTCAAAATTTTATCTGGTGCCATTCATTATTTTAGAATTCCTGAAGAAGACTGGTATCATTCATTATACAATCTCAAAGCTTTAGGTTTCAACACTGTTGAAACATATGTCGCTTGGAATTTGCATGAGCCAACTGAAGGAAACTTCAATTTTGAAGGCAATCTTAATATTGACAAATTTCTTCAGACAGCTCAGGACTTAGGCTTGTATGCTATTGTTCGACCATCTCCCTTTATCTGTGCAGAGTGGGAATTCGGTGGTTTACCAGCATGGCTTTTAAATAAAGACATGCGAATCCGTTCTTCTGATTCAGCCTTTGTTGAAATGGTAGGATGTTACTACGATCATTTACTTCCGCGTCTTGTTTCAAGATTGTTGGACAATGGTGGTAACATCCTCATGGTGCAGGTTGAAAATGAGTACGGTTCTTATGGTGAAGACAAGACCTACTTGCGTGAGATTCGCCGATTGATGGAAGAACGTTCAGTGACTTGTCCGCTCTTTACATCTGATGGCCCATGGCGAGCAACTCTGAAAGCTGGTACCTTGATTGAAGATGATCTCTTTGTGACAGGGAACTTTGGTTCAAAAGCTAACTTTAACTTCTCGCAAATGCAAGAGTTCTTTGATGAGCATGACAAGAAATGGCCACTCATGTGTATGGAATTCTGGGATGGATGGTTTAACCGATGGAAAGAACCAGTCATCACGCGTGAGCCAGAGGAGTTAGCAGAAGCCGTACATGAGGTGCTAGAGCAAGCCTCTATCAACCTTTATATGTTCCACGGTGGAACCAACTTTGGATTTATGAATGGTTGTTCAGCTCGAGGGACCATTGATTTACCACAAGTAACATCTTATGATTATGACGCTCTCCTTAATGAAGCTGGCAATCCAACTGCTAAATACATGGCAGTTAAGGAAATGATGGCAACTTACTATCCTGAGTATCCACAATTAGAACCGCTTTACAAAGAGAGTATGGAAGTTGAAAACATTCCACTGGTTGAGAAAGTTTCTCTCTTTGGAACCTTGGATAGCCTAACAAGTCCTATCGAGAGTCTCTATCCTAAGAAAATGGAAGAGTTGGGGCAAAGCTACGGTTATCTACTCTATCGTACAGAAGCTAGTTGGGATGCAGAAGAAGAACGCATCCGCATCATTGACGGTCGAGACAGAGCTCAGCTATTTGTAGATGGTAAATGGGTTGCAACTCAGTACCAGACTGAAATTGGAGAAGATATCTTCTATCAAGGAAAAAAGAAAGCGCTCTCTCGTTTTGATATCCTGGTAGAAAATATGGGGCGTGTCAATTATGGTCACAAATTCTTAGCAGATACCCAGCGAAAAGGGATTCGTACAGGTGTTTGTAAAGATCTGCATTTCTTGCTCAATTGGAAACAATATCCGCTTCCACTAGATAATCCTGAAAAGATTGATTTCTCAAAAGGATGGACAGAAGGGCAACCTGCCTTTTACGCCTATGACTTTGAAGTTGAGGCTCCGAAGGATACCTACTTAGAACTATCTGAGTTTGGCAAAGGGATTGCCTATGTCAATGGCCGTAATCTAGGACGTTTCTGGAATGTTGGTCCAACCTTATCGCTTTATATTCCGCACAGCTATCTCAAGGAAGGTGCTAACCGCATCATTATCTTTGAAACTGAAGGGGAGTATAAAGATCACATACATTTAACTCGTAAACCTACACTAAAACATATAAAGGGGGAAAATTTATGACAATTGTAGGATGCCGTATAGATGGGCGCTTAATTCACGGACAAGTGGCAAACCTTTGGTCTGCTAAACTTAATGTTTCACGTATCATGGTCGTTGACAATGAAGTTGTGAACAACGACGTTGAAAAAAGCGGCTTGAAACTCGCAACACCACCAGGTGTAAAACTTAGTATTTTGCCAGTTGATAAAGCAGCGGCGAATATCCTTGCTGGTAAATATGATAGCCAACGTCTTTTGATTGTAGCACGCAAACCTGACCGTTTCCTCGGTTTGGTAGAAGCAGGTGTGCCGCTTGAAACTGTCAACGTCGGTAACATGTCTCAAACACCAGAAACTCGTCCTATCACACGTTCTATTAACGTTGTTGATAAAGACGTAGAAGATTTCCACAAATTGGCGGAAAAAGGTGTTAAACTTACTGCTCAAATGGTTCCAAATGATCCAGTTTCAGACTTTTTGAGCTTATTAAAATAGGAAAAAATTTTTAGGAGGTCATTGTTATGATACAATGGTGGCAAATTTTACTTCTCACTTTGTACTCAGCTTATCAAATCTGTGATGAGTTGACGATCGTTTCTTCTGCAGGTTCCCCTGTATTCGCTGGTTTCATTACTGGTTTAGTCATGGGAGATTTGACAACTGGTTTGTTTATCGGTGGTAGCTTGCAGTTGTTCGTACTTGGGGTAGGTACCTTCGGTGGTGCTTCTCGTATCGACGCAACTTCTGGTGCGGTTCTTGCGACTGCTTTCTCAGTTTCACAAGGTATTGAAACTGACCTTGCGATCACTACAATCGCTGTACCAGTAGCAGCACTTTTGACTTACTTCGACGTACTTGGTCGTATGACTACAACATTCTTCGCTCACCGTATTGATGCTGCGATCGAACGCTTTGACTACAAAGGAATCGAACGTAACTATCTTCTTGGTGCAGTTCCTTGGGCTCTTTCTCGTGCCCTTCCAGTATTCTTCGCCCTTGCTTTCGGTGGAGAATTCGTACAAGGTGTTGTAAACCTTGTTAAAGAATACCAATGGGTTGCAGACGGTTTGACTCTTGCAGGTCGTATGCTTCCAGGTCTTGGATTCGCTATCTTGCTTCGTTACCTTCCAGTTAAACGTAACCTTCACTACCTTGCTATGGGATTCGGTTTGACAGCTATGTTGACTGCACTTTACTCATACGTAACAGGTCTTGGTGGAGTAGTTGCTGGTATCATTGGCACTCTTCCTGCTGACGTTGCTGAAAAAATTGGCTTTGCCAACAACTTCAAAGGATTGTCTATGATCGGTGTCTCTATCGTGGGTATCTTCCTTGCAGTTGTTCACTTCAAGAACAGCCAGAAAGTTGCTGTAGCAGCACCTTCTACTCAGTCAGAAAGTGGGGAAATTGAAGATGACGAATTCTAATTACAAATTAACAAAAGAAGATTTTAATCAAATTAACAAACGTAGCTTGTTCACTTTCCAATTGGGATGGAACTACGAACGTATGCAAGCATCAGGTTACCTTTACATGATCTTGCCACAATTGCGTAAAATGTATGGAGATGGAACTCCTGAGTTGAAAGAAATGATGAAAGTTCATACTCAATTCTTCAACACTTCACCATTCTTCCACACAATCATCGCTGGTTTTGACCTTGCCATGGAAGAAAAAGATGGCGTTGTCTCTAAAGATGCGGTTAACGGTATCAAGACAGGTTTGATGGGACCATTCGCTCCTCTTGGAGATACAATCTTTGGTTCACTTGTTCCTGCTATCATGGGATCTATCGCTGCAACAATGGCTATCGCTGGCCAACCTTGGGGTATCTTCCTTTGGATCGCAGTTGCAGTAGCTTATGACATCTTCCGTTGGAAACAGTTGGAATTTGCCTACAAAGAAGGGGTTAACCTTATCAACAACATGCAAAGCACTTTGACAGCTTTGATTGAAGCTGCATCTGTACTTGGTGTGTTCATGATGGGGGCTCTTGTAGCAACAATGATCAACTTTGAAATTTCATACAAATTGCCAATCGGTGAAAAGATGATTGACTTCCAAGACATCTTGAACTCAATCTTCCCACGTTTGCTTCCAGCGATCTTCACTGCATTCATCTTCTGGTTGCTTGGTAAGAAAGGTATGAACTCTACAAAAGCTATCGGTATCATTATCGTGCTTGCCTTGGCTCTTTCTGCTCTTGGTAAATTTGCACTTGGAATGGGCGCATAGTTTATGACTAAATCATTGATTTTAGTGAGTCACGGTCGTTTCTGTGAAGAACTTAAAGGTAGCACAGAGATGATTATGGGACCACAAGATAACATCCATGCGGTAGCTCTTCTTCCAGAAGATGGGCCAGAAGAATTTACTGCAAAATTTGAAGCTGCTGTTGAAGGATTGGATGATTTCCTAGTCTTTGCGGATCTTCTTGGCGGAACTCCATGTAACGTGGTGAGCCGTTTGATTATGGAAGGTCGCGACATTGAACTTTATGCAGGAATGAACCTTCCAATGGTCATTGAGTTTATCAATGCAAGCCTAACTGGCATGGATGTGGACTATAAGAGACGTGCTTCAGAAAACATTGTGAAAGTTAATGATTTATTGGCAAGCTTCGACGACGATGAAGATGAATAATACTCTTCAAAAATCAAATTCAAACCACGTCAGCTTCGCCTTGCCGTACTTGAGTACAGCCTTCGGCTAGCTTCCTAGTTTGCTCTTTGATTTTCATTGAGTATAAGATGTGATTGCGTTAAAACGTTAAATCATCTTATAGAAAATATACATGGGAATGGGAGCTGCTCCCATTCCCATGTTTTCAATCATGAAACAATATTAGATTAGAGGTTTTCAATGCTAGATTATACAAAAGAAGATTTGCTTGAGTTGGGGGCAGAAATCACAACTCGCGAAATTTACCAACAACCAGACGTTTGGAAAGAAGCTTTTGAAGCTTATCAAGCACGACGTGATGAAATTGCAGCCTTCTTACAAGGAATTGCTGACAAACATGACTACATCAAAGTTATCCTGACTGGTGCTGGAACTTCTGCTTATGTAGGTGATACTCTCGTTCCTTACTTTAAAGAAGTTTATGATGAACGTAAATGGAATTTTAATGCTATCGCGACAACTGATATTGTAGCAAACCCACAAACTTATTTGAAAAAAGATGTGACAACTGTTTTGGTATCATTCGCGCGTAGCGGGAACTCACCTGAGAGTGTGGCAACAGTTGACCTGGCCAAGGCTTTGGTTGATGAGCTTTATCAAGTGACAATCACTTGTGCTGCTGAAGGGAAATTGGCTCTCCAAGCGCATGGTGATGACCGCAACCTATTGTTGCTACAACCAGCTGCTTCTAACGATGCTGGCTTTGCTATGACTTCAAGCTTCACTTCAATGATGTTGACAGCACTTTTGGTATTTGATCCAACAGAATTTGCTGTTAAAGCTGAACGTTTTGACGTGCTATCTAGTTTAGCTCGTAAAGTCCTTGATAATGTAGCAGATGTCAAAGAGTTGGTTGACCTAGACTTTAACCGAGTGATTTATCTAGGTGCGGGCCCATTCTTCGGACTTGCTCACGAAGCTCAGCTTAAAATTTTGGAATTGACTGCTGGTCAAGTCGCGACTATGTATGAAAGTCCAGTTGGCTTCCGTCACGGTCCAAAATCTCTTATCAACGAAGATACAGTCGTTTTGGTATTTGGTACGACAACAGACTATACTCGTAAGTATGACTTGGACTTGGTTCGTGAAGTTGCAGGCGACCAAATTGCTCGACGTGTTGTTCTCTTGAGCGATCAAGCCTTCGGACTTGAAAATGTGAAGGAAGTAGCACTTGGATGCGGTGGGGTTCTGAATGATGTTTACCGTGTCTTCCCTTACATCGTTTATGGTCAGTTATTTGCTCTCTTGACTTCACTTAAAGTTGGTAACAGACCAGATACACCATCACCTACAGGTACAGTTAACCGCGTCGTTCAAGGTGTTATTATTCACGAGTTTGAAAAATAAGGAGTTATTTATGAGTAAATTAACATTAAGCCCAAATAAACTTGCTTGCATGCAAAAACTCTCTGATGAGAATGGTATCATCTCAGCTCTTGCTTTTGACCAACGTGGTGCTTTGAAACGCCTTATGGCTCAATACCAAACAGAAGAGCCAACAGTAGCTCAAATGGAAGAACTCAAAGTATTGGTAGCAGATGAATTGACAAAATACGCTTCATCTATGCTTCTTGACCCTGAGTATGGACTTCCAGCGACTAAAGCTCTTGATGAAAAAGCAGGTCTTCTCCTTGCTTATGAAAAAACAGGATACGACACAACAAGTACAAAACGTTTGCCAGACTGCTTGGATGTTTGGTCTGCAAAACGTATCAAAGAACAAGGTGCAGATGCTGTTAAGTTCTTGCTTTACTATGATGTAGACAGCTCTGACGAACTCAACCAACAAAAACAAGCCTACATCGAACGTATCGGTTCTGAGTGTGTGGCTGAAGATATTCCATTCTTCCTTGAAATCTTGGCTTACGATGAAAAGATTGCTGACGCAGGTTCTGCTGAATACGCTAAAGTAAAACCACACAAGGTTATCGGAGCTATGAAAGTCTTCTCAGACCCACGCTTCAACATCGATGTCTTGAAAGTAGAAGTTCCAGTTAACGTGAAATACGTTGAAGGCTTTGGTGATGGCGAAATCGTTCATACACGTGAAGCAGCAGCAGCATTCTTCAAAGCGCAAGACGAAGCTACTAACCTTCCTTACATCTACTTGAGTGCAGGTGTATCCGCTAAGCTCTTCCAAGAAACACTTGTCTTTGCCCATGAATCAGGCGCAAACTTCAATGGTGTTCTTTGTGGACGTGCAACATGGGCTGGCTCCGTTGAAGCTTACATCAAAGATGGAGAAGTAGCAGCTCGCGAATGGCTTCGTACAACTGGATTTGAAAACATCGATGAACTTAACAAGGTTCTTCAAACAACAGCTACTTCATGGACTGAACGTGTAGAAGCATAGATCAGAAATAGAAAAAACAACTTTTGTTAATAAAATATCTATGGTTTTTGACAAAGGTGTCTGTAAATCATACAATAAAACCATAGAGAGCGAATGCGCTTTCTATGGTTTGTTTGCTTAATTGAATTAGAAAAAGGAGAGAAGGATGAAAGCATACACAGAACGTGTATTTGGGAAAGTTGACGGCAAGGATGTCCTCGCTTACCGTTTTGAAACGGAGGCAGGATACCAACTGGAAATCATGACCTATGGAGCAACAATTTTACGCTATGTAACTCCAGATAAGACTGGCAATTTTGCCAATGTTATCCTAGGTTTTGATGATTTCGAAAGCTATGTGGGAAATAGCCCTAAACATGGAGCAAGTGTAGGTCCAGTTGCAGGTCGTATTGCAGGAGCGACTTTCGAACTTAATGGTAAGACCTATGATCTTGAAGTCAACAATGCTAGCAACTGTAACCACAGTGGCTCAACTGGTTGGGATTCTAGCTTGTTTGAGCTAGTCCAAGTGAATGATAGTGGTTTGAGTCTTTACACAGAAAGAGCAGACGGGACAGGAGGTTTCCCTGGAAATCTTAAGATCTGGATTAGCTACAACTTGGAAGAAAGTGGTGCCTACGAAGTTAGTTACAAGGTAACGACAGACCAGGATACCTTGGTCAATCCAACCAATCATAGCTACTTTAACTTATCTGGTGATTTCACGCAGACAGTTGACCGCCATGTCTTCCAATTGAATACAGAGGGGATTTATCCAATTGCTCCTGATGGTGTTCCAGCTAAAACCCCAGATGCTAATCGTGATGTGGTCAAACATATCTACAATGGTGCTTTGTTGAAGGATATCTTTGCAGAAGAAGATGAGCAAATCCAACTCGTATCTGGTTTGGACCATCCATTTGCTCTTCCTGCAGGACATGACAATGCTGGATTCCTCTATGACCAAGGTTCAGGTCGCTTCTTGCTCTTCAAGACAGAGGCTCCTTGCTTTGTGGTTTACACAGCAAACTTTGTGGACGAGAGTGTCATCATCGCTGGTCAGCCAATGATTCAGCACAATGGAATTGCTTTAGAAGCGCAAGCTTTACCAGATGCTATTCATAGTGACCTTAAAGACCAAGTCATCCTCAAAGCATGTGAAACTTTCACCAGCAAAACACGTTACGAGCTTGTCGTGAAATAATGATTATTCTTTGAGTAAACCTAGACTTTAACCGTTAGTTATTTGCTAGCTGTTATAGTTTAGGTTGTTTTTTGATTCTTGAAAAATAAGGAAATAATCTAAAGTTTAGAAGATAATTCTATATATCAAATATTCTAACTAAATAAAGATGATTGACTTATTTTGATAGTTAAATGCTGAAATAATATCTAATAGATATATTTATATGATAGCTCTTTTGCTAAAAATAAGGTATAATTAAAATGGAATAAATCTAGGCTTTTGACTAAAAATACTAGATTTTGATAAAGATTTTTGGTAAAAAACTCTCTTGATTACGAAATGTAATACTTGGAGCTTTTGATAAAAGCACTACCTGATGTTCATTTTCATATTTTGGCTCATACAACTTTTGCATCGAAGTTGTTGATTTACAACGATATCTTAATGTGATCATCTACCCTAGTTTTAACAGATATAATTTTGAAAATATTCTTAGCAAAATCGATTTTTATTTAGATATCAATCATTTTAATGAACTTATGAATATCACTCAGGAAATTCATAAGTTGGGGAAAGCGATCTTTGCTTTTGATAATACCAGTAAGGACCCAACAGGAGAAAGCCAGATTTTTTCTTCGCAAACTCCTGAAACGATGGTAGTGGCGATTAAAGCTTACCTCAATTCGTTAGATGAATGAGAGAAAATACTAAAAGACAAGTAGAAAATCTAATCATTTGTTTGTTCATTTCTTTTAAGGAGTCCAGGCTTTGATGCTTGTGATTAGAGTTTAGTTTGGAGTTAAAGAATGCTTTACACTTTCAATCTTATGGTGGGTTTAGAACCCAATGGTGTAGATGTTGCTCAAGCATATCGTGGGAAGGCTTTTCGCGACTTGGGCCTCCCTGCCAGTTTTGTATTTACACAAGTCCCTCCTCGATATAAATGGGACTACTACCTATCTTTGGGTCATCTTGAGGAAGAAATCCTGTTAGCACATATGTTGTTGACAGATCAGCGTGATATGAGCTTAGGGATCCGTATAGATGATATGAAACAGCTCTTACATTTGACTGCTGAATATAAGGAAAATAATCACGAGTTGAGTTTTCAAGAACAAGATGGTGTGACTATCATTCTACATAAAAATAGTCTAAAACCGGATTATGTGGATTATGTAGATTATTATGTATTTGGTCGTTTACTTCGTAGAGAACATTATGGTAAGAAAAAGCTATTCACAGAATTTTTTACAGCAGTGGATACTGGATTTGGTCTAGAAGCTAGAGTTGTTCGCCGACTGTTTCATAATAGAGATGGTTCAGTAGCTTTTGAAGAGATAAAAAAAGAACCAGGTGACAATACTGAAGCAGTTTATCGGTGTGGTGCGGAGTGGTTCTATAGTGAATCTGAATTTTTAGAGCGAGCCATATCAGAGTTGCAGTTTAGTAAAGAGGATCATATATTTCTTGATCGTCTAGAGAATCTCCCCTTCATGTCTCCTCTTTTACGTTTAAAGGGTGAAGCAAGATTATCCTGTGTTGTGCACTCCATTCATTATTGGGGAGATCATATGAATTCTGAATATTATCAGCTCTTTCAATATGCTGAAGAATTTGATGGTATTTTAGTATCAACGCAAGCACAGAAGGATGAATTAGAAAAACATTTAGAGTTACTGGGAAAAACTGGTCAAGTTCGCGTTCTTCCAGTAGCTGCTCTAGACCAGTTGCAATTAGCAGATGAACGAAAACCATATTTTGTGATGCTCGCCGCTCGATTTGTACGTCGAAAACGATTAGACTTAGCAATTAAAGCAATCGTTGCTTTTCATGAAATTTGTCCAGACGTCAACTTAGATATCTATGGTCAAGGGATGCTATGGCCGGATATTGAAGCAGAGATTGCCAATCTAGGAGCACAAGATTACATCCATCTTAAGGGGCATCAGACAATTTCAAACCGTTTCAAAGAGTATGAACTTTACCTAGCTACCTCGGAATGGGAAACTCTTGGTATAACTTTGTTAGAAGCAATTGGTTCTGGACAAGCTCTTGTTGGTTTAGATGTACCATATGGAAATCAGACCTTTATTCGAGAGGGTAAAAATGGTTATTTAGTTCCTTTTGATGCTCGTTCGGATGAGGAAATTGTGGTTGATTTAACAAAAGCTTTAGAGAAAGCCTTCAAACAAATCGAACAGTTCAGGGAAGGATCTTACCGCTTGGCTGAAGAGTATTTATCAGACCGTATAATAGAACAATGGCATGAATTTTTGACTAGAGAATGGGAATAAAAAAAGAAATGATGTATTATTATCTGGCGAGGGAATGGTCTTCAGATGACGATCGCCTAAAAAAAGATTTAGAACTCATGGGGATGGATCTGAAACCATTAACGATTAACAATATTTTTACTAGTTTTTTTTCTAATCATGAAAATTCAAGTCCCTTACACATGACTCAACTACCCTTACCTAGATTTTGGGAGGTTCTTTCTACAGGTGATATCGTAGCCGAAGGAAATAAAAAAGGGAAGATTTACTGCTATCCTCAGTGGCCACAAATGGTGGAGTTAGTCGAATGGTATGATAACAAAGGTGTTTGTTGTGCAAAAGATCATTATGATTTATCGGGAACTTGTTTTCATAGAGAAATCTGGAGTGGTGGGAAAAAAGAGATAGACATTTATGGTCAGGAAAATCAAGAGCAACTCTATCTTTTTTCATCTCATAATCGTGCACTTTTTCGAGAAGCAAATGGTCGGGAACAGGGGCTTTCTTCAATTGGTGAAGCAATAAAACTGATTTTAGATAAACAATTGTCCACAGGTGATTGTTTAGTATTATCAGATATAAGCTTGCTTAGGGATATGCCCAACCTCTCATCTAATCAGATAATGTTTTATATAAGAGAAGAGTTGTCTGTAGAAGATATTTCATATCTAAAAGAGCGTTGTGGGAAACTACTGACCCAAGATTTGAAATTTAAGACAGATAATATGAATCTTCCCCTGATTTATCTGCCAACGTTTCTTGGTGCCTTTAGGGAGTTTCGTCCGCATATTTTAATTTTGACAAATACGCAAGAACTAGAACAAATTGAAGTCCTTGTATCTGCCCTACCGAATTTTGAATTTCATATTGCTGCTTTAACAGCAATGGGAAGGCGCTTGCTAGTTCTGGATTGCCTTGCAAATGTTCATCTCTATCCAGGACTATCTAGAGAGATATATGAGAAACTTTTACAAACGTGTAGTATTTATCTGGATATTTCTCATGCGCAGGAAATACTTGATGGTAGCCGTGCAGCTCTTGAAAATGGCATGATCCTTTATTCTTTTAAGGAAATGAGTCACCATCCAGAGTTTTATGCCACTGACCATCTGTTTCCAAAGGATGGTGTAGCAGAGATGATTGATGAATTATCTCAACTTGGGAATCCGGAAAAATATCAATCCGCTTATGATAAACAGAAGATGAATCCGTGCTTAGCGACAAAGGAAGAGATGAAGTTACTTTTTGAAATGACGGATAAATAAAGGAAGTATCGTAAAAGCTTTAGAGTAGATCCTCCTAGATAAAGATATCAATAACTATATAGCGTTTAGCTTAGTATTTCGCTTGCTGATAATTTGTATTTGAATCATTAACTTAGTATGGGGAAATATAATCAAGAGTTTGTAGCTAAGAGGATATGATTGTATCGATTCAGCGATATTTGAAGAAACTGGTCTAAAAATTGAATAAAGAAAGAAATAAAATGTAAAAAATAAGTGTTATCGTCCCTGTTTATATGTCAGAGGCCTATCTTGAAAAATGTTTAGATAGCCTTCTTCAACAAACTTATCAAAATCTTGAAGTTATTTTGATCAATGATGGATCAACGGATGGTTCAGCAGCTATTTGTCAACGATATAAAAATCAAGATATGCGTGTTAAAGTATATCATAAGCCGAATGAAGGGGTTACTTCCAGTCGCAATCGAGCTTTGGAAGCTGTGACAGGTGATTACATTGTCTTTGTGGATAATGATGATTGTCTAGAGTTAGACCATATTCAAAGCCTTTATGATTTATTGAAAAAAACGGATGCAGATATTGCAATTGGTAATTTTACTCAATTTATTGAAGATCAGGGAAGTTTTTTTAATCCATGTAGGTGGAGATAACTATTTTGAACAAGTGTACAGCTCTTTCGATTGGTTCCATCATCAATATGATGGAAAGTATAATATTAGTCAATGTTTTACAGTTCCGTGGGCAAAACTCTATAAAGCAGAGCTTTTCAAGGATATTGTTTATCCAACGGATCAGAAGGTAGAAGACGATTATACGACCTATAAGGTTTATCTTCAAGCGAATAAGATAGCCTATATGAATAAAGCCATTTATATTCATAGAAAACGCTCCACAAGTGTGACGAGAACAGTTAATCTTGCAGATGTTTATCCTTTAAAGAGTATTGAAGAGCGTCTGACTATTTTGAATCTGATTGGGGCACCTCAGGAGTTGTTGGATAAGGAAATTCAGGCTTATAAATGGCGACTATCCATTCATGAAGAAGAATTGAAATGTGGAGATATGGAAGCTTATCAACAGATTTTAGTGAAAAAAGCTATTGAGACCAAGCAGAGGTAAGAGTTATAAGTCTTATAGAATAGTTGATTAAAGAAAATAATTGCTACAACTTATCGTAAAATAAAAATAATAAAAAAATTCTCTGAAGTCATAGGATTTCAGAGAATTTTTTCTTATTCTTCATCTGGTGTGAGAATCATCGGAATGATGATTGGTTCACGTTCAGTATTTTCGTAAAGGAATGGTCGAATGGAATTTACGATAGCGCCATTGACAGACTGGACGCTGGCATCTTTGTTTTTCAATGCGATACGAATAGCGTTGAAAAGGATGCGTTGGCTTTGGCGAATCAAGTCACCAGACTCTCTCATGTAGACAAACCCACGGCTGAGAATATCTGGTCCAGATAGGATCATCTGAGACTTGAAGTCAACGGTTGCGACAGCCAGTACAACGCCATCTTCAGATAGATCGCGACGATCTTTAAGCACAGCTGCACCTATTTCACCGATACGATTTCCATCGACGTAGATATCTTGAGCATTAAAATGACCAGCGATACGGGCAGAGTTTGCAGTGAGGGCAAGCACATCACCATTACTCATGATAAAGATATTGTCCTTCTCTACTCCAGTGTCTACAGCTAGTCCAGCGTGGACTTTCTGCATGCGGTATTCACCGTGAACAGGCATGAAGTATTTTGGCTTGATGAGGCGGAGCATAAGTTTTTGCTCTTGTTGACCACCGTGTCCAGATGTATGGATATTGTTAATCTTACCATGGATTACTTCAACACCAGCTTCAGAAATGATGTTAATCAGCTTGTTAACACTAGTGGTGTTTCCTGGAATTGGACTAGATGAGAAGATAACGGTATCGCCAGGTTGGAGTTGCACTTGACGGTGGGTTCCGTTAGCGATACGAGAGAGAGCTGCCATAGGCTCACCCTGACTTCCCGTACAGAGGATAAGAATCTCACCTGCAGGGTAATCTTTGATTTCATTTGGCTCGATGAAGGTTCCCTTAGGAGCCTTGATGTAACCAAGTTCAATCCCATTAACAATGGCCTTTTCCATAGAGCGCCCAAAGACTGCGATCTTACGCCCGGTCTTAACAGCAGCTTCCGTTGCTTGTTGGAGACGGAAGATATTTGAGGCAAAGGATGCAAATATGATGCGTCCCTCGATACCTTGGATAATCTTCATGATCGACTGGCCGACAACCTTTTCAGAGTTTGTAAAGGTTGGCACTTCAGCATTGGTCGAGTCAGAGAGCAAACAAAGTACTCCATCTTCACCTAGAGCTGCCATTCGGTGCAAGTCTGCAGGTTCACCAACTGGTGTAAAGTCAAACTTGAAGTCTCCCGTACAGACGATTTTCCCTTGAGGTGTGTGGATGACAATTCCCAATGGCTCTGGAATCGAGTGGGTTGTTCTAAAGAAAGTTGCTTTAAGATTTTTAAAGGTCAACTCCGTGTTGTGGTTGATTTCGTGAAGTGTAGCATTGCGCAAAAGTCCATGCTCTTCGAGTTTTCCACGGATTAAGGCAAGGGCCAGTGGACCAGCATAGATAGGGATGTTTGCTTGCTTGAGCAAGAAAGGAATCCCTCCGATATGGTCCTCGTGTCCGTGTGTAATCAAGAGAGCCTTGACGCGGTCGATATTTTCTACAATATAAGAGTAATCAGGGATAACGTAGTCGATACCAAGCAGGTCATCCTCAGGGAATTTAATCCCTGCATCAACGATGATAATTTCGTCTTGATATTCGATTCCGTATGTATTTTTACCGATTTCTCCTAGACCACCAATAGCAAAAACGCCAACTTCTTCTGGTTTAAGAGTGTAGGCCATATTAGAACTCCGTAATTTCGAATGCGCCAGTTTCTTTTTCGTAGTCTAGCAATTTGTCAGACAAGAGTTCGATATACTCGATGTTGTACTCTGGACGATTTTCTTCGACAAGTTGGCGAGCAGCGATACGTCCTTCAAGTTCTGAACTAGCATCGATGTCTAAGTATAGTGAGCGTGTTGTTTCACGACGTGGGCTACGGTCTTTTGTTTCTTGATAAAAAACTTTGTAAATCATATGTTTCCTTTCTGCTTTCAGGTCAGCTATATTCAAAAATGCTCAGTTTGAAGCTGGTTTGATTCCAGTTCATTTTTTGTCTTTATTGACCTTGATTCGTTACAATTATCTCAATTATAACATAAAAAGGGGAATTAGTAAAAGCAGGAAACATGAAAGTAAGGAGCTTGAAATGGGTTTCATTATACCTTGTATAAGTATTTGAAGACTTCAGATGCAAGTGCTATAATAAAGTTAGAAAAGAGGTTTTTCTTGATTAAGGAGGACTAACTATGCTTGATTTTGTATTTCACCTATTTGGATGGAAATTCTACATATTGCTACAACTGCTTGGGCTCCTTTTTGTTAGATGATGATTTTGAAATATTTGCCTTTAGAATTGGAGAAAGGAGGCTCTCTATGTTTCAACTAGCTATTGCGATTCGTCTCTTGGTATTTGCTGTTTTTGTTGCCTGTGTTTATGGTGGCAATCTACTGTTTGTTCGGCTGGAACATAGAAAAACAGCTGTACACTGGAAAATTCTCTTTGTAACACTGTATTCCATTTTTCTCCTTCTTGTAACCTATGTGGTCTGGCTTGTATTTTACTTTGGATTGAATGCTTAACTTCAGTTGTTTATTTATATCTGCTGATTGAACGAATATCTGGTATAAAAAGATAGCGAATCTAGTTACAAAAAAATCCACCCCAACTATTAAGATAGGGTGGATTTTTCAACTTTTTCTCAAATTCTGTGTCCAATTTTCCCTCAAACAGAGGTTATATTTTCAGGCCCTATCCTTATTTTTACAGTAGTGATTGTTTTGTTCAAAAATAGGGTTGAAGCATAAAAATAAAACAATACAAACAGATAAATCAATTGGCAACGGTATAGTCGTAATGTTTAAATCGTTGAGAATACTGATCAAACTGTAAGAGATGAAGAAAATAAAATTCATCCTTCTAAAAATGTGTCTTTTATCTAGCATGACTTATCCAAACTTTTTACGGAGATCTTTTCCAGTGGTGTAAGCTGCCATAAATAAAGCTATACCAACCCCTACACCAAAACCACCCTTGATTTCTTGCAATTCTTTATTAGAAATTTCATGATATTTGTCTAAATCTTTAATCATACTAATCTCCTAAAAAATAACCAGCTGCCAAGCCAGAGCCTACAAGTGCTGTTCCGCCAGCAATAGCTTTCCAAGAAACTGCTACATCAAAGACAACCAAGGGAGCGAGACCACCATCAATATCTGATAATTCATTTTCAGATAGCGATACAAATTGATTGTCAAGAACGTCAAAATTTATCATGAACTTTCCTCCTTTTTTCTTGATCACTTTTATATTCGGAAATGAAAGGGAAAAATTGCGATTTATTTGAAGATTTCTTTTCACCATGATTTTGTTTCAAAATAAAGAAAATTCCCATGTGAGGGCTTTTGTAGTATAATAGTAAACAGACAAAAAGATAGGAATGTGTTATGAAAGTATTAGCATTTGATACGTCTAGCAAGGCTCTTTCTCTCTCTATTTTAGAGGACAAGCAGCTTCTTGCCGAGACGACAATCAATATCAAAAAAAATCACAGTATTACCCTTATGCCTGCCATCGATTTTTTGATGGCGAGTCTAGATTTGACGCCCAAAGATTTGGATCGAATCGTTGTAGCAGAGGGGCCAGGTAGCTACACAGGTTTGCGAATTGCAGTAGCGACTGCCAAGACCTTGGCTCATACTCTAAACATTGAGTTGGTGGGTATGTCGAGCCTTTTGGCTCTGGTACCAAGCCAGCAAGTAGGTCTTGTTGTACCTTTGATGGATGCGCGTCGCAACAATGTTTATGCAGGATTTTATGAAAATGCTCAGCCTGTCTTTCCAGAGGCGCATCTGTCCTTTGCAGAAGTTTTGGAGCAAGTCAAAGATGCTGAACAAGTCACTTTTGTTGGTGAAGTGGGAGCCTTTGTGGAGCAGATTCAAGAACAACTACCACAGGCTAACTATCAGGAAACCTTGCCAAATGCAGCTAATCTGGCTCTGTGGGCTTGGGACAAGGAAGCAGACTCCTTGCACGACTTTGTGCCAAACTATCTCAAGCGTGTCGAAGCTGAGGAAAACTGGCTCAAGAATCACACCGAGTCTGGCGAGTCTTACATTAAACGCCTATGATAGAAATCAAACGAATCCAACAGCAATCTGACTTAGCTCAATCCATCTATGCTGTTATGGCAGATGTTTATCCAGTCAGTCCTTGGACTTTGGAACAAATCCAAGCAGACCTGTCTCAAGACCAAACCTGGTATGCTTTAGGCTACGATGGGATAGAAGTGATTGGATTTTTAGCTGTTCAGGAAAATATCTTTGAAGCAGAGGTTCTGCAAATCGCTGTTAAAGGAGACTATCAGGGTCAGGGAATTGCGTCAGCCTTATTTGCTCAATTACCGACAGATAAGGAGATTTTCCTCGAAGTCAGAAAGTCAAATCAACGAGCACAGGCATTTTATAAGAAAGAAAAGATGGCAGTCATCGCTGAGCGAAAGGCCTATTACCATGATCCAGTCGAGGACGCCATTATCATGAAGAGAGAAATAGATGAAGGATAGATATATTTTAGCATTTGAGACATCCTGTGATGAGACCAGTGTCGCCGTACTGAAAAACGATGATGAGCTCTTGTCCAATGTCATTGCTAGTCAAATTGAGAGTCATAAACGTTTTGGTGGCGTAGTGCCAGAAGTAGCTAGTCGTCACCATGTTGAGGTCATTACAGCCTGTATCGAGGAGGCGCTGGCAGAAGCAGGGATTACAGAAGAAGATGTAACAGCTGTTGCGGTTACTTATGGACCAGGCTTGGTCGGAGCCTTGCTTGTTGGTTTGTCAGCTGCCAAGGCCTTTGCTTGGGCACATGGACTTCCGCTGATTCCCGTTAACCACATGGCTGGCCACCTCATGGCAGCTCAAAGTGTGGAGCCTTTGGAATTCCCCTTACTAGCTCTATTAGTCAGTGGTGGACACACAGAGTTGGTCTATGTTTCTGAGGCTGGTGATTATAAGATTGTTGGTGAAACCCGTGATGATGCGGTTGGTGAGGCCTATGACAAGGTCGGTCGTGTCATGGGCTTGACCTATCCAGCAGGTCGGGAGATTGATGAGTTGGCTCATCAAGGTCAGGATGTTTATGATTTCCCACGTGCTATGATCAAGGAAGACAATCTGGAGTTTTCATTCTCAGGTTTGAAGTCTGCCTTTATCAATCTTCACCACAATGCCGAGCAAAAGGGAGAAAGCTTGTCCAAGGAAGACCTATCTGCTTCTTTCCAAGCTGCAGTCATGGATATTCTCATGGCTAAAACCAAGAAAGCCTTAGAAAAATACCCTGTTAAAACTCTAGTCGTGGCTGGTGGTGTGGCAGCTAATAGAGGATTAAGAGAACGCTTGGCAGCTGAAATCACTGATGTTAAGGTCATCATTCCACCTCTGCGCCTCTGTGGAGACAATGCGGGTATGATTGCCTATGCCAGCGTCAGCGAGTGGAACAAAGAAAACTTTGCAGGCTTGGAGCTAAACGCCAAACCAAGTCTCGCTTTTGATACTATGGAATAAAAAGTCAGCTTCAAGCTGGCTTTTTTGCTAAAATATTTTATAATATGTTAAAAAAGTAAAAGTTTTTACGAATAGAATAGTAAAGGGAATATTTAAAAGGGAGTTTGTCTATGATTGAAAAACAGGAATTAGGAGAATTTTACAAGGAATTACGCCTGGCAAGAAAGCTCAAGCAGTCAGATGTGGCTTGTGCTGGACTAACAGCCTCTCAGCTATCCAAGTTTGAGTTAGGGCAGTCTATGCTATCTGCGGATAAGTTGATTCTAGCTATCCAAGGGATCAATGTGACCTTTGATGAGTTTGGGCACAAGCTCAACAACTACCAAGAATCTCCACATATGCGATTTGGTAGAAGGGTTGTGGATTGCTTTGCCCATCAGGATATAGCTGGTTTAGAGCAATTGTTGAAAGAAGTTGAGCAAGAACAGATGGCGCAGATCTATCGTCGTTTGAACTCTATTGTGATTAAAAATGCTATCCATTCACTAGATAAAAGCTACCCACTAGCAGAGGAGGATAGTGAGTTTTTAACTACCTATCTCTATGCTATCGAATCTTGGACCTGGTTTGAACTCTATATTTTTTGCAATACTATGCCCTTCTTGAGTAATCAAGATCTGATCTTTTTATCGACCTCTTTGCTTGAAAAAACCAAGGAATTTAAAGAGTTAGTGCACAATCGATTGTATTTGAAAGGTGGTTATCTCAATATCATCTCAGAGCTCATGGAGCGCAAACTTTTCTCTTACATCCCAATCTTTGAAGCCGAGTTGGAGAGTATGCTTCGCCCGTATGATGTTTTTGAGAAATTACTGTGGCAGTTTTTAAAGAAAATGAGTGTTTTCCTTCAGACCAAGGGAAGCAATCAAAAAGAGATTGAACACTTTATCCAATCTCTGCAAATATTAGAAAACCCACAATTATCAGCACTTTTTGAATTACGTTTCCAACAGTATAAAGCACTTATAGATTAGTTAGAAATGGGGAAATGATAATAATATCAGCGACGATTGTCAATAATGTTAAAACTTGTTTCTTCATTTCATGTCCTCCTACATAATGGTAACTATATTATATCAGTGAAATAATCAAATCGACAAAAATCGCAAATGTGAAATTTTCATAAGAAAAAATATCAAATATGCGATTTTTAAAAATAGACTGATTTCCGTGCTATACTATTCTTGTAAAGTATTTGAAGCAAATCCTAGGTCGCAGAAGTGGTTTACAAATAAAATAATTGAAGGAGAGTAAATGATGTTGAATTTACAATTTGCAGAAACAATGGAATTGACAGAGGCTGAATTACAAGAGGTTAGCGGAGGAGATCTTGTGTACAATGCCATTATCCCAGGTGGTGGAAATTGGGGAGGTTTCGGGACATCTTGGTCAATTACTGATTTCTGGAAGAAGAATTTTAACCATGATTCTTCCACTGTTAATCGTCGTCGTGATTGATATTCAAAGCCCTTGTCTTTGTCTGGGTAGGGGCTTTCTTTATTTTATAGTAATAGGAGCAAAAAGAATGAAAAAGATAATCTCACACTACTACTTGTTTGTGGCCATTCTACTTGTCATTGCTTACCAGTACTTCAGTGGTCTAGTTTTACACAGCGACTTTGCTGTTTCTCTATCTGATTTTAGCTATTACTTTTTGGATATGATGTTAAATTTTCTTGTAGTTTTGCTTGCTCTTATTGCCATGATTTGGTCAGGGAAATGGCAACAAATCAATAGCAGAAAATTTAAAGTGTCCTATATTTTCTATTCCTTTTTAGCTCTTCTAGCTTTTTTTGTTTGGAATTTCGTTACATTTTTTATTTTCCCGCCTACCCAAAATGCAATTTCTTATCAACTGGATCTTCCTACTTTTATAGGTCCAACTGCATTTTTGATGTATTTTTTCTATCCTGTGATTGCAGGTCCCATTTTTGAAGAGATGATCTATCGTGGATTGGTGATGACAGCTCTGGAAAAAGGGAAGAAATGGGGACTGGATGTGCTTGGTTCGGCTGCTTTATTTGGAATCTTGCATATCAGTAGTCATGGTTGGGTCTTGACAGACTTTTTCGTATATATGGGTGGTGGTCTAATAATGGCAGTCTTTTTTAGAGTGACAAAGTCTATTTATTGGCCTATTGGACTGCATATAGTTGATAATGCCATTGGTCAAATTCTCCCCTTGTTGTTTTAGAGGATTTTGAGAATCATAAATCAAGGGAAGAATCCTCGTCGTGGTGCTTTTGCTTGGGTTGTAGATCCAACAGGTGAGTTGTTTAAGCGTAGTAGAAGATAGGATACTATAGGAGTTGATTAAATGAAGAAAATGAAAGAAATGAAATTTCACCTGGCAACTGGCTTGTTGCTTTTGACTTATTACCTCATTTTTAATGTCATACCAGACTTAGATTTTACTGTAGCTTTGTCTGATGAGATCTACTATGTGTTTCAGGTTTTATTCGTACTTATCCTGGGAACTTTATCTACAATTATTTTTGTCAAAAGTGAACATTGGAAAGAGTATGGTCGTTTCCAGTTTCGTTGGTCTTACCTAGGTGTTTTCTTTCTTTCTTTTTTCTTATTATTTGTGTGGGCAAATCTAGCAACTCGTATCTTTCCTCGTACGCAAAATGGAAGTACAGTAGTGGAAATAGGCACCAGTTTGACAGGAATTAGCTATTTTATTACGCGTGTACTTTACGGTATCCTTATCGCACCTGTAGCAGAAGAAATCGTGTGTCGTGGTTTTTTGATGACAAGCTTGTCTAAATTCAAAAACTACTATATTGATGTTCTTGTTTCTGCTGCCATATTTGGCGCTATGCATGTTTTACAGCATGGTTGGATAACGACGGATTTCATACTCTACTTTGTAATGGGCTTGATATTTTGCATGATGTTTCGCTATACACGCTCTATTTATTGGGCCATAGCTTTACATGCTTCATGGAATACCTTCTTGCTTATTGTTAGTTTATTGGTGTTTGGGTACTAAATCTAAAATAGTTTATAAGTTGCATCGTAAGACTGGCCTCCCAGTCTTTTTCTGTTCTTGTCAATCAGCAGACTTTGTTCTATTTTACGAATATGTTATAATAATGTTTGCTGTAACTGTTTGAAAAGCAGTTGCTGAAGGAATGATTAGTGAGGAAGTCTATGAAAGAAAAAGGATTTTGGGAGGGTGTGCAGGCTGCGGTACCGACGGCTTTGGGCTATGTCAGTATTGGCCTTGCTTGTGGCATTATCGGTTCACCCTATGTGACACCAGTAGAAATGGGTTTGATGAGTCTCTTTGTTTATGCTGGGAGTGCTCAGTTTGCCATGATAGCCTTGATAGCAGTTCAAGCACCTGTGGCAGCCATTGCCATGACGGTCTTTTTGATTAATCTGCGTCTCTTCTTGCTAAGTTTGCATGCGTCGACTTATTTCCGTCATACCAGTCTTTGGCAAAACATCGGTATGTCTAGCCTCTTGACTGATGAGACCTATGGCGTTTTGATGGGCGAGTTGGTGCATACGGATAAGGTTAACCCCATGTGGATGCACGGGAACAACCTTAACAGCTATGTAGCTTGGTTTGTTGGAACTGTAGTCGGAACTGCTCTAGGTGGACTTCTACCAAATCCAGAAATTTTTGGCTTAGATTTTGCCCTAGTGGGTATGTTTATCGGGATTTTTTCTTCCCAGTTTCAGATTATGCAAAAACGGATTCCTTTGCGCAATCTCTTCATCATTTTAGGAGTTGTTGCCCTTTCTTTCTTTATACTCTTGACAGTGGTGTCTCAGTCATTAGCTGTCTTGTTTGCGACCTTGCTAGGTTGTACCATGGGGGTGGTCTTGGATGGTCAGTAAGTATATTTTAATGGCAATCGTCTTTTCTGGTTTGGTGACTTGGATTCCAAGAATGATTCCTTTCATCCTTGCTAAGTATAAGGGTTTGCCACCTATTGTCGAGCGCTTTTTGAAATTTCTACCAGTTTCTATTATCTTTGCCTTGATTCTTTCAAGTGTGGTGACAGGAAAAGTTGGAAGTTTCCCGCAGATAAAGTGGTTAGACTTTTTAGCAGTCTTTCCGACAGCCCTTGTCGCCTTTCGCTACCGCAATCTGGTGGGGACGGTTATCTTTGGAGTGGTCTTGATAGCAGTCTTACGTTTGGTCTTTTAATCAGCCATAAAGAAAACTTATCACAAATATAGAAATCATATAATAGCGTAATTCCTTTTTTTCTGTTAAGATAAGATTGTATTCTATTTTGGAGGAAATATCATGAAAAAAATCGTTAAGTATTCATCACTTGCTGCCCTAGGGCTTGTTGCTGCAGGTGCATTAGCAGCTTGCTCAGGTGGTGAGAAGAAAGATGCTGCATCTGGTGAAGCAACATCTGGTAAGAAAGAAATCGTTGTGGCAACTAATGGATCACCAAAACCATTTATCTATGAAGAAAATGGTGAATTGACAGGTTACGAGATTGAACTTGTTCGTGCTATCTTTAAAGACTCAGACAAGTATACTGTCAAGTTTGAAAAGACAGAGTGGTCAGGGATTTTCCCAGGACTTGATAGCGATCGTTACCAAATGGCCGTTAACAACCTTAGTTATACCAAAGAACGTGCAGAGAAATACCTCTACGCAGCGCCAACTGCTAAAAACCCTAACGTTCTTGTTGTGAAGAAGGACGACACTAGCATCAAGTCTCTTGATGATATCGGTGGAAAATCTACTGAAGTCGTTCAAGGAACAACCTCAGCTAAACAATTGGAAGCATACAACACAGAACATGCGGACAATCCAACTATCCTTAATTATACTAAGGCAGATTTCCAACAAATCATGTCTCGTTTGAGCGATGGACAATTTGACTATAAGATTTTTGACAAGATCGGTGTAGAGACAGTTATCAAAAACCAAGGTTTGGATAACTTGAAAGTCATCGAACTTTCAAGCGACCAACAACCATACGTTTACCCACTTCTTGCAAAAGGTCAAGATGAATTGAAATCATTTGTTGACAAACGCATCCAAGAACTATACAAAGACGGAACTCTTGAAAAATTATCTCAACAATTCTTTGGTGGTTCTTACCTCCCAGCAGAAGCTGATATTAAATAAGTTTGTAAATCATCCATTCTCTCGTAGGTGGATGATTCTGTCCTCTTTGACTATATAGTTTTAAACTATAAGTCTACCTATCTTAAAACAATTTGCTAAATCAAATAAAGTATGAGATACTATTACAGTATTATTTTTAAAGGAGAACGAATCATGAAAATCAAAAAATGGTTAGGCGTAGCAGCTATCGCTACAGTAGCAGGCCTTGCACTTGCAGCTTGCGGAAATTCAGACAAGAAAGCAGACAATACAACTACAGTTAAAATTGCGACTGTTAACCGTAGCGGTTCAGAAGAAGCACGCTGGGACAAAGTCCAAGAATTGATTGAAAAAGACGGAATTAAATTGGAATTCACAGAGTTTACAGACTACTCACAACCAAACAAAGCAACTGCTGATGGCGAAGTAGACTTGAACGCTTTCCAACACTACAACTTCTTGAACAACTGGAACAAAGAAAACGGTAAAGACCTTGTAGCGATTGCAGATACTTATATCTCACCAATCCGCCTTTACTCAGGTAAAAACGGTGAAGAAAACAAGTATACTAAAGTGGAAGAAATCCCAAACAACGGTGAAATTGCTATTCCAAACGATGCTACTAACGAAAGCCGTGCCCTTTACCTTCTTCAATCAGCAGGTTTGATTAAATTGGATGTTTCAGGAACTGAACTTGCTACTATCGCAAATATCAAAGAAAATCCAAAGAACTTGAAAATCACTGAGTTGGACGCTAGCCAAACAGCTCGTTCATTGACTTCAGTTGATGCAGCAGTTGTAAACAACACTTTTGTTACAGAAGCAAAATTGGACTACAAGAAAGCACTCTTTAAAGAGCAAGCTGACGAAAACTCAAAACAATGGTACAACATCATCGTTGCGAAAAAAGATTGGGAATCATCACCTAAAGCTGATGCAATCAAGAAAATTATCGCAGCTTACCATACTGATGAAGTTAAAAAAGTCATCGAAGAAACTTCAGACGGCTTGGATCAACCAGTTTGGTAATAAACACAGGGAGGTGGGAGAGATTTTTTCCACCTCTTACTTTTATATAGAGACTAAAGAAAAAGAACATCCACTTGTATTGATTCCAAAGGTACAAGTCCTAGTAGAAAGGTAGAGAGAAAATGGTTTTCCCTAGCCAAGAAGAACAAATTGAAAAGTTTGAAAAGGATCATGTAGCGCAACATTACTTTGAAGTTTTGCGTACCCTGATTTCTAAAAAATCAGTCTTTGCCCAACAGGTCGGTCTGAAAGAGGTGGCTCGTTATCTAGGCGAGATTTTTAAACGTGTTGGCGCAGAAGTTGAGATTGACGAGAGCTATACGGCGCCTTTTGTCATGGCACACTTCAAAAGTTCACGCCCAGATGCCAAGACTATCATTTTCTACAACCACTATGATACAGTACCTGCGGATAGTGATCAGATCTGGACAGAGGATCCATTTACGCTTTCTGTCCGTGATGGCATCATGTACGGGCGTGGGGTTGATGATGACAAGGGGCATATCACTGCTCGCTTGAGTGCTCTTAGAAAATACATGCAGCATCATGATGACTTACCAGTCAATATTAGTTTCATCATGGAAGGCGCAGAGGAATCTGCATCTATGGACTTGGACAAATATCTAGAAAAACATGCGGACAAACTTCGTGGTGCAGATTTGTTGGTCTGGGAACAAGGAACCAAAAATGCTTTGGAGCAGCTAGAAATCTCTGGTGGAAACAAGGGAATTGTAACCTTTGATGCCAAGGTTAAGAGTGCCGATGTGGATATTCACTCTAGCTATGGCGGTATTGTGGAGTCAGCCCCTTGGTATCTCATTCAAGCCTTGACTAGCCTTCGCGCTGCCGATGGTCGTATCTTGGTGGAGGGTTTGTATGATGATGTGCAGGAGCCTAATGAACGTGAGTTAGCCTTGGTTGAAACCTATGCTCAACGCAATCCAGAGGAAATTAGCCAGATTTATGGTTTAGAATTACCACTTTTACAAGAGGAACGTACAGCCTTTCTAAAACGATTCTTCTTTGAACCAGCACTCAATATCGAAGGAATTCAGTCAGGTTATCAGGGGCAAGGAGTTAAAACGATTCTACCAGCAGAGGCTAGTGCCAAGCTAGAAGTTCGTTTGGTTCCTGGCTTGGACCCACATGATGTTTTGGATAAAATCCGGAAACAACTAGACAAAAACGGCTTTGATAAGGTAGAATTATACTATACCTTGGGTGAGATGAGTTATCGAAGCGATATGAGTGCACCATCTATTCTCAATGTTATTGAGTTAGCCAAGAAATTCTATCCACAGGGCGTATCTGTCTTGCCGACTACAGCTGGGACAGGACCTATGCATACGGTCTTTGATGCCTTAGAAGTACCTATGGTTGCCTTTGGTCTAGGAAATGCTAATAGCCGAGACCATGGTGGAGACGAGAATGTACGGATCGCCGATTATTACACCCATATTGAATTAGTAGAGGAGCTGATTAGAAGCTATGAGTAGAGATATTATCAAGTTAGATCAGATCGATGTGACTTTTCACCAAAAGAAAAGAACCATTACAGCGGTCAAGGATGTGACCATTCACATTCAAGAAGGGGATATCTACGGAATCGTTGGATATTCTGGAGCAGGGAAATCAACCCTAGTTCGTGTTATTAACCTCTTACAAAAGCCATCTGCAGGCAAAATTACCATTGACGACGATGTGATTTTTGATGGCAAGGTGACCTTGACGGCCGAGCAGTTGCGTCGTAAACGTCAGGATATCGGGATGATTTTCCAGCATTTTAACCTGATGAGTCAGAAGACGGCAGAGGAGAATGTAGCCTTTGCCCTCAAGCACTCTGGTCTCAGCAAGGAAGAAAAGAAGGCTAAAGTAGCTAAACTGCTTGACTTGGTTGGTCTTGCGGACCGTGCCGAAAACTACCCTTCACAGCTTTCTGGAGGTCAAAAACAACGTGTGGCTATTGCGCGTGCTTTGGCCAATGATCCAAAAATCTTGATTTCAGATGAATCAACTTCTGCCCTTGACCCTAAGACAACCAAGCAGATTTTGGCCTTGCTGCAAGATTTGAACCAAAAACTAGGTTTGACCGTTGTCTTGATTACACACGAGATGCAGATTGTCAAAGACATTGCTAACCGTGTAGCCGTTATGCAAGACGGTCGCTTGATTGAAGAAGGTAGCGTTCTTGAAATCTTCTCAGACCCTAAACAACCTTTGACTCAAGACTTTATTTCAACAGCTACAGGTATTGACGAAGCCATGGTCAAAATAGAGAAGCAAGAAATCGTGGAACACCTATCTGAAAACAGTCTCTTGGTACAACTCAAGTATGCAGGAGCTTCTACAGATGAGCCACTTTTAAATGAATTGTATAAGCACTACCAAGTAACAGCAAATATTCTCTATGGGAACATCGAAATTTTGGATGGTACTCCTGTTGGTGAGCTTGTGGTTGTCTTGTCAGGGGAAAAAGAAGCCTTGGCAAGCGCTCAAGAGGCCATCCGTCAGGCAGGTGTGCAACTAAAAGTATTGAAGGGAGGACAGTAAGATGGCAGAATTGATTAAAGCATACTTACCAAACGTCTACAAGATGGGTTGGTCTGGTCAAGCTGGCTGGGGAACAGCTATCTACTTGACTCTTTATATGACGGTTCTTTCCTTTATCATCGGAGGTTTCCTAGGACTGGTTGCAGGGCTTTTCCTTGTCTTGACAGCTCCAGGTGGTGTCTTGGAAAATAAAGTTGTTTTCTGGATTTTGGATAAGATTACCTCTATTTTCCGTGCGGTACCATTTATCATTCTCTTGGCAGTCTTGTCACCCTTCTCTCATCTAATCGTAGGAACAAGCATTGGTCCAAATGCGGCTATCGTACCGCTATCTTTTGCAGTCTTTGCCTTCTTTGCCCGTCAAGTACAGGTGGTATTGGCTGAGCTAGATGGTGGTGTCATTGAGGCAGCTCAAGCTAGCGGAGCGACCTTCTGGGATATCGTGGGTGTTTACCTATCAGAAGGACTTCCAGATTTAATCCGTGTGACGACTGTAACCTTGATTTCACTAGTCGGTGAAACAGCCATGGCGGGAGCGGTCGGAGCAGGTGGTATTGGTAACGTAGCTATCGCTTATGGTTTTAACCGTTACAATCACGATGTGACCATCTTGGCAACCATTATTATCATTTTGATTATCTTTACAATTCAGTTCTTGGGAGACTTCTTGACCAAGAAATTAAGTCATAAATAAAAAAGAGCCAGCTGGCTCTCAGATTGAAGAAAAAGTTCGTTGTGGACAATTTTCTTCAATCTTTTTTTTACTAGAGAAAATAAAAAAACTCTTAATACTCTTCGAAAATCAAATTCAAACCACGTCAACGTCGCCTTGCCGTACTCAAGTACAGCCTGCGGCTAGTTTCCTAGTTTGCTCTTTGATTTTCATTGAGTATAAAAATAGCATTATATCTGCATTTCTAAGAGTTTTCAAGATGTAGTAACCAAGCTCCTTTAATTACCGAAAGGGTTTGTCTACCTTCTGAGAGCTTAGTAGCTCTTTTTTTATCACATTTTATCTGCAAATTTTTTACTAAGTTTTTGTCCGATCAAGGCGCCAAGTGAAGCGCCGATGAGAATACTTGCTACAAAGAGAAGAATGGTAGTGAGATTTGCTGCGACCATAATGCGATCGATATAGTCCTGAGATTTTCCACGGGCGACTAGAGTTGCTATATAGGCTTGAGGTGCCAACCACATGAGTAGAATGGGACCAGTAGTACCAAAAGCAAAAACTAGGAAGGAAAGAAGGTTCTTGACCTTATCTTTGTAGTGGCCTAGGTGAGCGATGCCATCTGCTGCAAGACCGCAGATAATTCCTGGCAGAAAGGCTCCAGCACCATGCTTGCTCCCGAGGAAGAATAGAGAAATTACAAGCCCAATCGTTGTAATCGCTCCAAAACGAGGCACTTTTGCTAAAAAGATCATATAGACGCTACCGCCCACAAGAGCAGAAAAGGCAGGGGCGTAAAACATATTTCCAGTGTGGTCGACAAGGTTCCCTAGTAGAACCCCCACTCCGATACAGAGAAAGTAAACAAGAGCAGCTACAAGGGTTGTCAAGATATTCTTTTTCATAAGTTCTCCTTCGTATATCTGATGTTATTCATTGTATCATGCCTGGCTCAGATTGTAAATGCTGGCTTGGAACTAGTATTTATTAGGAAATGTGGTAAAATAAGAAAAAATAAAAGACGAGTGGTAAGAGTATGAAGAATTTAGGAAAAGTTTTTAAAGAGTTAAGGGAGTCCAGAAAAATCTCCTTGAGAAAAGCAACAGGTGGACGCTTTTCAGCATCCTTATTGTCGCGTTTTGAAAATGGTCAGAGTGAAATATCTGCTCAAAAGTTAATCACAGCTTTGGAGAATATTCATGCGAGTATGGAAGAATTGTTATTTTTGGCGAGAGGTTTTCATCAGAATGCCTATTCTGAATTTAGAAACAGAATAGTCGAGGCTATCGACCCTCAAGATTTGACATCCTTGCGCACTATCTACCAGAGAGAATATCAACAACTTCCTTTTTCAAAGGATAAACAGCAACACATTCTCAATGCTATTTTGATAAAATCCTATATGAAAGCTATTGATGAGACGGTTACATTGACCTCTGAGGAAGAAAGAGTCCTACATGATTATCTATTTTCTGTTGAAATTTGGGGGCTCTATGAACTTTCGTTCTTTTCTTCCTGCTCTCCTCTTTTATCAGTCCAGCTTTTGACAAAGTATACTCGGGAAATGTTGCGGAAGTCAGATTTCTTGCAAGGAGTTGGGAAAAATCGGAATATGATGCACACCTTGCTCCTCAATGGTTTTATGGCCTGTATTGAAGTTGATGATTTTACCAATGCCCTTTATTTCAAAAAACAAATTGAAAAGAACTTCTTTGAAGAAAATGAAACCTATTTTCGAATAGTCTACCTATGGGCAGAAGGTTTGCTTGATAGTAAGCAAGGAAGAGCGGAGGAAGGACAGAGAAAAATGGAGGACGCTATCCGTATTTTCGAGATGATCGGTTGTAGCAAATCTGCAGACTATTATAGAAGTGCCATGGAGTGTTGAATATTTGCAACTAGGTGAATTAAATTGAAACGATAGGACTGTGAAGATACTTATTAGTAGTAGAAAATTCTAGCGTTTTCGTTATTCGTTTAATCTGTTGCATATATTCAAAAAAATCTTCTCGTAAGATTCTTGATGCTATAATAGAGCTACCATAAAAGTAGTATGTGAGAAAGAAAGGAATCTATATGAAACTATTACTAAGAAATCAAGCATACAGAGTTTTGAGCTTATCACGATTCTTCAATGCTTTTGGTGCTTCAATTTTCAATCTAGTATTTATCGTCTATGCCTCGACTTTGCCAGAGGCTTCTGTTGCCGTTGCCATGGCGAATGTTGTGATGATGCTTCCAACTCTTTTTACAGTTTTTGTGGGAATTCGGGCAGATTATACCAAGGACAAGGTCAAATGGATGACCTATGTCGGTTTATTTCAGGCGGTTTTATTTTTTCTAGCAGCCTTAGTTGTTCAGCAAGCTAGTTTTTTTGCCTTTTCGACCCTTTGCCTCATCAATGTCATTAGTGATGTAGCCAGTGATTTTGCTGGTGGCTTGCGAATGCCTCTCGTTAAAGAAAAAGTAGCAGAAGCAGATCTGATGGAGGCCTATTCCTTTTCGCAGTTTATTACCTACATCTCTGCGATTGGCGGCCAAGCTTTTGGAGTTTGGCTATTAGGGGTGTCAACACAGAACTTTTCGCTCGTAGCGGGAATCAATGCCATATTTTTCCTAGTGTCAGCTCTCATTCTCTTTTTAGGAAGGGCTGAATTAAGCTTATCAACTCCACTTGTTGATAGTAAATCACTGAAAAATGAGAAACTTTCTATCAAAGATCAATTTTTAACGATCTACCGAAACTTACGTCTCGTTTTTCTTAGAAGTGGACAGAAAAACTTTGGTTTTATGCTCTTTGCTATCTTGATTATCAATGCTTTGGGTGGTGCCTTAGGTGGGATCTATAACATCTTCCTTTTAAATCATTCCTTACTGAATTTTTCCTACAAGGATGCATTGTTTATCTTACAATTGATTACCTTATTAGCAGTTATCATCAGTAGCCTTACGGGCAATGATTATTTTGGGAAGCAATCTCTGCCTAGATTGATGATGTGGGTTACATTAGGAGCAAGTCTAGTTGGTCTATCTAATTTGTTAAACCAAGTCTTGCTCGGGATGCTTTTCGTCTTTTTTACCATGTATGTTTCTGGGAAAATTTCTCCAAAGATCAGTGCTCTGCTCATGAAAAATCTTGCTCCAGAGGTTCTCTCTCGTACCAGTAATTTTTTAGGTTTGTTGTTTACTCTATCTATACCAGTGGGGACAGCCTGTTTTTCACTGGTGGCAGTATGGGATATACAGTTAACATGGGCTCTGTTTGTTGGGCTTTCCTTGCTTGCGATTCTCCTAGCTAGTCTTAACCTCAAAAATGAAATTTAGGTGTTAGTCTTCTTTTCACACTGTCGCTATCCCTTCATTTATGGTAAAATAGGACTATTAAGTTATAAAGAGGATTCCCTATGAAATTACAAAAACCAAAAGGAACGCAGGATATTTTACCTGCTGAGTCTGCCAAATGGCAGTACGTTGAAGGCTTTGCGCGTGAAATATTCAAACGCTACAACTACGCAGAAGTACGTACTCCTATTTTTGAGCACTACGAAGTCATCAGTCGTTCTGTTGGAGACACAACTGATATCGTAACCAAGGAAATGTACGATTTTTACGACAAGGGAGACCGTCATATTACCCTCCGTCCAGAAGGAACTGCTCCAGTCGTTCGTTCTTATGTGGAAAACAAACTCTTTGCACCAGAAGTTCAAAAACCAAGCAAGTTCTACTACATGGGGCCAATGTTCCGCTATGAGCGCCCACAAGCAGGTCGTTTACGCCAATTCCACCAGATTGGTGTGGAGTGCTTTGGCTCTAGCAATCCAGCTACTGATGTAGAAACGATCGCTATGGCAGCCCACTTCTTGAAAGAAATTGGCATACAAGGTGTTAAACTGCACCTCAACACCCTTGGAAATCCTGAAAGTCGTGCGGCTTACCGTCAGGCCTTGATTGACTACTTAACACCGCTCAAAGATAGCTTGTCTAAGGATAGCCAACGTCGTTTGGAGGAAAATCCTCTTCGTGTCTTGGACTCGAAGGAAAAAGAAGACAAGGTAGCTGTGGAGAATGCACCATCTATCTTGGATTACCTGGATGCAGAAAGCCAAGCTCACTTTGATGCTGTTCGTCAGATGTTGGAAAATCTCGGAGTAGACTACATCATCGATACCAACATGGTGCGTGGTTTGGACTACTATAATCACACGATTTTTGAGTTTATCACAGAAATCGAGGGCAATGAATTGACAGTCTGTGCAGGTGGTCGCTATGATGGCTTAGTTGCCTACTTTGGCGGTCCTGAAACTGCTGGCTTTGGTTTTGGACTTGGTGTAGAGCGCCTGCTTCTCATCCTTGAAAAGCAAGGTGTGACTCTCCCTATCGAAAACGCCCTAGATGTTTATATCGCAGTCTTGGGAGAAGGAGCAAATGTTAAGGCCTTGGAATTAGTACAGGCTCTTCGCCAACAAGGTTTCAAAGCCGAGCGTGATTACCTCAACCGTAAACTCAAAGCTCAGTTTAAGTCAGCCGATGTTTTTGCTGCTAAGACTCTTATCACTCTTGGAGAGAGCGAGGTCGAAAGCGGACAAGTGATAGTTAAGAATAACCAAACTCGAGAAGAAGTTCAAGTTTCGCTTGGTGCTATCAGTCAAAACTTCTCTCAAGTCTTTGAAAAACTTGGATTTTAATAGCAGATAAACTGGTCAGGATTTTACTCCTGATCGTTTTCTTTTGCAAAATGACAAAAATCTTAAACTTTTTGACAAATATGCTTGTCAAAAATAAAAAGATGTGTTACAATGAAATCAAGTTAAGAAAAGTATAGCAGAAAGGAACGATTATGTGGGCATTAGGATTTGTACCTCTTGTGATTATGTATTATATCTACCATTCCCAAAAGGTCAAGAAACTAGAGAATAAAATCAAAAGAATTGAGCAAAAAGAGAAAGGATATACAGATATGTCAAGATTATTAAAAGAAATGATTGGGAGAACGCCGGTCATCGTTGGACAATTATTTGGAACAGATAACTGGGAAGTTGTGGATGTTGATGAGGAATGGGTCAAACTACGTCATGTTGATAAAAAGGGAAAAGAAAAATTCAAGTTGCAACGTATTGAGGATATCCAAACCGTTGAATTTGACGGAGAGTAGGTGTGTAACATGCAACTAAAAAATCGTTTAAAAGAGCTTCGGGCTCGCGATGGTCTCAATCAAACCGACCTGGCCAAGCTAGCAGGCGTGTCCAGGCAGACCGTTAGTCTACTGGAGCGAGATGAGTACACGCCATCCATCGTCATTGCCCTGAAGATTGCTCAGATATTCCATGAGCCAGTCGAGTCAGTCTTTCGCTTGGAGGAGGATGAGTGATGAACAAGTATAAAGGGATTTATTATCTATGTATAGTTGTGTTTATCGTTAATCTTTTGGCCATGATTGGAACCCTATTTGGTTGGTTTACTATCGTTGAAAGTAAATATCTCTTCTGGATAAATTTAGTTCTACTATTGGTCTTTAGATGGGTAGAGAGAAAGATAAAGTTTAAAGAGATCGTAAAAGGAGAAAAATTATGAAAGAATTTTTAGCAGGTTTTCAAGTAGATACTGAGAACAAAGAACTTGCAGGTGTCTGTGCAGGTCTAGGAAATTATTTTAATATCCAGATCAACGTCGTTCGTTTGTTGACAGTCTTGTTGTTTCTTTCTTCGACAGAGTTCGGCATTATAACAGTGACTCTCTATGCTTATCTAGCAGGCTGGCTTGGCAATGAGCCATTAGGAGATGGAGCGAAAAAAGCAAGAAACCAAGCTATTATCTTACTTGTTGTTTGTTTGCTTTTGGTGTCACTTGGAACAGAAGGTTTAACAGCTATTTATGAATCAGGGAAAGCCTTTGGTCAGTGGTTGGCCGGATTGGTTTAGAGGGGGATGAAAATGAAAAAGAAACGAGTGCTATATTTATTATTATTGTTTATATCAGCATTTATTACAGGTATGTTTATGGGACGTGCTTTGGCAATGGGAGTCAGTTTCAATCTAACAGATTTGATTCCTTGGTTTTCTGGCTCTAGTTTATTATTGGCATTGATTAGCATCCTTTTGGCTTTCAATTTCCTAAAGAAAAGTAGGGGATTTCACTCCTTGTATCAAGAGGAAATGGATGACAATCTGAATGAAACTTATTATGTGCAAATGTATCGAAATCTTGAGTTTGGAACAATTGCTTCTAACATAGTTTCAGTTACGACTTTGTTAGCATTTTTTATATCGGCGACTGAAGTGCTTATACTTGGTAATAGTTATTTAACCTTAGTACTCTCTTTACTAGGTTTGATGTTGCTATTTGTTGTTCAAAAATATTTATTAAAGACAATTTCGATTGTTCGTCAGTTCGATTTGGCATTTTTTTCCATGCCAAAGGATGTGTTAGATTATGTAAATTCTTACGATGAAGGAGAACGACAAGCTAATTTGGAACAAAGTTTTCGGGTTTTATTCCAATTAAACCAATATGTTTTACATGGTTTGTATATTTTGATTACTATCGTTTCTGTGCTTACAAGAGAAATTCAGTTATTAGCCCTTTTAGCCGTAGCTGTAGTTCATATCTATATCAATTTAATGCAGATACCTATGATAAAACGTTATTTTAAATAGGAGAATATTATGAAAACACTTAAAAATATCGGCTGGTTTACCCTTGCCTTCTTATCGTTTATTATGGTCTATAGCTTTATTCAGAGCATGGCTCAGGTTGCTCTCGGCGCAGGCGCACCTATTTATGGTGTTCTTCCGCTTTATATTTTATTAGCAGGCGCATACTGTTATTTTGTCTATAAGTGGTATAAGATGTCACCTGTAACGATTGGAACAACTGGACTCAATCGATACATCTGGTTGCCTGCCTTGGTATGGTTTCTTGTCATTATTGCTCAATTCTTTTTGCCAGAAGATCCATCTGCCAATCAACAGATTATCACTGAATTGGCCTTAAGACAACCAATTTTCTCTTTCTTTTTAATTGTTGTTTTTGCCCCTCTGACAGAAGAGCTTATTTTTCGAGGAATGCTGGCTTGCTTCCTCTTCCCGAGACAGGATAATGTTAAGCAGACTACTCTCTTTCTACTAGTAACAAGCATCATTTTTGCACTTGTTCATTTCCCTGGAACTCCACAACAGTTCCTAGTTTATGCTTCACTCGGCTTTAGCTTGGGCTTAGCTTATGTCAGCAAGGGTGGTCTGGCCTATAGCATTGCTTTACATGCTTTAAATAATTTAATCGGATTTTTAATGATTCTCATGCTATAATAGACTCAGGAGGAAGTCATGAAACGAGTGATATTATTAGCAGTGATTCAGGCAGTTGTTCTCTTCTTCATTATTGGAGGGCTTGCCTATGCTTTAAAAGGGGATTTCTTTTATAACCATCTAGCAGTTATCTTTGCACCAATCGCAGGTATTATGCGATTTGCGACAGCCTATGCAACGGAGATTGTTCTCCCTAAAAAGGCTGCAGAGATTGCTGAAAAGCGTAAAAAATAAAGAAATACCAAGTAAAATAAGATCCAGCGAATGACTTTGCTGGATTTTTTCATTTATAGCAGGATTCTTCTCAACTTTTCTGATGATTTTCATGAAGAGCCTGCGCTTTTATGGTAAAATAGTAACAGAATAATAGAGGAGATAAAACATGAAACGTAGTATGTATGCTGGTCGTGTTCGTGAGGAGCACATCGGACAAGAAATTACCTTGAAAGGCTGGGTTGCCCGTCGTCGTGACTTAGGTGGGTTAATCTTTATCGACCTTCGTGACCGTGAAGGAATCATGCAGTTGGTTATCAACCCAGAAAAAGTATCTGCAGAGGTGATGGCAACAGCTGAAAGCCTTCGTAGTGAATTTGTCATCGAGGTGACTGGTCAAGTTGCTGCACGTGAGCAAGCCAATGATAAGTTGGCGACTGGTGCAGTTGAATTGAATGTAACAGCTCTTTCTGTACTTAACACAGCCAAAACAACACCATTTGAAATCAAGGATGGCATTGAAGCGAACGATGATACGCGTCTACGTTACCGTTACCTTGACCTTCGTCGTCCAGAGATGTTGGAAAACCTTAAACTTCGTGCCAAGGTAACTCATTCTATCCGTAACTACTTGGATGAGTTGGAATTTATCGACGTAGAAACACCATTCCTTTCTAAGTCAACACCAGAAGGGGCGCGCGACTATTTGGTGCCATCTCGTGTTAATAAAGGGCATTTTTACGCCCTTCCTCAAAGTCCGCAGATCACAAAACAGTTGTTGATGAATGCTGGATTTGACCGTTACTACCAAATCGTCAAATGTTTCCGCGATGAAGATTTGCGTGGTGACCGTCAGCCTGAATTTACTCAGGTCGACTTGGAAACGTCATTCTTGACTGAGCAAGAAATCCAAGATATCACAGAAGGCTTGATTGCGCGCGTGATGAAGGAAACAAAAGGGATTGAAGTAACCCTTCCCTTCCCTCGTATGAAGTATGATGATGCTATGGCTTTTTATGGTTCTGACAAGCCTGATACTCGTTTTGAGATGTTACTTCAAGACTTGACAGATCTTGTCAAGGGTGTAGATTTCAAAGTCTTCTCAGAAGCTCCTGCGGTTAAAGCCATTGTAGTTAAAGGTGCAGCAGACAACTACTCTCGTAAAGATATTGATAAGATGACAGAGGTAGCCAAGCAGTATGGTGCTAAAGGTCTTGCTTGGGTCAAGGTAGTTGATGGAGAATTAAATGGACCAGTTGCGAAATTCTTGACTGGTATCCAAGCAGACTTGACAACAGCGCTTGGTCTTGAAGATAAAGACTTGGTTCTCTTTGTGGCTGATACGCTTGAAGTAGCCAATGCAACACTTGGTGCCCTTCGTGGACGTATTGCTAAAGAATTAGGCTTGATTGATCAGGATAAATTTAACTTCCTTTGGGTTGTTGACTGGCCAATGTTTGAATGGTCTGAAGAAGAAGGACGTTATATGAGCGCCCACCATCCATTTACCCTTCCTCAAGCAGAAACTACTCATGAGCTTGAAGGTGATTTGGCTAAGGTTCGTGCCATTGCCTATGATATCGTCCTAAACGGTTATGAACTTGGTGGTGGTAGTCTTCGTATCAACCAAAAAGAACTCCAAGAACGCATGTTTAAAGCCCTTGGATTCTCAGCAGAAGAAGCAAATGACCAGTTTGGTTTCCTTTTGGAAGCTATGGACTATGGCTTCCCACCACACGGTGGTTTGGCGATCGGTCTTGACCGTTTTGTCATGTTGCTCGCTGGAGAAGAAAATATCCGCGAAGTCATTGCCTTTCCTAAGAACAACAAGGCAACTGACCCAATGACGCAAGCACCATCAACAGTAGCTCTTAAACAACTAGAGGAACTTAATCTACAAGTAGAACAAGATGAAACAAACGAAACTAACTAAAAAGTGGAATCATTATCTTCGCCGCTTTGCTTATCGAGTAAAGATTTTGCGTGTTTTACAAAGTATTTCTCGAGAAAAATACGATGAAAAAATCTCAGCTTCTCTGGTATATGGTTTTCTATCAGCAGTAGCTGTCAATTTCTTTTTCCAACCAGGGCACGTTTATTCAAGTGGTGCGACAGGTTTGGCCCAGATTATATCTGCTCTAAGTAACCACTGGTTTGGGTTTCATTTCCCAATCTCAGTAGCATTTTATGCCATCAATATTCCTCTCATGATTTTGGCTTGGTATCAAATTGGACATAAGTTCACGATTTTTACCTTTATCACGGTATCCATGAGCTCTCTCTTTATCCAGTTTGTGCCGGTGGTGGTCTTAACAGAGGATCCAATCATCAATGCCCTTTTTGGGGGTGTTGTCATGGGGCTTGGAATCGGATTTGCGCTACGTCATAACATCTCCAGTGGCGGAACAGATATTGTCAGCCTAACCATTCGTAAGAAGACAGGTCGTAACGTCGGAAGTATCTCTTTCTTGGTGAACGGTACAATTATGCTGATTGCTGGAGTGACCTTTGGTTGGAAATATGCCCTTTATTCCATGATTACTATCTTTGTCTCGAGTCGTGTGACAGATGCAGTTTTCACCAAACAAAAACGCATGCAGGCCATGATTGTTACTAGCAATCCAGATGCAGTCATTGAGAAGATTCATCATAAATTGCACCGTGGAGCGACTATGATCCATGATGCTGAAGGAACTTATAACCACGAACGTAAGGCTGTTTTGATTACGGTTATCACTCGTGCAGAGTTCAATGATTTTAAACTGATCATGAAGCAAGTTGATCCAACAGCCTTTGTTTCTGTTTCAGAAAATGTTCATATCCTAGGCCGATTTGTCGAAGTCGAAAACTAATCAATTATAAAAATAGATTACAAAAAACCAACTCTAAGCAAAAATGTTAGAGCTGGTTTTTCTTATTTTTCAATGATTTCATGCGCAATCACTTGACGATAGCAGATTTGACGATTTTCTTTGGTATCGCTGATGATTTGCAGGATGGTTTCAAATGAAGTACGTCCCAGAGAGAGGCTATTGATATCCACATAGGCCGCTAGGTTTAATCTTGGATTAACAGAATCAAAGCTGAGTACAGGGATATTGAGATTGTGCTCGTTGAGGTAGTTACAAACACCTTCAGCTAAGAGGCTATCTGTTGTGATAACAGCATCGGTTTTTGGATCGTATTCAAAAAGTTGTTTGCTAAATTTGTATCCCTTTTCTTCAAGAAATTCATCAGCGAAAAAGGTACGATGACTATCAAGAGATAGTTTGTGTTCTTGGAGGGCTTTCTCGTAACCTGTTAGACGATCCTGCGTAACGTAGAGTTTCTTGGTACCACCGATGAAAGCAATGCGGCTGCATCCTTTTTTGATGAAGTATTCTGTCGCATCAAAACCAGCTTGAATATTATCATTGTCAACAAGCGAAATGAAGGGTGATAGTGATTTCCCAAGGATGAGGAAGGGAAATTGTTCTTCAGTAACGAGTTTAACCAAGGGGTCATTTTCTTGGGCATACAAGAAGATAAGACCGTCTACACGCTTTCCATAGACCATCTGTGAAATTGCATTTAAGCGCTCTTTTTCGTCTTTTCCAGTTGCAATTTGGATAGCATAGTGATTTTCTGAAGCAACTTGTGCAATCCCTCTAAGGACAGAAGGGAAGAAAGGATTTTGATAGAAAACGTCTGAATCATCTGGAAGAACCAAGCCGATAACCTGCGTATAACTACTAACCAGGCTTCGGGCATTGAGGTTAGGATGGTAGTTGAGTTCCTTCATAGCCTTTCGAACTCGTTTTTTGGTTTCATCGCTAATGGTTGATTTGTTTTGAATAACACGGGTTACGGTTGAGGGTGAGACCCCTGCAGCCTTGGCCACGTCTTTAATCGTAACAGGCATAATAATCTCCTACTTATGGTAGTCTGGATCACGGAAATGCGTTTTGTAAAAGATAGTGACCAGGTATAGAACAAATAAAATATTTTGAACAGTAATCAAAGTTGCCATGTTTTGCCCCAAGAGACCGAGAATCATGGCAAGTAAGGTTGGTAATCCTAAACAGTTCAAAATGAAATGATAGCACTCTTTGTAGCTTTTAAATGAAAAGAGACGCGATTTTTTCGTGAAGTAGAGCAAGAGGCTAGCACCTAAAGCAACAATAAAAAAATTAAGTCCAAAGAGGAAGCTAGAACCAAGCACAAGAAAGAGACTAATATAGACGCGATTCTGTTGATACCAGTCTTTAGAAATGGCTTGTGTTAAGCTTTCCTTGCTTTGGAAGCTCTCAGTCGTTATCGCGTGATAGCGAATGCTGGTCAATTCTTTTCCTTGCTTGCTGATGATGAGTTTCTCAGGTTCAAAGTTCAGAAGTAATTCCTCAGGGAAGTTTGAACTAGAAGGGTCTCCGATTTGGATAGAAGCTTGATGAGGAGATGAACCTGTATAGCTCAACTTACCATCTACAATCTTTGCATTGGCAGCCAAATCCTGAACTACACTATCCGTCAAAGGAGTGTAGACATCATCGATGAAAGTTTCTAAAGGATAAGTTTCCTGAGAACTGTTCTGGATGGCAATAGGGACCATAGACAAGCTAATCAGGAAAATACTGGTAAAAATCAGTTGAAACCAGTTGAGACCAAAACGTTGAGATAGGGGCTTGCGAAATCCCCAAATACTATTAAAATAAGAAAATGGATATGGTAACATAAATCTCTTTCTATAGGCATTTTTCTATATGAGTATTATATAGAGAAATGTATTTTATTTCAAGCAGGGGAGACAAATCCTTGTTAAAAGTAGACTTTTAATAAAAATTATCAACTAGCCATGAGGGGATTTTCAATAAGTTCTTGTTTTTCATCAGACTATATCAGCACAAGTTCAAAAAAGAAAAAGGGTGGCGGGGGTATATTACCCCTTGTCGCCACCGCTTGTAAGTCCTGAAACGAAGTTCTTTTGCAAGAAGAAGAAAAGTGTACAGATTGGAAGAGCGATGAGGATAGCACCTGCTGAGAAGTAGGCGATCTTCATGTTCTTCACATTGCTAACGAAGGTTTGTAGACCAACGGCAACTGTAAAGTATTCTTTTTCACGAAGCAAGAAACTAGAGAGGATATAGTCTCCGAAAGGTCCCATAAAGGCCCAGAGTGCTTGTACAGCAACCATTGGGCGAACAAGAGGGAGAACGATTTGCCAGAAGCGGCGGAAATGTCCTGCACCATCAAGTTTTGCAGACTCATCAAGAGACATTGGCACGGTGTCAAAGTAACCTTTCATCAACCAAGCATTCATAGGGATACCTCCACCAACGTAGAGGAAGATGAGGAACCAGCTGTGGTTAAGGGCGTTCAACATAAGTGCCATAACGAAGAAGGCAGTCAAAGCGGCCATTGTTGGCACCATTTGGATAATCAAGAAGAAGACCAAACTTTGTTTACGAGCCAAGAAGTTGTAACGGCTATAAGCATAACCAGCAAGTACGATAATACTTGTTTGCACAACCATGGTAATCAAGGCAATAATCAAAGTATTGAGGTACCAAGTACCGTATAAGGTTTCAGTGAAGAGTCCTTTAAAGTTATCAAAATTAAAATCGATGTTGCTGTCTAGTTTAAAGGCTGCCACGTTACCTGCCTTGAAGGCTGACATGATAGTAATCAACAGTGGATAGATAATCACGATTGAAAGGCCAATCAAGTAAAGGTAAGTAAGGGTTTGAGTCAGTCTACGTTTGAGTTTAATTGAGTTATTCATCTTAGACGTCCTCCATATCAAATGCGTGTAGTTTCTTGAATGCGATCATAGAGATTGAGATGACAATGATAGAAATAATCAAGGTAACAGCTGCCGCCATTGAGTATTGAGGTGATGTACCTGTTGTCAAGCGGTAGATCCATGAGATCAAGATATCAGTTGAACCAGCTCCCCCTCCGACAGTACCAGGTCCTCCACCATTGAAGAGGTACATGATAGAGAAGTTGTTAAAGTTGAAGGTGTATTGGCTAATCAAAGTAGGTGCTGCAACAGCCAAGATCATTGGGAAAGTGATGTTGCGGAATTTTTGCCAAGCATTGGCACCGTCAATATAAGCTGCTTCGTAAAGGTCGTTAGGAATAGATTGCAAGATACCCAAAGTCAAAACGTAGATATATGGGAATCCAAGCCAGCCTTGCATCATAATCAAGGCAACCTTAGTCCAAGTTGGGTCTGTTTTCCAAGGAATAAGCGCCCCATCAAGGAAAGGAAGAACCTTAGCAAAGAGAGGGATAACTTGGGTATTGATTGCTCCAACACTATCGTTAAACATGTTTGAGAATGTCAAGATAGTGATGAAGGCTGGGACAGCCCAAGGAAGAAGGAAAATAACACCAAAGATACGTTTTCCTTTGATAAATGGTTGGTTAGCAATGATAGCTGTGAAGATACCAATCACGATCTGTAAAGTTGAGGCAGATAAAGCCCAAATGATAGTCCAAGAAAGAACAGAACCAAAGGCAGAACGGAAGGTGCTCAAGCTCCAAATGTTTGTAAAGTTGGTCAAACCAACCCAGTCTAACAATTTGTTTGGTGGCAAGTGTTGGAAGTCATAGTTTGTGAAGGCAATCATCAAGGTTACGACAACGGGGAAGATGATTGCAAAGGTCATGGCAATATAAGACGGAATAATCAAGAGATAAGGGAAGCCATTTTCATAGATTCCTTTGATCATATCTTTTAGCGTAAGTGGTACTGGAATTCCATTATTAATACGTTTTGCGATAGTATGTGCATCTTTAATATTTGAGAAATAAAAGAGTACATAAACGACTACAAAGATTAAATGGAAGGCACCACGAATCAGCATGAAGAGGGAATTATCACGACCTGGCTTGTCACCAAGAGTAATGAGGTTGCTCAATTCAGGTGCTGCAAGTGCTATAAAATAGAGGACAAAAACTACTGTTACAGCAAGGAAGATAAAACCTTTAGCTTTTTGTTTATTATAGATTTGCCCCAACCCAGGAATCAATGAAAGCAAGGCTGCTTTTTTTGGTTGTTGTTCCATGAGTGCTCCTTTCATAAGATACGAGCGTTGAGCTCGATGCTAATCAGTAAAACTACTGAAAACATTGTCAGTGTATCTAAAAATCAAGGGAGATGTTTGAATTATCTCCCTTGAAGCAATCAATTAGTTACCAAATTTTTGTTGGATTGTTTCTTTGATCAATGTTACAGCATCATTAGCAGCTGTTTTAGCATCTTTCTTACCACTTACAGCTTCAAATAGCATTGTTTTAGCTGGGTCCCAAACAGCTGACATTTGAGGGATGTTTGGCATTGGTTGAGCGTTTTGGAACTGTTTGATAACAGCTGTTGTCAACTCATCGTTTTTACCTTCAGCATATGAACGAGCCTCAGTGTTAGCTGGGATTTCGTTAGTTTTATCATAGAAGGCTTTTTGTTCTTCAGTTGAAACAAGGAAGTCTACAAATTTTTGAGCAGCTTCAAGGTTCTTAGTACTTGATGGGATGATCCAAGCTTTACCACCACCGAATGTTTCATAGTTTTTACCGTTTGGAAGAGTTGGGATAGTCGCAACACTGTAGTTTACTTTAGCATCTTTGAAGGCCTGAGCTTTCCAAGGACCATCAATGATAGCAGCTGTTTTACCTTCTTGGAATTGAGTTTGGATTAGGTTTGGAGCTCCTTCCGTATCTTGCATACCTTTAGGCCATTTTTCGTACCAAGTTTTAGCGTAGTTGATAGCAGTGATAGCTCCTTCGTTTGCAAGTCCGATATCTTTAGGATCTTTACCGTTGTCACCAAATACGTAACCGCCGTTACCAGCAAGAAGTCCGTATGCATAGTAGAAGTTTGTCCAGTCAGCAAGGAAGGCAGTTGTTTTACCATCTTCACCAGCGAAGGCATATTTGCTATCTTTAGCAAGGTTTTCCAAGTCAGCAAAAGTTTTTGGAGCTTCTTTAATCAAGTCTTTATTATAGTACAAAACAAGTGACTCGATAACAGCAGGAGCACCGTAAACTTTACCGTCAGCAGCTGTTACAAGAGATTTAGTTTTATCATCTGTTTTAGCACCGTCGCTCAATTTCACTTCTGAAAGTTGTCCGTCTTTACCAAGGCTACCTACTCGGTCGTATGGTGCCATCATAACGTCAGCAGCTTTACCAGATTGGTTATCTAGAGAAAGGTTATCGAGACCACCCATTTGGTCTCCTGTTTTGATAGTAACTTTTACTCCAGCTTCTTTTTCGTAAGCTTGTGCAGCTGATTCAGCAAATGCTTTATATTGGTCTTCAACGTATAAAGTAAGTTCTTTACCTTCAGATGAACCAGAATCAGCCGCTTTATCAGCAGTTTTGCTTCCGCAAGCTACCAAAAGCAAGCTAGCAAGAGTAGCAGTACCAAGTACAGCTGCGCTCTTCATGAATTTAGTTGACATAGTGTATTCCTCCTAAAGAATAACAAATTTTATAGTCTAGGGAACGCAAACGTTTTCCCTTATGACTTTAGTATAGCACAAACAGAAAACGGTTGCAAGCATTTTTTTGAAAAAATTTAAAAAGCTTGTGACTGGATAATTCTCAAAATTATTTATATAATAGAAGAAAAAGATGTAAACGTGTAAATTTCGATTCAAAAATAATTGAAGGGAAACGATTGCATGATCAGGATGATGATTAAAAGGGTATTCAAAATAAGAATATAGTAACTTGAAGATTTGTCAAAAAAGATTAAACAATAAAAAGTTTTTTAAAAACGCTTGCATTTATTTTAGAAATGGGTTATACTTTAGTTAGCGCAAACGTTTGCGCACAAATTTGAACAATTAATTAAAAAAACACTTGAGGTGCTATTATGAAGAAACGTCAAAGTGGTGTGTTGATGCACATCTCATCACTTCCAGGAGCTTACGGAATCGGATCATTTGGTCAAAGCGCCTATGATTTCGTTGACTTCTTGGTTCGTACAAAGCAACGTTACTGGCAAATCCTTCCTTTAGGAACAACCAGCTACGGAGATTCTCCTTATCAATCTTTCTCAGCCTTTGCTGGAAACACTCATTTTATCGATCTTGATATTTTGGTAGAGCAAGGCTTATTAGAAGCAGGTGATCTTGAGGGAGTAGACTTCGGTAGCAACCCAACTGAAGTTGACTACGCTAAAATTTACTATGCACGTCGTCCCCTTCTAGAAAAAGCAGTCAAACGTTTCCTTGAAGTTGGAGATGTGAAAGACTTCGAAAGATTTGCTCAAGACAACCAATCATGGCTTGAACTTTTTGCAGAGTATATGGCTATTAAAGAGCATTTTGATAACTTGGCTTGGACAGAGTGGCCAGATGCAGATATTCGTGCGCGTAAAGCTTCTGCTCTTGAAAGCTACCGTGAACAATTGGCAGACAAACTTGTTTACCACCGTGTGACCCAATATCTCTTCTTCCAACAATGGTTGAAATTGAAAGCATACGCTAACGAAAACCACATCGAGATTGTGGGGGATATGCCAATCTATGTTGCTGAAGATTCAAGCGATATGTGGGCAAATCCACACCTCTTTAAAACAGATGAAAACGGGAAAGCAACTTGCATCGCAGGTTGCCCACCAGATGAGTTTTCTGCGACTGGTCAGCTTTGGGGGAACCCAATCTATGACTGGGAAGCAATGGATCGCGATGGCTACAAATGGTGGATTGAACGCTTGCGTGAAAGCTTTAAAATCTACGATATCGTGCGTATTGACCACTTCCGTGGATTTGAGTCTTATTGGGAAATCCCAGCTGGTTCTGAAACCGCAGCACCTGGTAAATGGGTGAAAGGACCTGACTACAAACTCTTTGCAGCGGTTAAAGAAGAACTTGGTGACTTGAACATCATCGCTGAAGACCTTGGTTTCATGACTGATGAAGTCATCGAGCTTCGTGAGCGTACTGGATTCCCAGGAATGAAGGTCCTTCAATTTGCCTTCAATCCAGAAGACGAAAGTATCGACAGCCCACACTTGGCACCAGCAAACTCAGTTATGTATACAGGAACACACGATAACAACACTGTTCTTGGTTGGTACCGTGATGAGATTGATGATCCAACTCGTGAGTACATGGCACGCTACACAAACCGTAAAGAGTACGAAACAGTGGTGCATGCTATGCTTCGTACAGCCTTCGCATCAGTAAGTTTCATGACGATTGCAACTATGCAAGATTTGCTAGAGTTGGATGGTTCAGCTCGTATGAACTTCCCATCTACTCTTGGTGGAAACTGGTCATGGCGTATGACAGAGGAACAATTGACTCCTGCTGTCGAAGAAACTTTGCTTGACTTGACTACAATTTATCGCCGTATCAATGAAAATTTGGTAGAATTAAAGAAATAAGACATTATCAGGAGACATAAAAATGTTACCATTAAAAGAATTTGTACAAAATCGTTACAATAAATCTATCGCAGAATGTAGCAATGAGGAGCTTTACCTTGCTCTTCTTAACTACAGCAAACTTGCAAGCAGCCAAAAACCAGTGAACACTGGTAAGAAAAAAGTTTACTACATCTCAGCTGAGTTCTTGATTGGTAAACTCTTGTCAAACAACTTGATTAACCTTGGTCTTTATGACGAAGTTAAAAAAGAACTTGCTGACGCAGGTAAAGAGTTGATCGAAATCGAAGAAGTAGAATTGGAACCATCACTTGGTAATGGTGGTTTGGGACGTTTGGCAGCCTGCTTTATCGACTCAATCGCTACACTTGGATTGAATGGTGACGGTGTTGGTTTGAACTACCACTTTGGTCTTTTCCAACAAGTGCTTAAAAACAACCAACAAGAAACTATTCCTAACGCTTGGTTGACTGACCAAAACTGGTTGGTTCGCTCAAGCCGTAGCTACCAAGTGCCTTTTGCACACTTTACATTGACATCTACTCTTTACGATATCGATGTACCTGGTTACAAAACTGCTACTAAAAACCGTTTGCGTTTGTTTGACTTGGATTCAGTTGATTCATCTATCATTGAAGATGGTATCGACTTTGACAAGACAGATATCGCTCACAACTTGACTCTTTTCCTTTACCCAGACGATAGCGACAAACAAGGTGAATTGCTCCGTATCTTCCAACAATACTTCATGGTTTCAAACGGTGCTCAATTGATCATCGATGAAGCAATCGAAAAAGGAAGCAACTTGCATGACCTTGCTGACTACGCAGTTGTACAAATCAACGATACGCACCCATCAATGGTGATTCCTGAGTTGATCCGTCTTTTGACTGAACGTGGTATCGAACTTGATGAAGCAATTTCTATCGTTCGTAGCATGACTGCTTACACAAACCACACAATCCTTGCTGAAGCCCTTGAAAAATGGCCTCTTGAATTCTTGGAAGAAGTGGTTCCTCACTTGGTACCAATCATCAAAGAATTGGACCGTCGTGTTAAAGCAGAATACAAAGATCCAGCTGTTCAAATCATTGATGAAAACGATCGTGTACACATGGCCCACATGGATATCCACTATGGATACAGCGTAAACGGGGTTGCCGCTCTTCACACTGAAATCTTGAAGAACTCAGAGTTGAAAGCTTTCTACGACATCTACCCAGAAAAATTCAACAACAAAACAAACGGTATCACATTCCGTCGTTGGCTTATGCATGCTAACCCAAGCTTGTCTCACTACTTGGATGAGATTCTTGGCCGCGAATGGCACCATGAAGCTTCTAAATTGGAAGACCTTCTTTCTTACGAAGACAAGGCTGCTGTCAAAGAAAAATTGGAAAGCATCAAAGCTCACAACAAACGTAAATTGGCTCGCCACTTGAAAGAACACCAAGGTGTGGAAATCAATACTAACTCTATCTTTGATATCCAAATCAAACGTCTTCACGAGTACAAACGTCAACAAATGAACGCTTTGTATGTGATTCACAAATACTTGGACATCAAGGCTGGTAACATCCCTGCTCGTCCAATCACAGTATTCTTTGGTGGTAAAGCAGCTCCTGCCTACACAATCGCTCAAGATATCATCCACTTAATCCTTTGCTTGTCAGAAGTGATTGCAAACGATCCAGAAGTAGCACCACACTTGCAAGTTGTTATGGTTGAAAACTATAACGTTACTGCAGCAAGTTTCTTGATCCCAGCATGTGACATCTCAGAACAAATTTCACTTGCTTCTAAAGAAGCTTCAGGTACTGGTAACATGAAATTCATGTTGAACGGAGCTTTGACTCTTGGTACTATGGACGGAGCTAACGTGGAAATCGCTGAGTTGGTTGGAGACGAAAACATCTACATCTTTGGTGAAGATTCAGAGACTGTTATCGATCTTTACGCAAAATCAGCTTACAAATCAAGCGAATTCTACGCTCGTAAAGCGATCAAACCATTGGTTGACTTTATCGTGAGCGACGCTGTTCTTGCAGTTGGTAAGAAAGAACGCTTGGAACGTCTTTATAACGAATTAATCAACAAAGACTGGTTCATGACTCTTCTTGACTTGGAAGACTACATCAAAGTGAAAGAGCAAATGCTTGCTGACTATGAAGACCGTGATGCATGGTTGGATAAAGTCATCGTTAACATTTCTAAAGCAGGATTCTTCTCATCTGACCGTACAATCGCTCAGTATAATGAAGATATCTGGCACTTGAACTAATACTCTTCGAAAATCAAATTCAAACCGCGTCAACGTCGCCTTGCCGTACTCAAGTACAGCCTGCGGCTAGTTTCCTAGTTTACTCTTTGATTTTCATTGAGTATAAGATACGAAATTTTATAGTTATTACACTGTCTAGCAAAAAAAAGCGAGTTTCAATTGAAATTCGCTTTTTTTGAATGTTATGGATTTGAGGTTGACTGGTCTCAAAAGAAAAAATAATTTGTCAATAATTTCTAGTCTTAAAAATCAGACCTAGAGGACACTAAGAAGGCTGGTTGTACTACCATTAAGCCTAAGGTTCTTCTTAGTTGTCACCTCAAATTTCTTGTATTCGTTTACAAACGGTATTATAATAGTATTGTAGTAAAGAAAGAGGGTGTTCTTATGTGGAAAAAATATTTTTCAAAATATAAATGGACTGATTTATTTTGGATTCTTTTTGTAATTTGGGCATGCCTTTATACAGGTAATAGTAGTTCCTTTCCACTGACTCATCAAGAAATCTCTTTTCATGGATGTTGTTATGGGGCATCACTTGCCTTATATCACTTACTATTTATTGATAAATTTGTCATTTCGAATCGAAAATAAATGGAGAGGTCATAATTTTTTATACTTTTCGGAAAGACAGTGAAAAATCGCGATTTAAACCCGTATCTCGAGAAGGGGTACGGGTTTTGTAGTATCTCAAAAATTTATTTACAGTGCTTTTCCGACCAGAATCTCTGCTTCGATAGTAATCTCTGTCAGTTGGCTCCAGTCAATCTTGGTCTGGTCAACATGAAAGAGAAGGGGCGTCATGGCAAGCAAAGCTTGGCGTTGCTCAGCCGTGATAGGTTTGGTCAGAGAGGCCGTTTGGCTAGATTGAATGCTGAAATGTTCCTGGAAATGTTCTTTGATATCTTGGTTGGAATAGTCCTTCTTTGTCAGCTGATCTTGCACCATTTGGCGGATTTCTTTGAGGTGATTTTCAGTCGGGATGACCTTAATCAAGATGCCGTCTTTTGATAATACTCTTTGAAATTCTCCGTAGTTGGCAGGCGAGAAGATATCGAGCAGGATATCCATACTAGCGTCTTTTATAGGAAGACGAGCTAGGTCACCAACAAACCAATTGACTGCCCAGTTGGGTTCACTCTTAGCAGCGATTTGGACGGAATCTTTAGAAATATCAAAGGAATAGAAGATTTTGTCAGAGTGACTTTCTTGGAGTTTTCGAGAGTAGAATCCCTCGCCACAGCCGATATCTAAAATTGTTTGGTTAGTTTTAGAATTTGTAAGCAGGTCTGAGATGGTTTCTAAAATAGTTTGATAAAAACCAGCTTCTAGGATTTGTTGACGGTTTTGAAAATTTTCCTTGTCATAGTTGGTGGATTGTTTGATTTGCGGTGCCAGATTGACATAGCCGAATTTTGCCAGATCAAAAGAATGGCGGTTGCTACACTTAAGGCTAGACTCTACCAAGGTGAGATCTTCTTGGCAGATGGGGCAGGAAAAGGAACTAGCAGTAGCAAAACGTTGAAGTTTTGGTTTGAGGTTTGTATTCATAGTTTAAGTGTATCAAAAGAGGCAAATGAAAGCAACCTTAGGAATAAGTAGATGGGAGATTCAGTAGAAATAAAATTAATTCTCCAATTTATAGAATGAAATTGCTTTTATATCTAAATTGCTATATAATAATGATAAGGAGGAAATAAGTATGTTAAAAGAAGTATTAAGCGTCGCAAAAATTGCGAAAAAATCATCACTCTTTTTGGGTGGTGTAGCATTTGGCACTCTTGGTTTGAAAATCTTAGCAAGTAAGGAAGCTAAAAAAGGTTATTCTAAAGCTTTGGCTAAAGCTTACAAATTGAAAGATGAATTGGATGCATCTGTTTCCATTGTAAAACAACATGGAGACGATGTCTTGCAAGATGCTAAATATTTGTATGAGCAAGAGAAAAAAGAAGAGCAATTAGATAGCCTGATAGGGGAATAATATGTCTTTTAAAGTGCTACATAGAGGATACCAACATATCCGACTATCATCTTCTTTTTCACTCACCTTGGATATTCAAGACTATCTTCGTTCCTTGGCGAGAGATGAAAAGGGAATTGAGTCTATCCAGTTTTACATGGATCAACAGCACTTTACTCTACGTATAAAAGAAGGCTTTTCTGTATTAGATAATGCAGAAGCCTTTTTAAAAAGAATTGATAGAGGGAAAGTTTCTGAGTTGATGACTCTTCCCATTCGTAGAGAAGATAGTGCCTATTCTATTGTTTCAGGTGCAGCGATTAAGCGTGTGCTTTTTCGTAGTCTTGTACCGTCTCCTATTCGCTATATATGGACTTGTTATCAGGCTCTGGGGTATGTCAAAGAAGCTTATCAGACCCTAGCGCGTAAGGAACTAACGATGGAGGTTTTGGACTGTTCGGCGATTTTATTGTCCTTGTTCATGAATCAATCCAAGACTGCTAGCAACATCATGTTTATGCTTGATTTGGGGAATCATTTAGATCAGTGGTCCTTGAAAAAAACTGCAACAGATTTAGAACAGAGTCTTCTTGCAAAAGAGAGCGATGTATTCCTAGTACAGGGCGATACGGTTGTTAGTATCAAGAGTTCCGATGTTCAAATAGGAGATGTTTTGGTCTTATCTCAAGGAAATGAAATTCTGTTTGATGGACAAGTAGTTTCAGGTTTAGGTATGGTCAACGAAAGTTCCTTGACGGGAGAGAGTTTTCCAGTTGAAAAAAGAGAGTCTGATTTGGTTTGTGCAAATACAGTATTAGAAACTGGAGAGTTACGCATTCGTGTAACCGATAATCAGATGAACAGCCGGGTTTTACAACTGATTGAGTTGATGAAGAAATCTGAAGAAAACAAGAAAACGAAACAACGCTATTTCATCAAAATGGCGGACAAGGTCGTCAAATATAATTTCTTGGGGGCTGGACTGACTTACCTATTGACAGGTTCTTTTTCTAAGGCTATTTCTTTCCTATTGGTCGATTTCTCCTGCGCTTTGAAAATCTCTACTCCTGTAGCTTATTTGACAGCTATCAAGGAGGGGTTGAACCGTGAAATGGTGATTAAGGATGGAGATGTTTTGGAGAAATATCTGGAAGTTGATACTTTCTTGTTTGATAAGACGGGAACAATCACAACTAGCTATCCGATAGTTGAAAAGGTGTTACCTTTTGGAGACTATAGTGAGGAAGATATTCTCAGAATCAGTGCCTGTCTTGAGGAACACATTTATCATCCTATTGCTAATGCCATCGTCAAGCAAGCTGAGATAGAGGGGATTGAACATGAGGAAATGCATGGGAAACTCCAATATATCGCAAGCAAGGGGATCAAATCTCATATAGATGGCCAACCAGTTCTTATTGGGAATTATGTCTTGATGCAGGATGAGCAGATTCATATCAGTTCAGAACAAAATGCTTTAATTGAAGAGTACAAGAGTCACTACAATCTCTTATTCTTGGCTTATCAGAATGAATTGATTGGAATGTTCTGCATTCATACTCCTTTGAGAAAAGAAGCAAAAACAGCCTTGGATAAACTTAAGGCACAGGGGAAAAAATTGATTCTGGCAACAGGGGACACCTTGGTTAGGACAGAGGAATTAGTCAAAGATTTGCCCTTTGATCAGGTATATACAGACTTGAAACCTGATGGGAAATTTGAGTTAGTAGAGGAACTGCAGAAAGCAGGTCACACTATTTTGATGGTTGGAGATGGATTGAATGACTCAGCGGCTCTAACCCTATCAGATATCGGTGTGGTGATGAATGAGAGTGCAGATATTTCTAAGCAGATGAGTGATATCTTATTGTTAGATAATCGTTTGGATTTCTTCCAAGAGTTGGATTCGCTATCATCATCTTTGCAAACACTCATTAAGAAGAATATTCAAGATACCGTTGTCGTAAATAGTAGTTTGATTGGCTTTGGCTTGTTTAACTGGCTCAGTCCTTCAAATCTCTCTATCTTACATAATCTAACAACCTTACGCATTGTACTGCGTAGCCTGTCTATTAAGGGATAGGTGGGGACTATTCACAGCAAAAAGGAGTTACCTTTCTCGAGGTTAACTCCTTTGTTTATAGGTAAATGTTGAACAATTTAGTAAGTCAATACAAAGTATTTTTTCTTCCCACGACGGATAACAGTCAGTTCGTTCTCTAACTTATCTGCATCGCTCAAGACATAGTCAAGGTCTTGAATACGATTACCGTTGACGTAGATAGCTCCATTTTGAACATCTTCGCGGGCTTGGCGTTTTGAGTTAACCACACCAGAAGATACGAGAAGTTCTACGATATTGTGATTTTCGTCTGCTTGTACTTGGTAGTTTGGCACACCACGAAGTCCTTGTTTGAGTTCTTTGACAGAAAGGTTTTTGATATTTCCTGCAAAGAGTTGCTCAGTGATGTTGAGGGCTTCTTTGTAAGCTTCTTCTCCGTGTACAAGTGTCACGACTTCACGAGCCAAGACCTTTTGTGCCAAGCGTTCGTGTGGTGCAGCTTCAAACTGTTTGCGGATGTCTTCAATCTCATCTAGTGACAAGAAGGTAAAGATCTTCAAGAAACGAACAGCGTCAGCGTCCATGACGTTCATCCAGAATTGGTACATTTCGTATGGAGAAGTCTTTTCAGGGTTGAGCCAAACAGCATTCCCTTCAGATTTACCAAATTTCTTACCAGTCGCGTCTGTGATGAGTGGAACAGTGATAACGTGACCAGTTTTATCAGCCTTACGACGAAGCAATTCTGTCCCAGCTGTCATATTTCCCCACTGGTCAGAACCACCGATTTGTAGCGTTACGTTATAGTCTTGGTTTAGGACAAAGAAGTCGTAACCTTGCATGATTTGGTAGGCAAACTCAGTGTAAGAAATCCCTGTTTCGATCCGTTTCTTCACAGACTCCTTACTCATCATGTAGTTGACAGTGAAGTATTTTCCGATATCACGTAGGAAGTCAATGAAGCTGATGCTGCCAAACCAGTCGTAGTTGTTGACCATGACAGCCTTGTTTTCGCCATTTTCAAAATCAAGAAAGCGAGAAAGTTGTCCTTGGATAGACTTGACCCAGCCATCTACTGTGTCTTTTGTTTGGAGACTACGTTCAGCATCTTTGAAGGACGGATCTCCGATGAGACCTGTAGCACCGCCAACGAGCGCATAAGGTTTGTGACCTGCTAGTTGCAAGCGACGACTTGTCAAGATTGCGACAAGGTGGCCTAGGTGAAGGCTGTCAGCAGTTGGATCGTAGCCAGTATAATAAGAAACTTGACCTTCTTCTAGGGCTTTACGCAAAGCTTCTTCATCAGTCGTTTGAAAAATCAAACCACGCTCTTTTAGCTCATCAAAAATGTGCATGTGTCTTTTCTCCTTTTTAAAATATTGTTTCTACCTATTTTACCACAAACTTGGCAAATAACCTAGTAAAATCGGGAAGAAAGTTGCTACTTGGACTTTTTTGGAAACGAGTGAAATATGGTATAATAGCACTAGCTTATTTTCAGAGAAATAGATAAAAATCGTTGAGAAAGGGGCTGAAAGATGTCTCATATTATTGAATTGCCAGAAGTCTTGGCCAACCAGATCGCGGCAGGAGAAGTGATCGAACGTCCTGCCAGCGTAGTTAAAGAGTTGGTTGAAAATGCTATCGATGCTGGCTCAAGCCAGATTATCGTTGAGATCGAAGAAGCTGGTCTTAAGAAAATCCAAATCACCGATAACGGGCACGGGATTGCCCACGATGAAGTCGAGTTGGCTCTCCGCCGTCATGCGACTAGTAAGATTAAGAATCAAGCGGATCTCTTTCGGATTCGGACCCTCGGTTTTCGTGGTGAAGCCCTGCCTTCTATCGCTTCTGTTAGTGTACTGACTCTTTTGACAGCAGTGGATGGAGCAAGTCACGGGACCAAGCTAGTGGCTCGTGGGGGAGAAGTAGAAGAAGTTGTGCCTGCGACCAGTCCTGTTGGGACCAAGGTTTGTGTGGAGGATCTCTTTTTCAACACACCAGCCCGTCTCAAGTATATGAAGAGCCAGCAGGCAGAGTTGTCTCATATCATCGATATCGTTAACCGTCTAGGCTTGGCCCATCCGGAGATTTCCTTTAGCCTGATTAGTGATGGTAAGGAAATGACACGGACAGCTGGTACGGGTCAACTGCGCCAAGCCATTGCTGGAATCTATGGTTTAGCCAGTGCCAAAAAAATGGTTGAGATTGAGAATTCGGACCTAGACTTTGAGATTTCAGGTTTTGTCTCATTGCCTGAATTGACACGGGCTAATCGTAACTACATCAGTCTCTTTATCAATGGCCGTTATATCAAAAACTTCCTGCTCAATCGAGCTATTTTAGATGGTTACGGCAGCAAGCTCATGGTGGGGCGTTTTCCACTAGCCGTTATTCACATTCATATCGATCCTTATCTGGCGGATGTCAATGTGCATCCAACCAAGCAAGAAGTGCGAATTTCTAAGGAAAGAGAACTGATGGCGCTGGTTTCAGAAGCTATCGCAAAGAGCCTCAAAGAGCAGACCTTGATTCCAGACGCCCTGGAAAATCTTGCCAAGTCTACCGTTCGCAATCGTGAAAAAGTAGAGCAAACCATTCTCCCACTCAAAGAAAATACGCTCTACTATGAAAACCCGGAGCTGACTAGATCGACTCAAGCTGAGGTAGCAGATCATCAGGTAAACTTGACTGAAGAGAAACAGGATTTGAGTCTCTTCGCCAAGGAAACATTGGATCAGTTGACCAAGCCAGCTAAACTGCATTTTGCAGAGAGAAAATCGGTCAGCTACGACCAACTAGATCATCCAGAGTTAGATATGGCTAGTTTGGATAAGGCTTATGATAAGCTAGAGCGAGAAGAGTCTTCGAGCTTCCCAGAGTTGGAATTTTTCGGTCAGATGCACGGCACCTATCTCTTTGCCCAAGGTCGAGATGGGCTTTACATCATAGACCAGCATGCGGCCCAGGAGCGGGTTAAGTATGAAGAATACCGCGAGAGCATTGGCAATGTTGACCAGAGCCAGCAGCAACTCCTAGTGCCCTACATCTTTGAATTCCCAGCGGATGATGCCCTTCGTCTCAAGGAAAGAATGCCTCTCTTAGAGGAAGTCGGCGTCTTTCTAGCAGAGTACGGGGAGAACCAATTCATCCTTCGGGAACATCCTATTTGGATGGCAGAAGAGGAAATCGAGTCAGGTATCTATGAGATGTGTGATATGCTCCTCTTGACCAAGGAAGTTTCTATCAAGAAATACCGAGCAGAGCTGGCTATTATGATGTCCTGCAAACGTTCAATCAAAGCCAATCATCGAATCGATGACCACTCAGCTAGACAGCTTCTATACCAACTCTCTCAATGCGACAACCCCTATAATTGTCCACACGGACGCCCTGTTTTGGTCCACTTTACCAAGTCAGATATGGAAAAGATGTTCCGTCGCATTCAGGAAAATCACACGAGTCTACGAGAACTAGGAAAATACTAATACTCTTCGAAAATCTCTTTAAACTGCGTCAGCCTTACCTTGCCTAACTCAAGTTATGCCTACGGTTAGCTTCCTAGTTTACTCTTTGATTTTCATTGAGTATAAATTGAAGGGAAAATTATGTACGAATATCTAAAAGGTATCATTACCAAAATTACTGCTAAATACATCGTTCTAGAAGCAAACGGCATCGGCTACATCCTACACGTAGCCAACCCTTATGCCTACTCAGGACGAGTCAATCAAGAAGCACAAATCTATGTCCATCAAGTTATTCGCGAAGACGCTCATCTACTTTACGGTTTCCGTTCAGAAGATGAGAAGAAGCTCTTTCTCAGCTTGATTTCGGTGTCGGGCATTGGTCCAGTATCAGCTCTGGCTATCATTGCAGCTGATGACAATGCAGGTCTCGTTCAAGCCATCGAGACCAAGAACATTACCTACTTGACTAAATTCCCTAAAATTGGGAAGAAAACAGCCCAACAGATGGTCTTGGATCTAGAAGGTAAGGTGGTTGTGGACGGTGACGGCCTCCCTGCTAAGGCTGCAGTTCCATCTAGCAACGACAACAAAGAATTGGAAGAAGCCATGGAGGCCATGTTGGCACTGGGCTACAAGGCGACCGAGCTTAAGAAGATCAAGAAATTCTTTGAAGGAACTTCTGATACAGCTGAAAACTACATTAAATCTGCCCTTAAGATGTTGGTGAAATAGGAGATTTCTATGCCCAAACGCTGTGGCTGGGTTAAAATGAACAACCCTCTATATGTAGCCTACCACGATGAGGAATGGGGCCAGGCCCTCCATGATGACCGAGCGCTTTTTGAGTTGCTCTGTATGGAGACTTATCAGGCAGGTCTTTCTTGGGAAACGGTGCTCAATAAACGGCAGGCTTTCCGTGAAGCTTTTCATGGGTATCAAGTTCAAGCTGTTGCAAAGATGACCGATTCTGAATTGGAAGCTTTGATGGATAATCCAGCTATCATCCGAAATCGAGCTAAGATTTTTGCGACGCGGGCCAACGCTCAGGCTTTTCTACAAGTTCAGGCAGAATTTGGAACTTTTGATGCTTATCTTTGGTCTTTTGGCGGTGGGAAGACGATTGTGAATGATGTACCTGACTACAGCCAGGTGCCTGACAAAACAGCTCTATCTGAGAAATTATCCAAAGATCTCAAAAAACGAGGCTTTAAGTTCACTGGGCCAGTTGCTGTCTTATCTTTTCTACAGGCTGCAGGTCTGGTTGATGACCATGAGAATGATTGTGAATGGAAAGGAAATTAAATGATGTCTAACAAAAATAAGGGAATTCTGATTTTTGCAATTCTCTATACAGTTCTCTTTGTGTTTGATGGTGCTAAATTGCTGTCTTATTTGATGCCATCTGCCATTGCGAATTATCTAAAATATCTAGTCTATGTAGTATTAGCTCTATATGGCTCTTTCTTGTGCAAGGATAGATTGATCCAACAATGGAAGGAGATTAGAAAGACGAAAAGAAAATTCTTCTTTGGCGTTTTAAAAGGCTGGCTCTTTCTCATTCTGATGACTGTTATCTTTGAATTTGTATCAGAGATGTTGAGGCAGTTTTTGGGACTAGACGGACAAAGTCTAAATCAGTCGAATCTTCAAAGCACCTTTCAAGACCAACCTCTACTGATAGCAGTTTTCGCCTGCATCATTGGACCTTTGATGGAAGAACTCTTATTTCGTCAAATTCTATTGAGATATTTGAGAAAAAGTCTGCCAACTTGGCTGAGTATCTTCATAGTCGGCCTTGCTTTTGCCTTAATCCATATGCACAGTTTGTCTTTGTCAGAGTGGGTCGGTGCAGTCGGATACCTAGGTGGGGGCCTTGCCTTTTCTATCATTTATGTGAAAGAAAAGGAGAATGTCTACTATCCCCTACTTGTTCACATGTTAGGCAATAGCCTCTCCTTTATTATTTTAGCTATCGGTAGTATGTGATGAAAATGCTAGTAACGATACTGAAAAAAGCTGAGAAATTCATCTCAGCTTTCTTTGTTATAGTCAAAGCGAATGACTTGCTTCTTTGCATCTACATGGGCGTGGACTCCAAAGGGAACAATGGCTCTTGGCGTTGCGTGGCCGACATTTAGATTATAGACAATCGGGATATTGCTGTCAATGATGTCCAGTAGTGCTTCCTTATAGTCGTCATAAAAGGTTTCATCCATTGGCTTTCCGACCAAGAGTCCACTGATAACCTCGAATAGACCAGTGTCCTTCAAAGTCCGCAACATCTTTTTGAAGTCTTCTGGCTTAGGCTTTTCTTCGCTGGTTTCTAGCAAGAGGATTTTTCCTTCCCAGTCTGACAAGTCAGGGAAAAGTTTGTATTTTTGGCAGAGCTCCGTGCTGTCTGCGTATCGAGAGTTGTCAAAGATATCGTAGAGAGATTCGAGGCAACCACCGAGAATTTCTCCCTCAAACTGAGCATTTCCTTGCAATAAGTCAAAACCTGTATTTACATGACTGATACGAGCTGTTCCCAGGGCCTTTGGACTAAAGTCAATCCGTTCCTCATACCAAACGTCGCTAGGGCGGATTTCTGAGATTTTTCCAGTCTCAATCAATTCTTTAAAGTAGTGGCGGCTATATGGCAACATTTCTTTGTCTAATTCACAAATGTCTGCTAAAAAGGATTGACCATAAAAAGTTTTAACACCTAGTTTATGCAACATGAGATGGTTCATGGTTGTATCCGAGAAACCAAGAAAAATCTTTTGTTTGATAACTTTTTCTAGTTGGTCATTTTCAAAAAGGTAGGGCAACAAACGATAGGTATCATCTCCACCGATGGCGCATAGGATCATGTCGATACTATCATCAGAAAAGGCTTGCATCAAATCCTCCGCACGTGCTTCAGGATGGTCCTTGATAAAGTCTAAGCCTTTTAACGAATGGGGCAAAAAGATAGGATTGAGTCCTAGATCCTTGAGACGTTGAATACCCAAGTCCACTTCGTGTTTGACAAAGTCTTCTCCGATAATACCACTAGACAAACTAACAATACCAATAGTAGAAACCATATCTCATCCTCCTAGAAATAAATTGATGCTATTGTATCACAAAAGATGAGGAGAAACAACAAGAATTAGAATCAGAAAAAGGCTTTTAAATCAAGAAAGTAAGCAAAAAAGCAACCGCTCGATGTGGTTGCTATTATAGTAGTTAATTTCTTATAGAGCAGTAAGGAAGGTCAGTCCGCCAAGGACAACCCCGGCCGAGTTTGGAATGATTAGAATCCAATCTTTCTTAGGCTCTTTTGTCCATCCATAAATGACCCAGATTAAGCAAGAGATTGCTGCTGATAAAGGTTGAAATGGTTGAGCTTTGTTCCCTTGTAAATTGGCAAAAATTTGGGGGATGTAGGCTATAAATACAATAATTCCGATAAAGGCACCAATTGAACCGACAATTTGATTAATTCTCTGTTTAGTCATATATATTTCTCCTTATTATTTTATTAGTATAACAGAAAAACAACTTGGATTCAAGGATAAAACCTCGGGATTCCAAGGGAAGACTTTACATTGAAGTAAATTTAGACAAAATGTCTATTTATGATTTTGACGAATCAATAAATGATTTGGAACTACAAAAAAAGTAGTCTGTCTACAAAACACACTACTTTCATTGTTTATCTTAATATCTAGCAGGTCCTGCACTTGCGCTCTTGATGTTGAAACGTTTTTTGAGGTAGAAACGTAGGGCAAGGAGAGCTCCTCCGATAACCATCAAAACAAGAGGTTGTAGGCTGATGTTGATGGCTTGTGGAAGGAAGTTACTCAAGAAGAGGATGAAGACCCAGGCAAACATGGTTGCTAACATAACCAAAAGTGATTTCCAGAATGGAGGACGTTGGCTACGGTCAGTATCTGGTCCGTAGTAGCGGTAGATGAAGTGGTAGAGAAGGTAGAAGGCAACTCCTCCGAAGGCCCCTACACTGATGAGTGTTACCAACCCGTAAGCCACTGGTTGGTTTGAGAAGAAGCTCATCAAGGCACTAACTACTGCAAACAGTCCTGTAATGAAAAGGGCTGAATCCAACATCATCAATTTTGGATCGTCGTTTTCCTTTGGATGTTCTTTCTCGTATTGCTCTTTTTCGCTAAAGCTGTGAGCCCAGTGAGTTGGTGCTCCGTAGATAGAACGAGCTGTCACTCCCTTTGGTTGTTCTTCAAGGATATGAGGAATGACTTCTTCAAGGATAGCCTTGATTTCAGCGTCGGTTTTTCCATCTTTAAGAAACTGCTGGGTTGCAATGTGGATAAATTCTTGGTTTTTCTTGGTTAATTCTTTTAAATCAATCTGTGACATAATAACTCCTGTTTAGAACCATTTTTTATGGATGAGGTAAAGAGTGAGAGAAACACTCATAGCAAAGGCGATAAAGACGATGAGCCAAAAAGCATGCGGTTCTCCGTTTAAAGGAATTTCATTATCCTTAAAGTTCATTCCGTAGGCTGAGAAAATCATGGTCGGGATGGACATAACGATGGTCACGAGGGCCAAGGTTTTCATGATATTGTTCTGGTTGTTTGAAATGATAGAAGCGAAGGTCTCTGTCATAGAGTGAAGGACGTTTCCATAGATGTCCGCCATCTCGATGGCCTGTTGCGTTTCAATCAAGGTATCTTCCAGTAAGTCTTCATCTTCAAGGTATTTCTTGATATTGCTAGTTGCGCTGGTCAATTTTTTTATCACGCGCTCATTAGTCTTCAGAGAGGCCTTGAAGTAGACGATAGTTTTCTCCAACTCCATGAGTTCAATCAATTCTTCGTTTCGAGTAGATTTATGAAGTTGACTCTCAATTTGCTCACTCTTACGTTCGATTGAACGGAGGGCAGTCAGGTAAATCTCCGCATTGCGGTAGAGGATTTGGAAGATGAAGCGCGACCGCATGAAGGTATAGAAATTCCGAAGCCTACGATTGATAAAGATATCAAGAAGTGGTAAAGGCTCCAAACAGGTAGTGATGATAGCCTCTTCTGTGATGATAATCCCCAAGGGAATAGTCACGTAGTAGGTCTGGTTATTTCTTTCCTCTGTGATTGGGACGTCTACGATGATCAAGGTGTACTCATCTTCGATGGTGATACGAGACATCTCTTCTGCATCGAGCGGTGCACGGAGATCGGCAATATCAATATCAAAGGCCGAGGCGATTTCCATCGATTCGCTTTGAGTAGGATTGACGAGATTGATCCAAGTGCCCGGCTGGAGCGTATCAATCTCTTTAAATTCAGTTGTTGTTGAGAGAAAGACTTGCTTCATATCTCTTATCCTTTCCTAATCTAATCCGTGTTCCAGTGATTTTTGACACCGTACTATTATACTACAAAATCGGCTTTTTTGGTAATAGAATTTCACTTTTTTTGGTATAATGGAAAGCAACAATGGACTAGAAAGAAGTAATATGCAAGATAAGATTGTCATCCATGGGGCACGCGCCCATAATTTAAAAAATATTGATGTGGAAATTCCACGAGACAAGCTAGTTGTGGTGACGGGACTATCTGGATCAGGAAAGTCTAGTTTGGCCTTTGATACCCTTTATGCAGAAGGGCAACGCCGCTACGTTGAAAGTCTGTCAGCCTATGCTCGTCAGTTCTTGGGCAATATGGAAAAGCCAGACGTGGACTCTATCGATGGACTCAGCCCTGCCATTTCCATTGACCAGAAAACGACCAGTAAAAATCCTCGTTCGACGGTTGGGACAACGACGGAAATCAACGATTATCTACGTCTTCTTTATGCACGTGTAGGGACACCCTACTGTATCAATGGACATGGGGCTATCAAGGCTTCGTCTGTCGAACAGATCGTAGACAAGGTTTTGGAATTGCCAGAGCGCCAGCGTCTGCAGATTTTGGCTCCTGTCATTCGTAAGAAAAAGGGTCAGCATAAGACTCTGATTGAAAAGATTCAAAAGGATGGTTACGTCCGTGTCCGTGTCGATGGAGTTGTCTACGACGTGACTGAAGTTCCTGAACTTGAAAGGAATAAACAACACAACATTGACGTGGTGGTAGACCGTATCATCATCAAGGAAGGTATCCGTAGTCGTCTCTTTGATTCCATCGAAGCAGCCCTTCGCATCGCTGAAGGTTATGTGGTTATTGATACTATGGATGATTCGGAGTTACTCTTTTCAGAACATTATGCCTGCCCAGTCTGTGGTTTTACAGTTCCAGAACTAGAACCTCGTCTCTTCTCCTTCAATGCACCGTTTGGTTCTTGTAGTGAGTGTGATGGTTTGGGGATTAAGCTGGAGGTTGATACTGACTTGGTAGTGCCAGATGCCAGCAAAACGCTACGTGAGGGGGCTTTGGCACCTTGGAATCCTATCTCATCTAACTACTATCCAAATATGCTAGAGCAGGCCATGACAGCCTTTGGAGTGGATATGGATAAGCCCTTTGAGGACTTGTCAGAAGAAGATAAGAACTTGATTCTCTACGGCTCGGATGGCAAAGAATTTCATTTCCACTATGAAAATGAATTTGGTGGTGTGCGCGATATTGACATTCCTTTTGAGGGAGTTGTCAATAATATCAAACGTCGTTACCATGAGACTAACAGTGATTACACGCGCACCCAGATGCGTCTCTACATGAATGAGCTGACCTGCGGGACTTGTCACGGCTACCGTCTCAATGACCAGGCCTTGTCTGTCCGTGTGGGTGGTGAGCAAGGACCACATATCGGTGAAATCTCAGACCTGTCTATCGCAGACCACTTGGACTTGGTGAGCCAGCTGACCTTGTCTGAAAATGAAGCGATTATTGCTCGTCCAATTCTCAAGGAAATCAAGGACCGTTTGACCTTCCTTAATAACGTGGGTCTTAACTATCTGACCCTTTCTCGTTCAGCAGGAACATTATCAGGAGGGGAGAGCCAACGTATTCGCTTGGCAACCCAGATTGGTTCTAATCTCTCAGGTGTCCTCTATATCCTAGATGAGCCATCGATTGGTCTTCACCAAAGGGACAACGACCGCCTAATTGCCAGTCTAAAAAAGATGCGTGACTTGGGGAACACCTTGATCGTGGTAGAACATGATGAAGACACCATGCGAGAAGCCGATTATCTGATTGACGTTGGCCCTGGTGCAGGTGTCTTTGGTGGAGAAATTGTTGCTGCAGGAACGCCTAAGCAAGTAGCTCGCAACAGCAAATCCATTACAGGACAGTATCTGTCAGGGAAACGCGCGATTCCAGTGCCGTCAGAACGTCGTGTAGGAAATGGACGCTTTATCAAAGTGACAGGTGCGCGTGAGAACAACTTACAAAACATCACCGCTCGCTTCCCACTCGGGAAATTCATTGCAGTGACAGGTGTATCTGGTTCAGGGAAGTCTACCCTCATTAACAGCATCCTCAAAAAGGCTATTGCACAAAAGCTCAATCGCAATTCAGACAAGCCTGGTAAGTTTAAATCCATTACAGGGATTGAACATATCGACCGTCTGATAGACATTGACCAGAGTCCAATTGGACGAACTCCGAGGTCCAACCCTGCGACCTATACAGGTGTCTTTGATGACATTCGAGACCTCTTTTCTCAGACAAATGAAGCCAAGATTCGTGGCTACAAAAAGGGTCGTTTCAGTTTCAATGTCAAGGGTGGGCGCTGTGAAGCCTGCTCGGGTGATGGGATTATCAAGATTGAGATGCATTTCTTGCCAGATGTTTACGTAGCCTGTGAAGTCTGCCATGGAACTCGTTACAATAGCGAAACCCTGGAAGTTCACTACAAGGAAAAGAATATCTCGCAAGTCTTGGATATGACCGTCAACGATGCGGTGGAATTTTTTAAACACATTCCGAAAATTCAACGCAAACTCCAGACTATCAAAGATGTTGGTCTAGGTTATGTAACCTTGGGACAACCAGCTACGACACTTTCTGGTGGAGAGGCGCAGCGTATGAAGTTGGCAAGTGAACTCCACAAGCGTTCTACAGGCAAGTCCTTCTACATTTTAGATGAACCGACAACAGGTCTCCATACCGAGGATATCGCTCGTCTACTCACCGTTTTGTCCCGCTTTGTCGATGATGGCAATACAGTTCTCGTCATTGAGCACAATCTGGATGTCATCAAAACAGCAGACCATATTATCGACTTAGGACCAGAAGGTGGTGTTGGCGGTGGTACTATTATCGCAACAGGAACTCCAGAAGAAGTAGCTGCTAATGAAGCTAGCTATACAGGACAGTATTTGAAAGGAAAGTTACATCATGAATAAACGTGTGCAAGCATTTCTCGATAAAATGCAAGAAAAAGAATTAGATGGAATCATTATCAACAACCTTAAAAATGTCTACTATTTGACAGGATTTTGGGGTTCAAATGGAACAGTCTTCATCAGTCGTGACCGTCAGGTCTTGGTGACAGATGCTCGCTATATTATTGCTGCCAAGCAAGAAGTTACTGGTTTTGAGATTTTTGCAGAGCGTGACGAGTTGGCTACTATTGCAAAGATTGCGAAAGACATGGGCCTTACTCGTATCGGGTTTGAAGATGAAATCTCGGTTTCTTATTACAACCGCATGCAAGCCGCTTTTGAAGGTTTGGAATTAATTCCTCAGACACAGTTTGTTGAAGCGCTTCGCATGATTAAGGATGAAACAGAGATTGCGACTATTCGCAAGGCATGTTCCATCTCAGACCAAGCTTTCCACGATGCCCTTGAATTTATCAAGCCAGGGAAGACTGAAATTGAAATTGCCAACTTCCTTGATTTCCGTATGCGTGAATTAGGCGCTGCCGGTTTGTCTTTTGATACGATTCTAGCGAGTGGAATCAACTCTTCTAAACCTCATGCCCACCCAATGCACAAGCCAGTAGAACTAGGCGAAGCTATCACTATGGACTTTGGGTGCCTTTACGAGCATTATGTGAGTGATATGACTCGGACCATCTACCTCGGTCATGTCAGTGACGAGCAGGCAGAGATTTACAATACAGTTCTAAAAGCCAATCAAGCATTGATTGACCAAGCTAAGGATGGTTTAGGTTTCCGTGACTTTGATAAGATTCCTCGTGACATTATTGTGGAAGCAGGTTATGGACAATACTTTACACACGGTATCGGACACGGTATCGGGCTTGATATCCACGAAGAACCTTACTTCAGTCAAACTTCCAAAGAAGTTATCAAAACTGGTATGGTCTTGACTGATGAACCGGGTATTTATATTGAAGGTAAATACGGGGTTCGTATCGAAGACGATATCCTGATTACAGATACCGGTTGTGAGTTATTAACCCTTGCTCCAAAAGAATTAATCGTAATCTAAGAAAAATGAGATAAATCGTTGACTTTTACTAGTTAAAGGTTTATACTGAAAGGCGAAAACGGTAGGTGAGGCTACCATAGGGATACGGATGACTACCGCAAAGCAGTGGAGACACTACTCGTTGGTTAACAGTCCTGGTCGCGAAGGTCAAGACTAAGCTCATTACATCGCCCTATGGAGTTAAAGCTTGAACGAAAACAGATAATAAGTTTTTAGTCCTGCCATTTTATGGTAGGATTTTCTGCTGTTTTAGAACAAAGAAAGGAGACAAACGATGCAAATTGACGATCATCCAGAACCGCGCATACACAGCCAATCACTGATTTGTGTCGTTCTACCCTCATAAAGTGATTGGTCCCTGTGTATGATACTCTTCGAAAATCAAATTCAAACCACGTCAACGTCGCCTTGCCGTACTCAAGTACAGCCTGCGGCTAGTTTCCTAGTTTGCTCTTCGATTTTCATTGAGTATGAAATCACCATTCATACAGATAGGAGAAACCAATGAAAACTACAAAAGAAAGACTAGCAGCAGCTATTCAAACTCCATTTAAAGATAGTCTAGCTTTTTACCATACAAGTCTAAAAGGCTTAGACCAAGAACAAGTCGAAGAAAACCGTGACCTGTATGGTGAAAACACCATTACCAAGGGTCAAGAGGATTCCATCTTTAAGAAGATTTATGAGTCCATTATCAATCCTTTCACAATCATTTTGCTTGTGATTGCCTTTATCTCTCTCGTTACAAACGTCTGGCTTGCCAAACCTGGTCAAGAGGATCCAACAACCTCTATCATTATTGTTGTCTTGGTTTTGATTTCAGGAGGTATCCGTTTTGTCCAAGAGTTGCGGAGTGACAAGGCAACAACCAATCTTTCGAAGATGATTATCAACACGGCAACTGTTATTCGTGATGGTCTTGAACAAGAGTTGCCAATCGATGAGTTGGTTGTGGGAGACCTCGTGAAATTGAGTGCTGGAGATATGATCCCAGCAGATGTCATCTTGTTCGAATCCCGCGACTTTTTCGTTCAACAGTCAGGTTTGACTGGAGAAAGTGATGCAGTTGAAAAGCTAGCTTTAAATAAAGCCACTGGTCAAAATGTAGATAGCCTCTTAGAAGCAGAATCCTTGGCCTTTATGGGGACAAACGTTATCTCAGGAAGTGCTACAGCGATGGTCTTAGCAGTTGGGGATGACACCATGATGGGAGCTATTGAACAAACTCTCAACACCTATGATGAGCCAACTTCTTTTGAACGTGAAATGAACAGCATTTCCTGGCTCTTGATCCGCTTGATGCTTGTCATGGTTCCGATTGTGTTTTTCGCAAATGGTTTGACCGATGGTGACTGGCTAGAGGCTGGAGTATTTGCCTTGAGTGTCGGTGTCGGACTGACACCAGAAATGCTTCCGATGATTATTACAGCTAGCTTGGCCAAAGGTTCCATTATCATGGCCAAGGAAAAAGTGGTCATCAAAAAACTCAATGCTATTCAAGACTTAGGAGCGATCGATATCCTATGTACAGATAAAACTGGAACTCTAACGCAAGATGAGATTGTCTTAGAATACCCTTTGGATATCCATGGTGATTTGGATATGGCGGTCTTAAGAAGAGCTTATCTAAATTCACATTTTCAAACAGGTTTGAAAAACTTGATGGACCGTGCCATTATCAGTAGAACTGAAAAAGAAGCCAAAGAACACGCTATCCTACAAAATCTAGATATCAGTTTTCAAAAAATTGACGAGCTTCCATTTGACTTTGAGCGCAGACGTATGAGTGTTATCGTCAAAGATGACAGCAATGTTGTTAGTATGGTGACCAAAGGCGCTTTAGAAGAAATGTTGAACATTTCGACACATGTGGAATATCGTGGAGAAATAATCCCTATTACGGAAGGTATTCGCCAAGAAGTACTGGCAGAAGTTGGTCAATTAAACCGTCAAGGCTTGCGTGTATTAGGTGTTGGTTACAAGTCAGGTCTACGTGAAGACTATGCCTATGCTGTGGATGATGAAAATGATATGATCCTTACGGGTTACCTTGCCTTCTTGGATCCACCAAAACCATCTGCAGCACCCGCTATCCAAGCTTTGCTTGAGCATGGTGTCAGAACAAAAATTTTAACTGGAGATAACGAAAAAGTAACCCAAGCCATCTGTGAAAAGGTTGGATTGGACGTTGAACATATGCTCTTAGGTGCTGACATTGATCAAATGACAGACCAAGAATTGGCAGAAGTGGTTGAAAAAGTAACAGTCTTTGCCAAATTATCTCCTGATCAAAAAGCGCGGATTATTCTACAGTTAAAGAAAAATGGTCACGGTGTTGGTTATATGGGGGACGGTATTAATGATGCTCCATCCATGAAGGTGGCAGATGTCGGTATTTCTGTAGATACAGCAGTCGATATCGCCAAGGAAACAGCGGATGTTATCTTGCTAGACAAGGATCTCATGGTTCTTGAAACTGGTATCGTTGAGGGCCGTAAGGTCTACGCCAACATGACAAAGTACATCAAGATGACCGTTAGTTCAAACTTTGGGAATATCTTCTCACTCCTTGTTGCGAGTATCTTCTTGCCATTTTTACCAATGGCCCCTGTTCATCTCATTGTCCTAAACCTAGTCTATGATTTGTCTTGTGTGGCATTGCCATTTGATAATGTGGATCAAGACTTCCTCAAACAACCCCATACATGGGAAGCAAAATCCATTACGCGATTTATGGTTTGGATGGGACCAATCTCATCTGTCTTTGATATTTTGACCTTTATCTTCCTCTACTTTATCATTGTTCCTTTGGTGACTGGCCATCATTATGTTCATGGGTCAGAATCTGCCCTTCAGTTTATTATCTTGTTCCAAACAGGATGGTTCATCGAATCTATGTGGTCTCAAACCATGGTCATCCATATGCTTCGTACAGCAAAAGTTCCTTTTGTGCAAAGCAGACCAGCTTGGCTTGTGATTTTGATGACACTGGTTGCAGCCTTTTTCGTAACCAGTCTACCTTATGGACCGCTAGTAAATATCCTTCGTCTAGCACCCTTAGGGCTTCCTTACTTCTTATTCTTAATCTGTATTATTTTCTTGTATATGTTTAGCGTCACAGTTATTAAGAAATTTTACATTAAGAAATATAAAGAATGGTTATAGTTCGTATTTTGTCAAGAAAAAAGTTCAAAAATTGCCAAAAAAGTTAAAATTTTTTAAAAATAGGTCGCAAGTCCGATGTTTTTTATGGTATAATAGTCTAAACTGATAGTAACATGTAGCGAAAGGGGTAGGTACATGATCAAAATTTATACAGTCTCAAGTTGTACTAGCTGTAAAAAAGCGAAGACCTGGCTCAATGCCCACCAGTTAAGTTATAAAGAACAAAACCTCGGTAAGGAAGGAATTTCGAGAGAAGAACTACTTGATATTTTGACAAAAACAGACAATGGAATTGCAAGTATCGTATCATCGAAAAATCGTTATGCAAAGGCCCTTGGTGTTGATATCGAAGATTTGAGTGTGAATGAAGTGCTCAACCTGATTATGGAAACACCACGTATCTTGAAAAGTCCGATTCTTGTAGATGAGAAACGCCTACAAGTCGGCTATAAAGAAGACGATATCCGTGCCTTTTTGCCACGCTCTGTCCGTAATGTGGAAAATGCAGAAGCGCGCTTACGTGCGGCTCTATAAAACATCAAGGCTAGGAGTGACTCCTGGCCTTCTCTAATATTTAAATTGGATAACATGTGAGGATTTATGAAAAAGTTAGTCATTGGAACATTCGCAGCACTATTTTTGCTCGTTGGATGTGGTCAGAAAAAAGAAACAGTAGCTTCAACTACTGAGAGTTCTCAGGAAGCTCTACAGTCTACCTTGCCCGTATTAGAAAATGCAACCAAGAATACAGTTGTTACCAAGACCTTGGTTTTGCCAGCTGATGAGAGTGGAGCACAGCAAACTCAAATCATTACTTACAAAGGCAATCAATTTTTAAGCTTGACCATTCAGCAGAAACGTCCTGTATCAGAAGATTTAAAAAATTATATTTCTGAACGTGGATTAGACGAAGCTAAAAAAGCTCTTAAAGAAGCTGAGGACAAGGATGAGTCTGTTCAAGCAGCTCGAAAAATTTCAGGCTTTACCATTGAAACGACTCTTTTAAATGAGAAAGAAATGGAAACCAAGACTAGCTATGATTTCCAAACGATGGATATTAAAAAAGCCAGTGAAAACGAATACTTGAAGAATGTTGGACTGGAAAATCTATTGAAAAACGAACCAGAGGACTATATCGCAAATCGTGTTGCAAATGGGGCAACAGTCCAGTAAAAAGTCAGAGAAAATCAGCAGAATCAGACTGTGTGATTTGTAGAACGACCGCGAATGTGCTATAATAGTACTATTCTAAGGAAAGAGGGTGTTAGAATGGGATTTACTGAAGAAACCGTACGTTTTAAATTGGACGATTCCAATAAAAAAGAAATCAGTGAAACATTGACAGATGTCTATGCTTCTTTGAATGAAAAGGGCTATAACCCTATTAACCAGATCGTGGGCTATGTTCTCAGTGGAGACCCAGCTTACGTTCCTCGTTATAACAATGCACGAAATCAAATCCGTAAGTATGAGCGAGATGAAATCGTTGAAGAATTGGTTCGCTACTACCTTAAAGGACAAGGAGTCGATCTATAATCTATGAGAATTATGGGATTGGACGTTGGCTCCAAAACGGTAGGTGTAGCAATTAGCGATCCGTTAGGGTTTACAGCACAAGGGCTCGAAATCATCCAAATCAATGAAGATCAAGGAGAGTTCGGCTTTGAACGACTCAAGGAATTGGTTGAAGCCTATAAAGTGGAGCGTTTTGTTGTTGGATTACCTAAAAACATGAACAATACCAGTGGACCGCGGGTAGAAGCCAGTCAAGCCTATGGGGCCAAACTAGAAGAACTCTTTGGTCTACCAGTAGAGTATCAAGATGAACGCCTAACTACGGTCGCTGCAGAGCGTATGTTGATTGAGCAAGCGGATATTAGTCGTAATAAGCGTAAAAAAGTTATTGATAAACTAGCCGCTCAGTTGATTTTGCAAAATTATTTAGATAGAAAATTTTAAGACAGAGGAGAAACTATGTCACACGATCACAACCACGATCACGAAGAACGTGAACTTATTACACTTGTAGATGAGCAAGGAAACGAAACTTTGTTTGAAATCCTTTTGACCATTGACGGAAAAGAAGAATTTGGTAAAAACTATGTTCTTCTTGTACCAGTTAACGCAGAAGAAGATGAAAACGGCGAAGTCGAAATCCAAGCATATTCATTCATCGAAAATGAAGATGGAACAGAAGGTGAATTGCAACCAATCCCTGAAGATTCAGAAGATGAATGGAACATGATTGAAGAAGTCTTCAACAGCTTTATGGAGGAGTAAAAACGTTCGGGGAACGTTTTTAGCCTTACGCTAAAAATAAAGACCGTAAGTAAGTCTGGTAGACTGTATCAGCCCAGTTCCTTGAAATAAGAGAGAACTGGTGACTCTAGTGGATGTTTTTACCCCAACTCCCAGAAACTGGAGAGAGTTGGAACGTCCAGTGGACGTTTTTAGCCTGACGCTAAAAATAAAAACCGTCAGTAAGTTCGGGATATGTTTTTACCCCAACTCCTAGAAACTGGAGAGAGTTGGATCATCCGGGGGATGTTTTTACTCCTGCTTCTAGAAATAAGAAAAAGCAGGAACGTTCGGGGAACGTTTTTACCCCAACTCCCAGAAATTGGAAAGAGTTGGTAAGGCCGGGGGACTTTTTTAGCCCGTATTGAAATAAAATATAGCTAAGTACTAGCTAATTCAGTGAAAAGCGAAGAGAATCTTCGCTTTTTTGTTAAGGATTAAGGAGATTAAGCGTGTTTGAAGTAGAAAAATGGCTTCATAGTCGAATCGGTTTGAATTTTAGATCAGGTTTGGGGCGAATGCAGAAGGCAGTAGATTTGTTGGGAAATCCTGAGGAATCTTACCCCATTATCCATGTTACAGGAACTAATGGCAAGGGGTCAACCATTGCCTTTATGAGAGAACTCTTTGTTTCTCATGGTAAGAAGGTGGGGACCTTTACTTCACCCCATATTGTTAGCATCCATGATCGGATTTGTATCAATGGTCAACCCATATCGGACGCAGACTTTATCCGTTTGGCAAATCAAGTTAAGGAAATGGAGCAAAGGCTTCTAGAAACCCACGATCAGCTATCTTTTTTTGAATTGTTAACTGTGATTGCTTTGCTTTATTTTAAAGAACAAGGGGTGGATCTAGTTTTATTAGAAGTTGGAATTGGTGGCTTGCTTGACACGACCAATGTGGTGACTGGAGAGATTGCAGTTATTACTTCAATCGGCCTAGATCATCAGGAGACCTTGGGCAATAGTCTGGAAGAAATCGCTAAACAGAAAGCAGGAATTTTTAAGCCAGAAAGAGCAGCAGTGATTGCAAACTTAGCTCCTGAAGCCCAGCTCGTTTGTCAAAAGATAGCAGAAGATTTAGATGTAACTCTCTACCAAGCTGACCGAGATTTTTCTTTCAAATCAGGAAATTTTTCTTCTTTTCTAGCGGATTTGACCCAATTAAAACTAGGATTGGAAGGAGCTTATCAAGAGGAAAATGCCGCCCTTGCTTTGCAGGCATTTCTGTTGTTTATGACAGAGAGAGGTGAAAAGGTCAATGAGAAAGCTGTCCGGTTTGCTCTGAAAACAACCAGCTGGGCTGGGAGGCTAGAAGTTGTTACGGAGCATACCTATCTGGATGGAGCCCATAATCTACCAGCTTTAGAACGATTGGTTGAATTTATCCAGGAAAAAATTCAGCAAGGATATCAACCTAAAATCCTTTTTGGAGCTTTAAAGCGTAAAGATTACAGTGGCATGTTGGCTTATCTGACCGATCATTTGCCTGATACAGCTCTCTATGTGACGAGCTTTGACTATCAAGGGTCTTTGGAGGAGGAAGATTTGAGTGACTATCATAGAGTTGCTTCCTATCGAGACTTTATAGATGATTTTGAAAAGTCTGCAGGTGAGAAAGACTTACTGTTTGTTACAGGTTCCCTCTATTTTATATCTGAAGTTCGTGCCTACCTTATAAAAACATAGTTGCTTGATTGACCTTGTTTCCTTTATTTGATATAGTATAAGTAGAATAGTTCTGCAGTTTTTCTGCCTTTAGCTCCTGAAAGAAAGGAGACATTATGTCACTAAAAAAATTTACACTTTCTCTTGCTACTGTGGCAAGTCTTAGTCTCTTAACTGCTTGTTCGTCAACAACGAAGCCGGCGCCGTCATCCCAAGCAAGCTCTAGCTCTGAAGCGAGCACTAGTCAAGTATCAGAAACCAGTGCTTCTAGTTCTACTACTAGTGCAAAGACTGACACAACTACTAATATAGATGGGACCTACAAGGGACAAGACGAGGGTGATAGCATTACTCTTGTAGTCACTGGAAATACCGGAACGTGGACAGAAGTTGAAGCGAACGGAGATAAAGAGGTGAAGAAGGTGACCTTCGAACCAGAAAGTCAGAGAGTCTTTATTGGAGACGATATCAAGATTTATGTGGCAGAAGAGAACCAGATTATTATTGATGACATGGACCGTGAGGCTTCAGATCGTATCGTTTTAAAGAAATAGACATCATTTGTTGGGATTTGGATCTGTAAAAGACGGATTCAAATCCTTTTTTCATTGACTTTGAGCTCAAAAAAAATTCCATACTTTTAAGGTCGCTAATGTCTACCCAAAAAGTATAGAATGAGTGAAATTAAAGAAATCGTTCCTGTAAAAAGTGAGCGACGCCATCTTCTTCGTTGGTCAATGGTAATTGCTCGTCTGCGAAAGGTAACAGAGCAGGATTTGCGTTTTTCATAGCATAGCCTTTACCTGCAAAAGAAAGCATTTCTTGGTCATTGTGTTCGTCACCAAAAGCAATCAAATTCTGTTTGTCCATATTCATGACATTGAGAAGATATTCAAGGGCAAAGGCCTTGTGAACTCCTTTGGGAGTACATTCAAGGATATTTAAGGGACCACCCCAAGTATTAATATTGAGTTGGTGCTTGTAAAAGCTGTTCATCTCTTCAGCCAGTGCATATTTATCGTCTGCCCTAGTTTGTAATAAAATACAGTTAGGCCCCTTGGTCACTAAATCAGACTGGAATTGATTTTCAGGGAGAAAGTTTTCAACACCAAATAATTTAGGGTTGGCAATTTCTTTGTCTGGAGCCGTAATGTAAAACTTTTTACGGTATTCACCTGCGATAAAGTCTGCCTCAATCTCCTCTTTTCGTTTCACAATATCCAAGAGGTATTTTTTGTCCACAGTCAGACACTTTTCATGTTTCCAAGTCTTACCTGGCAGATGAGTGAGTGAACCGTTGAAGTTGATCATAGGGGTTTCAAGTTCAAGTTGATCATAAAAATCTTTGGCCATACGGTAAGGGCGACCAGTTGCGATAACAACTTGGTGGCCTTTTTTAGAGATTTTCTTAATCGTTTCAATAGTAAAATCAGAAAGTTTGCTTTCAGAGTTGAGTAAGGTTCCGTCCAAATCGACGGCAATCATTTTTTTAGTCATAAAATCCTCCCGAATCTAGTTTCAGATAAGATGTTTTCTATTATATCAGAAAGTGACTAGAAAAGCTGATAATAAGCGAAAATAGGAAGAATAATATCTCATAAGAATTTTTAAAATTAGAAAAAACATCTTGAAAAGATGAATGATTGGTGATATAATGGTAGTATTGTTCGTAAAATGACAAAGGAGATTAAAAATGGACAAACTATTTAAACTAAAAGAGCACGGGACAGATGTCCGTACAGAGGTTCTTGCTGGTTTAACAACTTTCTTTGCAATGAGTTATATTCTCTTTGTAAACCCTCAAATGCTTTCACAAACAGGAATGCCTGTTCAAGGTGTGTTCTTGGCTACAATCATTGGTTCTGTTGTGGGGACTTTGATGATGGCCTTCTATGCTAACTTACCATATGCGCAAGCTCCAGGTATGGGACTCAATGCCTTCTTCACATTTACCGTCGTATTTGGGATGGGCTATACTTGGAAAGAAGCACTTGGGATGGTCTTTATTTGTGGAGTTATTTCACTGATAATTACATTGACCAAAGTTCGTAAAATGATCATTGAGTCTATTCCTACAACTCTTCGTTCAGCGATTTCAGCTGGTATTGGGGTTTTCCTTGCTTATGTTGGGATTAAGAATGCTGGTCTCTTGAAATTCTCGATTGACCCGGGTACTTATACAGTAGCAGGTGAAGGAGCAGATAAGGCTCAAGCAGCACTTACTGCAAACTCAGCAGCTGTTCCAGGATTGGTAGACTTCAACACTCCAGCTGTCTTGGTAGCTCTTGCAGGTCTTGCCATTACTATCTTCTTCGTTGTTAAGGGGATCAAAGGCGGTATCATCCTTTCTATCTTAACAACGACAGTCCTTGCTATTGCGGTTGGTCTTGTTAATTTGTCAGGAATCGATTTTGCTAGCAACAATCTTTCAGCAGCAGTTAACGACCTAGGAACTTTATTTGGTGCTGCTCTTGGTTCAGAAGGATTGGGATCTCTGATTTCAAACACCTCTCGTTTGCCAGAAACCTTGATGGCCATTCTTGCTTTCTCATTGACAGATATTTTTGATACTATCGGTACTCTTATTGGTACTGGTGAAAAAGTTGGTATCATTGCGACAAGTGGTGAAAACCACGAATCAGTTAAATTGGATAAGGCTCTTTACTCTGACTTGGTTGCAACTTCAGTAGGTGCCATTGCAGGTACTTCAAACGTTACGACTTATGTTGAGTCTGCAGCGGGTATCGGTGCTGGTGGGCGTACTGGTTTGACAGCTTTGGTTGTTGCCATCTGTTTTGCTCTATCAAGCTTCTTTAGCCCACTTCTAGCAATTGTTCCAACAGCTGCAACAGCACCAATTTTGATCATCGTTGGAATTATGATGCTCTCTAACTTGAAAAACATTCCTTGGGATGATATGGCTGAAGCTGTTCCAGCTTTCTTCACATCTATCTTTATGGGATTCAGCTACTCAATCACACAAGGGATTGCCGTTGGTTTCTTAACTTATACTTTGACGAAGGTTGTCAAAGGTCAAGTGAAAGATGTGCATGTCATGATTTGGATTTTGGATGCCTTGTTTATCTTGAACTACATCAGTATGGCTCTTAACTAATGACAAAAACTAAAAAAAGCTAAATTCCCAAACTAAGTTCCACAGCTAATCCAAGTGGAAGTTAGTCTGATAAAAATCGTAAAAACCAGTGGAAATCCGTTTTAGACTAATTTCCACTTTGGTCAGAAAAGTGGAAGTTACTTTGAGAAGTTACCAAAAACTAAAAAAGAGGGGAGTCTCCCCTTTTTTTGTTGATGGAAATATCACAAAATAAAACTTTTTGGTATAATAAGTACATGTACACAAAAAATGAAGATGAGTTGATTGCACTTGGGGAAAAGCTAGGGCACTTGTTAGAAAAAAATGATGTATTGATTTTGACTGGTGAATTAGGTGCTGGGAAAACAACACTAACAAAAGGTCTAGCTAAAGGATTGGACATTCATCAAATGATTAAGAGTCCTACCTATACCATTGTTCGAGAATATGAAGGACGTCTACCCCTGTATCACTTGGATGTTTATCGTATCGAAGGGGATGCAGATTCTATCGATTTGGACGAATTTCTTTTTGGTTCAGGTGTAACGGTTATTGAGTGGGGACATCTATTGGGTGAGGATCTTCCAGCTGACTATCTAGAATTAGAAATCCTTAAAGATGATGAGGGCCGTGAAGTTATCTTTCATACCCACGGTCAAAGGGCGACAGAACTTTTGAAAGGATTGACGGATGGAGTATGATCTTTTAATCCGTGAAGCGGAAACCCAGGATGCTTCAGAAGTCATTGCTCTCTTAGATCAAATTGGTCAAGAGTCTAATTTTACTAGTCTGGATGAAAACGGGATTGCAATGAGTGGGTCTGAGATGCAACATTTTTTGGATAAGCAGGCCCAGTCGGATAATCAAATTACCCTACTCGCTTTTTTGACTGATGAGTTAGTAGGAATCATCAATATAACAGCTGATCAACGTCCGCGAGTCCGTCATATTGGAGATGTCTTTTTAGGAATAAAAAAAGCTTACTGGGGAAATGGTCTCGGTAGTGTCCTGATGGAAGAAGCTATTGAATGGGCCAAATCAAGTGGAAGTATTCGACGTCTACAATTGACAGTTCAAAAAAGAAATCTTGCTGCGGTGCATCTGTATGAAAAAATGGGTTTTATCATAGAAGGATTACAGGAACGTGGTGCTTGTATAGAAGGAGGAGAGTTTCTAGATGTTTACCTGATGGGTCAACTGATAGATGAATAAAAGTATGGCAAAAAAGATAATCGGAATGTTTTTAGGCTTTGTTCTTGTGACAGTACTTGGTGTGGGAGCTTATGCCTATACGATCTACCAACAGAGTACACAGACTTTGGCTAAAACCTATAAAAAAATCGGTGAAGAAACCAAGGTCATTGAAGCGACCGAACCTCTGACGATTTTACTTATGGGCGTGGACACAGGGAATGTTGAACGTACAGATCCATGGGCTGGTAATAGTGATTCAATGATCTTGGTGACGGTGAATCCTAAAACTAAGAAGACAGTCATGATGAGTTTAGAGCGAGATATTCTCACACAAATCCAGCAGCCAGATGGTAGTGTAATAGAGGCTAAACTCAATGCTGCCTATGCCAATGGTGGAGCAGAGTTGTCTATTTCAACGATTCAAAAAATGATGAATATCCATATCGACCGCTATGTGATGGTCAATATGCATGGACTTCAAAGAATGGTTGATGCTGTGGGTGGTATTACAGTGAACAACACTCTAGGTTTCCCAATCTCTATCCAAGATCAGGAACCATTTAATACGATTTCTATCGGTGTTGGCGAACAGAAGCTAAATGGTGAAGAAGCCCTTGTTTATTCACGTATGCGTTATCAGGATCCAGAAGGAGACTATGGTCGTCAAAAACGCCAGCGTGAAGTGATTCAAAAAGTTGTCGAGAAGATTCTTAGTTTGAATAGTGTGAGTCACTATCAAGAGATTCTGAAGGCTCTTAGCGATAATATGCAGACAAATATCGAAATTACAACGACAACGATTCCTCAGTTGATGGGTTATCAAGATTCATTTAAAAATATTGAGTCTCAACAATTGCGTGGAGAGGACGCAATGCTTCAAGGGACATCTTACCAAATCGTGACATCTGAGCATATGTTAGAGATGCAAAATCTTTTACGCCGTTCGCTCGGGCAACCAGAGGTTACGAATTTGGAGACTAATGTAGTCTTGTATGAGAATCTTTATGGTCAGGGTCAGTTGCCTCAATCTACTAGTGTTGCAGTAGAAGAATTAGAATAATAGGAAACTATTCATCAAATCGTAGGAATTATCCTGCGATTTTTTCAAAGAAATCCGAATAGGTAAGTAGGAGGAAAAAATGAAAGCAGAAATTATAGCTGTTGGAACAGAGATTTTGACAGGTCAGATTGTCAATACCAATGCGCAATTCTTGTCTGAAAAGTTGGCTGAAATCGGTGTAGATGTCTATTTTCAGACGGCCGTAGGAGATAACGAGGCTCGTCTCTTATCCTTGTTAGAAATTGCTCAGAATCGCAGTAGTCTAGTTATTTTAACAGGTGGCTTGGGGCCAACGGAAGATGATTTGACCAAGCAAACTTTAGCCCAATTTTTAGGACGTAACTTGACTTTTGATCCTCAGGCTCAGGCTAAGCTGGATGACTTTTTTGCTCACCGACCAGACTATGCTAGAACTCCAAATAATGAACGCCAGGCTCAAATTGTTCAAGGTTCAACTCCATTACCAAACGAAACAGGGCTAGCAGTAGGTGGCATGATTGAAGTGGCTGGGTTAACCTACGTCGTTCTACCAGGTCCTCCAAGTGAATTGAAACCTATGGTCTTAAATGAGCTGCTTCCGAGATTGACAACGGGCTCTAAACTCTATTCACGTGTGCTGCGTTTCTTTGGGATTGGCGAGAGCCAGTTAGTGACCATTCTATCAGATTTAATTGACCAGCAGACAGATCCAACCTTAGCACCTTATGCTAAAACTGGGGAAGTGACCCTTCGCATATCGACCAAGGCTAAGAGTCAAGAAGAAGCGGATCGTGTTCTAGATACTCTAGAACAAAAAATCCTTGAAAGAGAAACCTTTGAGGGTGTTTTACTTCGAGAAATTTGCTATGGCTATGGGGAAGAAACCAGCTTGGCTAGCCTGGTAGTAGAAGAGTTGAAAAAGCAAAAGAAAACCATTACCGCAGCAGAAAGCTTGACTGCAGGTCTTTTTCAAGCTACTTTGGCAGATTTTTCAGGTGTATCTGCTATTTTTAAAGGTGGTTTTGTGACTTATAGCCTTGAAGAAAAAGCAAAAATGCTTGATATTCCACAGGCTGAATTGGAAAAATATGGAGTTGTATCGGCTTTTACTGCTGAAAAAATGGCTGAACAGGCGCGCATCAAAACCCAGTCAGATTTTGGAATTAGTTTGACAGGAGTGGCTGGACCAGACAGCCTAGAAGGACATCCAGCAGGTACAGTCTTTATCGCTTTGGCACAAGCTTCGGGTACAGAAGTTATCCAGGCAAATATCGCAGGTAGAAGTAGAGCAGATGTGCGAGAAATTGCAGTCCTACATGCCTTTAACCTAGTTCGCAAAGCTTTATTAAGTGCTGGAGATTTGTTATAATAGAAGAAGGTCTTAGGACTATTAGAATATAGGAGAACAAAATGGCGAAAAAACCAACAAAAAAATTAGACGAAATTGGCAAAAAATTTGGTGCTGATCGTGAAAAAGCCTTGAACGATGCCCTTAAATTAATTGAAAAAGACTTTGGTAAGGGATCAATCATGCGCTTGGGTGAACGTGCAGAGCAAAAAGTCCAAGTGATGAGTTCAGGATCTTTGGCTCTGGATATTGCTCTTGGATCAGGTGGTTATCCAAAGGGACGTATTATTGAAATCTACGGACCAGAGTCATCAGGTAAGACAACAGTAGCCCTTCATGCGGTAGCGCAAGCCCAAAAAGAAGGCGGAATTGCTGCCTTTATCGATGCAGAGCACGCTCTTGATCCAGCCTATGCAGCAGCGCTTGGAGTTAATATCGATGAATTGCTCTTGTCACAACCAGACTCAGGGGAGCAAGGTCTTGAAATTGCTGGGAAATTGATTGACTCAGGTGCGGTTGACCTTGTTGTTATCGACTCAGTTGCAGCTCTTGTGCCTCGTGCGGAAATCGATGGTGATATCGGAGATAGCCACGTTGGTCTTCAAGCTCGTATGATGAGCCAGGCTATGCGTAAACTCGGGGCTTCTATTAACAAGACAAAGACAATTGCTATCTTCATCAACCAATTGCGTGAAAAAGTAGGGGTTATGTTTGGTAATCCAGAAACAACTCCTGGTGGACGTGCTCTTAAATTTTACGCTTCTGTCCGTTTGGATGTTCGTGGAAGCACACAAATCAAGGGAACTGGTGACCAAAAAGATACGAGCGTAGGTAAGGAAACCAAGATTAAGGTTGTTAAAAACAAGGTAGCTCCACCATTTAAAGAAGCCTTTGTTGAAATCATGTATGGTGAAGGGATTTCAAGAACTGGTGAGCTTTTGAAGATTGCAAGTGATCTTGACATCATCAAGAAAGCAGGAGCATGGTACTCTTATAAAGACGAAAAGATCGGACAAGGTTCTGAAAATGCTAAGAAATACTTGGCGGATCACCCAGAAATTTTTGACGAGATTGACCACCAAGTTCGTGTCAAGTTTGGCTTGATTGAAGATGATGCAGTGGCCGATGAAAAAGTTGCACCTGTGGAATCAGAAGTAGCTAATCAAGAAGTGACTCTTGACCTTGGCGATGATCTTGAAATCGAAATTGAAGATTAAAAAGTAAAAGTGGTGGAGGGATCCCCACTTTTTCTGTTATCGTGGACTAATACTCAATGAAAATCAAAGAGCAAACTAGGAAGCGATCCGCAGGCTGTACTTGAGTACGACAAGGCGAAGCTGACGTGGTTTGAATTTGATTTTCGAAGAGTATAAAGAACTGAAACAATGAGAGTATATAGTTTGCTAAAACTAGCATCTTCTGATAAAAAGTAGAAAGACTATTAAAAAAGATTTGATTTGATGATAAAATAAATTAAAAGAAAAATTAGTATAAGGAGATTCTTATGGAAAAACGTTTAGTTCGTAATGTTCAAGATAAAAAAATTGCAGGTGTTTGTGCAGGTCTTGCCGACTATTTTGATATTGACCCTACTCTGGTTCGTGCACTTTGGATCCTCTTCACTTTGTTAGGTGGTTCAGGAGTGCTTGCTTATATCATTCTATGGGTTATTATGCCAGAAGCTGGAACAGAAGCGTAAACTTAGTGCATCTTTATAAGATAAATCATGATAAGGCTGGGACAAAATTGTTTCAGCCTTATTTATGATGTGCTGGGGAAAGTTTTGTCAAATTTTCATCTTATTTCGGAATCACAAAAAATCACCTGCGACAGGTGATTGTATATTGGTTACAGAGAAAATTACAAATCTTTAATGGAGACTCAAGGTTGCTATCCAGACTAGTGTTCACTAAAGCGACGGTACTCGATGTGGAAGTCAAAGTAATTTTCTTCTTGTAATTTTTGGAAGATATCACGGTAGGCTTCTTCATCAAAGTGGTCGCCACGATATAGAATCTCAAAACTAAGACCTTCGTACTCCAAAAAAGCATTGGCTGTTTTGAAGCCATTTTGTTGATAGAAGCTCATGCGAGCTTTTCGCTGTTCGAGGTTATCGCATTCCTCATCCAAACGTTCAACTTCAAGAATCATGGTACGCTGGTAAAAATCAATCAGTTTTTCAATAATTTCTCTCCCGTAGCCATGACTGCGGAGATGGGGCATAATAGCAAAAAAGCTGATGTAGAATGCTTTTTGATTGGCAATAGCAAAAGCGAAGCCAACAAATTCTTCCTCGTTATAAAAAGCGAAAAAGTGAGCGTCATCCCTATCTTGGTAACGTAAAAATTCATCCAAAGGTACCCTTTCTTCTTCAGGAAAAGCTTCCTTGTTTAATTGGTCAACTTTTTCAAGATCTGGGAATACATCTGTAATTAATTGGCTGGTTAAGGTCATACCTAACCTCCTTTTCTGTTATGATTATACCAGATTGTCTGTATATAGGCAACGCTTTCTTATCCAAACTCTCTTGTTCCCCTACTAGAAAGCTGATATAATAAGCCTTATGAATAAAAAATCAACGGTGGACTTGATTTATGGTCCCATCCTTCCCGCGCTACTTAGTTTCGCATTCCCGATTTTACTGTCCAATATTTTTCAGCAACTTTATAATACGGCTGATATTTTGATTGTTGGACGTTTTCTAGGGCCAGACTCTTTGGCGGCTGTTGGGGCAACAACGGCTATCTTTGACTTGATTATCGGTTTTGCTCTCGGAGTTGGCAATGGAATGGGAGTGGTGATTGCCCGCTATTATGGAGCCCGTAACTTTTCGAAGATTAAAGAAGCTGTCGCAGCCACTTGGATCTTAGGAGCCCTTTTAAGTGTGATTGTTATGACGATAGGCTTTTTCGGCCTCTATCCACTTCTCCAATATCTGGAAACTCCTACAGAGATTCTCCCCCAGTCTTATGAATACATCTCAATGATTGTCAGTTGTGTGGGAGTTAGCTTTGCTTATAATCTCTTTGCAGGATTACTACGCTCGATTGGTGATAGCCTTGCGGCGCTTGCCTTTCTTGTCTTTTCAGCCATTGTTAACGTCATTCTAGATTTGTATTTTATTACACAACTGCAGTTAGGTGTTCAATCTGCTGGTCTTGCAACCATCATCTCGCAAGGTTTGTCCGCTATTCTCTGTTATTTCTATATCCGAAAAAGTGTTCCAGATCTTCTTCCAGAACTTAAACATTTCAGGTGGAATAAGGATCTCTATGTCGATCTCTTGGAGCAGGGGCTAGCTATGGGCTTGATGGGTTCAATCGTCTCTGTCGGAAGTGTTATTTTGCAATCCTCAGTCAATAGTTTTGGAGCAGTCATTATCAGTGCTCAGACGGCAGCACGCCGAATCATGGCCTTTGCCTTATTGCCAATGACGGCTATTTCAGCCTCTATGACCACATTTATCTCTCAAAACTTTGGGGCAAAACGTCCAGAACGTATTGTTCACGGTCTTCGACTAGGGAGTTATATCAGTATGGCTTGGGCGAGCTTTGCCTGTATTTTCCTATTTTTTGCAAGTCCTACTCTAGTTTCTTTCCTGGCAAGTTCGACAGACGGCTACTTGATTGAAAATGGGACTTTATACCTACGCATCAGTTCTGTATTCTATCCATTTTTGAGTCTTTTATTGATCTATAGAAATAGCTTACAAGGGCTAGGTCAAAAGTTCCTACCTCTCGTATCTAGCTTTATCGAGTTATTTGGGAAAATCGTGTTTGTGGCTTGGATTATTCCTTGGACAGGCTATACAGGTGTGATTCTATGTGAGCCCCTTCTCTGGCTAGTTATGACTGCTCAACTTTACTTCTCACTTTCCAAACATCCATGGATCAAAGAAGGCAAGAAAATCTTGGTTGCTGGTGGGAAATCCTAGCTTGATTTACAAAAGAAAAATCCATTTCCTCTAGTGAAAATCAGGTAGACTTGTGTTATAATAAGAAAGATTAAAATGTGAAAAAAGGAGATTCCTAATGGGACGTAAATGGGCCAATATCGTAGCTAAGAAAACAGCTAAAGATGGAGCTAACTCTAAAGTATATGCAAAGTTTGGTGTAGAAATCTATGTAGCAGCTAAAAAAGGTGAACCAGATCCAGAACTAAACACTGCTTTGAAATTCGTTATCGATCGTGCCAAACAAGCGCAAGTGCCAAAACACGTTATTGATAAGGCTATCGATAAAGCAAAAGGAAACACAGACGAAACCTTTACAGAAGGTCGTTACGAAGGTTTCGGACCAAATGGTTCTATGTTGATCGTTGATACTTTGACTTCAAACGTTAACCGTACAGCTGCCAACGTGCGTGCTGCCTTTGGTAAAAACGGCGGAAATATGGGAGCTTCAGGTTCTGTATCTTATCTCTTTGACAACAAGGGTGTTATCGTATTTGCAGGTGACGATGCTGATGCTATTTTTGAACTCTTGCTTGAAGCAGATGTTGATGTAGATGATGTAGAAGCAGAAGAAGGAACAATCACTGTCTACACTGCACCAACTGACCTTCACAAGGCTATCGTTGCTTTGCGTGAGTCTGGTATTGAAGAATTCCAAGTAACTGAATTGGAAATGATTCCTCAATCAGAAGTTGAGTTGTCAGGTGAAGATTTGGAAACATTTGAAAAACTCTACGGAGTCCTTGAAGACGACGAAGACGTACAAAAAATCTACACAAACGTAGACGGATTCTAAGAATAAAAATAACCCCTTTGAAAATTCAATATTTTCAAGAGGTTTGTTTATCTTGTGATGACAAAAGGGGCAAGAAAGAGACAAAAATCTCTTTTGCCCAAAACGTTATTAGTTATCTATAATCGTCCATAATCCAATGGATTGTGGAAATATCGTGGTGCTGGGATTTAGAGATCGAGACTTGGTCTACCGATTGCTATTCCCAGCACCTTTTTAGTTATGTTAAATTTTCACTCCAGAATCAAATTGTTCTTTGCGATCTAGTCCGATGGCGAATTTACGGATCAGAAGAAACTGGCCATTTTCTTGTTTTACGAAGGTGAGCACAACTGTCTTAGGATCTGAACTGATGGAGAGATAGGTGATTCTTTTTATTTCATAGTCTCCCATAATTGAATCTGTTTCTGAATCTGGGATTCCGTGTTTCCTGATAATATCTTTGTAGTTGCTGCCTCCCTTCCCGCTATCAGAAGTGTCCCCTTCTACCAAGGCATCGAACTGTTCCTGACTCCAAGTGAAGAATTCGGTATCCTCTTCGTCATCTTCCTCAGCTGTACTACTATCAGGAAGTTCATCATACTCCCCAGCATTAGTTGAAAAAGTGATGTTTCTATAGGGGTGACTAAAGGTTCTGGCAAGGTCAGTAAAGATATTAGTAGATAGAACTTGAGTTATCAAAACAATGACAATGGAAATAACACCTAAGGTTGTTCCAATAATAGCCAATGTTTTACGGTTTCTGAGATTGAGGACAATGCCAAAAATTCCTAAAATCAAAGAGGCAATGGCAAGGAAAAATGATAGGATGTTTACAATAGGTATCCAAGAACCAAGAAGGGCCAGGGTTCCAAAGATGATGGCAAGGATTCCTAAGATTTTCTGTTCTTTTTGCTTCATTTGTGAATGACTCATTTCTAGTAAACTGGATTTGTGTTCGTGTGAGATAGTGTTTATTATAGATAAAATAAGAGCTGATGTCAATTTATACCGAGATAGTTCCCATAGAAACTTTTTTCTTGACATCTTTTCTGAAAATGATAAAATAGTTCTCATGGAAACTTAATTGTTCTCAAGAGAACTATTTTTATTTAGAAGGGAGATAGCATGGATAAACCGATGTTGGTCTTTAAACGTTTTGGTCACCAGTTACATCTGATGGTACAAAAGGAAGCCAAGCGTTGTGGTATTGAATTTATGGGTGGTCCGCAAGGGCAGGTCATTCGTTTTTTAGATCGTCGTGAGCATGAACAAGAATTAACACTCATCAAGGATATTGAACAAGAATTCAAGATTACCAAGTCAGTTGCTAGTAATTTGGTCAAGCGTATGGTGCAAAATGGTTTGGTAGAGTTGGAGGTGAGTCCAAGTGATAAACGGGCGAAATTTGTTCATTTGACCGAAAAATCACGCTCTCAGATGAAACAAATCAAATCATTCTTTGATCGAATGAACCGTAGTTTGCTTGATGGCATTTCCAAAGAGAATCTCGCTATTTTTGAAGAAGTCATGGGCCAACTACAAGCAAATGTAGAAAAAATAGGAGGTAAGAATGAAGAAACTCGCTAAGCGTATCACAGGAAAAGAGTGGGGCATGATTCTAATAACTGTTCTCTTTACCTGTTGCTCGGTCTATCTAGAGTTAGAAGTACCGACTTACGTTTCAAAAATAACAGAATTACTCGGAACGCCAGGTACGGAGTTGGGAGACCTTTGGCCGCCAGCAACTAAGATGATGGGTTTGTCATTCTTAGCCTTCCTATCATCTGTAACAGTTGGATTTTTTGCCGCTCGAGTTGCAGCATCCTATACGGCTCATCTACGAAGCGATATTTTTAATCGTGTTTTGGATTACTCCCAGACAGAAATTAAACGTTTTTCAATTCCCAGTCTATTGACTCGGACGACTAATGATATCACGCAGATTCAGATGCTCTTTACCATGGGACTTCAGGTAGTCACTCGCGGACCAATCATGGCATTCTGGGCTATTGGGAAAATTCTTGGCAAGTCAGAGTACTGGATTTGGGCAGTAGTGGTGGCAGTCATTGTCAATGTTCTGATGACAACTGTCTTGATGACTTTGGCCTTTCCTAAACAATCTGTCATCCAAAAATTGACAGATAAACTCAATAGCATCACCCGTGAAAGTTTGACTGGGATTCGGGTTGTTCGTGCTTACAATGCTGAGGATTACCAAGATAAGAAATTTGAAGAAGCCAATGATGAAGTCACACGACTCAATCTCTTTGTCAGTCGCTTAATGGCCATTATGAATCCTATTATGATGGCGATTTCTAGTGGCTTGGTCCTTGCCATTTACTGGATTGGTGCTTATCTTATCAACGACGCTAGCTTGACAGAGCGTCTACCCCTCTTTAGCGATATGGTGGTCTTCATGTCCTATGCTATGCAAGTGGTAATGGGCTTCTTACTCATGGGTGCTCTCTTTATCGTCTTGCCTCGTACCTTGGTTTCTGCAGGTCGTATCAATCAAGTCTTGGACCTTCATTCCACTATTGAAAATCCTAGTCACCCACAGACAGCAAACTCTTCTGTAATTGGTCAAGTGGAATACCGCGACGTAACCTTCCGCTACTCTAAAAACTCAGAAGCAGTAGTGGAACATGTCAGCTTCAAGGCAGAAGCAGGGCAAACCATTGCCTTTATCGGCTCAACTGGTTCTGGTAAATCGACGCTTGTGAATCTCTTACCTCGTTTTTACGATGTGTCAGATGGAGAAATCTTGGTGGACGGCGTCAATGTGCAAGATTATGACTTAGAAGACTTGCGTAATAAAGTTGGCTATATCCCTCAAAAAGCTGTGCTCTTTTCTGGAGATGTTAAGGGCAATCTCGACTTTGGTAAGAGTCAAGAAAGGCCACTAAGTGAGACGGCCATGTGGCAAGCTCTGGAATTGGCCCAGTCTAAAAACTTTATCGAGGATAAGGAAGCAGGTCTTGACTCAGAAGTGGCTCAAGGTGGGACCAATTTCTCAGGTGGACAGAGACAACGTTTGGCCATTGCACGCGCCTTGGCTCGTAAACCAGAGATTCTCATTTTTGATGATTCATTCTCAGCCTTGGACTATAAGACCGATCGTATCTTGCGTCAAGTATTAGCTGAAAAAACACAATCCATGACCAAGTTAATCGTTGCCCAACGCATTTCAACCATTATGGATGCAGACCTAATCTTAGTCTTGGATCAAGGTAAAGTCGTGGGACAAGGCACCCACAAGGAACTTCTTGCAAGCAATGAAGTTTACCAAGAAATTGCCTATTCACAACTATCGAAGGAGGAATTGGAACATGGAAAATAAGAAAATGTCCTTATGGAAACAGTGTAGACCTTTTCTAGCAGGTCTCCAACTTCCCCTACTAATCGCAGTTGTGGCGGCTATATGTTCAAGTATTATAACGGTTTATGGACCAACTAAGATCAAAGAAATTACCAATTTGATTTCAGATGGGTTAATGACAGAGATTGACCTAGAGGCTGTCTCAAGTATTGCTAGCTTTTTGGTTATCCTCTATGTGCTTGGGATTATCCTGAACTATACGCAAGCCTACATTTTTTCAACTAGTATCCAACATTTCTCAAAACGTTTGCGGACAGCTATTGCTGAGAAAATCAATCGCTTGCCACTTGCTTATTTTGACCGTCATTCTCAAGGGGACACCCTTTCTCGTGTGACTAATGACGTTGATACAGCAGCTCAGTCTCTTAACCAAAGCCTTGGGACAGTTCTTTCAGCTAGCTTCTTGCTAATCGCTGTTTTGATTACCATGTTCGGCATGAACTGGATTTTGGCATTGGTAACAGTTGTTTCAACCCTTGTAGGTTTTGCTGCGGTTTCAGTGATTATGGCTAAGTCACAGGGTTACTTTAAAGCCCAACAAAACAACCTAGCAGCTGTAAACGGCTATGTGGAAGAAATGTACTCTGGCCACAATGTGGTGACCAGCTATAATGCTGTGGATACCACTAAAGAAACATTCGCAGGATTGAATCAAGACCTACATGATAGTATCTGGAAATCTCAGTTTATTTCAGGGATCATGATGCCCGCTATGTTCTTTGTCGGAAACTTTAGTTATGTTTTGGTTGTTATCGTCGGTGCTGCCTTGGCTCTTGAAGGCCATATCAGTATTGGGATTATCGTAGCTTTTATGGTTTATGTTCGTACCTTCTCACAACCCTTATCACAAATTGCTCAAGGGATTACCAGCTTGCAACAGGCTAGTGCAGCTATGACTCGTGTTTTTGAGTTTCTAGGAGAAGCTGAGATGGAAGACGAATCTCATAAGGAAACACAATTGTCTGGTATGAAGGGTGAAGTAGTCTTTGATCAAGTTTCCTTTGGTTACACACCTGAGCGAACCATCATTCATGACTTTTCTGCGACAGCTCATGCAGGGCAAAAGATTGCCATTGTTGGACCAACTGGAGCTGGGAAGACGACCATTGTTAATCTCTTGATGAAGTTCTATGAGATTGATAAGGGAAGCATTCGCATTGATGGTGTGGATACCAAGTCTATGAAACGTTCAGAAGTACACGATGCCTTCTCAATGGTCTTGCAGGATACTTGGCTCTTTGAAGGAACCATTCGTGATAATCTTATCTACAACCAAACAGGGATTAGTGATGAACGAATGATTGAAGCAGCCAAAGCAGTAGGGATCCACCACTTTATCACAACCTTACCTGATGGATACGATACTGTTTTGGATGATACAGTGACCTTGTCAGTCGGGCAGAAACAACTCTTGACCATTGCTCGTGCTCTGCTCAAGGATGCTCCGCTCTTGATTTTGGACGAAGCAACATCCTCAGTCGATACTCGTACGGAGGAGTTGATTCAAAAGGCTATGGACCGTTTGATGGAGGGACGCACATCCTTTGTTATTGCCCATCGCTTGTCAACGATCCGCAATGCTGACTTGATTCTGGTCATGAAAGATGGAAATATCATCGAGCAAGGCAATCATGAGGAACTCATGGCTCAAGGTGGTTTCTATGCCGACCTCTACAATAGTCAATTTATAGAAGACCAAGTAGAAGAATAGTAATTCAAAAGAAGGCTTGACGGCCTTCTTTTTCTTCTTTATACTGGTATAATAGAAAGAGGAGAGTATGAGTCAGAAATTATACAATATGAAATTCTCTGCGGTCTATCAAGCCTTGAGCGCAAAGGTTGAGCGAAAGGGTGGAAGGGCAGAGTCCGTTCACCAAGTGACCAGTTGGCTAACAGGTTATGAAGTGAGTGACATCCTTGCTTGTCTGGATAGGGACCTTACCTACGGAGATTTTTTTCGACAGGCACCGTCTTATGTGCCTGAACGGATGGCGATTACAGGGAAGATTTGTGGGATTCGTATTGAGGAAATTGACGATCCTCTGATACAGGAAATCCGCCGTCTGGACAAATTAGTAGACTGGCTTGCCAAGGGGAAAACAGCCCAGCAGGTCCTAGAAAAGTATGAGAAATAGATATGAAAAACTATCAAGAGTGGTACGATAAAAGGAAATCAAGTCTCCTTCAACATCCACAGCTATTACACTTGATGCGAGTTTTTAATCGCATGATGACAGTTCTGATGCCCTTAGCTTACTTGACCTTGTTGGGAACAAACTTTGTAAGTAAAGGGATCGGGAAAGACCTTTCTGCCTATATTTTGGTGCCAGCTTTTGGCTTTGTCCTATTGACATTAGTTCGTAAGTGGATCAATCAACCGCGTCCTTATGAGACTTGGGAAATTGTCCCGCTACTAGATAAAGACAGCTCTGGGAATTCAATGCCCAGCCGCCATGTTTTTTCGGCAACCATTATCTCCATGGCTTGCCTGCATGCAAATCTACCTGCAGGGTTGATGTTATTGGTCTTGTCAGCTTTTCTCGGCTTTGTGCGGGTTTTAGGTGGTGTTCATTATCCCAAGGATGTCTTAGTCGGCTATGCCTGTGGTCTAATCTGGGGAATTCTTTTCTTTATTTTTTGAAATTCAAAGCAAGTGGGCTTGGCCTCGTAACCACTTACAGGTCAAAAGTGACCACTTGCTTTTTTGCCCTTGTAAAGTCTTTTAGGCTTTGGTATAGTAGATGCAGAAAGGAGATAGGATGAAGTTACGAATCGAGATTGATAGTGAATTAACTGAGACAGAGATTGTCATCAAGGCTGCAGCCCTGACAGATGAGATAGCTGACTTGCAACGACTCTTGCAAGAAACCAAGGCTCCTAGGTTGATCTTTTATAAGGGGACGGGTGAATATTACTTAGACTTGGCAGAAATCCTCTTCTTTGAGACGGAAGGTAGCAAGATTTACGCCCATACCCAGAAAGAGGCCTACGAGGTTCGGCTCAAGCTTTATGAGTTAGAGTCCATCCTGCCACGCTATTTCAGTCGGGTATCCAAGTCGACCATTGCCAATATCCGGCAAGTTTACTCGGTTGACAAGTCCTTCTCAGGGACAGGCACTATTTCCTTTTATCAAACCCACAAGGAGGTTCACGTGTCACGGCACTATCAATCCCTCCTAAAAGAAAATCTAAGAAACATGAGGTAAGAACATGAAAAAGAAAGCATTTGGTATTGTGTTGCTAGTATTGGCAGCTTTAGTGTTATTGCAGGGGAATTTTGGAATCCCTTCTCTGGGAGGGCACATTTGGCCTTTGATTGGTATTGGATTTTTTGCCTACCAATCAATTGAGGCTTTGCTTCGTCGTCATCTGACATCAGCCTCTTTTACAGCTCTAGTGGCCCTCATGATTGCTAATCATTTTTATGACATTTTACCGATTCCCAATCAGTCATTGTTCTGGGCAAGTATTTTAATCGTAATGGGTGTCAGCGCACTCACTCATTCTAACAGAACTTGGAATGGAAAAAAATGGTGGTATGACGGTGAAAAGACCATTCTGACAGACAAGGAAGTCGCTTTTGGGGCGGGTACATTTTACAAGCAAGACCAAGAATTGGTAGAAGATGAGTTTGAGGTCGGTTTTGGGAATGCCAAAATCTATTATGACAATGCAGAGATGTTAGGTGATTTTGCTACTCTGAATATCGAAGTCGGTTTTGGGAATGCGGTTATCTACGTGCCTCAACACTGGAGAGTAGATCTAAAGGTGGAAACTTTTTGTGGTGCGGCCAAGGCAGATGCTCCTGTAGCCCCAACCAGCAAAACTTTGATTATCCGTGGGGACGTTGCTTTTGGGAAATTAGGAGTTGTTTACGTTAAATAAAAAAATCTTCCAATCCCCTTGCCAAAAAAGAGAAAGTGTGATAACATAGTACAGTATGTGGTGCTAGCACATCCGCTATATTAGATCTAATAGGAGGAAAACACAAATGGCTAAAGTATGTTACTTTACAGGTCGTAAGACTGTATCAGGAAACAACCGTTCACACGCGATGAACCAAACAAAACGTGCCGTAAAACCAAACCTTCAAAAAGTTACTGTACTTATCGATGGTAAACCTAAAAAAGTTTGGGCTTCAGCTCGTGCTTTGAAATCAGGTAAAGTAGAACGCGTTTAATAAAGAGTAAAAGGCCATCAGGTCTTTTTCTTTTGCTCTAAGCTCAAAAAGTCTCGTCAAAGGAGCAAATATCCGCCGATACAGTATTCTGCTTTTACACTTGGCTTGAAATATGATAAAATAGAGTATCAACTAGTTGAGGTAGAAAAAATGACTGTAAAAATTAATACAAAAGATGGTCAAATCGAACTAACAGATGAGGTGATTGCTACCGTTGTAGGCGGTGCAGCAACTGAGATTTTTGGTGTGGTCGGTATGGCAAGTAAGAAAGCCCTCAAAGATAATTTCCAAGCCCTCCTTGGGAAGGAAAATTATTCTAAAGGTGTCGTTGTAAAAGCGGCCGAAGATGGTAGCATTGCAGTTGATGTATATACCGTGTTGAGTTACGGAACAAAAATCAGTGAAGTCTCAAAAAATATCCAAGAGCGTGTTCGCTTTAGTTTGGAAAACCAACTTGGCATCACTGCTCAAACTGTGAATGTCTACATTCAAAATATCAAAGTTGTAGGAGAATAATCGTGTCAAATATTACTACAAGCTTATTTCAAGAAATGGTACAGGCTGCATCTACTCGTTTGAACAAGCAAGCCGAATATGTCAACTCATTGAACGTCTTCCCGGTTCCAGATGGAGATACAGGAACAAACATGGGAATGACTATCGAAAATGGTGCCAAAGAAGTAGCAGACAAACCAGCTTCAACTGTTGGTGAGGCTGCAAGTATCTTGGCTAAAGGTCTTTTGATGGGTGCGCGTGGGAACTCAGGAGTTATCACTTCTCAGCTTTTCCGCGGATTTTCGCAAGCTATCAAGGAAAAAGATGAATTAACAGGAAAAGATCTAGCTCTTGCCTTCCAATCTGGTGTTGAGGTAGCCTATAAGGCTGTTATGAAGCCAGTTGAAGGAACAATCTTGACCGTATCACGTGGTGCTGCCATCGGTGCTAAGAAAAAAGCCGAGCAGACAGACGATGCCATTGAGGTGATGCGTGCAGCCTTGGAAGGAGCTAAAGCAGCTCTTGCTAAAACTCCTGAAATGCTTCCAGTCTTGAAGGAAGTTGGAGTTGTAGACTCAGGTGGTCAAGGTTTGGTCTTCATTTATGAAGGTTTCCTTTCAGCTCTTACTGGTGAATACAGCGCTTCTGAAGACTTTGTAGCGACTCCAGCCAACATGAGTGAGATGATCAATGCAGAACACCACAAGTCTGTAGCTGGACATGTGGCAACAGAAGACATTACTTTTGGTTACTGTACTGAAATCATGGTTGCCCTCAAACAAGGCCCAACTTATGCTAAAGACTTTGACTACGAAGAATTCCGTAACTACTTGAACGATCTTGGAGATTCTCTACTTGTTGTCAATGACGACGAAATCGTTAAAGTTCACGTCCATACAGAAGATCCAGGACTTGTCTTGCAAGAAGGTCTTAAATACGGTAGCTTGGTTAAGGTTAAAGTCGATAACATGCGTAACCAACACGAAGCGCAAGTAGAAAAAGAAGCAGCTCAAGTCAGCAAGCCAGCTGAAGAAAAAGAATATGCCCTTATCGCAGTAGTAGCTGGACAAGGCTTGGCAGACATCTTCCGTGCACAAGGTGTGGACTATGTCATCGAAGGTGGACAAACCATGAACCCTTCTACAGAAGACTTTGTCAAGGCTGTTGAGAAAGTCAATGCCCGTAACATCATCTTCTTGCCAAACAACAAAAACATCTTCATGGCAGCTCAATCTGCAGCTGAAGTATTGGAACAACCAGCTGTTGTGGTAGAAGCTCGTACAATTCCTCAAGGATTGACTAGTCTTCTTGCCTTTGACCCAAGCAAATCAATCGAAGAAAACCAAGAACGCATGACTGCAGCCCTTGGCGATGTCATCAGTGGTAGTGTAACAACAGCCGTTCGTGACACGACTATCGATGGTTTGGAAATCCATGAAAATGACAATCTTGGTATGGTTGATGGTAAGATCCTCGTATCAAACCCTGACATGCACCAAACTCTGACTGAAACCTTGAAACATATGTTGGATGAAGACAGTGAAATCGTAACCTTCTATATCGGTGAAGATGGAAGTGAAGAATTGGCTAACCAAATCGCCCAAGAAATCGCAGAAGAATTCGAAGATGTAGAAGTAGAAATCCACCAAGGTCAACAACCAGTTTACCCATATCTTTTCAGTGTGGAATAAAGATTAAATAAAAAACGAAAGAGGTCGGGAATCTTTGTCCCGACCTTTTTTGATTTGGAAAGAATTCTATTTTCATAGCTGAGTAGACTTTTTGTGACATTTGTCATATCTCCTCATGACAGAAGCTTCTAGTGACACAACCTTCAAAGAATTATAATAGATGTATCAAATGGAGGAAGAAAAAATGAAACATAAAGTAATTGTCGCAATGAGTTTAGTAGCAGCAGGAGTCATGACTTATCTCATGTTTTCAGGATTGGACGAAGGCTTCTATCATTTTCCTTGGGAGCTATTTGCAGGATTTGGCATGATGTCTTGGTTGATCCGAGAAGGTTTGAAGTTAGTCTCAGATGTGAAAAAGGAGTTTGAAAAATGAAAAAAGCGATTCTCTATCTCTTTATTGCACTATCACTAGTGGTATGGTTGGTCGAAATGTTTACAGGGTGGTTTGACCAAGCCTTCCTTCACCAAGTTATTCGAGGTGCTTGGGGTCTAGGATTTATGATTTTTATCGCCTTTCCGATGGGAAAGGAGTGGCTGAAAGGAGAATATCATGAACATGATTAAGGTAGAAAGCCTAAATAAAAGCATCAAGGGCAAGGCTATTTTGAAGGATATTTCCTTTGAGGTGGCTGAAGGTGAATGTGTCGCCTTGATTGGTCCAAATGGTGCCGGTAAGACAACACTCTTGGACTGTTTGCTTGGAGATAAACTGGTCACCAGCGGTCAAGTATCCATCCAAGGCTTGCCAGTGACGAGTTCTCAGTTAGACTACATTAGAGGCTACCTCCCTCAAGAAAATGTCATTGTTCAGAAATTAAAGGTCAAAGAGTTGATTGCTTTCTTTCAAAGCATTTACCCAAATCCCTTGAGCAATCAGGAAATCGATCAACTATTACAGTTTGACAAACAACAAAAAGAGCAATTCGCAGAAAAATTGTCAGGTGGGCAAAAGCGTCTCTTTTCTTTTATCTTGACCTTGATTGGCGGACCAAAGCTAGTCTTTTTAGATGAGCCAACTGCGGCCATGGATACCTCTACCCGCCAACGTTTTTGGGAAATTGTCCAAGATCTAAAAGCGCAGGGAGTTACCATTCTCTATTCGTCCCATTATATCGAAGAGGTAGAGCATACAGCGGACCGAATCTTGGTCTTGAATAAGGGAGAGTTGATCCGCGATACAACACCTCTAGCCATGCGCAGTGAGGAGATTGAAAAGCACTTTATCCTTCCTCTAGCATACAAGGAAGTTGTCGAACAGTCAAACTTGGTTGAAAACTGGGTACAAAAACAAGATGCTTTGCAAGTAGTCACACGTGAAGCGGATGCTTTTTGGCAACTGTTAGTTCAGGCAGGATGTAGGATTCAAGAAATTGAAGTCAATAATCGTAGCTTGTTGGATACAATCTTTGAAGAAACACAAAAGGGAGATGACTAAGATGAAACGATGGATCGCACTAAACAAGATAGAATTTCTATTGACCAAACGGCAACTAGTCTATTATTTATTATCAGTAGGGATGCCGACAGCCTTCTATTTATTCTTTTCAGGCATGTACCAGGAAACACCAGGTGGACCGGCTAATTTTATGCGCGACTACCTCATCTCCATGACGGCTTTTTCCATGATGTCGACAGCTATCTTTTCATTCCCAGTTGTTTTACATACCGACAAGATCAACAACTGGCAGAAAATATTACGTCATAGCCCTGTAAATATGGTAGAATATTATCTATCAAAGATAACAAGTATGATGGTTGATTATTTGGTCTCAATCCTGGTTGTTTTCTCAGTTGGGCATTTTGTAAGAGGTGTGGATATGTCTCTTGGAAACTGGATTGGGGCTGCGTTCTTGCTGATAGTAGGAAGTGTAGCTTTTGTAGCGCTTGGCTTGATCTTGACACTCTTGCCTTCTAGTCAGCTGATGTCTGTCGTGGGCAATCTTCTCTATCTAGGCTTGGCTGTTTTAGGCGGACTCTGGATGCCCATCTCTTTATTTCCAGACTGGATGCAAGCAATCGGAAAGTGCTTACCAACTTATCAGTTGATGGAGTTGCTCAAGACCTTCTTAAACGAGGGTGGCATCAATTTATCAGCCACAGTTTATCTACTTGTTTTTTCAACAGTTTTGTTTGGTTTGACCATTTACCTTCAAGGTCATAAGGAGAATACTTAATGCTTGAAAGACTAAAAAGCATACACTATATGTTTTGGGCCAGTTTGATTTTTATGGTTTTCCCTATCCTCTCTGCAGTGATTGGGGAGATTCCTAGCTGGCATTTACTAGTTGATATTCTATTTGTGGTGGCTTATTTAGGCGTTTTAACCACCAAGAATCAGCGCTTATCCTGGCTCTTTTGGTTCATCATGCTAGCTTATGTGGTTGGGAATACCGTCTTCATTTATGGGAACTATGTGTGGTTCTTCTTTTTCCTTGCCAATCTTTTGATTTATCATTTTAGAGTTCGTAGCCTACGTTCTCTTCATGTCTGGACTTTTCTCCTTGCTCAAGTTCTTGTTGTTGGTCAACTCATGATGTTTCAGTCAGTCGAAACTGAGGTTGTAGCCTTTGAGCTTGGGATTCTTACTTTTGTCGATTTGATGACATTGGGCTTGGTTCGGATTCGTATTGTGGAGGATTTGAAAGAAGCTCAGGCCAAGCAAAATGCCCAGATAAATCTATTGCTTGCTGAAAATGAACGTAGTCGTATCGGTCAGGATTTGCATGATAGCTTGGGACATACCTTTGCTATGCTGAGTGTCAAGACAGATTTAGCCTTGCAGTTATTTCAGATGGAGGCTTATCCACAGGTTGAAAAGGAATTAAAAGAAATTCACCAGATCAGCAAGGATTCCATGAATGAAGTGCGAACTATCGTGGAAAATCTGAAATCACGGACCCTAGCTTCAGAACTTGAAACTGTTAAGAAGATGCTGGAAATTGCTGGGATTGAGGTTGAGGTTGAGAATCAATTGGACAAGGCTAGCTTGACTCAGGATGTGGAGTCGACGGCTGTTATGGTTTTGTTAGAACTGGCGACCAATATCATCAAGCATGCCAGCGCTAAAAAAGCCTACCTAAAACTGGAACGTACAGATCAGGAATTGGTCCTGACAGTCAGAGATGACGGGAAAGGATTTGCAACTGTAAAAGGAAATGAACTTCATACAGTCCGTGATCGTGCAACAGCCTTCTCAGGTCAAGTAGATCTGGTCAGTTTGAAAGATCCCACAGAGGTGCGCGTGCATCTGCCTTATAAGGAGAGAAAGTAGATGAAAGTATTAGTTGCAGAAGATCAAAGTATGCTTAGAGATGCCATGTGCCAGCTCTTAAGCTTTCAACCAGATGTGGAGACTGTCTTGCAGGCGAAAAATGGAGCCGAGGCTATCGAGGTTTTGGGGAAAGAAGCAGTAGATATTGCCATCCTTGACGTCGAAATGCCAGTCAAGACAGGACTAGAAGCGCTCGAGTGGATCAAACAAGAAGTGCCTGAAACAAAGGTGGTTATCGTTACGACCTTTAAACACCCAGGTTATTTTGAACGAGCGGTCAAAGCAGGAGTCGACGCCTATGTCTTGAAAGAGCGAAGCATCGCCGAGCTCATGCAAACCCTGCATACGGTGTTAGAGGGACGCAAGGAATATTCTCCAGAGCTGATGGAAGTCATGATGACCCATCCCAATCCCTTGACCGAGCAAGAAGTTGCTGTTCTACATGGAGTAGCCCAAGGTCTCTCCAACCAAGAAATTGCGGATAATCTCTACCTCTCAAACGGCACCGTCCGTAATTACATGACCAATATCCTCTCTAAACTCAATGCCAGCAATCGAACCGAAGCAGCCAAAACTGCCGAAGAAGAAGGTTGGTTGTGAGGGGGAGGAAGAAAGAAAAAATCTCTTAGAAATGAACCTAAGAGATTTTTGGTGTTATGTGACTATTATAGTAGATTAAAATAAGGTATGAACAAATCGATTAGGAAAGTCAAACTCATCCTCTATAGGTAGTATAGAAGTTTAAGCCTTATCCAATTGCAATAGAGCTTCAATCTCAGCCAGTGTGCTTGCTTGTGAGATAGCTCCACGAAGTTTAGCTGCACCTGATGTTCCACGGAGGTAGTGAGGAGCGAGTCCACGGAATTCACGGACCGCAACCTTTTCTCCCTTGAGGTTGATTAAGCGTTTCAAATGCTCGTAGGCGATGTTCATCTTATCTTCAAAGGTTAAATCAGGCAGGATTTCTCCAGTTTCAAAGTAATGATTGATTTGATTGAAGAGGTAAGGATTTCCCATAGCGGCACGCCCAATCATAACGGCGTCGGCACCGACTTCTTCGATACGCTGTTTGGCTTCTTGAACCGTACGGATGTCTCCGTTAGCGATAAATGGAATCTTGGTCAGAGCTTGTGCAACCTTATGAAGAGTCTCAAGGTCTGCGTGACCTGTGTACATTTGCTCACGTGTACGGCCGTGCATGGCAAGGGCAGAAACACCTGCAGCCTCAGCAGCTAGAGCATTCTCAACTGCCAGGGATGGGTCAGACCAGCCTGTACGCATTTTGACAGTGAGAGGGATATCAAGGACTGATTGAACTTTGTTAATGATAGAGTAGATCTTGTCTGGATCCTTGAGCCACATAGCGCCAGCTTCGTTTTTTACAATTTTATTAACTGGGCAGCCCATGTTGATATCGACAATATCGGTCTTGGTATTTTCTTGGATGAATTCTGCTGCGCGTGCAAGGCTATCTTCATCGCTACCAAAAAGTTGGATAGAGACTGGGTTTTCGCCTTCATCGATATGAAGCATGTGAAGAGTTTTTTCGTTGTTGTATTGGATACCTTTATCAGAGACCATTTCCATGACAACGAGTCCAGCTCCGAGTTCTTTAGCAATGGTACGAAAGGCTGAGTTGGTCACGCCGGCCATGGGTGCTAAAACGGTACGATTGGGAATCTCAACATTGCCAATCATAAAAGGTGTATTAAGATTTGTCACGAATGAGTTCCTCCAGGTCGTTTTCATCAAAATTATAAGTAGTTTGGCAGAATTGACAAGTGATTTCTGCCCCGTGGTCTTCGTCCTTCATTTCCTGCAAGTCTGAGCTTGGAAGACTAGAAAGAGCCTTCATGAATCGTTCTTTGCTACAGTCACATTGGAAACGAATCACTTCTTCAGACAAGCGTTTGTATGGCTCGTCGCCATAGATGGCTTTGAGAAGAGCTTCGATATGGTCTTCGCTTTCGAGAAGGGTTGAGATAGCTGGCATTTCTTGGATACGTTTTTCAAAACGAGCAATCTCTTCTTCCTTGGCTCCTGGCAAAACTTGAACAAGGAAACCGCCTGCGACTTTAACCTTGTCATCTTTGTCCAAAAGGACATTGAGACCAACTGCTGACGGCGTTTGTTGGCTTTCAGTCAGGTAAAAGGCAAGGTCTTCTCCGATTTCTCCAGAGATGAGGGGAGTCATGGAGTTGTAAGGATTTCCAGTACCGTAGTCCGTAATCACTAGAAATTGACCATTGCCGACAAAAGGCCCAACCAGGACTTCACCTGTTGCAGTCTTTTTGATGTCAACACCAGGATTTTGAACGTAACCTTTGACGTTCCCCGTGGTATCAGCTACGGTGATGATGGCACCTAGAGAGCTAGTTCCAAGAACTTTAACCGTTAGTTTGGTATTTCCTTTTTCATTGGCAGCAAGAATCTGACTGGCAATCAAAGTACGGCCAAGTGCTACAGTTGAGCTAGCTTGGGTTTGATGTTTTTCTTGAGCAGTGCGGACGGTTTCAGTACTATCAAGAACATAAGCACGAAAAGCCCCGCTTTCTGATATAGTTTTAATAATTTTATCCATAGCTACTATTTTAGCATAAAAATGCCCAAAGGGGGAGTGGGGTGCCTACTATCGTTTTAAAGTGATTTATTTATATCAGTAAAATTATGAAGAAAGAACTAAAATAGGCTAAAATGTACTCTTTAAAAATGGTAAACAGTTGAAAATAAAGAGACTAAAGTGGTAAAATGGGAACAAGAAAAAATAGTAATTGTATATTTGCATAAAATTATTGAAAATTCACAAAAAGAAGTTAATTATGGATAAAAAGAAACCAATCTATGTTTTTTTAGGACAAACTGTCCTGTATTTTATTGTTCTACTTGGTTTGCTTTACTTTTTTAGTTACCTAGGACAAAGTCAGGGAAGCTTTATTTACAATGAATTTTAGTTTAAAGGAGAAGAATCATCGTGTCTAATAAGCCGATAAAAGATATGATTGAAGCGATTGAATATTTCGCCCAAACTCAACCTACCTTTCCAGTATATAATGTCTTAGGGCAAGAGCACACTTATGGTGATTTGAAGGCTGATTCAGATAGCTTGGCTGCGTCCATCGATCAATTAGATTTACCTGAGAAATCTCCAGTAGTCGTTTTTGGTGGTCAGGAGTATGAAATGTTGGCTACCTTTGTAGCTCTGACTAAGTCAGGACATGCCTATATTCCAATCGATAGCCATTCGGCCTTGGAACGAGTTTCAGCTATATTGGAGGTTGCAGAACCAAGTTTGATCATTGCTATTTCAGAGTTTCCAATCGAAACTCCAGCTGCTCCAATCATGTCCTTTGAGCAGGTGCGTGAAGCTTATGCGGCTCAAAAAGCTTATGATTTGCAGTATCCGATCAAGGGGAATGATAACTACTACATCATCTTTACATCAGGGACAACTGGAAAACCAAAAGGGGTGCAAATTTCGCATGATAATTTGCTCAGCTTTACCAACTGGATGATTACGGACAAGGAATTTGCAACGCCAGAGCGTCCACAAATGTTGGCGCAACCACCCTATTCCTTTGACTTGTCTGTCATGTATTGGGCACCGACCTTGGCTCTTGGAGGAACGCTTTTTGCCCTCCCATCAGCCCTTACTCAAGACTTTAAGCAACTCTTTGCGACCATCTTTTCACTTCCGATTGCTATCTGGATTTCAACGCCATCTTTTGCAGATATGGCCATGCTGTCTGAAGATTTCAATGCTGAAAAGATGCCAGGGATTACCCATTTCTACTTTGATGGAGAAGAGTTGACAGTTAAAACTGCTCAAAAATTGCGCGAGCGTTTTCCAAATGCGCGTATCATCAATGCTTACGGTCCAACGGAAGCGACGGTGGCTTTGTCAGCAGTTGCTGTTACAGATGAGATGTTGGCAACCTTGAAACGTTTGCCAATCGGTTACACCAAACCTGATTCACCAACCTTTATCGTTGATGAAGAAGGCAATAAATTACCAAATGGGGAACAAGGGGAAATCATCGTATCTGGACCTGCTGTTTCAAAAGGCTATATGAATAATCCTGAAAAAACAGCTGAAGCTTTCTTCGAATTTGAAGGTTTGCCAGCCTACCACACTGGAGATGTTGGAACTATGACAGATGAAGGTCTTCTTCTCTATGGTGGACGGATGGACTTCCAGATCAAGTTTAATGGCTATCGTATTGAACTAGAGGATGTCTCTCAAAACTTGAACAAATCCAAGTACGTTGAATCTGCTGTTGCAGTTCCACGTTACAACAAGGATCACAAGGTCCAAAATCTCTTGGCCTATGTTATCTTAAAAGATGGCATCAAAGAACAATTTGAGCGCGAAATTGATATCACGAAAGCTATCAAGGAAGACTTGGAAGATATTATGATGTCTTACATGATGCCATCTAAGTTTCTTTACAGAGAGGAATTGCCACTGACTCCAAATGGTAAGATTGACATCAAAGGATTGATTAACGAGGTGAATAATAGATGATGGATTTCCTGAAACAGCTGCCTCATATTGAGCCGTATGGGAATCCGCAGTACTTTTTGTACGTGATTACTGCTACCTTGCCAATCTTTATCGGTCTTTTTTTCAAAAAACGCTTTGCTTGGTATGAAATATTGGTTAGTCTCTTCTTTATCGTTACCATGTTGACGGGTGGCAAGACCAATCAATTGGCTGCCTTAGGGATATATCTAATCTGGCAAATCTTGTTGGTTCTTTTTTACAAGCAGTATCGAAAAGTTCGAGATGGCAAATGGATTTTCTACCTAGTAAGTTTATTATCATTGCTTCCCATCGTCTTTGTCAAGGTGCAGCCGGCTATCAATGGAACGCAGTCTTTGTTCGGGTTCTTGGGAATTTCTTATTTGACATTTCGTTCGGTGGGAATCATCATCGAACTTAGAGATGGAGTCATTAAGGATTTGAAGATGTGGGAGTATTTGCGTTTTCTTCTCTTTATGCCGACATTTTCAAGTGGTCCTATTGATCGTTTCAAACGTTTTAATGAAAATTATCAGACGATACCAGAGCGCGATGAGTTGATGGATATGCTAGCCGAGTCCGTTCGGTATATTATGTGGGGATTTCTGTATAAATTTATCCTAGCTCATATTTTAGGTGAGATTTTATTACCACCGCTAAAGAATTTAGCTTTACAAACAGGTGGCGTCTTTAACTATTATGTAGTGGCCATCATGTACACATTTGGTTTGGAGCTCTTCTTTGACTTTGCAGGTTACTCTATGTTTGCTATAGCTATTTCAAATCTGATGGGAATTCGTAGTCCGATTAACTTCAACAAACCTTTCTTGTCAAGAGATTTGAAAGAGTTTTGGAATCGCTGGCACATGAGTTTATCCTTCTGGTTTCGTGACTTTGTCTTTATGCGCATGGTCATGGTAATGACGAGAAAGAAATTGTTTAAGAATCGAAATGTGACTTCAAGTGTCGCCTATATCCTGAACATGCTCCTTATGGGGTTCTGGCATGGGATAACTTGGTTTTACATTGTCTATGGACTCTTTCATGGGCTAGGTTTAGTGATTAATGATGCTTGGGTTCGAAAGAAAAAAACGCTCAATAAAGAACGTAAGAAAGCAGGGCAAGCTCCCTTGCCTGAGAATCGCTGGGTTCAGTTGCTTGGCATGGTTATAACTTTCCATGTCGTGATGATTTCATTCTTAATCTTCTCTGGATTTTTGAATGATTTATGGTTTAAAAAATAAAAGGAGTTAAAAAATGGATATCAAATCAGAAGTTATTGAAATTATTGATGAATTGTTTATGGAAGATGTTTCTGACATGATGGATGAGGATCTTTTTGATGCGGGTGTCTTGGACAGTATGGGAACAGTTGAATTGATCGTGGAAATCGAAAATCGCTTTGATATTCGTGTCCCAGTTACAGAATTTGGTCGTGATGACTGGAATACAGCTAATAAAATCGTAGCAGGGATTACGGAGTTAAAGAATGCTTAAACGCCTGTGGTTAATCTTCGGGCCTATCTTTGTAGCGGGATTATTGGTTTTTCTTCTTATCTGTTTCTATCCAAGTAGCCCAAGTCATAATCTCATGGAGGAAAAATACTCTGCAGCTTCTGTTAGTACAGAGAGCTTTAAGGAGAGAAGCCAAAAAGTGAGAGCTCTAACAGACCCTAATATGCGTTTTGTCCCTTTCTTTGGGTCGAGTGAATGGATTCGTTTTGATAGTATGCATCCGGCAGTACTAGCTGAAAAATATGACCGTTCTTATCGACCTTACTTTATGGGACAGGCAGGAGCAGCCACCCTCAGCCAGTATTTTGGGATACAACAAATCACATCCGAGCTTGAAAATAAGCAAGCGGTATTTGTAATCTCTCCACAGTGGTTTACAAAAGAGGATCATGACTCGACTATTTTTCAAACTTATTTTAACAATGATCAATTGACTGCCTTCTTGGAAAATCAATCTGGGGATGCAGCCTCTCAATATGCGGCCAATAGACTCTTAAAGCAAAATCCGAGAGTTCCGATGAAGAGCATCGTTGAGAAACTAGCCAAAGGAGAAAAATTATCAGAGTTCGACCAAAGTATGATTAATATTTCGTCGCAATTAAATGAGAAACAGTCAGCTATTTTTGGACAATTCTCGATTCGAGGTCGATTAAAGTATAAAGATCATGTTGAGAAATATTTGAGCAGTCTCCCGGAACAATTTTCTTATGAAGAATTGGAAAATATTGCGCGTAAGGATGCGGAAGAAAACACGACCAATAATGATTTGGGAATGGAGAACCACTTTTATAATACTCAACTAAAGAAGGATTTGAAAAAGTGGGAAGGGTATCAAAAAAATTACAACTTCCTCCAGTCAAGGGAATACAATGATTTGCAGTTAGTGCTCGATCAATTTGCCAAATCTAAGGTAAATGTACTCTTTGTCTTTCAACCTGTCAATAAAAAATGGATGGACTATACAGGTTTGAGTGAGGAAATGTATCAACACTCTGTCGAAAAAATTCGTTACCAGTTGGAGAGCCAAGGTTTTACCAATATTGCTGATTTTTCAAAAAACGGTGATGAACCTTATTTTGTCAAGGATACGATTCATATCGGTTGGTTAGGCTGGCTGGCGTTTGATAAGGTTGTAAATCCTTTTTTGAGCAATCCAACAACAGCACCTAGTTACCAAATGAATGACCGCTTCTTTAGCCAAGATTGGGCGGATTACGATGGTAACATCAAAGATTTTCAATAAATAGCAACAGAGCCTGAACCTTGGTTTGGGCTCTTTGTAGTCGCTGAGTTTTTGTTGATGCCTAGTATAGTAGTCGAATAGTACTAAGTAAAAAAGGTATCGAGAAGATGAAAACATAAAAAATTGTTTTCATCTTTTTTCTTGACTCCTTACTTGGATGTGATATACTTAACTAGTAAAGGAATGGTGTGATACTCAATAAAAATCAAAGAGCAAACTAGGAAGCGAGACGCAGGCTGTACTTGAGTACGCCAAGACGAAGCTGACGTGGTTTGAATTTGATTTTTGAAGAGTATGAAAACCTTGTATTTATAGAAATTCCGTTCTGAGAAAGGAGCAAATCATGAGACAGTTAGCAAAAGATATCGATCAATTTTTAAACGAGATTATTTTAAAAGCTGAAAATCAGCATGAAATTTTGATTGGCCATTGCACGAGTGATGTGGCTTTGACGAATACCCAGGAGCATATTCTCATGCTTTTATCAGAGGAGTCGCTAACCAACTCTGAGTTGGCGCGTCGTCTCAATGTCAGTCAAGCTGCCGTTACCAAGGCTATCAAATCCTTGGTCAAGGAGGGGATGTTGGAGACATCTAAGGATCCCAAGGATGCTCGCGTTATCTTCTATCAATTGACAGACTTGGCACGACCAATTGCTGAGGAACACCACCATCATCATGAGCATACCCTCTCGACTTATGAGCAGGTTGCCACTCAGTTCACACCAAACGAACAAAAAATTATCCAGCGGTTTTTAACTGCTTTAGTAGGAGAAATCAAGTAATGAGATACATCACAGTAGAGGATTTGTCCTTCTATTATGACAAGGAACCTGTGCTTGAGCATATCAATTACAGTGTTGATAGTGGGGAATTTGTCACACTGACAGGAGAAAATGGAGCGGCAAAGACTACTCTTATCAAAGCTAGTCTAGGTATTTTACAACCGAGAATTGGGAAAGTAACCATCTCAAAGACAAATATTCATGGGAAAAAATTAAGAATTGCCTATCTTCCTCAGCAAATTGCTAGTTTCAATGCAGGCTTTCCAAGTACTGTTTATGAATTTGTCAAATCAGGTCGCTACCCAAGAAAGGGCTGGTTCCGTCGTTTGAATGCCCATGATGAAGAACACATCAAGGCTAGTTTAAACTCAGTTGGCATGTGGGAACATCGGGATAAAAGGATTGGTTCCCTTTCTGGCGGGCAAAAGCAAAGGGCTGTTATCGCACGTATGTTTGCTTCAGATCCTGATATCTTTATCTTGGATGAGCCGACGACAGGGATGGATGCGGGAACCAAGGATGAGTTTTATGAACTCATGCACCACAGTGCCCACCATCATGGCAAGGCTGTTTTGATGATTACCCACGATCCTGAAGAAGTCAAGGATTACGCAGATCGCAATATCCACCTTGTTCGTGACCAAGATTCCCCATGGCGTTGCTTCAATGTCCATGAAAGTGATCAGGAGGTGGACCATGCTTAATCTATTTTCTTATGATTTTATGCAACGAGCCTTTTTAGCGGTTATTGCTATGAGTCTCTTTTCACCAGTTCTGGGGACCTTCCTTATCTTGCGTCGCCAGAGTCTTATGAGTGATACACTGAGTCACGTCTCCCTTTCAGGGGTTGCCTTTGGTTTGGTTTTGGGAATTTCTCCAACCATCTCAACCATTGTGATTGTTTTGATTGCGGCGGTTTTCCTTGAGTATCTCCGCACGGTTTATAAAAGCTTTATGGAGATTGGGACAGCCATTCTCATGTCTACAGGACTTGCAGTTTCACTTATTGTTATGAGTAAGGGTAAGAGCTCTAGTTCTATGAGTCTGGACCAATACCTTTTTGGTTCTATTGTGACTATTAGTCAAGAGCAGGTAATTGGGCTCTTTGTCATTGCAGCGGTTGTTTTAATCTTGACCTTCCTCTTTTTAAGACCCATGTACATCTTAACTTTTGACGAGGACACAGCTTTTGTAGATGGTTTACCTGTACGTACCATGTCTATCCTCTTTAACATGGTGACGGGTGTAGCTATTGCTCTTATGATTCCCGCTGCAGGGGCACTTTTGGTATCAACCATCATGGTTTTGCCAGCTAGTATTGCTTTGCGTTTAGGGAAGAACTTTAGTTCGGTGATGATTCTTGCTAGCGCCATTGGCTTTCTGGGCATGGTTGCGGGACTCTATATTTCCTATTATGCAGAGACACCACCGAGTGCAAGTATCACCCTTATCTTTGTAGTTGTCTTTTTATTAGTCAGCTTACTCAAACGTTTTATCAAATAGGAGAAAAAATGAAAAAATTAGGCCTACTTTTGGCAAGTCTTGTGACGGTATTCTTAGTGGCTTGTTCCAATCAAAAACAGGCAGACGGTAAATTAAACATCGTTACAACTTTCTACCCTGTCTACGAATTTACCAAGCAAGTAGCAGGGGACACAGCCAATGTCGAGCTCTTGATTGGGGCAGGGACAGAACCACATGATTATGAACCATCTCCTAAGGCAGTCGCTAAAATCCAAGACGCCGACGCCTTTGTGTATGAGAACGAAAACATGGAAACTTGGGTTCCCAAATTGTTAGATTCCCTAGATGCGAAAAAAGTAAAAACAATCAAGGCGACTGGAGATATGTTGCTTCTTCCAGGAAGTGAAGAAGAGGAGGACCATGACCATGGTGAAGAAGGTCATCATCACGAGTATGATCCTCACGTCTGGTTGTCTCCTGCGCGTGCCATTAAGCTTGTAGAGCACATCCGTGACAGTTTATCAGCTGACTATCCTGATAAAAAAGCAACCTTTGAGCAAAATGCAGCTGCCTATATCGAGAAATTACAAGCTCTGGACAAGGTCTATACTGAAGGACTTTCTAGCGCTAAACAAAAGAGTTTTGTGACTCAGCACGCTGCCTTTCGTTATCTAGCCTTAGACTATGGACTCAATCAAGTCTCTATCTCAGGACTTTCACCCGATGCGGAGCCGTCAGCAAGCCGCTTGGCAGAATTGACCGAATATATCAAGAAGAATAAGATCTCTTATATCTACTTTGAAGAAAATGCCTCACAAGCTCTAGCTAATACTCTTTCAAAAGAAACAGGAGTTAAGTTAGATGTTCTGAATCCTCTTGAAAGCTTGACCGAAGAGGATATGAAGGACGGCGAGAACTATATCTCTATCATGGAGAAAAATCTCAAGGCTCTCAAGCAAACAACTGACCAGGTAGGGGCAGAAATTGAGCCAGAAAAAGCTGAGGAAACTAAAACAGTTCAAAATGGTTACTTTGAGGATGCAGGTGTTAAGGATCGCACCTTGAGTGACTATACTGGTAACTGGCAGTCTGTTTATCCTTTCCTTGAAAATGGTACTCTTGATCAAGTCTTTGACTACAAGGCTAAATTGACTGGCAAGATGACCAAGGATGAGTATAAGGCCTACTATCAAAAGGGCTACCAAACAGATGTGACCAAGATTAACATTACGGATAACACCATGGAATTTATCCAAGGCGACCAAAGTAAGAAATATACTTACAAGTATGTTGGCAAGAAAATCTTGACTTATAAGAAAGGCAATCGAGGTGTTCGCTACCTCTTTGAAGCGACAGATGCAAACGCTGGACAATTTAAGTATGTTCAGTTTAGCGACCATAATATTGCCCCAGTCAAGGCAGAACATTTCCATATCTTCTTTGGAGGCACTAGCCAAGAAGCCCTCTTTGAAGAGATGGACAACTGGCCAACCTATTATCCAGATAACTTATCTGGTCAGGAAATTGCCCAAGAAATGCTAGCTCATTAAAACGAAACAATCCTTCCTACATGGGGAGGATTTTTCTTGTTTTATCAGCATTGAGCATCTGGATTGACATTGGCTGAGAAGGGAGTATAATATCTGTAACAAAAACAGTTACAACAAAGGGAGGATTTTTCTATGGTTTACCAATACAATAGTCGCATTCATTTGGCAGAGGTGGCTTTAAATGTTAGAGATTTAGCCAGTCAGACTGCTTTTTATCACCAATTACTTGGTTTGGAGATTTTGAATCAATCGGAAAAAGAAGTTCTTCTAGGTGCTGGAGGAAAACCACTGGTGAAGCTTATCCAAACAGAAGATACAAGCAATCCTAAGCAAAGTTACGATCTTTATCATATGGCTCTTCTTTTGCCGAGTCGAGAAGATTTGGCAAATGTCTTTAAACACTTGTTAGACTTAAAGATTCCGCTAGTTGGTGGAGCTGATCATGGCTATAGTGAGGCCATCTATTTAGAAGATTTAGAGGGCAATGGCATTGAGCTCTATAGAGACAAGCCTGTGGTAGAATGGGATATTCGTGAGGACGGGCGAATTATTGGTGTGACAGAAGAGCTGTCTGCCCAAGATATCTATGAACTGGGAAAAGAAATAGAACCTTTTGCCATTGCTAGTGGTACTCGTATGGGGCATGTTCATTTATCCGTTAAAAATAGTCGTGAATCTAGTGCATTCTATCAAGAGTCGCTAAATCTTGAGGATAAATTCACGATTCCACATGCCAGTTGGATCGCATCAGGTGACTATCATCATCATTTGGCTGTCAATGAATGGGGAGGTAAAAACTTAGCCCCTCGTGAGCAAGGCATGCCAGGTCTTGCCTACTATGTGGTTGAAGTTGAGAACAAGGAGTTTTTGGTCAATTTGTTTACGCAAGCACAGGATAGGCAAGGGCAACTTCAATGGATTTCCTCTTCTGAATTTTCCGTTACAGATAAAGACGGTATTGTTACGAGAGTCAGAGTGGAGAACTAGGAGGTTTTATCTTTAAGATAAGTGCTCCTTTTGACAAAGGTCTGTATTAGAGATATAATGTAGAAAAATCGTTTAAGGATAAAGATATGACAAAATCAAAGTACATTACACGCCTCAAACGCTCAGAGGGTCAATTGCGGGGTATCCAAAAAATGATGGAGGAAGAGCGTGATTGTGTCGATATCATTACTCAATTAACAGCAGTGCGATCCAGTGTTGATCGTATTATTGAACTGATGATAACGGAGAATTTAACAGCTTGTATTAACGACCCACTAGAGGATCCTCAAGCACAGAAGGAACGTTTAGAAAAAGCTGTTCAATACTTGATTAAACGCAAGTAATAAAAAACAAACGTTTCTCCTAAATAGTGAACAAATGATTAAAAGAGCAGTTGGTTTTCTTGAAATTAGACCAATTGCTCTTTTTGAATTTTATTTATTCAACATCACCAGGCCAAGCATTCATGCCACCTTCTACATTGGTAACGGTGAGACCTTGGGCACTGAGAAATTGACAGGCAGAGGCGGAGCGCACTCCACCTTGACAAATGACATGGTATTCATGGTCCGGTTTGAGTTCTTTGTAGCCTTGCTCCAAGGTACTTAACGGAAGATTTTTTGCACCTGGTGCATGTCCTGCTTGGAATTCATGTACTTCACGGACATCGATAAGATTTAGATTTTCATTTTGATATTTTTCATAAAAGTCAGCCATGCTGATATTAGTTACCATATTCTACTCCTTCTGGGTTAGCCATTTTGTATAGTGAATAAGCGCCGTCAAGGTTTTGGACGGTAAATCCTGCTTGCTTGAGGATACGCTCTGCGATATAGCTACGTAAACCGCTGTGGCAGCTAACGATGTAGGCTTGGTTCTTGTCCAGTTCGTCCAAGCGTTCCCGTAGTTCGTTTAGGGGGATGTGGATGGTATCGACTCTGAGTCGACCACTCTGGAATTCGCCACTTGTCCGTACATCTAAGAATTTCTTACCAGTAGCCAGTTCGTCTTCGAGCTGGTACCATTGAATATTGTCGCTGAGACCTTCGATAAGATTCAAGGCTGCGTAGCCCAGCATATTGACGGGATCCTTGGCAGAGCCAAATGGTGGCGCATAGGTAAACTCTAACTCTGGTAAGTCAAAGACGGTGAGATTTCCCTTGATAGCAGTTGCTAGGATATCGATTCGCTTGTCAACACCTTTCTTCCCAACACCTTGGGCACCGTAGATTTTTCCAGTGGTTGGGTCAAAGAGGAGTTTCAAGGTCATATCAGTAGCGCCTGGATAATAACCAGCGTGATCTTTTCCACTGACATGAAGTGCCTTGTAAGGGAGTTGATTCATGCGAAGGATACGTTCGCTGAGACCAGTCGAAGCGGCTGTCATATCAAAGGTACGAACGATAGCAGTGCCGATGCTGCCCTTGTTTGTACGACCGAGTCCTGCGATGACGTCCGCCACTTGGCGACCCTGACGATTGGCAGGAGAAGCGAGAGAGATGAGAGCGTCTTGGCCTGTGATTTCTTGCTTGATGACGATGGCATCTCCGACTGCAAAAATATCTTTTTGACTGGTTTCGTAATGTTCATCGACCAAGATCCCACCGCGAAGTCCCAGTTCAATTCCCGCAGCTTTGGCCAGACCGTTTTCCGGTTCAACACCGACAGAAAGGATGGTGAGGTCAGAAGTGATCTTTTGACCGTTTTCGAGAACGATGACTTTTCCTTGGTCTTCAAATCGAGTTGCAGACTGGGAAGTGATGACACGGACACCGTTTGCCAGTAATTCTGCTTGGACAAAGGCTGCCATTTCTTGATCTAATGGTGGCAAGACATGAGGTGCTTTCTCCACGATGGTAACTTGCAATCCCCGTTTCGCCAGATTTTCAGCCATTTCAAGCCCGATAAAGCCTGCACCGATAACGACAGCTTCTTTTGGATGATTGTCCAAGGCCGCCATAATTTCATCGAGATCGGGAACATTGCGCAGCGTGAAGGTATTTTTAGCTTCTGCTAAGCCTTCAATGGTAGGAATAAATGGTTTAGCTCCTGGAGAGAGGATCAGTTTGTCATAGCTTTCTGTGAATTCTTGTCCATCATGGCGAACAGTCACAGTATGCTCTGCTGGCGAAATACTGATGACCTCATGGAAAGGACGCACATCGAGATTAAAGCGTGCCTTGAGACTTTCAGGGGTTTGGACTAACAAATCTTCCCGCTTAGAAATTTCTCCTGAAACATAGTAAGGAAGTCCGCAGTTTGCAAAGGAAACAAAGGGACCTTTCTCAAAAATAGTGATTTCAGCGTCTTCTCTGAGACGTCTGAGACGGGTTGCTGCAGACATACCGCCTGCAACTCCTCCAATAATGATAATTTTCATTAATTTTCTCCCTTTAGTTCTATATGATCTTGCCTGTCCAAGCGCTCATACCACCTCGGACGTTGATAACATCATAGCCTTTTTTCTTGAGCTTTTTAGCAGCCATCTTGCTTCGAACACCAGAATGACAAATGACATAAAGTGTTTCATTTGTCGTAGGTGTGTAAGCTCCGATTTCGGTTAGAGGAACATTCTTGGCGTTTTTGATATGGCCTCTACGGAATTCCGTAGGCGTCCGCACATCCAGTAGCTGAATTGGTTCCTTGAGTTTAGCTTCTAATTCGCTAGTAGAAATACTGTCAATTTTTGTAAATAATAAGTGAAACATAGGCACCTCCAAATATACCCTTGTGGGGTATATTAAACCATGAAGTCAATCTTTTGTCAAGCAAATTGAATTGATTAGTATTGTATCTTTTTCAGTAAGTCGTTTGATTCTTTTTCGGTATAGAAGATGCCAACTTACAAACTAAAGAGAGAATTTTTTTGTTGGTCGGTAGGTTCATGAATAGAACCTGTCTTATTTATTCAACAACTACTTGTCTAGAACATTACCTTTTCTGAAAACAGGCCCCATCAATATTACAAGCAAAAAAATCGTTCAAAACCCTTGAAAAATCAAAGAAAATTAGGTATAATATGAATAATCATTTGTCGTAGGTTTTGTCTGAAATATTGTCCAGGCAAGGCTCACAGCAGTTAAATCTTCTTACAAAAGTCAGATTTAGCTGCTCTTTTTGTGCTTTTTTTCAGGTTTTCTAGTGTTTGTAACAAAGATTTAAAAATTCTGAAAATTAGTCGAGGGGGATAAGTTGATAGGGTTTTTAGAACCCTCTAACGATAATTACTAGCTTAGATCACTAAGCTTGGAACTTTATTTAAAAAGGAGAATCATCTTGGCAGGACATGACGTTCAATACGGGAAACATCGTACCCGTCGTAGTTTTTCAAGAATCAAAGAAGTTCTTGACTTACCAAATTTGATTGAAATTCAAACTGATTCATTCAAAGATTTCCTAGACCATGGTCTGAAGGAAGTGTTTGAAGATGTATTGCCAATTTCAAACTTCACAGACACAATGGAGTTGGAATTTGTTGGCTACGAAATCAAAGAACCTAAATATACGCTTGAAGAAGCTCGTATCCATGATGCCAGCTACTCAGCACCTATCTTTGTAACCTTCCGCTTGATTAACAAAGAAACTGGCGAAATTAAAACCCAGGAAGTATTCTTTGGTGATTTCCCAATCATGACTGAGATGGGGACTTTCATCATCAACGGTGGTGAACGAATCATCGTATCACAGTTGGTGCGTTCTCCAGGTGTTTACTTTAATGACAAGGTAGACAAAAATGGTAAAGTGGGCTACGGTTCAACTGTTATCCCTAACCGTGGAGCTTGGTTGGAACTTGAAAGCGACTCAAAAGATATTGCCTACACTCGTATCGACCGTACTCGTAAGATTCCATTTACGACCTTAGTTCGTGCGCTTGGTTTCTCAGGCGATGATGAAATCTTTGATATCTTTGGTGACAGCGATCTTGTTCGTAACACTGTTGAAAAAGATATTCACAAGAATCCAATGGACTCTCGTACAGACGAAGCTTTGAAGGAAATCTACGAACGCCTTCGTCCAGGTGAGCCTAAGACTGCTGAAAGCTCACGTAGCTTACTTGTAGCTCGTTTCTTTGACCCACGTCGTTATGACTTGGCCGCAGTTGGTCGTTACAAGATCAATAAAAAACTCAATGTTAAAACACGTTTGCTCAACCAAACTATTGCTGAACCATTGGTAGATCCTGAAACTGGAGAAATCTTGGTAGAAGCTGGTACAATCATGACTCGTAGTGTGATTGAAAGCATTGAAAGCCATTTGGATGGCGACTTGAACAAGATTGTCTACATTCCAAATGATGCTGCTGTAGTAACAGAGCCAGTTGTTCTTCAAAAATTCAAGGTTGTTGCACCAACTGATCCAGACCGTGTTGTAACAATCATCGGTAATGCAAATCCAGATGATAAAGTTCGTATTGTAACACCTGCAGATATCTTGGCTGAGATGAGTTACTTCCTCAACTTAGCAGAAGGTATTGGTCGTGTGGACGATATCGACCACCTCGGAAATCGTCGTATCCGTGCTGTTGGTGAATTGCTTGCCAACCAAGTGCGTCTTGGACTTTCACGTATGGAACGTAACGTTCGTGAACGTATGTCTGTTCAAGATAACGAAGTACTAACACCACAACAAATTATCAATATCCGTCCAGTAACTGCAGCAATCAAAGAATTCTTTGGTTCTTCTCAATTGTCACAGTTCATGGACCAACATAACCCACTTTCTGAGTTGTCACACAAACGTCGTTTGTCTGCCTTAGGACCTGGTGGTTTGACACGTGACCGCGCTGGATATGAAGTGCGTGACGTGCACTACACTCACTATGGACGTATGTGTCCGATTGAAACACCTGAAGGGCCAAACATCGGTTTGATCAACAACTTGTCTTCATACGGGCACCTCAACAAGTATGGTTTCATTCAAACACCATATCGTAAGGTTGACCGTGCAACTGGAAAAGTAACCAACGAAATCGTTTGGTTGACAGCCGATGAAGAAGATGAGTTCACAGTAGCGCAGGCTAACTCTAAATTGAACGCAGATGGAACTTTTGCTGAAAAAGTTGTCATGGGACGTCACCAAGGGATTAACCAAGAATATCCAGCATCAAGTGTTGATTACATGGACGTTTCTCCTAAGCAGGTAGTTGCCGTTGCGACAGCATGTATTCCTTTCTTGGAAAACGATGACTCCAACCGTGCCCTTATGGGTGCCAACATGCAACGTCAGGCTGTGCCATTGATTGATCCCAAAGCACCTTACGTGGGTACTGGTATGGAATACCAAGCAGCTCATGATTCAGGAGCTGCAGTTATTGCACAACATGGTGGTAAGGTTACCTATGCAGATGCTGACAAGGTAGAAGTTCGTCGTGAAGATGGCTCATTGGATGTTTACCACATCCAAAAATTCCGTCGTTCAAACTCAGGTACTGCCTACAACCAACGTACGCTTGTTAAAGTTGGTGATGTTGTAGAAAAAGGCGACTTTATCGCAGATGGACCTTCTATGGAAAATGGAGAAATGGCGCTTGGACAAAACCCAATCGTTGCCTACATGACATGGGAGGGTTACAACTTCGAGGATGCCGTTATCATGAGCGAACGCTTGGTTAAAGACGATGTTTATACATCTGTCCACCTTGAAGAATACGAATCAGAAACACGCGATACAAAGCTTGGGCCTGAAGAAATCACTCGTGAAATTCCAAACGTTGGTGAAGATGCCCTTAAAGACCTTGACGAAATGGGTATTATCCGTATCGGTGCTGAGGTTAAAGAAGGGGATATCCTTGTAGGTAAAGTAACACCTAAGGGTGAAAAAGACCTTTCAGCTGAAGAACGTCTCTTGCACGCTATCTTCGGAGACAAATCTCGTGAAGTTCGTGATACTTCCCTTCGCGTACCCCACGGTGCCGATGGTGTCGTTCGTGATGTTAAGATCTTTACACGTGCAAACGGTGATGAACTGCAATCAGGCGTTAACATGCTGGTTCGTGTTTACATCGCTCAAAAACGTAAGATTAAGGTCGGAGATAAGATGGCCGGACGTCACGGAAACAAAGGGGTTGTCTCTCGTATCGTTCCTGTAGAGGACATGCCTTACCTTCCAGATGGAACTCCAGTCGATATCATGTTGAACCCACTTGGGGTACCATCACGTATGAATATCGGTCAGGTTATGGAGCTTCACCTTGGTATGGCAGCTCGTACTCTTGGTATCCACATTGCAACACCGGTCTTTGACGGAGCAAGTTCAGAAGATCTTTGGTCAACTGTTAAGGAAGCAGGCATGGATAGCGATGCTAAGACTATCCTTTACGATGGACGTACTGGTGAACCATTTGATAACCGTGTGTCAGTTGGTGTCATGTACATGATCAAACTCCACCACATGGTTGATGATAAATTGCACGCTCGTTCTGTCGGACCATACTCAACAGTTACGCAACAACCACTCGGAGGTAAGGCTCAGTTTGGTGGACAACGTTTCGGTGAGATGGAGGTTTGGGCGCTTGAAGCCTATGGTGCCTCAAATGTCCTTCAAGAAATCTTGACTTACAAGTCTGACGATATCAACGGACGTTTGAAAGCCTATGAAGCTATTACAAAAGGAAAACCAATTCCAAAACCAGGTGTTCCAGAATCCTTCCGAGTTCTTGTTAAAGAATTGCAATCACTTGGTCTTGACATGCGTGTTCTTGACGAAGATGATCAAGAAGTTGAACTTCGTGATCTTGACGAAGGCATGGACGAAGATGTCATCCACGTAGATGACCTTGAAAAAGCACGTAAAAAAGCTGCTGAAGAAGCAAAAGCTGCTTTTGAAGCTGAAGAAGGTGCAAAAGCGGAAGCAACAGAAGAAGCTACTGAACAAGAATAAGTAGCTCACTTAGAATAGAAAGGGAAGAAATAGTGGTTGACGTAAATCGTTTTAAAAGTATGCAAATCACACTAGCTTCTCCAAGCAAAGTCCGTTCATGGTCTTATGGAGAAGTCAAAAAACCTGAAACAATCAATTACCGTACGTTGAAACCAGAACGTGAAGGACTATTTGACGAAGTCATCTTTGGTCCTACAAAAGACTGGGAATGTGCTTGTGGTAAATACAAACGCATTCGTTACAGAGGGATTGTTTGTGACCGTTGTGGTGTTGAAGTAACGCGTACAAAAGTTCGTCGCGAACGTATGGGACACATCGAGTTGAAAGCTCCTGTATCTCATATCTGGTATTTCAAGGGGATTCCAAGCCGTATGGGCTTGACCCTTGATATGAGTCCTCGTGCACTTGAGGAAGTTATCTACTTTGCAGCTTATGTGGTGATCGATCCGAAGGATACACCACTTGAGCACAAATCAATCATGACAGAGCGTGAATACCGTGAGCGCTTGCGTGAATATGGCTATGGATCGTTCGTTGCTAAAATGGGTGCCGAAGCTATCCAAGACCTCTTGAAACAAGTAGATCTTGAAAAAGAAATTGCTGAGCTTAAAGAAGAATTGAAGACAGCAACTGGACAAAAACGTATCAAAGCCATCCGTCGTTTGGATGTTTTGGATGCCTTTTACAAATCTGGAAACAAACCTGAATGGATGGTTCTTAACATCTTGCCAGTTATTCCACCAGATCTTCGTCCAATGTTGCAGTTGGATGGTGGGCGTTTTGCCTCATCTGACTTGAACGACCTTTACCGTCGTGTGATTAATCGTAACAATCGTTTGGCTCGTTTGCTTGAGTTAAATGCACCAGGTATCATCGTTCAAAATGAGAAGCGTATGCTTCAAGAAGCGGTTGACGCTTTGATTGACAATGGCCGTCGTGGTCGTCCAATCACTGGACCTGGTAGTCGTCCACTCAAATCATTGAGCCACATGCTCAAAGGGAAACAAGGACGTTTCCGTCAAAACTTGCTCGGTAAACGTGTTGACTTCTCAGGGCGTTCTGTTATTGCCGTTGGTCCAACTCTTAAGATGTACCAATGTGGTGTGCCACGCGAAATGGCAATCGAGCTCTTTAAACCGTTTGTTATGCGTGAAATCGTAGCTCGTGATATCGTGCAAAACGTTAAGGCAGCTAAACGCTTGGTAGAACGTGGAGACGAACGTATCTGGGATATCTTGGAAGAAGTCATTAAAGAACACCCAGTGCTTTTGAACCGCGCACCGACCCTTCACCGTTTGGGGATTCAAGCCTTTGAACCTGTCTTGATCGACGGTAAAGCTCTTCGCTTGCATCCACTAGCCTGTGAAGCCTATAATGCCGACTTTGACGGGGACCAAATGGCCATCCACGTGCCTCTTTCAGAAGAAGCACAGGCGGAAGCTCGTATCTTGATGTTGGCTGCTGAACACATCTTGAATCCAAAAGATGGAAAACCAGTCGTTACACCATCTCAGGATATGGTTTTGGGGAACTATTACTTGACCATGGAAGAAGCTGGTCGTGAAGGTGAAGGCATGGTCTTTAAGGACCGTGACGAAGCTGTTATGGCATATCGCAATGGTTATGTGCATCTACACTCACGTGTTGGTATTACGACTGATAGTTTGAATAAACCATGGGCAGAAGATCAAAAACACAAAATCTTGCTGACAACTGTTGGTAAAATCCTCTTCAACGATATCATGCCAGAAGGCCTACCATACTTGCAAGAACCAACAAACGCTAACTTGACAGAAGGCGTTTCGGATAAGTACTTCTTGCCACTAGGTGGAAATATCCATGAAGCTATTAGCGCGTTGGAAATCAATCCACCATTCAAGAAGAAAAACCTTGGAAATATCATCGCTGAGATTTTCAAACGTTTCCGTACAACAGAAACTTCAGCCTTCCTTGACCGTTTGAAGAACTTAGGTTACCATCAATCAACACTTGCTGGATTGACAGTGGGTATTGCGGATATCCCAGTTGTTGAAGACAAGGCTGAAATCATCGAAGAATCACACAAACGTGTGGAACAAATCACTAAACAATTCCGTCGTGGTATGATCACAGACGATGAACGTTATAATGCTGTTACAGCTGAATGGCGTGCAGCTCGTGAAAAACTTGAAAAACGTTTGGTTGCCAACCAAGATCCGAAGAACCCAATCGTTATGATGATGGACTCTGGAGCCCGTGGTAATATCTCAAACTTCTCACAACTTGCCGGTATGCGTGGTTTGATGGCAGCTCCGAACGGTCGTATCATGGAATTGCCAATCCTTTCAAACTTCCGCGAAGGTTTGTCAGTACTCGAAATGTTCTTCTCAACTCACGGTGCTCGTAAAGGGATGACCGATACGGCCTTGAAGACTGCCGATTCAGGTTACTTGACTCGTCGTTTGGTTGACGTTGCCCAAGACGTTATCATTCGTGAGGATGACTGTGGAACTGACCGTGGTCTCTTGATCCGCTCTATCACAGAAGGTAAAGAGATGATTGAGTCTCTTGAAGAGCGCCTCAATGGTCGTTACACTAAGAAAACGGTTCGCCATCCAGAAACTGGTGAAGTCATCATCGGCCCAGACGAATTGATTACAGAAGACAAGGCGCGTGAAATTGTCAATGCTGGTGTGGAAGAAGTCACTATCCGCTCTGTATTTACATGTAACACTCGTCACGGTGTCTGCCGTCACTGTTATGGTATCAACTTGGCGACTGGTGATGCGGTTGAAGTGGGTGAAGCAGTTGGTACAATCGCTGCCCAATCTATCGGGGAACCTGGTACACAGCTTACAATGCGTACCTTCCACACGGGTGGTGTTGCCTCAAATACCGATATCACGCAAGGTCTTCCTCGTGTCCAAGAAATCTTTGAAGCCCGCAATCCTAAAGGGGAAGCGGTTATCACAGAAGTCAAAGGACAAGTTACTGCAATCGAAGAAGATGCTTCAACTCGCACTAAGAAAGTCTTTGTTAAGGGTGAAACTGGTGAAGGCGAATATGTAGTACCATTCACAGCTCGTATGCGTGTCCAAGTTGGAGATCAAGTCTCTCGTGGTGCAGCCTTAACAGAAGGTTCTATCCAACCAAAACATCTCCTTGCTGTACGTGATGTCTTGTCAGTTGAAACTTATCTTCTTGGTGAAGTACAAAAAGTTTACCGTAGCCAAGGGGTAGAAATCGGCGACAAACACATCGAGGTTATGGTTCGTCAAATGATCCGTAAAGTTCGTGTCATGGATCCAGGTGATACAGACCTTCTCATGGGTACACTTTTGGATATCAACGACTTTACAGATGCCAACAAAGATGTCCTTATCGCAGGTGGTGTTCCAGCGACTGGTCGCCCAGTCCTTATGGGAATTACCAAAGCCTCACTTGAAACAAATAGCTTCTTGTCAGCAGCTTCCTTCCAGGAAACAACACGTGTCCTTACAGATGCGGCTATCCGTGGTAAGAAAGATCATCTCCTTGGACTTAAGGAAAATGTTATCATCGGTAAGATTATCCCAGCAGGTACTGGTATGGCTCGTTACCGCAATCTTGAACCACAAGCTGTTAATGAAGAGTCTTACCTAGCATCTTCACAAGAAGAAGCTCCAGTTGATACGACTGTAGAAAAAGTCGTTGAAACTGTTGAAGTAAGCGAATAAAATAATGCTTAAACAAAAAGAGGGTCTTCCCTCTTTTTTTGTATTATGTGACTTTCAGTCCGTCTCGCTCCGTTAGGTGTGAGACAAAAGAACCACCCGCTATGCGGGTGCGCGTCGAAGGTTATACCAAAAAAACTCCAAACGCGATACAATAAAGGTGTTCAAGCCAATTGTAAAGCGAAAGGAGAAAAATATGGCACAAAAGGCACATAGTTTATCACACACAAAGTGGATGTGTTCTATCACATTGTGTTCACCCCTAAGTATAGACGAAAAGTCATTTATAATCAATATCGAAGTAGTTTGGGAGAAATATTCCATAGATTATGTAGTTATAAAGGTGTTGAGATTATCGAGGGCCATTTAATGCCAGATCATGTTCATATGTTGGTAAGTATTCCACCTAGAATTAGTATTTCAAGTTTCATGGGATATTTAAAAGATAAAAGCGCTCTAATGATGTTCGATAAACACGCAAATCTGAAATATAAGTTTGGAAATCGACATTTTTGGGCAGAGGTCTATTATGTTAGTACAGTTGGCCTCAATGAAGCCACAATAAAAAAATACATTCAGGAACAAGAGCGAAAAAATATTGCTTTAGATAAGTTGAGTGTAAAAGAATATGAAGATCCCTTTAGGGATAGTGGCAAGTAGTACATATGCCTCTTTGAGAGGGTTGTGACGAGTCAAATGCAATAAGGCTTGAACAAAGTGAAAGCCAGCGTCTTTAGGCGCTGGCTAGTTATCTGGGCTTATAGCCCTGGTACAAACCACCCGTTTGACGGGTGGTCATGATTAAATACATAGAAAAGGTATATTGATTTTTATATGATTTACTGAATAATTTAAGCTATAAAAAGTAGAAAATTTTTCCAAAAAATTGAGCAAATTGAGCAAAATGTTTGGTATTCAAGGGCTGGCATGATAGAATATAACAGTTATTAGTTTACGAAATATAATGAATGGCAAATGTATATTTATTCTAAACTAAGTTAAATTTTATGCAGCTTGGAGGTAATGTTAGTGAAAAATGATCTGTTTAATGACCGTATTAGTCGATTTTCAATTCGTAAGTTAAATGTAGGAGTTTGTTCAGTTTTACTAGGAACTTTAGTCATGCTTGGAACGGCTACAGGAGTAGCAGCTGAAGAAGTCGCTGAGAATAAGCAAACTGACGAAGTTGCTGTGACGACTGAAAAGGAACAGCCGGAATCTCTTTCTATATCTCAAGCTGAGAAAGAAGATGTTACAACTTATCAGGCAACTCCAGTTGTTCCAGGTACAACTGAAACTAAGCTGAAACTAGATCAAACAAGATTGCAAGGCTATGTTGCTGAGATTGAAGCAAGCTTGGCAAATGGTAAATACAGTAACAAGACAGATGAGAGTGTCGAAGTTCTTAAAGCTAGTCTTGCGAACGATCAGAACGTTCTTGCATCTGCTACAAGTCAAGATGAGTTGGATGCAGCTTATCAATCACTTGTAACAACTGTCAATGCTAAACTTAAAAACAAAGAAAAAGTTGTAGCTGAAGAAAAAGTAGCAGTTACTGAAAAGACAGAAGCAACAACTGGAAAACCTGCAGAAAACACAAAACCAGCTGAAGGTACAAACTCAATTGCGAATACAGGTAAAAACGACCCTCGTAATGGTAAAGAGATTGACAAGAATACTGCCTTCCGTGCAGATACGGCAACAACTACTGGGATTGGTGCAGATGTTGAAGATGCAACTTCAACTCCTAAAGTTGAAAAACCAGGATTCACAACAGACCTTGACGCAAAATCCTTGACTAGCCAGATTACTTGGTTGGACTTTGGAGATGTAGCCAACTGGACAGGGGCAAAAACAGTCCTCGTTCCTAAAAATGACGCTTTTCCTGATAAAAATTTAGAAGAAAAATTAGCTCTTCAAGTTGGCGCTACTTATACCAAGGAAATCATGCCTGGCTATGTAGTCACTGTAAAAGTCAAATCCTTGAAGCCTTTCCAAGCAACTGAGATCTATAAAAAACGGATGGAAGAGCAAGGGGCTACAGAAGCTGAAAAAGCGACATATGATCCAAACGCAAAAAATGGATATGTAAAGGGTGTAACTTCAACAGGCGCTAAAAAAGCTTTTAACGATGGCATGGAAGCCGACATTGTCGCTGATGCGCAAAATGGTTGGACTGAAATCAGATTTGAGAACGTTGATACGAAAACCAAGAAGACTACCATGGGTTCAGCTATGAATGGTGGAAATATTGGAGTTCAGTTTGAAATCTCTGCAACCTTCCGTGGAAAGAAAGTTAAGCCAGCTATTGTTATGGCTGATGGTGAGTCTGCTAACCCTGGTGAATTTGTTATGTTCACTACCAACGGACAAGGTTGGCAGCACCTTGGAGAATGGAAAAAGTCTACCAGACCAGCCACCTCTGAAACTTACGTTCCGCAAGATACAGATAACCTTTTGGGGCCTACACCTAAATATAATAACATTAACCTAAGACAACTTCGTGATTCTAATGAAGTTGGACCAGAAAAGAAACCAGTAGCTTGGAAATATTTCGGAAACCCTGACCAAGTTACGGGTGGTCTAGGAACTGGTATCTTTGGACCAAACATTTCTGCAGGTAATTATACTGTTCCAATCGTGATGACACGTGGTGCCTCTGAAGTGGGGCTTTATATCGCTTCAGGTGGGAAACAGTCCGCTATGCTAGGATTCTTCCCACTTGATGAAGGAGATGCTCCTGAGTCATATGGTAAGGCGGTCCATACCATTGCAACTGTAGACGGTGTTACTGGTGGTAAAGTAAACCAACCCTATCTCGGACATTTGAGTCCTGATATGGATGAAAACAATACCCTTGATTGGACTGGTGACGATAAAGCGACAACGGCTGATGAAGGAATCGACCAATTGCTTCCAGATGATCTTAAAGGGAAAACCAATGAGATGATCAAGATGGACCGTACCAAACCAGGTAATTATAAGATTTCTGTTGAAGCCCATACTGATGGGGCTGCACAGGCAAATATCTACGGTTGGGTAGACTTCAATCAAAATGGAACCTTCGATGAAGACGAGCGTTCAAATTTAGCTACTATTACGAAAGATGGTATAGTTGAGTTAACATTTACAAGCAGCAAAACTTATATTGACCCTAGTGTTACTGAATTGGGGGTTCGTCTTCGTATCGCTAAGAATGCTAAAGAAATTGAAAGCCCAACAGGTATGGCCTTCTCAGGAGAAGTAGAAGACTTCAAGACTCAAATTACGCACCCACCAAAAGGGGAATTCAAGGAAACTTCTGGTCTTCAAGCTGCTAAACAAACAGCAACTGTAGCCTTTACTGCTCGAGGTTTGCAAGTCTATAGCTTAACTGAATCAGCAAAAATTGATGAAACAGTAGCACCATACATTGTCGATGCAAATGGGAACAAGGCTACTTTGGATGCTGAAGGCTACTATGTTGTACCAGGTCAAGGTAAATATAAGATTACCGCAAATGGTAAAGACGTAGATGTAGAATTCATCCCTGAAGATAATTTCTTAGGAACAGCTGATGGAATCTCTATCCGTCGTACAGATAGTAATGGCTACGACACAGGTTGGTCAACTAAATTCCCAGCTAATGAAGCTAATGTTGATACTTTGATAAATACAATGGATGGACTTTATATCCCGACTGTAACTCCAAAAAATTTGGAAGGGCTTGATAAAACTTCAACAGACGTTCAAGGAGCTAGTCAAATAGCCGCTCCAGAATTTGCTCTTGAAGGAACAAATAGTAATGGTGAGAAAGTTAAAATCACACCTGATTTTGATTATCCAGCTAAGTTTGTGAGTCCTACGACTGGCAAGGTTATCAATGACCCTGTTCTAACTGTAGAAGGGGAAGGGATTTACTACTTAGACGATTTGACTGGGAAAGTTACCTTTGTACCAGAACCAGGATTTACTGGAACTGCTTCAGGAGTAACGGTGTCAGTATCTGTACCAGTAGGTAGAGATAAGGATGGTCATGTTCAACTTGACTATATAAAGACAGCAACCGCTAAATACACACCAACGGTCACTCCAATCACAGTGACTCCTACAAACAAGGTTTCTGTGGATGTTCAAAATGTTCCTCAAACCCAAACGCCAACCTTTGATTTGAGTAGCGACAAGACTGCTAAAATCACTAGCAAGAAATTGGTAGATCCGGCAACTGGTCAACCGACTGATGCAACCTCTGTAACAGTAGCAGGTGAAGGTACATATACAATCGATCCTACTACAGGCGCAGTAACCTTCACACCTGAAAAAGACTTCGTTGGAACTGCAACTGGTGTCACAGTTCAAGCGACTGCGACGATTACCAATGCGAACGGTAAGACAGCGACCATCACATCAGATGCAACTTATACACCGACGGTTGTAGCGGCTGTTCCAACAGCTAAACCAGCTACATCTAAAGATATCCAAGGTGCGACTCAAACCGGTACACCAACCTTTGCAGGAACAACTGTTCAAGTAAACGGCAAAGATAAAGCTATTACCATTAAAGAGAATAGCTATACGCTTTTGGATCATAGTGGCAATGAAGTGACAAGTGCACCAGCTTATGCGGCTGACGGTACCACTGAAATCGGTACTTTCACAATTAATTCAGCCACTGGCCAAGTAACCTTCACACCGTCAGACAAATCATATACTGGCGCGGTAACACCAGCCAAGGTTCAAGCTGAAAGCTCAAACGGTATCAAGGTGGATACAACTTACACGCCTGAGATTGTTCCTGTCACACCGACAGCAACTCCAGCTGAAACAGAAGATATTCAAGGTGCTACACAAACTGGTAAACCTGAATTCAAGGGTGGAACAGTAACTGTTGATGGTGTTGAGAAAACTGTAGCTATCAATGAAGCCGTTCCAGCAACCTTCGATGATGGCTCAACTACTAAGACAGTTGACGGAATCGGTACATACACAGTAGCCGCAGACGGAACTGTGACATTTGTTCCTGAGAAATCATTTACTGGAACTGCTCCGGCAGTGACGGTTGTTCGCGAAGATAAGAACGGAACTAAGGCTTCAGCAACCTACACACCAACAGTAACGCCTGTGACTCCAACAACAAGTCCTGCAACTTCAAAAGATATCCAAGGTGCAACTCAGACTGGTAAGCCAGTATTTACTGAGGGTGATAGCCGTGTGCCGATGAACGATGCTGTTCCAGCAACCTTCGATGATGGCTCAACAACCAAGACAGTTGACGGCGTTGGTACATATACAGTAGCCGCAGATGGTACCGTAACCTTCGTTCCAGAACCAAACTTTGTAGGTACTGCACCAGCAGTAACCGTTGTTCGTGAAGATAAGAACGGAACCAAAGCATATGCAACTTACACACCAACTGTGACTCCAGTCACTCTTACTCCAACAAATAAAGTTTCTGAAGACATTCAAAATGTTCCTCAAACTGAGACTCCAACATTTGCTTTGAGTAATGATGAGACTGCTCAAATTACAAGTAAGAAATTGATTGATCCTGCAACAGGTCAGCCAACAGCTGAAACAACAGTAACTGTAGCAGGCGAAGGAACATATACAATTGATCCTACTACAGGAGCGGTAACATTTACTCCTGAAAAAGACTTTGTTGGAATTGCAACAGGTGTCACAGTTCAAGCAACAGCAACTATTACAAACGCAGCTGGTAAAACAGCGACAATCACTTCGGATGCAACTTATACACCAACTGTTGTAGCTGCTGTTCCAACAGCTCAACCAGCTACTTCAAAAGATATCCAAGGTGCAACTCAAACAGGCACACCAATTTTTGCAGGAACAACTGTCCAAGTAAATGGTCAAGATAAACCTGTAACCATTAAATCAAATAGTTATAAGCTCTTGGATAAAGATGATAATGAAGTTACAACTACGCCAGCTTATGCAGCTGATGGTACAACTGAAATCGGTACTTTCACGATCGATTCAGCTACTGGACAAGTAACCTTCACACCGTCAGACAAATCATACACTGGCGCGGTAACACCAGCCAAGGTGCAAGCTGAAAGTTCAAACGGTATCAAAGTGGATACAACTTATACACCTGAAATTGTTCCAGTAACTCCAACGGCTACTCCAGTTGAATCAACAGATATCCAAGGTGCGACTCAAACAGGTAAACCTGAATTCAAGGGAGGAACAGTAACCGTTGATGGTGTTGAGAAAACAGTAGCTATCAATGAAGATGTTCCAGCGACATTTGACGATGGTTCAACAACTAAGACAGTAGATGGTGTCGGTACCTACACAGTAGCTCCAGATGGAACAGTTACATTCGTGCCAGAAAAATCATTCGTCGGAACTGCACCTGCCGTGACTGTTGTCCGTGAAGATAAGAACGGAACCAAAGTTTCTGCAACATACACCCCGACAGTAACTCCTGTAACACCGACTGCAGAAGATACAACATCAACTGGTAAACAAGGTCAAACCCAAACAGGTAAGCCTGCATTCACCGAAGGTGACATCCGTGTACCAATTAACGAAGACGTTCCAGCTACTTTCGACGATGGTTCAACTACGAAGACAGTAGATGGTGTTGGTACATATACAGTAGCTGCAGATGGTACAGTAACCTTTGTTCCTGAAAAGTCATTCACAGGTAAAGCACCGGCCGTAACGGTTGTTCGTGAAGATAAGAATGGAACCAAAGCTTCTGCGACTTACACACCAACTGTGACTTCAGTAACCCCAACAGCAATTCCGGCCGAATCAACTGGACCTCAAGGTGTGGTTCAAACTGGAACAGTTACTTTCACAGAAGGTGATCCAGTTGTACCAATCGACAAGGATGCCATTACTCTTCTTGGCGAGAATGGTCAACCAGCTACATCTGTAGATGCTAAATCACCAGAAGGCAAGGTTGTTGGTACTTTCACAGTTGATAAGGAAACAGGTGTTGTAACCTTCACACCAACTGATAAATCATACTCAGGTGCTGTTGTTCCAGTTAAGGTTCAAGCAGCTGACACAAATGGAACAACAGTAGAAACAACATATACACCGAAGATTACTCCAGTCGTTCCAACATCTGAAGATGCGACATCTACTGATATCCAAGGTGCGACTCAAACAGGTAAACCTGTATTCACTGAAGGTGACATCCGTGTACCAATGAACGATGACGTTCCAGCTACTTTCGACGATGGCTCAACTACCAAGACAGTTGACGGTGTTGGTACATACACAGTAGCAGCAGATGGTACAGTAACCTTCGTACCTGAGAAATCATTTACTGGAACTGCTTCAGCTGTGACGGTTGTTCGCGAAGATAAGAACGGAACCAAAGCCTCTGCGACCTACACACCAACTGTTACACCGGTAACTCCTACAGGAACACCAGCTACAACTATTGGACCAAAAGGTCAAGAACAGTCTGGTAAACCAACATTCAAGGAAGGCGATAGCCGTGTTCCAATGAATGATGATGTTCCAGCTACATTTGAAGATGGATCAACAACCAAGACAATTCTTGGTGTTGGTACTTATACAGTAGCCCCAGATGGCACAGTAACCTTCAAACCAGAACCAGAATTTACTGGTACTGCACCATCAGTAACTGTTGTCCGTGAAGACGTAAACGGGACTAAGGCTTCTGCAATATACACGCCAACAGTAACTCCTGTTACTACATTTGTAGACAAAGAAGGTAAAGCAATTCCAGGTTATCCAACAGAAGACGGCGAACAAGCTAAGAAAGATATTCCAGGCTACCGCTTCGTAGAGACTAAGAAACTTCCAAACGGGGACACAGAGCACGTTTATGAGAAGGTTAAGACTAGTCACAAGGATAAAGACGGAAATGAAATTCCAGGTTATCCAACAGAAGACGGCGAACAAGCTAAGAAAGATATCCCAGGCTACCGCTTCGTAGAGACTAAGAAACTTCCAAACGGGGACACTGAACATGTCTACGAAAAAGTGAAGACTCCAGATCCAGAGCCAACTCCAGATCCAGAGCCGACTCCAGATCCAGAACCAACTCCAGATCCAGAGCCAACCCCAGATCCAGAGCCAACCCCAGATCCAGAACCAACTCCGGATCCAGAACCAACTCCAGATCCAGAGCCAACTCCAGATCCAGAGCCAACTTCAGATCCAGAACCAACTCCAGATCCAGAACCAGCTCCAGATCCAGAACCGACTCCAGATCCAGAGCCGACCCCAGATCCAGAGCCGACCCCAGATCCAGAGCCAACTCCAGATCCAGAGCCAACTTCAGATCCAGAACCAACTCCAGATCCAGAACCAGCTCCAGATCCAGAGCCGACTCCGGATCCAGAGCCGACTCCAGATCCAGAACCAACTCCAGATCCAGAGAAACCAGAAGTTCCAGAAACTCCTGCTAATCCAGCTCCTGTGGTCGAAGAAACAGTTAAGACTGCTCCTCAATTGCCAAATACTGGTACTGAAGATCATGCTGGTCTTGCTGCCCTTGGTTTAGTAGGTATCTTGAGTGGATTCGGACTTATGGCTCGTAAAAAGAAAGAAGACTAATCAACTCTGTAAAGTATTGATAAAAGTCAACTTTCTAATAAGAAACTAGTGCATCGTGCGATGCACTAGTTTTTTTGATGCTTGTACTAAAGATAGAACTATGCTACAATCATCTAAAAAAGCAAGGAAATTAAAACATGAAAACTGAATATCAAAAAATGATTGCGGGGGAACACTATCACCCGTTTGATCCAGAACTCCGTGCCTTAGCGCAAACAGCGCGACAAAAACAAGCTGCTTTTAATGAAGAAGTCGACCCAGTAAAAGGTATAGAAATCATCAAAAGCTGGTTTGGTTCAACTGGTGAAAATCTTTATGTCAATCCTCGATTGGTAGTAGATTACGGGTTCAATATTCATCTGGGAGAAAATTTTTATTCCAATTGGAATTTAACTATGCTAGATGTTTGTCCTATAACCATCGGTGACAATGCTATGATTGGTCCCAACTGTCAATTTTTAACACCCCTTCACCCACTGGATCCCGACGAACGAAACTCGGGACTAGAATTTGGCAAACCCATCAAGATTGGTAAGAACTTTTGGGCAGGTGGTGGTGTCATTGTCCTACCGGGTGTTACTTTAGGGGATAATGTCGTTGCAGGAGCAGGAGCGGTCATTACAAAATCCTTTGGTGATAATGTAGTTCTAGCAGGAAATCCAGCACGAGTTATCAAAGAGATTCCAGTTAAAGGAAATTAAAGGTTGTAGAAAGAGAAAGTGAAGTCTTTTTCACAAGAACTCTTTGGAAACGAAAAGCCTAACCAGTCTCAGGATCAAAAACTTATTGCTAGCAAAAAACGAGGTCGGAATTTTTATCCCAGCCTCGTTTTTCGTCTTTAGAGATTTTTTCTCTTTTTAGCTTTTTTAGTCAATGCCACATCGCACTGATCAATATTTTGTGTGAGGTAGCTAGTCACTTGGAAATCGTCTGCCTCTGTTTTTAGCTCGACTTCATAGACAATGCTAAGGTTGTCCCCTGCATTTGTGCTATTGATCGTAATCATGTCAATTTCTGAGCAGAATTGGTCAAGAGCTGATTGGATAGCTTCCTGTACCTTCTCCTGATTAGCTACCGTGATTGTCAAAAGTCTACGACGTTGATTGTCAGTTTTGACTTGTTGATTTTCCAAAAGGAACCAAACGCCCAAGATAAAGAGCGTGAAGAGAATTGCTAGGAAGATATAGCCTGTTCCACAAGCCAAACCGATAATCATGGCTAGGAAAATTGCAATCAGTTCTCTTGAACCACTAGTTGCAGAACGGAAACGAATCAAACTAAAGGTTCCGGCTACAGCAATCGAAGTACCCAAACTCCCATTGACCAGAAAAATAACTAAGGTCATAAGGCAGGGAAGCAGAGTCAAGCTGATAGCAAATTCTCTGGTATAGAGGGTCCGATATTTGTAGGTCCAAGTAAGTGCCAAACCGAGGACTAGACTGACTAGAAGTGCCAGTAGTAGTTGGAAGGGGTCTGCACTTGCAGTGGCGTTGTTGAAAATTGAGTTAAATAGATTAAGCATAAGCGGTACCTGCGCTTTCTATACTGGGACGTGGTGCATAAGGAAGCCCTTGAGATTTGTGGTAAGCACAACTGTATTTTGAAAATTTGTGATCCATCAAACCATACTTGTCTAGAATGTCTTGTAACCACTGAGGTTTGTTTCCAGGAACTTTAATCTCCATAATCACAGTATTGTCATCTAATAGAGGAGCCCCTTGATTTCCTGCGAAGAGACTGACATTTTCATCTCTATAGATTAGATTTTGGTCAATGGTGATACGAATTTTATTATAGTCGTAGCCCTCGATGTATTTTTTTTCTTTTAATGAATAACGATCGTAGTAGATGTACATACGAGGCTTGATAGCTTGCTTGTAATCTTGGTGAAGCTTTTTCACTTTTTCAATGACGACTGTATCAGTAATACTAGCATCCAAGTGCCCTTTGGTCATAAAATTAAGGATAGAAATAGGAGTTGAGAGTAGTCTAAATTTACGACCAACTCCTTCTTGGTCCTTGGTTTTTATTTCTAAAAATACTTGACTATCTGCTTTGGGTTGGCTGAGATAGGTCCGCATCCGAACCTTTTCTTTTCGATTATTTCCAAAATCATCATCTTGGAGCACAGCAAAGTCTTCCGTATCAAAGTAGATATTTGAAATAGTTGAAATTGGATAGTCATCTTCTACCAAATATTCCTTTAAGTCCCTAATCAAGTTGTCTAGATTTTCTTTGGAGACAACATATTTGGTTTCAATCCGCTTAAAAGTTGTTTCGATTGGTTTCATAAGTCCTTCTCCTCTAATCTTGGGTTATACTATTTTTAAACAAGGACGAGCTTGTTTGTCTAGGATTTTAAAGAGTTTATCTAAAACTTTTGTTAAATTTAACTTAATTGAAACTAAACTTAAGAAAACTTTCAGAAAAAATTTAGGCTTCTTTTAGGAAAGACCCGTAGACTAAGAGCATGTAAAATGAAAGACGAGGAAACGGGCATGAAAGCAAAAAAATGGACATTCCTATTAACAAGTATAACAACTCTAGCACTGGTAACAGCATGTACCCAGTCAACTTCAAATACAACAGCTAGCAATAGTACTGCAACGACAACAGTAACTACTAATAAGAAAACATCTAGTTACTTTACAGATAAGGACTATGATACTTCTTATGATGAAAAAACAGCTGCAACTGTAACTTTGTCAGGATCAACGGCGACGGTATCAGGTGACGGAGTGGCCGTATCAGGATCTACCGTTACAATCTCTAAGTCAGGTACCTATGTGATTTCTGGTCAATCTGATGGAGTTCAAATCAAGATCGAAGCTGGAAGTTCAGATGACGTACACATCGTTCTAAATGGTGTAACAATGACCAATGCCAATGCAGCTATTTCTGCAACATCAGCTGGACATGTTTACCTAACTCTAGCAGATGGCACAACCAATAGCCTTTCAGATTCAGCTTCAAATAGTGATGACAAGGCTGACGCGGCCCTCTTTTCTAAAGTGGACTTGACCATCAATGGTAAAGGAACTCTCAATGTAGATGGCAAGAAAAACAATGCTATCAAGGCCAACGACACACTTCACATCATAGGCGGTACTTACAATATCACAGCAGTCGGAGACGCTTTTAATGTCAATGATGAACTCAACATTACCGGCACAACCATGGCTATCGATGCCAAGGAAGACGGAGTTAAGGTTGATAATGATGACGATACTTCTGTTGGAACCATGTATCTCTCTGATAACACTATAACCGTTACTGCAGGGGACGATGGTATCCACGCATCAGGTGATTTGGTGATTGATAGCGGAACCTATACCGTAAAGAAATCTACAGAAGGATTAGAAGGTAAATCAATCACTATCAACGGTGGAGACATCACCATCTACTCTACAGACGATGGTGTCAATGCAGCCAACAAAAATGCCCAACAAAGTGAAATTTTCTTTACTATGAATGGTGGGAATTTGACCGTTGAAGTTGGTCAAGGGGACACGGATCCAATTGACTCAAACGGGAACATTACAGTTAATGGAGGAACCATCAAAATGACTGGTCAAACTGGTTTTGACTTTGATGGAACAGCGACCTATACAGGTGGAGATATCTACCTCAACGGTGAAAAACAAACTGAAATCGTCAATTCTATGCCTGGAGGCGGAGGAGCACCTGGCGGTGGCCCTCAAGGAAATGGAGGCCCTGGTGGACAACCATAAAAGAAAATCTCCTTTCTCGAAAGAGAAGGGAGATTTTCTTATGTTATTAGGACGAAAAAGAATTATTCCTCGTCTTTTTTAAAGATGTTTTTTACGCCAGATACTGCACCTTCGACAGCTTCTTTTGCATCTTCAACAACTTCTTTAGCTTTTGAAGCTACCTTTTCTGCAGCTCCTTCTGCTTGAGTTTTTGTATCGCCAGTTAGTTTACCAAGACCTTCTTTAACAGAACCTTTAGCTTGGTTGAATTTTTCTTCGATTGACATGGGGGATACCTCCGTTAAATTTTTGAATTATCTAAACTAAATCAGATATTAAATTAAGTATATACCTTTTATTGTTAAAAAGCAAAAAACTGATACGAAAAGCATCAGTTTATTTCTTAATAGGTTACAACATTCAATTGACCTTTATCATATTCAGCGATAAAGATATTAGAGACTTCTTCGAAACCTTCTTCTTTCAATTTTTCTGTTAGCCATTCTTCAGTTTTGCCAATGGTTTCTAGGATTTCAACTTGGACAACGCCGTCTGTAATGACTGGATACTTAGGATTTTCATCGCCCATTCTTACGACAATCAACTGCCCATTTTGCTCAATCACAGCTCTCTTGACATCCTTCAGTTGGAAGATTCCTTGAGAGCGCAATTTAAGAGCTACATCTGCGGCTGCAAGACCTTTTGAGCGACAAGCTTCTGGATCTAATGTTCCATTTTTAATGATAATCGTAGGTTTTCCGTCAATCAGATGTTTGATGAAGGAAACATTGGTATTCAACCATTTAAGGAGTAAAATGAGAATAGTCCAAATAATGAGGATAACAATGTATTGGATGATGGTAATAGAACTATTGTAGATAACCCCACCGATAATACCCCCGAGAACAAAGTTCTGGATTTGGTCCACTGCAGAACTTGGTGCTAAATTTCCTTTACCTGTTACGTTAATAACAAAAACAAGAGAAAGAAGCCCCAAGGCCAATTTAATTGCAATTGTAGCAAAAAAGCTTATCATTTTTCAACCTCCACGAGTTCCACATCTGATTTATAGAGTTCCATTTTTTCTAATAAATAGCTATCTTGGTCAGTCCCGCTAATGGCGCGATAAAAATTGTCGCCAACCTTAATAATAGCTCCATCAGTAGTAGCTGAAGTATTGACATAAATATCTTTTTTATCAACACCTAACTCTTTTGATACAATCTCGATGAAGTGTAAGGAACTACGAAATTGATTATCATTGGATTGGCTGTTTTGAAAATTCGTAATGCTAATCAAAACGAATGCGATTAAGGTCAAAATAGAAATGAGCGATAATTCACGGAACTTGCTCCCTTTTTTATCTTTGAAAGCTTTAAATGCAAAGAATCCAGTCACAATCACTAAGAGCGTCGACACAATAACCATGGCCCAATTCTGTTGACTGATCTGGCTTAGAACATAGTCATATGAATAGAATTTCATAAGATTTCTCCCTTTTTCAAATTCAATCTATTATAAACTAATTCCTAAGTTTTAGCAATTTTGTTAGTAGAGGAAAAAGCATTTAATGGTTGTTTCCTACTTAAGGTAGGTTTTTCTGATTTGATTTAGCCTCCCGTCTTGACTTTCGTTTGGCTTTTGTTATAATAGTAAAAATTTAGAGGAGGTATTCTATGATTCAAAAACATGCTATTCCTATTTTAGAGTTTGACGATAATCCTCAGGCAGTCATCATGCCCAATCACGAAGGATTAGATTTACAATTGCCAAAGAAGTGCATCTATGCATTTTTGGAGGAGGAGATTGACCGCTATGCTCAGGAAGTAGGGGCGGATTGTGTTGGTGAGTTCGTTTCTGCCACCAAGACTTATCCAGTCTATGTCATGGACTACAAAGGCGAAAAAGTTTGTCTAGCCCAAGCTCCTGTCGGTTCTGCTCCAGCGGCCCAGTTTATGGATTGGTTGATTGGCTACGGTGTGGAGAAAATCATCTCTACTGGTACTTGTGGAGTCCTAGCCGATATTGAGGAAAATGCCTTTCTCGTCCCTGTTCGCGCTCTGCGAGATGAGGGTGCCAGCTACCACTATGCAGCGCCTTCTCGTTATATGGAGATGCAGACTGAGGCTATCTCTGCCATTGAGCAAGTCTTGGAACAAAGAGGTATTCCTTACGAGGAGGTTATGACCTGGTCGACAGACGGTTTTTACCGAGAAACAGCTGAAAAAGTTGCCTATCGTAAGGAAGAAGGCTGTGCAGTTGTGGAGATGGAGTGTGCAGCTCTTGCGGCAGTAGCCCAACTACGTGGGGTTGTCTGGGGAGAGCTGCTCTTTACCGCAGATTCCTTGGCAGATCTAGATAACTACGACAGTCGTGACTGGGGGGCAGAAGCTTTTGGCAAGGCCTTAGAACTCTGTCTTGAAATCGTTAGTCATATGTGACTGCTTTAACTATTTTATGGTACAATGTAGCTATGTTATTCAAATCATTTTCGGAAAAAATAAACACGACCTTGGGGCGTTTATCACCTGCTCGTCGAATTTTTTTGAGTTTTGCTTTGGTTATTTTCGCAGGCTCTCTTCTTTTGAGTCTGCCATTTGTGCAAGCAACAAGCTCTCAAGCGACCTGTTTCGACCATCTCTTTACAGCAGTATCCATGGTCTGTGTGACAGGACTCTTTACTCAACCAGTAGCTACCACATATAACATCTGGGGTCAGTTAATCTGTATGTTTTTGATCCAGATTGGTGGTTTGGGTCTCATGACCTTTATAGGAGTCTTCTATATTCAAAGCAAGCAAAAGCTAAGTCTTCGAGGTCGTGAAACGATTCTGGAGAGTTTTAGTTTTGAAGAAACTCAGTCTTTGAAGGATTTCCTACGTTCCATCTTTTTGACGACTTTTATCGTTGAAGGACTCGGAGCCTTCCTGTTAAGTTTTCGTTTTGTTCCAGAATTTGGTTGGGGCCGGGGGATTTTTACCTCTATCTTCGTAGCTATTTCAGCTTTCTGTAATGCTGGATTTGATAATTTTGGAAGCACAAGTTTAGTAGCTTTTCAAACTGATCCTTTGATTAATCTAGTGCTTGCTGCTTTGATCATCACAGGTGGTCTAGGGTTCATGGTTTGGTTTGACCTGGCCACGCAGTTGAGCAAGAAAAAACGGCGGCTTCGCTTCCATACCAAGTTGGTTCTCTTCTTGACAGCTGGAATTTTATTTACTGGAACAGTTTCAACCCTCTTGATAGAGTGGAACAATCCGGGAACGATTGGCAATCTCAGCATCCCTGATAAATTGCTAGTCAGTTTCTTCCAAACTGTCAGCATGCGGACGGCAGGATTTGCTTCTATTGATTTTACTCAGGCTAGGCCTGTTACCTTGATGATCTATATTTTGCAGATGTTTCTGGGTGGGGCACCTGGCGGTACAGCAGGGGGACTAAAAATCACAACCTTCTTTGTCTTGTTGGTATTCGCACGCAGTGAACTTTTAGGGTTACCTCATGCAAATGTAGCTCGGAGAACGATTGAACCACGAACAGTCCAGAAATCTTTCAGTGTTTTCATTATCTTCTTGATAACTTTTTTATCGGGCTTAATCTTAGTAGGAATAACAGCCGAGGGGAATCCGCGCTTTATCTACATCATGTTTGAAACTATTTCTGCTCTTGCTACGGTCGGAGTAACTGCAAATTTGACACCAGAGTTAGGTAAGCTAGCGCTTAGTGTCATCATGCTACTGATGTTTATAGGACGGATCGGACCACTCACACTATTAGTTAGTTTGGCTGAGTATCAACCAGATAAGAAAGACATGATTCATTATATGAAAGCTGATATTACCATAGGATAAGAAAGGAAATGCTATGTCAGATCGAACAATTGGAATTTTAGGCTTGGGTATTTTTGGGAGTAGTGTTCTGGCTACTCTCGCCAAGCATGATATAAATATTATCGCTATTGACAACCATGAGGAACGAATCAATCAATTTGAACCAGTCTTGGTGCGTGGTGTTGTTGGAGATATCACAGATGAGGACCTCTTGCTATCGGCTGGAATTGATACCTGCGATACCGTAGTCGTCGCAACTGGTGAAAATCTAGAGTCTAGTGTTCTTGCAGTCATGCATTGCAAGAGTCTAGGGGTACCGACTGTTATTGCTAAGGTTAAAAGCCATACAGCAAAAAAAGTCCTTGAAAAAATCGGTGCAGACTCAGTCATTTCACCAGAGTTTGAGATGGGTCGTTCGTTGGCACAGACGATTCTCTTTAATAACAGTGTAGATGTCTTTCAGTTGGACAAGAATGTCTCAATTGTCGAGATGAAAATTCCACAATCGTGGTCAGGTAAGAGTCTTAGTCAACTAGACCTTCGAGGACGATACAATCTCAATATCCTCGGTTTTCGTGACTACGAAAATGCTCCCTTAGATGTACAGTTTGGACCAAATGATTTATTAAAACCGGATACCTATATCATGGCGGTGATTAATAACCAACATTTGGATACCCTAGCAAGCCTTAGTGAGTAGAAGAGGAATGACTATTCTTTTTTTCAACGACTATTGAGTCAATATAAGTATTTTATAAGAGGGATTTAAGAAAAATTTTAACTTTTTCTTAATCCTTTTTAATTTTAGGAGATTATACTAGAGTCATCAAATAAAGAAAAACTCTAAGGAGAATCCTATGAAATTCAATCCAAATCAAAGATATACTCGTTGGTCTATTCGTCGTCTTAGTGTCGGTGTTGCTTCAGTTGTTGTGGCTAGTGGCTTCTTTGTCCTAGTTGGCCAACCAAGTTCTGCGCGTGCCGATGTAGTCAATCCCACCCCTGCCCAAGTCTTGCCAGACGCTGCTTCGGTGAGTGAAAAGAGCGACTTACCAGCAGAACTTCTCAAAGAAGCAGTCGATACAGCTCTTCCTTCAGAACAGGCAGACTCAACACCTAAAGCAAGCTTGGATACTATAAACTCTCCAGAAAAAACAGCTGCAGGTGCTAAAGACCAAGTAGTAGCGCCCAAAGAAGAAGTGCAAGCAAAACCAGAATCTAATAAACAAACAGAAGATGCGGTTAAACCTGCGACAAATCCTGCGCCTACAGTTTCTGGACAAGACCGTGAAGTAAATGAAGCTCAACCAGCAACTACCCCAGCTGAAGTTCAAAAAGGTGTGGCTGGCAATACTAAAGATACAGTAGACGTCCCAGCCACTTACTTGGATAAGGCCAATTTCCCAGGCCCATTTACAGCCGGCGTCAACCAAGTCATTCCATACGAATTCTTCGCTGGTGATGGTATGTTGACTCGTCTTATCTTGAAAGCTTCAGACAAGGCCCCATGGTCAGACAACGGTTCAGCTAAAAATCCCGCCCTTCCACCAGTAGAAAAATTGGGCAAAGGTCTCTACTTCTATGAAGTGGATTTGGCAGGTACCCAAGGTAAATCTGATAAAGAGCTGCTTGACCTATTAAAACAAAACGGTACTCAAAGTTATAAAGCTACTATTAAAGTGTACGGTGCAAAAGATGGCAAGGCCGATTTGAGCAATCTTGTAGCGACTAAGGATTTGGATGTCAAGTTGAATGGCTTGACTACTCCAGCTGAAGTTCAAAAAGGTGTGGCTGACAACACCAAAGACACAGTAGACGTCCCAGCCACTTACTTGGGCAAGGCTAATTACCCAGGTCCATTCACAGCCGGTGTCAATCAAGTCATTCCATACGAATTCTTCGCAGGTGATGGTATGTTGACCCGCCTCATCTTGAAAGCCTCTGACAAGGCCCCATGGTCAGACAACGGTTCAGCTAAAAATTCTGCCCTCCCACCAGTAGAGAAATTGGGCAAAGGTCTCTATTTCTATGAAGTGGATTTGGCCGGCACTCAAGGAAAATCTGATAAAGAGCTTCTTGATTTCTTGAAACAAAACGGCACTCAAAGCTATAAAGCTACTATTAAAGTGTACGGTGCAAAAGATGGCAAGGCAGACTTGAGCAATCTTGTAGCGACTAAAGATTTGGATATCAACTTAAATGGTTTGACTACTCCAGCTGAAGTGCAAAAAGGTGTGGCCGACAACACCAAAGATACAGTAGACGTCCCAGCTACTTACTTGGACAAAGCGAACTTCCCAGGCCCATTTACAGCTGGCGTCAATCAAGTTATTCCATACGAATTCTTCGCTGGTGACGGTATGTTGACTCGTCTTATTTTGAAAGCCTCCGATAAGGCCCCATGGTCAGACAACGGTTCAGCCAAAAATCCCGCCCTTCCACCAGTAGAAAAATTGGGCAAAGGTCTTTACTTCTATGAAGTAGATTTGGCTGGCACTCAAGGTAAATCAGACAAAGACTTGCTTGACCTCTTAAAACAAAACGGCACTCAAAGCTATAAAGCTACTATCAAAGTGTACGGCGCTAAAGATGGTAAGGCCGATTTGAGCAATCTCGTAGCGACTAAGAATTTGACTGTTAATTTGAATGGGTATAAGCCTCTCAATCCGATGAAATCTAAAATGCCAGCTACTAGCCAGGATAAGATGATGCCTAACAAAGAGCAAGATAAAACCATGAATGCTAGTCAGCCTATGGCAACACCAAGTATGAAACAAGATCAAGTTCCAGCAGCCACAAGCAAAATGCCTGATGAAGGCAAGATGGCATCTAATAACAAGATGTCAAGTCCGATGATGGCTGATCAAATGAAAGACAAAAAAGATATGCTTCCATATACTGGTGAAGCCCAAACATCAATGGCTCCTATTGGCTTCTTTGGATTAGCTTTGGCTGGACTGTTAGGTGGTCTCGGTTTGAAAGCTAAAAAAGAGGAAAATGACTAGTTTAGCTACAGAGTTTCTATCTAGGATTTGAAAAATCCAGATATGGTTTAGAATGTTCGTAAAGCGATTAAAATAGTGTTATACTATTGTGGTATAGCACTGTTTTTTTCAAAGGAGAGACAGATGGGAAAGACCATTTTACTCGTTGACGACGAGGTAGAAATCACAGATATTCATCAACGCTATCTGGTTCAGGCAGGGTATCAGGTTTTGGTGGCTCATGATGGAGTAGAGGCCTTGGAAATCTTCAAGCGAAAACCGATTGATTTGATTATTACAGATATCATGATGCCTCGGATGGATGGCTATGATTTGATTAGTGAGGTTCAGTATCAATCTCCAGATCAGCCTTTTTTATTTATTACGGCTAAGACAAGCGAGCAGGACAAGATTTACGGCCTAAGCTTGGGGGCAGATGACTTTATTGCCAAGCCCTTTAGCCCTCGTGAGCTGGTTTTACGTGTCTACAATATCTTGCGTCGCCTTCATCGTGGGGGTGAGATAGAGGTTGTTAGTCTCGGGGATTTACGAATGAATCACGGTAGTCATGAAGCTCAAGTAGGAGATGTAGCACTTGATTTGACAGTCAAATCCTTCGATCTTTTATGGATTTTAGCCAGCAATCCAAAGCGAGTTTTCTCTAAGACAGATCTCTATGAAAAGGTCTGGCAAGAAGACTATGTGGATGATACCAATACCTTAAATGTTCATATTCATGCTCTTCGACAGGAGTTGGCTAAATATGCTAGTGCAGAAACGCCCACCATAAAAACAGTTTGGGGCTTGGGCTACAAAATTGAGAAAGCACGAGGTAGTCAATGAAATTAAAAAGTTATATTCTAGTGGGGTATATCATTTCAACACTCCTAACGATTATCGTAGTTTTTTGGGCAGTCCAACGAATGTTAATTGAAGAAAGAGAGATTTATTTCCTAGTGGGTATGACTCTCATGGCAAGTTTTGTTGGTGCTGGAATTAGTCTCTATCTCTTATCTCCGGTTTTTACTTCATTGGGTAAACTCAAGGAACATGCCAAGCGAGTAGCGGATAAGAATTTTCCTTCAAATCTTGAGGTTCAAGGGCCTGTGGAATTTCAGCAATTAGGCCAGGCTTTTAATGAAATGTCCCATGATTTACAGGCTACCTTTGATTCTTTGGAAGAAAGCGAACGAGAAAAGGGCTTGATGATTGCCCAGCTTTCGCATGATATCAAGACTCCCATCACCTCTATCCAAGCAACGGTTGAAGGAATTTTGGATGGAGTTATCAAGGAAGGAGAAGAAGCCCATTATTTAGCAACTATTGGACGTCAGGCAGAAAGACTTAATAAACTGGTTGAGGAGTTGAATTTTTTGAGCCTAAATACAACTAGAAATCAGGAGAAGACGACTGGAAAAGACAGTATTTTTCTGGATCAGCTCTTGATTGAGTGCATGAGTGAATTTCAATTTTTGATTGAGCAGGAGGAAAGAGATGTCCACTTGCAAGTTATTCCTGAGTCTGCTCGGATTGAAGGAGATTATGCCAAGCTTTCTCGTATCTTGGTGAATCTGGTCAATAACGCTTTTAAATACTCTGCTCCAGGAACCAAGTTGGAGGTAGTAGCTAAGCTGAAAAAGAACCAGCTTTCAATCAGTGTGACCGATGAGGGACAGGGCATTGCCCCAGAGGATTTGGAGAATATTTTCAAGCGCCTTTATCGTGTCGAAACTTCGCGTAATATGAAAACAGGTGGCCATGGCTTAGGCCTTGCGATTGCGCGTGAATTAGCCCATCAATTAGGTGGAGAAATCACAGTTACCAGCCAGTACGGCCTAGGAAGCACCTTTACCCTCCTTCTCAAACTTTCTAGTAGTGAAAATAAAGCTTAACCCCCCTTTACAAATCCAGCCATTCATGGTAGAATAGAGCTTGTGTGAAATATCAGCAGGAAAGCATGAAGCTCGTCAACAGGTGTCTTATAATAAGTAACCTTGGCTGTTTAGGCGAAGGGCATCTGCACGAATCAGGGCTTTCTAAGTGACTATTTCCACCGAAATATTATTTATATCAGGAGGACATTCACATGTCACGTTATACAGGACCATCTTGGAAACAAGCTCGTCGCCTCGGCCTTTCACTTACAGGTACAGGTAAAGAATTGGCACGTCGTAACTACGTACCAGGACAACACGGACCAAACAACCGTTCTAAATTGTCAGAATACGGTTTGCAATTGGCTGAAAAACAAAAACTTCGCTTCACTTACGGTGTAGGTGAAAAACAATTCCGTAACTTGTTCGTACAAGCTACAAAAATCAAAGGCGGAATCCTAGGTTTCAACTTCATGCTTCTTTTGGAACGCCGTTTGGATAACGTTGTTTACCGTCTTGGTCTTGCGACTACTCGTCGTCAAGCTCGTCAATTCGTAAACCACGGTCACATCCTTGTTGACGGAAAACGCGTTGATATCCCATCATATCGTGTAACTCCAGGTCAAGTGATCTCAGTTCGTGAAAAATCATTGAAAGTTCCAGCAATCCTTGAAGCAGTAGAAGCTACTCTTGGACGCCCAGCATTCGTATCATTCGACGCTGAAAAATTGGAAGGTTCATTGACTCGTTTGCCAGAACGCGACGAAATCAACCCAGAAATCAACGAAGCACTTGTCGTTGAATTCTACAACAAAATGCTTTAATTTTAAGAAATATCTTACAGAAAGCCTACAACAGTGGGCTTTTTGCTTTGTCTGAAAATTAGATTATGAAAAACTAGCCAGCTTTACGTGAATTACAAACTTATAATCAATAACATTAAAGACTCAAAAACACAAGACAGAAATCAAA
>NZ_JAPVZP010000002.1:0-310616 GCF_041432415.1 Streptococcus sp. 27098_8_22 | reverse complement strand
TTAGTGGTCGAAGTGGAATTACAAACTTCGATGAAGTCGTGAAATTGGATGTGGCTTATATCGATGATTGGACCATCTGGAAAGATTTTGAAATATTGCTAAAAACTGTAAAAGTTGTGTTGATGAGAGATGGAGCGAAGTAAGGGATGACAAATAGAATCAAAGTTTTAGGTATTAACATTGATCCTCTTACGATGAGTGAAACAGTGGATGCTGTTGAACAATACGTACTGGGGAAAAGAGCATTACACTTAATGGGAGTTAATGCTGATAAAATTAATCAGTGCCATACAGATGAGAAAATCAAAAAAATTGTTAATGACTCAGGAATCATAAATGCCGACGGCGCTTCCGTTGTTCTTGCAAGTAAATTTTTAGGTACACCTGTTCCTGAACGGGTGGCAGGGATTGATTTGATGCAATCTCTTTTAGAGTTATCGAATAATAAAGGATATTCAGTATACTTTTTTGGAGCAAAAGAAGAGGTTTTACAAGATATGCTCAAAGCATTTAAGAATGATTATCCTAATTTGATAGTTGTTGGACACAGAAATGGTTATTTTTCTGCAGATGATGAGCAAGATATTCAAGAAGATATTCGTAAAAAGAACCCTGATTTTGTGTTTGTTGGTATTACGTCTCCTAAAAAAGAATATATTATTCAAAAATTTATGGATAACGGTGTCAATTCAGTATTTATGGGAGTTGGTGGTAGTTTTGATGTCTTGTCTGGTCATATCCAACGAGCACCTCTATGGATGCAAAAGTCAAACCTTGAGTGGTTGTTTCGTGTAGCAAATGAACCTAAACGTCTCTTTAAACGATATTTTGTAGGAAATGTTACATTTATAAGAAAAGTTTTAAAAGCGAAAAGGGGATATAAATTTTGAACCAGACAGAGATGATTCGCTTAATTCAAAAAGTTGAATTAGATGCTATAAAAGAGTTTCAAAAAATTTGTAAAGAGAATAATATAGACTTCTTCCTCCGTGGAGGTAGTGTACTTGGGGCAGTCAAATACGATGGCTTTATTCCATGGGATGACGACATGGATATCGCAGTACCTCGTGAAGGCTACGATAGACTTCCGGAAATTTTTAAGGATAGAATTATCGCAGGCAAATATCAGGTTCTTGCTTATCAATACTGTGATACGTTGCATTGCTACTTTCCTCGCCTATTCCTTTTGGAAGATGAAAGAAAACGTTTGGACTTGCCACGAAATACCAATTTAGGATTGCATTTGATTGATATCATTCCTTTGGACGGTGCTCCAAATCATTCGTTTTTAAGAAAGCTTTACTTTGGTAAAGTATACTGGTATCGTTTTTTAGCAAGTTTAGGAACAACCTATGTTGGCGACCATGTGGATATGCATTCCGCTAAGCAAAAACTAATTATTGGTTTCTTTAAAAAACTAGGATTTGCAAAACTATTTCCTCAAAATTCTGTATACAGACGTTTGGATAATCTCTATAAAAAGTATGATTGGAAAAAGCAGCAGTATGCTGGGACTATCAATGCTTCTTTATTTGCTAAAGAAGTTATGCCGGTAGAGATTTGGGGAGAAGGAGTAGAGAAGCCTTTTGAGGATACCTTCTTTAAAGTTCCAACGGAGTATGACCGCTACCTTAAAAGACTTTACGGAGAGAACTATCTTCACGAAGAGCCTAGTGATGATGAAAAGAAATCGCATTTAGGAGGACACTAATTTGTTTTGTTATATTATTTTGCATTACAAAGTCTTAGAAGAAACTATTTCTTGTGTTAAATCTATAAAAGAAGGCAATTCTAATGCAAAGCAAATCGTTATTATTGATAATTTCTCTAATAATGGTACTGGTGAAAAACTACAAGAGCTTTATGAATCAGATTCAGAAATTGATGTTTTGATTAACCATGAAAATGCTGGTTTTGCTCGTGGAAATAATGTAGCTTATCAATTTGCTAAGGAAAAGTATAACCCCGATTTCATGGTTATCATGAATAACGATATTGAGATAGAAACAGAAGATTTTGAAAAAATCGTGACAGATATCTATAGTGAGGAGAAATTCCATTTGCTCGGGCCAGATATCTTCTCGACTACTTACCAACTTCACCAAAACCCAAAACGGTTGACACATTATACTTATGAAGAAGTTAAAGCTCTAAATGAAAAATTTAAAAAAGGGAGCCAAGTTAGTCTAGCTTTAAAAATCAAATGTTGGTTGAAAGCTAGTAAAGCTCTTCGAACAGCAATCTATCAAAATAGACGTAAAAAAGGATCAGTAGACTATAGAAAACAGGTAGAAAACCCAATTCTTCATGGTTCGTTTATTGTATATTCGAGAGATTTTATCGAAAAAGAGGAGTATGCTTTTAACCCTAACACCTTCTTCTACTATGAAACAGAGATTTTAGATTATGAAGCTGAATTAAAAGGATACAAGAGAATTTACACACCGAAGATTAAGGTATTGCACCATCAAAATGTTGCAACTAATCAGGTTTATACAAACTTAGTAGAAAAAACTTTGTTTTCAAACAAATGCAACTTTGAATCCACTAGTTATTTTTTAACTTTAATGGAGAAAAATAAAATTAGTCGGTAATTATTAAAAATGAATAAAAAAATGATGAAAAAAATTTTATATGTGACAAATGTTGATTGGAATTGGATAAAACAGCGTCCACAATTTATTGCAGAAAGCTTATCTAATTTTTATGAGATACTAGTTCTGTATCGCTATTGGTATAATAGAAAAGGGTTGACTGAGGATAGAAATACTAACATTACAAATATATCACGTATTTATGCCCTGCCTTTTGTTAATAGGTCACCTAAACTAAAGAAACTGAATGATAAAATTGTTGCTTGGAATATTCGAAGAAAAGTTAAGGCTTTTAAACCAGAATATGTATATTTGACAAATCCAATGCAGTTTGCCTCTCTTGTAGACAATTCAGAGCAAAAAATAATATATGATTGTATGGATTATCATGTGGCTTTTATAGAAGATAGAGAAGAACGCCAGCGATTAAAGGATTTAGAAGAGAAACTGGTCAATAGAGCTAATTTAATCTTGGTTTCGAGTGAGAAATTAAGAGAAAATATTATTTCTGATTATAACTTGGAAGAACAGGTTGATAAAATAGTGGTTGTTAGAAATGGTTATAATGGTAAAATCTTAAGCATTCCTACTCAGCATAAAAAGAATAACCAAAAGCTTGTACTTGCATATGTTGGAACTATCAGTCATTGGTTTGATTTTGATATCATTTTAAGAAGTTTAGAAGATTTTGATAATATTGAATATAAGTTGATTGGTCCGATTAGCAAAGCTGTTATTCCTGAACATGATAGAATTCATTATGTAGGAAGTGTACCACACGAGAAGATTTATCAGTATATTGAGAATGCAGATGTTATGATTATGCCGTTTCAAATTAATGATATTGTTGAAGCAGTGGATCCGGTTAAGTTATATGAATATATCAATTTTAATAAAAATATACTTACGGTATGTTATAAGGAAATTCTGAGATTTGAACCATTTGTATACATGTATTCAAATTATTCAGATTACCAAATGAATCTGGTGCAATTGATTGAAAATAATAATTTGAAATATGACAGTATAGCTAGAGAAGATTTTTTGAAAAGTAATACTTGGGAAAAAAGAGCGGAGATGATTCATCAGCTGATTAATCAGTTGTAATTTTTTGTGGAGAGATGAATGAAGAGACAGAAGTTTGAATTTATAGAGATTCTATACTATTTTACAGTGATGCTATCAGTGGGAATGTTTCTTATGTTTTCCCTCAACTTATATTGGCACAGAAACTTATTAACTATTTTATCTATTGCACTCTTATTTTTAATGATTCCTATACTGATTGTTAATGCTAAAAGAATTTCTAAATCAGCTTTTATCTATGGTACTTTTTTATCTATATGTATTATATATGAGATATTAAGAGCTAAAACTCTTTATAATTATAGTGTGAGTAATATTTTTCTGGCATCCCGGCAATATATATGGATTTTTCTATTTTTTGTATTGATTTACCTTTTTAAAAACAAACAAGAAAACATGAGAAAAATTTTAGATAATACACTCAATATTTTTATGTTTTCTCTTGGGATTAGAGCATTCACTTGGTTTTTATATACATTATTTCAAGTTGAATTATTTCCATCTATTTTAAGAGAATTCGGAGATTTGTGGTATCGAAATGAATTTTCGGTACGAATAGATGGAACGCCATTAATTATAGTAGGTTTGCTAATCTCCGCTTTTTTCTATTTTAAATTTGGAAATAGGAAATACTTTTATTATTTGTTCTTGATATTAATGTATATAACATTTGTAAATCAGACAAGAATGCTACTGGTTTCTGTTTTGATTTCAATTTTCCTCATGTTTGTATATTCTAGAAAAACTTCTATATTGCTCACCTCTTTAAGTTTTATAACTGTAATTATAGTATTCGTTTATGGAGGTGGATTGGATTATATTAAAGCGTATTTAAATATAGATACTGGATCATTTGATATGGGGTTAGGATTTAGATACTGGGAGTTGAAATACTATCTTGGTTTATTAGCTAATGATGTATGGAAACTTGGGGTTGGAATTCTAACATCAAGTAATATAAATAGTAATTTTATTTTGGCTGGGCCAGGTGCCGTTAAGATGTATCTAGATGATTTAGGTTTTTTAGAGTTATTTGTTCAATTTGGTGTGGCTGCAATTGTTATGTATGGTTATATATTTTATAAGATAATTAATTTAATTCTAAGAATGTCAAATGATAAATATAGAGTTGACCGAGCCTTTTTTATTGCACTCTTAACTAATTTAATAATTACTTCAATTTCTTTAAATATCTTTGGCGCGCAGAGAAGTTTCTCATTGGCAATTGTTCTTGCATTAATATTCTACTATGACTATAGGCTAAAAAATGACATAGAAAATTAGGTGTATAATGGATAAAGTATGTATAGTTATTCTCAATTATAATAATTATGAAGATACGATTGAATGTGTACAAAGTTTGAGAAGTACTATAAAATCAAATGAGTATGACATCGTGATTGTAGATAATAATTCGGTTAATGATAGTGTCAAAGAGTTATCCAGGGCGCTATCCCCTATTAAGATTATTACTAGTTTAGAAAATAGAGGATATGCGAATGGAAACAATATTGGAATAAAGTATGCTGAGGATAATGGATATGATTACATTTGTATATTAAACAACGATACACTAATTGAAGTTGATTTTTTGGAATCGTGTAAACGAGAACTAGAAGATGATTCCTCTGTTGCTTTTGTTAGTCCAGTGTTAGTTGAATATAAAAATAATAACTTGGTACAATCTACAGGTGGTGATATTTTTATTAATAGAGGAATTGTAACTTTAAAAAATCATGGTGCTCAGAGAGACAAACTTCCTTCTAAAATCGAAAGTGACTATATTGGGGGAGCATGTTTGATGTTTAAAACCTCTATCTTGAAAATTATTGGATATATACCTGAAAGCTATTTTCTATTTTATGAAGAAACAGAATGGTGTTATAGAGCTAAAAAAATAGGCTATAAGAATATATGTATTACTCAAAGTTATGTTTATCATAAAGGTTCGGTCTCTATAAAAGCGGTCAATGGACTTCAAGAATATTTAATGGCAAGAAATAGAGTTGTATTTGTTCGAAGAAATGTAAATAGTAAACTAAGGTATACTGTTTTCTTGTTCTATTTATTCCTGCAACAACTTTATCATTGTTTCTTGAGAAGAGATTGTTCTAGAAGAAAGTATAAATATTATTTAGATGGTGTATTTAATAGAATTGATCCATCCTATCCATTTATTTTCATAAACGAATAAGTTACTGCTTATAACTGTAGATGCACTAAGATAATTAGATTAAATAAGCAAAGAGAGTGGTCATTATAGGATCATAATTTAAAATAGTTAGGTGAAACATGGAAGTGTTTGATATATCTCAAATAAAAACAAAAATAGTTGCATTTGATTTTTTTGATACTGTTGTACATAGGAATTGTCATCCTGAGCAAACTTTGTATCAGTGGGCTAAGGAAATGGCTTTGAAGCTGAATTTTGATGTATCTCCTGCAATATTATACAAGATCAGAAAAAGTGTCGAAAACAATAAAGAGTTAGGCACTGAAGAAATGTGTTATCTAGATCTTTTGTCTGGAATATATAATGAAATTAAAGATAAGATAAAAAATACATCGAAAGAAGAGTTTATTCATAGAGCTAAAATTCTAGAGTTGAAAATTGAATTACAACATATTTACTTGGATTCGGAAATTAAAGAAGTTTTAAAAAAATTGAAAAGTGATTCAAAACAGATTATCTTAGTTTCGGATTTTTATACTGATAGAGAATTAATAGAAACTATATTAAAAAAATTTGAAATTTTTGATTATTTTTCTTCTATCTATATTTCGAGTGAGAAAGCTTGCCGTAAATCCACAGGAAATTTATATAAGCTAATTTTGAAAGAATTAAATTTAAATCCTACAGACATTACCATGATAGGAGATAATTATAAATCTGATTATGAAGTACCGCGTTCTCTAGGATTAAATGCTATTTATAGACAATACATAGATAAAAATATAACAGTAGCAGAGAAAGAGTTGGTAAGACTCTATAATCAAATTTTATTTTCTAACAGTAAAAAAGCACCGTTTAATATTTTTTTAGCTGACATCGTATTCTTTATTTCGAAATTGCATAAAAAGATGATTCAAGATGATGTTCAAATAGCACTCTTTTGCTCAAGAGAAGGACAGTTATTGAAAAGACTTTTTGATATATATCAAGATACTTTTTTTGGGAAAAATCAAAAGATTTGTACAGAATATTTTTATGTTTCTAGACGATCGACATTATATTCTTCTTTTACTTCTTTAGAGAATGAAGAATTTGAGATGATTTTTCGTCAATATAAAAAAATTACATTACAAAATTTCTTATTAAACTTGAACTTTGCTAATAATGAAATCACATCGATTTGTCAAGATTTAAAAGAGAAACCAACATATGCATTAACAGTAGACGATCATTTATTAGAGAAACTTAAAAAACATCCTCAGTTCATTACGAAGTTCAATAAAGAGAAAAAAGACAGTCAATTACTACGTGATTATATAGAACGTTTAACTAAAAACCAAAATGAAGTATATTTAGTCGATGTGGGTTGGAAAGGAACGATACAAGATAGTATCAAAAAGGCTCTTCCAGACAAGAGAATAGTAGGTTATTATCTAGGATTGATGCTCAATGTTTACTCAGTAGAAAATAAAACGGATAAAACTGGTCTATTATTTTCTGATTATCCAAATAAATCGGAATTTTATGATATTGTGAGTAGAAATTTTGAATTTTATGAAGATATTTTTGTAGCAGATCATGGTCCAGTTTTGAAATATAAAAAAGATAGTGAAATTATTCCCATTCTTGAAGATGATAAGAAACATGTGAGTATTTATCAGGCAGTTAAAGATTATCAAGAAGAGTTAGTATTTGGATTTTCAGAAATTTTGGAAGCTTATAAGAAAATGAAGTTTCTCCCTTTTGAACAAAAAAATCTATGGCTAATGATGTCGCTAAAAAAAGAATGTATTTATATACCTAAGTTACAATCATTTTCTGAATCTTTAAAAGAAAAAGTTATTGAAAATTTTGGTGAGATAGTAACTCTTAAGACTACGAAAAAATCTTTAAAAACGTTATTAAGAGAGAAAAGCGATCTACTTTGGGTTGATTTCGTTTATAGATTGTTTGGTGGTGTCAATTTCCTATTTATTCCAGAATTATATACAAGAGTTATATTTTTATTGAAATATTTAGATTTGAAATTGAGGTTGAAAAATTATGGGGAATAAATCCATAAAGTTGAATGCATTATTAAATATTGTCCTGACGCTATCAAATATCATCTTCCCATTAATCACTTTTCCTTATATATCTAGAATATTGAATCCAACTGGTATAGGTTTAACTTCATTTTTTAGTTCAATAGGGAATTATGGTATTTTACTTGCTTCTCTGGGAATTTCAACTTATGGTATCAAAGCAGTAGCAAGTGTTAGAGATGATAGAGACAAGTTGTCAAAGGTAGTGCAGGAGTTAATGATTATAAACGTTGCTATGTCTATAATAACAACTGCAATACTATTATTTTTGACTATATTTATAACACAATTGAATAAAGAATTTTCACTCTTATTGCTCACATGTGGGACAATTTTATCTTCTCCTTTTGCCTTAAATTGGTTGTATAGTGGAATGGAAGAGTATACTTATATTACTACCCGGTCAGTAGTGTTTAAAATTCTATCATTAATATTGATTTTTCTACTTGTGAAAAGGCCAGAGGATTATATTGTTTTTGCTAGTATTTCATTGTTTTCTTCTCTAAGTTCAAATATCTTAAATCTATGGCATAGCCGACATTTCATTAATATTAAATTATATAAAAATTTACAATTTAAACATCATTTTAAACCAATGTGGTATTTATTTGCCTCATTACTTGCAGTAAATATTTATACTAATTTAGATACAGTGATGCTCGGTTTTATTAATGGTAATGAGGCTGTGGGATACTATTCTGTGGCATCAAAGGTTAAGTGGATTTTGCTTTCTCTTATTACATCTATTAGTGCAGTTTTGCTACCGAGACTTTCATTTTATATTAGTAAAAATGACACCTCAAATTTTAGAAAAATATTAAAGGAGTCATCTGCGGTTATATTTTTTATTGCGATTCCATTGATGGTATTCTTTATTGTAGAGGCGAAAGATAGTATCTTATTACTAGGAGGAAGTCAGTATCTTCCTGCGACTTTAGCCATGCAAATACTTATGCCAATTTTACTTATTTCTGGTTTTTCGAATATTACAGGAAATCAAATATTGATTCCAATGAATAGAGAAAAATATTTTATGGTTGCAGTAACGATTGGTGCTATGATTAATCTTATTTTGAATCTACTGTTAATGCCTAAGTTTGGAATTATTGGAGCTTCTGTCGCAACTCTTTTTGCGGAATTGTCGCAGATGATGGTACAACTACATTTTTCAAAAGAATATTTAGTATCAAATATATCGATAAAGAGTTTGGTTAATGTGATAATTGCAACAGTTGTTTCTACAATACCACTAATCATTTTGAATCAGCTGATAACGATAACTATACCATTTTATTCTCTAATGCTAGCAGGTTTTGCTTTCTTTTCATTATATTTAGTAATTCTGCTTTTATTAAAGGAGGAAGTGACGATTCAATTATTTTCTCTTATTGCAAAGAAGAAGTAAATTGGTCAGAAATTGAAATGTATAAACAAATAAAGAATTTAATTATTGATTTAGGAGGAAATCATGAAGATAATGCTAGTTTTTGGTACACGTCCAGAAGCGATAAAAATGTGTCCATTAGTGAATGAGTTGAAAAAACAGGCAGATATGGAAACAGTTGTTTGTGTAACTGGTCAGCACAAGGAGATGGTTAGCCCTGTTTTGGAATTGTTTGGAGTTCAACCAGACTATGATTTAGAAATAATGAAAGCTAATCAAACCTTGTTCTCTATAACAACAAGTATTTTAGAAAAAATTAAACCTGTTTTAGAAGAAGAACAACCAGATATTGTTCTAGTTCACGGTGACACTACTACAACATATGCAGCAGCTTTAGCAGCATTTTATCTTGGAATTAAGGTTGGCCATGTTGAAGCTGGGTTACGAACTTACAACCTGCAAAGTCCCTTCCCAGAAGAATTTAATAGACAATCGACTTCTATTATTGCAAATTATCATTTTGCTCCAACTGAATTGGCTAAAGAAAATCTTTTAAAAGAGGGTAGAGAGAATGTTTATGTAACTGGAAATACAGTTATTGATGCACTTACAACTACAGTACAAAAGGATTATACACACCCTGATTTAGATTTAAACGTTGACACCCGTCTTATTCTACTAACTGCTCATAGACGTGAAAATCTCGGAGAACCTATGAAACACATGTTTAGAGCTGTTAAACGAGTTTTAAATGAATATGATGATGTTAAGGTAATTTATCCAATTCATAAAAATCCCTTGGTGCGTGAAACAGCTGCGGAAATTTTTGGAGACACAGAACGTATTCAGATTATTGAACCTTTGGATGTTCTTGATTTTCATAATTTCATGAATCATAGTTACATGATTTTAACTGATTCAGGAGGAGTTCAGGAAGAGGCTCCTTCTTTAGGAAAGCCTGTATTGGTCATGCGAGATACGACAGAAAGACCAGAAGGAGTAGCTGCCGGAACATTGAAATTGGTTGGAACTGATGAGGAGACTATTTATCAAAACTTTAAGATGCTTTTAGACGATTCCGAAGAATATAAAAAAATGAGTCAAGCTAGTAATCCTTATGGAAATGGTGATGCTAGTAAACAGATAGTTCGTATTTTACGCGGAATTTAAGCGAGGCTAGGTAAAGTAATATAGAAAGGTACCCTATTATGAAAGGTATTATTCTCGCGGGTGGTTCGGGGACACGTTTATATCCGTTGACTCGAGCTGCATCAAAACAACTGATGCCGGTTTATGATAAACCGATGATTTACTATCCACTTTCAACATTGATGTTGGCTGGGATTAAGGATATTTTGATTATCTCGACTCCTCAAGATTTGCCTCGTTTCAAAGAACTTTTGCAAGATGGCTCTGAATTTGGGATTCAACTGTCTTATGCAGAGCAACCGAGTCCAGATGGTTTGGCACAAGCCTTTATCATTGGGGAAGAGTTTATTGGTGATGATAGTGTTGCTCTGATCTTAGGTGACAATATCTATCATGGTCCTGGCCTTTCGAAGATGCTACAAAAGGCAGCTAGTAAGGAGTCAGGAGCGACTGTCTTTGGCTATCATGTGAAGGATCCAGAACGCTTTGGCGTTGTTGAGTTTGATGAAGATATGAACGCTATTTCTATTGAAGAAAAACCAGAGCATCCTCGTTCAAATTATGCAGTTACAGGTCTCTATTTCTACGATAATGATGTGGTAGAAATTGCCAAAAATATAAAACCAAGCCCGCGTGGTGAATTGGAAATTACAGATGTCAACAAGGCTTACCTAGATCGTGGAGATTTATCCGTTGAGGTTATGGGGCGTGGCTTTGCTTGGTTGGATACTGGCACTCATGAAAGTTTGCTAGAGGCTTCACAGTACATCGAAACAGTCCAACGGATGCAAAATGTTCAGGTGGCGAACTTGGAAGAAATTGCCTATCGCATGGGCTATATCAGTCGAGAAGATGTATTGGCCTTAGCCCAACCGCTTAAGAAAAATGAATACGGACAGTATTTGCTCCGTTTGATAGGAGAAGCATAGATGACAGATAATTTTTTCGGTAAGACGCTTGCAGCACGCAAGATTGAAGCTATTCCAGGTATGTTGGAGTTCGATATCCCCGTTCATGGTGATAATCGTGGTTGGTTTAAAGAAAATTTCCAAAAGGAAAAAATGCTCCCACTTGGCTTTCCAGAGTCTTTCTTTGCAGAAGGAAAATTGCAAAACAATGTATCTTTCTCACGCAAAAATGTCCTACGTGGTCTCCACGCAGAGCCTTGGGATAAGTACATCTCTGTAGCAGATGGTGGGAAAGTTCTGGGCTCTTGGGTTGATCTACGCGAGGGCGAAACCTTTGGGAATACTTATCAGACGGTTATTGATGCTAGCAAGGGAATTTTTGTTCCTCGAGGCGTGGCCAATGGCTTTCAAGTTCTGTCAGATACAGTTTCTTATAGTTATCTGGTCAATGATTACTGGGCTCTTGAACTCAAACCCAAGTATGCCTTTGTGAACTACGCTGATCCGAGCCTTGGTATTGAATGGGAAAATCTTGCAGAAGCAGAGGTTTCAGAAGCAGATAAAAATCATCCACTACTTAAGGATGTAAAACCTTTGAAAAAAGAGGATTTGTAGAAGGAAAGAATATGACTGAATACAAAAATATTATCGTGACAGGTGGGGCTGGTTTTATCGGTTCCAACTTTGTCCACTATGTTTACAAGAATTTTCCAGATGTTCACGTGACAGTCTTGGATAAGTTGACCTATGCTGGAAATCGCGCGAATATTGAGGAAATTTTAGGTGATCGTGTTGAGTTAGTTGTTGGTGATATTGCTGATGCAGAGTTGGTAGACAAGCTGGCAGCTCAAGCGGATGCTATCGTTCACTATGCGGCGGAAAGTCACAATGACAATTCGCTCAATGATCCATCGCCATTTATCCATACCAACTTCATCGGAACCTATACTCTTTTGGAAGCAGCTCGCAAATATGATATTCGCTTCCACCATGTATCTACAGATGAAGTATATGGGGATCTCCCTCTACGTGAGGATTTGCCAGGTCATGGTGAAGGTCCAGGTGAGAAATTTACCGCTGATACCAGATACAATCCAAGCTCTCCTTACTCATCAACTAAGGCAGCTTCAGACTTGATTGTCAAAGCCTGGGTACGTTCTTTTGGAGTCAAGGCAACGATTTCCAACTGTTCAAATAACTATGGTCCTTATCAACACATTGAAAAATTTATCCCACGTCAGATTACCAACATCCTAAGTGGAATTAAGCCCAAACTGTATGGTGAAGGAAAGAACGTTCGTGACTGGATTCATACCAATGACCATTCTTCAGGTGTTTGGACAATCTTGACAAAAGGACAAATTGGTGAAACCTACTTGATTGGTGCTGATGGCGAGAAGAACAACAAGGAAGTTTTGGAGCTAATCCTTAAGGAAATGGGACAACCTGCTGATGCCTATGATCATGTGACTGACCGTGCAGGACATGATCTTCGTTATGCGATTGATGCAAGCAAGCTCCGTGATGAGTTGGGTTGGAAACCAGAATTCACAAATTTCGAACAAGGTCTCAAAGAAACCATTCAATGGTACAAAGATAACCAAGAGTGGTGGCAAGGAGAAAAAGAAGCTGTTGAAGCCAACTACGCTAAAACACAAGAGGTTCTTGAAAAATAAAAGTCGGTGGGACAGAAATCGATAGACAAAATCTCGATTTCCTAGTTCCAGCCCCGCGAAGATGATTGGAGTCTAAAAGACGAACAAAAAGTCCAATCAGCTACCGCGTCAAAGTTTGATTGCAAATAAAAGTGAGGTAGGGATTTTTGTCCCAACCTCTATTGCTATACCGAAGAATTGTGAATCAGGTGAAAGGAAGAAAGATGATTTTAATTACAGGAGCAAATGGCCAATTAGGAACTGAACTTCGTTATTTATTAGATGAGCGTAATGAAGAATATGTTGCGGTTGATGTGGCTGAGATGGATATTACCGATGCAGAAATGGTGGAGAAAGTTTTTGCCCAAGTGAAACCGACTTTAGTATACCATTGTGCAGCCTACACCGCTGTTGATGCAGCAGAGGATGAAGGGAAGGAATTGGATTTCGCCATCAATGTGACGGGGACAGAAAATGTCGCAAAAGCATCCGAAAAGTATGGAGCAACTCTAGTCTACATCTCTACAGATTATGTCTTTGATGGTAAGAAGCCAGTCGGACAAGAATGGGAAGTCGATGACCGACCAGACCCACAAACTGAATATGGTCGTACTAAGCGTATGGGAGAGGAGCTTGTAGAGAAACACGTTTCAAACTACTATATTATTCGTACTGCCTGGGTTTTTGGAAATTACGGCAAAAACTTCGTCTTCACGATGCAAAATCTAGCTAAAACTCATAAGACCTTGACAGTTGTAAATGATCAACATGGCCGTCCAACCTGGACGCGTACCTTGGCCGAGTTCATAACTTTCCTAGCTGAAAATCGCAAGGAATTTGGTTATTATCATTTGTCAAATGATGCAACGGAAGACATAACTTGGTATGACTTTGCGGTTGAAATTTTGAAGAATACAGACGTTGAAGTCAAGCCAGTGGACTCAAGCCAATTTCCTGCCAAAGCTAAACGTCCACTAAACTCAACGATGAGCCTTGCAAAAGCCAAAGCTACTGGATTTGTCATCCCAACTTGGCAAGATGCCTTGAAAGAATTCTACAAACAAGACCTTAAAAAATAGCCTTACTGGAGGCCAAAATATATACAGAAAGAGAGAGAAGAGAGATTCTCTTTCTTTTTTATTTACTCACTGATGAAATCATCGGATAATTATAAAATTTCAAGAAAAAGCTTGTTTAAATGTTAGAAAATTCGAGCACGAATGTTTTTTTTGTGTTATAATATTTTGTGAGTAGTTATACCTTGGTGTAGCTATTAAAAATAGAAGTGTGAAACTGGGAAGATAGAGAGGACGCAGTGTAATGACTAGAAATGGTTTTTTTACAGGCTTAGATATCGGAACTAGCTCTATTAAAGTGTTGGTTGCAGAGCTTGTAAATGGTGAAGTAAATGTAATTGGCGTGAGCAATGCCAAAAGTAAAGGTGTCAAAGATGGGATTATCGTTGACATCGAAGCAGCAGCGACTGCTATTAAGTCTGCAATTTCTCAAGCAGAAGAAAAAGCAGGAATTTCAATCAAGTCTGTAAATGTTGGTTTGCCAGCTAATTTGCTACAAGTGGAGCCAACTCAAGGCATGATTCCAGTGACATCAGATACAAAAGAAATTACGGATCAAGATGTCGAAAATGTTGTCAAATCAGCCTTGACTAAGAGTATGACTCCAGACCGTGAAGTTATCACCTTTATTCCAGAGGAATTTGTCGTTGATGGATTCCAAGGAATTCGTGATCCTCGCGGGATGATGGGTGTGCGTTTGGAAATGCGCGGTCTCTTGTACACTGGCCCACGTACGATCCTCCACAATCTTCGTAAAACTGTTGAGCGTGTAGGCGTTCAAGTCGATAACGTGATTATTTCACCTCTTGCAATGGTTCACTCTGTCTTGAATGAAGGTGAACGTGAGTTTGGTGCGACTGTTATCGACATGGGTGGTGGCCAAACGACTGTTGCCACTATTCGCAACCAAGAACTTCAATATACAAATGTCAACCAAGAGGGTGGCGATTATGTCACAAAAGACATTTCAAAAGTTCTCAGGACTTCTAAGAAAATTGCAGAAGGTCTAAAATTGAACTACGGTGAAGCTTACCCACCACTAGCTAGCAAGGAAACTTTCCAAGTTGAAGTGATCGGTGAAGTGGAACCAGTTGAAGTGACTGAAGAATACTTGGCTGAGATTATTTCAGCAAGAATCAAGCACATTTTTGAGCAAATTAAGCAAGACCTGGAAAGACGTCACCTGTTAGACTTGCCAGGAGGTATTGTCTTGATTGGTGGAAATGCCCTTCTTCCAGGTGTCGTTGAATTGGCCCAAGAAGTATTTGGAGTACGAGTTAAGTTATTCGTACCAAATCAAGTAGGTATTCGCAATCCTGCTTTTGCTCATGTCATCAGCTTGTCAGAATTCGCTGGTAGTCTTACTGAAGTGAATATTTTGGCACAACGAGCAATTCGAGGTGACGAAAGTTTACGTCACCAACCGATTGACTTTAGAAGTCCAGCTCAACCAGTTTCACCTGTTTCTCCACGACCAGTATTTAATACAGTGACAACTCCTGAGCCCGAAACAACTCAATCTGTTGAACCAGTAGCTCCTCTTCAATCAGAAGAAAAGAGCAAAGGTAAATTAACGGATCGTTTCCGTAGCTTGATTGGAAGCATGTTTGACGAATAAAATAGAGGAATATAAATATGACATTTTCATTTGATACAGCAGCAGCACAAGGTGCAGTAATTAAAGTAATCGGTGTCGGCGGTGGTGGTGGAAATGCCATCAACCGTATGGTTGACGAAGGCGTTTCTGGCGTTGAATTTATCGCAGCCAACACAGATGTACAAGCTTTGAGCAGTACAAAAGCTGAGACAGTTATTCAGCTCGGCCCTAAATTGACTCGCGGACTTGGTGCAGGAGGTCAACCTGAAGTTGGTCGTAAAGCGGCAGAAGAAAGCGAAGAAGTATTGACAGAAGCGATCAGCGGTGCTGACATGGTCTTCATCACTGCTGGTATGGGTGGTGGTTCTGGTACAGGTGCTGCACCAGTTATCGCTCGTATTGCAAAAAGTCTTGGTGCTTTGACAGTCGGTGTTGTTACTCGTCCATTTGGTTTTGAAGGAAGCAAACGTGGACAATTTGCCATCGAAGGGATTAACGAACTTCGTGAGCATGTTGATACACTCTTGATTATCTCAAACAACAACTTGCTAGAAATTGTTGACAAGAAAACTCCACTTCTTGAAGCATTGAGTGAAGCAGATAACGTTCTTCGTCAAGGTGTACAAGGGATTACAGATTTGATTACAAATCCTGGTTTGATTAACTTGGACTTTGCAGACGTTAAGACTGTTATGGCTAACAAAGGAAATGCCCTCATGGGTATTGGTATCGGTAGCGGTGAAGAACGTGTTGTAGAAGCTGCTCGTAAAGCAATCTACTCACCACTTCTTGAAACAACTATCGATGGAGCAGAAGATGTGATTATCAACGTAACTGGCGGCTTGGACTTGACTTTGATTGAAGCTGAAGAAGCATCAGAAATTGTGAACCAAGCAGCTGGTCATGGTGTTAACATCTGGCTTGGAACATCTATTGATGAGACAATGAAAGACGAAATCCGCGTGACTGTTGTTGCGACAGGAGTACGTCAGGATAAAGTTGAGAAAGTTGTAACTGCTCAACCACGCCAAGCAACTCGCCGTGAACCTGCTCGAACTAGCCATGCACAAACTTTTGATCGTAATTTTGATATGGCTGATACAGCAGAAATTCCAACTCCAAGTTATCGCCGTCAAGAAGCACCAAAGACATCAGCCTTCGGTGACTGGGACTTGAGACGCGATGCTATTGTTCGTCAAGGAGAACCAGTTGTTTCTCCAGTGGAACGCTTTGAAGTTCCAGCGGCAACAGATGAAGATGAGTTGGAAACACCACCATTCTTTAAAAATCGTTAATGAAGATGAATTTAAAAGAAAATACGAACCTTGTTTTTCAACAGATATCGAATGCAGTTCAGGAAGCCGGTCGTGAAAACGATTCGGTTTCTGTGATTGCGGTGACCAAATATGTAGATGTTGAAACAGCCTCAGCTTTGGTTTCGCAAGGAGTGCAACACATTGGTGAGAACCGTGTTGATAAATTTCTTGACAAGTATCATGCTCTGAGTGATAAGAATCTTACCTGGCATTTGATTGGAACCTTACAGAGACGTAAAGTCAAGGAAGTGATTTCTTATGTGGATTATTTTCATGCTTTAGATTCCTTAAAGCTAGCTCAGGAAATTCAAAAACGAGCGGACCACAAGATTAAGTGCTTTTTGCAAGTAAATATTTCTAAGGAAGAAAGTAAGCACGGTTTTTCGAAAGAAGAATTGTTAGCCCTCTTACCCGAACTTTCAGAATTAGACCAGATTGAGTATGTGGGTCTGATGACCATGGCTCCATTTGAAGCAACTAGTCAAGAATTACTAGAGATATTTAAAGAAACGCAAGAATTGCAAAAAACCATTCAAGAAAAACATCTCCCCAATATGCCGATGACAGAACTAAGTATGGGTATGAGTCGAGACTTCAAAGAAGCGATTCAATGTGGTTCAACTTTCGTTCGAATCGGTACAGCATTTTTTAAATAGGAAATAACCATGTCACTAAAAGATAAATTTGATAAGTTTATAGATTATTTCACTGAAGATGGAGAAGAGGTGGCACCGAACGTTGCTGAGTTAAAGTCTGAACAAACCTTAACTTCAGTTTCGGCTCCAAAGGAAGAATTTCCACGAGCTCAACAGTTACCACAAACTTCACAAGTGAATTCGAAAGAAAAGAATATTACCCGTCTTCACGCTCGTCAACAAGAATTGGCGATGCAGAGTCACCGAGGTGCAGAAAAGGTAACCATTGCTGTTCGTTATCCTCGCCGCTACGAAGATGCAACTGATATTGTTGATTTGTTAACAGGAAATGAAAGTATTCTAATTGATTTCCAATATATGACTGAAGTACAAGCACGTCGTTGTCTAGATTACTTAGATGGTGCTCGTTATGTGCTGGCTGGTGAATTAAGGAAAGTCGCAAATACTATGTACCTTTTGACACCAGTAGGAGTTGTGGTTAATATTGAAGACATTCGCTTGCCTGATGGTTCTCACGGTGAAGAGTTTGACTTTGATATGAAGAGAAATCGAGTGAAGTAATGATTTTTCTAATTCGTTTTATTCAGAATGCTGCAACTATCTATTCATGGATACTTGTAGCTTTTGCTCTATTATCTTGGTTTCCCAATGCCTATGATACAGCACTAGGTCGTTTGTTGACTAGCTTAGTCAAACCGATCCTTCAACCCTTGAGACGTCTGCCCCTAAGTATTGGTGGTATTGATTTTTCAGTTTGGGTGGCGGTCATTTTAGTTCATTTACTTGGAAACTATTTGATCCGTTTTCTTTATATACTAGCATGAGAAAAGATATTTATCAGCATTTCTCAGTCGAGGATATTCCTTTCATTGATAAAGGATTGGAGTGGCTTAGGCAGGTCGAAGAGCACTACGCTCCCATCCTAACTCCCTTTATCAACCCCCATCAGGTCTTTATTTTAAAGACATTGGGGAATCATCAAGGGATTCAAGTTTTTTCAAGCAATGATTCTGTACCTAGCGAGTATAGTCGTGTGCTTCTTGCACCAGATTATTTCGTACCGACTTTAGCGGATTTTGAAATGGAATTGCTTGAGATTGTTTATTCTAGTAAGTTTGACCAATTGACCCATTCCAAGATTTTAGGAACCGTTCTGAATCGTTTGGGAATTGATCGCAAGTTATTTGGTGATATATTAGTAACGGAGAATAGAGCGCAAATCATTGTGGACCGGAAATTTGTTTCCCTCTTCCAGGATGGAATTCAAAAGGTTGCTAGATTACCTGTAAAACTAGAAGTAAGGCCTTTTGAAGAATTATTAGAATCCAAAAATGACTATCAGGAAAGAGAAGTTTTAGTTCCGAGCATGCGCTTGGATGCCTTCTTATCGAATGTTCTGAAATTATCTCGCTCCCAGACAGCCGATTTATTAGAAAGAAAATATGTTCAGGTAAATTACCATCTGGTTGAAAAATCTGATTATCAGGTTCAGATTGGTGATTTGGTAAGTGTCAGACGCTTTGGGCGAATGATCTTACTCAAAGAAAATGGCCAGACTAAAAAAGATAAGAAAAAATTGATAGTTCAACTATTATTAAGTAAGTGAGGGGAAAATATGCCAATTACATCGTTAGAAATCAAGGATAAAACCTTTAGTACCAAATTTAGAGGGTTTAATCCTGAAGAAGTTGATGAATTTCTAGATATTGTTGTTCGTGACTATGAAACACTTGTTCGTAGCAATCACGAAAAAGAACAACACATTAAAAATTTAGAGGAACGTTTGTCTTATTTTGATGAGATTAAGGAGTCATTGAGCCAGTCTGTATTGATCGCTCAAGATACTGCAGAACGTGTCAAACAAGCTGCTAATGAACGCTCTCAAAATATCCTTAAACAGGCTGAACAAGATGCCCAGCGTCTGCTTGATGAGGCTAAGTATAAGGCTAATGAAATCTTGCGTCAAGCTACGGATAATGCTAAGAAGGTTGCCGTAGAGACGGAAGAATTGAAGAATAAGAGCCGTGTCTTCCATCAACGTTTGAAATCTACGATTGAGAGTCAATTAGCTATTGTAGATTCATCCGACTGGGAAGAAATTTTACGTCCGACAGCGACTTATTTACAAACCAGTGACGAAGCTTTTAAAGAAGTTGTTGGAGAAGTTTTGGGTGAAGATGTTTCTACCTATCAGGATGAAGAGCCGATTGACATGACCCGTCAGTTTTCACCTGAAGAAGTAGCAGAGCTCCAAGCCCGCATTGAAGCAGCTAATCGAGAATTGGCTGAATCACAAAAAGAAACAAAGCCAGATACTGCTAGCTCAGTAGTAGAAGAAGTCGTTTCTTCAAACCAAAATTCTCAACCAACACCCTTGACGGAATCTATTGATCTTTTATAAGAAAGAAAATCTGAGAACAAGATCTAATCAAACATATTTTCAGCGAGTAGGAGATGGTGGAAGCCCTACAATCCCTGTTGATCAGATTATCCTCTCAAGCTATCAAGTCTGAAGTTAGTAGGATTTGACGTTCCCCACGTTACGGGAAAAGAGGGAGAAAGACTGAGTCTTTTTCCGAATAAAGGTGGTACCACGATTTTCGTCCTTTTTAGCGAGTCGTGGTTTTTATTTTGTCTATATCATAAAGGAGATATCATGAAACTCAAAGAAACTTTAAATCTAGGGAAAACAGATTTCCCAATGCGTGCAGGACTTCCAACCAAAGAGCCAGTCTGGCAAAAAGAGTGGGAAGAAGCAAAGCTCTACCAACGTCGTCAAGAGTTGAATGAAGGGAAACCTCACTTCACTCTTCATGATGGACCTCCGTACGCTAACGGAAATATCCACGTTGGTCATGCTATGAACAAGATTTCAAAAGATATCATTGTTCGTTCTAAGTCTATGTCAGGATTCTACGCGCCATACATCCCAGGTTGGGATACACACGGACTACCAATCGAGCAAGTTTTGGCAAAACAAGGTGTTAAACGCAAAGAGATGGATTTGGTTGAATACTTGAAACTTTGCCGTGAATACGCTCTTTCTCAAGTAGATAAACAACGCGAAGACTTCAAACGTTTAGGTGTTTCTGGTGACTGGGAAAATCCATATGTAACTTTGACCCCTGACTATGAAGCAGCGCAAATTCGTGTCTTCGGCGAGATGGCTAACAAGGGCTATATCTACCGTGGTGCCAAGCCAGTTTACTGGTCATGGTCATCTGAGTCAGCTCTTGCTGAAGCAGAAATTGAATACCATGACTTGGTTTCAACATCACTGTACTATGCCAATAAGATCAAGGATGGCAAAGGTGTCCTAGACACTGATACTTACATCGTTGTTTGGACAACAACTCCATTTACTATCACTGCTTCTCGTGGTTTGACTGTTGGTGCGGATATTGATTACGTTTTGGTTCAACCTGCTGGTGAAACTCGTAAGTTTGTGGTTGCTGCTGAATTGTTGAACAGCTTGTCTGAGAAATTTGGCTGGACTGATGTTCAAGTTTTGGCTACTTATCGTGGTCAAGAATTGAACCATATCGTGACAGAACACCCATGGGATACTGCAGTAGATGAACTCGTTATCCTTGGTGACCACGTTACAACTGACTCTGGTACAGGTATCGTCCATACAGCTCCTGGTTTTGGTGAGGACGACTACAATGTTGGTGTGGCTAATGGTCTTGAAGTTGCTGTGACAGTTAACGAACGCGGAATCATGATGGCTAATGCTGGCGCTGAGTTCGAAGGTCAATTCTATGACAAGGTGGTTCCAACTGTTATCGAGAAACTAGGCAACCTCCTTCTTGCTCAAGAAGAAATCTCTCACTCATACCCATTTGACTGGCGTACGAAAAAACCAATCATCTGGCGTGCAGTGCCACAATGGTTTGCTTCTGTATCAAAATTCCGTCAAGAAATCTTGGATGAAATTGAAAAAGTGAAATTCCACTCAGAATGGGGGAAAGTTCGTCTTTACAACATGATTCGTGACCGTGGTGACTGGGTAATCTCACGTCAACGTGCTTGGGGTGTTCCACTTCCGATCTTCTATGCTGAAGACGGCACACCAATCATGACAGCTGAAACGATTGAGCATGTAGCTCAACTCTTTGAAGAGCATGGTTCCATCGTCTGGTGGGAACGTGATGCTAAAGACCTCTTGCCAGAAGGATTTACACATCCAGGTTCACCAAATGGCGAGTTCAAGAAAGAAACAGACATCATGGACGTATGGTTTGACTCAGGTTCATCATGGAATGGTGTCGTGGTTAACCGTCCAGAACTCAAATACCCAGCTGACCTCTACCTTGAAGGTTCAGATCAATACCGTGGTTGGTTCAACTCTTCTCTTATCACATCTGTGGCTAACCATGGTGTGGCACCATACAAACAAATCTTGTCACAAGGATTTGCCCTTGACGGTAAAGGTGAAAAGATGTCTAAATCTCTTGGAAATACCATTGCTCCAAGCGATGTTGAGAAACAATTTGGTGCGGAAATCTTGCGTCTCTGGGTAACAAGTGTTGACTCAAGCAATGACGTGCGTATCTCAATGGATATCTTGAGCCAAGTTTCTGAAACTTACCGTAAGATCCGTAACACTCTTCGTTTCTTGATTGCTAACACATCTGACTTTAACCCAGCTGAGGATGCAGTTGCTTACGAAGAACTTCGTTCAGTTGACAAGTACATGACTATTCGCTTTAACCAACTTGTTAAGACAATTCGTGATGCTTATGCTGACTTTGAATTCTTGACAATCTATAAAGCACTAGTGAACTTTATCAACGTTGACTTGTCAGCCTTCTACCTTGACTTCGCCAAAGACGTTGTCTACATCGAAGGTGCCAAATCATTGGAACGCCGTCAAATGCAAACTGTCTTCTATGATGTTTTGGTGAAAATCACTAAACTCTTGACTCCAATTCTTCCTCACACTGCTGAAGAAATCTGGTCATATCTTGAGTTTGAGGCAGAAGACTTCGTCCAATTATCAGAATTACCAGAAGCTCAGACTTTTGCCAACCAAGAAGAAATATTAGATACCTGGTCAGCCTTCATGGACTTCCGTGGACAAGCTCAAAAAGCCTTGGAAGAAGCGCGTAATGAAAAAGTGATTGGTAAATCACTTGAAGCTCACTTGACAGTTTATCCAAATGAAGTGGTTAAAACTCTTCTTGGAGCTCTTGATAGCAATGTTGCTCAACTCTTGATCGTCTCAGAATTGACTATCGCAGAAGGTGCAGCTCCAGAAGGTGCAGTAGCCTTTGAAGATGTAGCTTTCACTGTAGAACGTGCAGCTGGTGAAGTGTGTGACCGTTGCCGTCGTATCGACCCGACAACAGCAGAACGTCATTACAATGCAACTATCTGTGACCACTGCGCAAGCATCGTTGAAGAAAACTTTGCGGACGCAGTAGCAGAAGGATTTGAAGCTAAATAATTTTATATACTGGAGTCTGAGACAAAATAGTTCTCAGCCACAAAAAGCTAGAGGTTCCCAATTGTGGAACTCTAGCTTTTTAATTTTGAGTCGTTCTCTTATTGTATAGCTAATTGAAACAAAAACAGTACATAACGTGTATAATCTTCTTATGGCATATTCAATAGATTTTCGTAAAAAAGTTCTCGCTTATTGTGAGCGAACAGGTAGTATAACAGGTGCATCACACGTTTTCCAAATCTCACGTAATACCATTTATGGCTGGTTAAAACTAAAAGAGAAAACAGGAGAGCTAAACCATCAAGTAAAAGGAACAAAACCAAGAAAAGTTGATAGAGATAGACTTAAAACCTATCTTGCTGACAATCCAGATGCTTATTTGACTGAAATAGCTTCTGAATTTAACTGTCATCCAACTACCATTCACTATGCTCTCAAAGCTATGGGGTTCACTCGAAAAAAAGAACCACACCTACTATGAACAAGACCCAGAAAAAGTAGCTTTATTTCTTAAACATTTTAATAGTTCAAAGCACCTATTTATATTGATGAAACAGGATTCGATACTTATTTTTATCGAGAATATGGTCGCTCTTTAAAAGGTCAGCTAATAAAAGGTAAAGTATCTGGAAGAAGATATCAGAGGATTTTGGTTGCAGGGCTAACAAATGGTGAGTTAATAGCTCCAATGACTTACGAAGAGACGATGACAAGCGAATTTTTTGAAGCTTGATTTCAGAAGTTTCTCTTACCAACATTAAACAAACCATCAGTTATTATTATGGATAATGCAAGATTCCATAGAATGGGTAAGATAGAGCTCTTATGGGAAGAGTTTGGGCATAAACTTTTACCCCTTCCTCCCTACTCACCTGAGTACAATCCTATTGAGAAAACATGAGCTCATATCAAAAAGCACCTCAAAAAGGTATTACCAAGTTGCAATACTTTTTACGAGTCTCTGTCGTCTTATTCTTGTTTCAATTGACTATATATATTTGTAAACTAAGCAAACAAAAAAGAGGTTGGGACAAAAGATCCCGACCTCACTTTTTATTAGCAATCAAACTTTGACGCGATAGCTGATTGGACTTTTTGTTCGTCTTTTAGACTCCAAAAAGCTCCTAATCATCCTCACGGGGCTGGGAATACGAAATCGAGACTTTGTCTATCGATTTCTGTCCCACCGCCTTTTTTTAAATATAATGGAGCCGGTGGGAGTCGAACCCACGTCCAAACACCTGCTAACATATTTGTCTACAACCATAGGTTATGTATTGTTTTAACAGCTCCTCGACACATAACTCAAGCCTAGGAACTGCGAGTCTATAAATCTCTTATCAAACTGCTAGACAAAGTTTGATCGTATCTCGCTAATAATAAGACCTGTCATTGAACACGAGCGATCCAAATCGGGTCACGCCTGCTGGTTTTTAGGCAGCTAGAGCGTAAGAAGTGTTATTTTTTGCAGTTATATTTAACTGAGCGTTTACGTCGCCACACGAGTCGCAAAATATGCCTCATAATGCCTGTCGAATCCGTAACGACCCCAAAAGACAATACAATTATTATACCTTATCTGAGGGGAAATTGCAAAAGTCAAGTAAAAAAAGGAATGACACTTTGTCATGTATATGTTTTATAAGTGGCTGTTTAGAGCGATGAAGAGTCATTAACTTAGTAAGAAAATCAAGAGAAAAACTGGAAATCATGTTATAATAAAGAGATAGAATCGTAAGAAAGAGTGGATGATTTTTTTGATAATTCCTACTTATAATTGGCAATTCGCTCCGCAAGTTGAGGATGCGGATTTTACAAAGATAGCTAAGAAAGCTGGTTTGGGCCCTGAAGTAGCTCGTTTGTTATTTGAACGAGGCATCAAGGATGAAACTAGTCTAAAAAAATTTTTAGAACCTTCTTTGGAGGAATTGCATGATCCCTACCTTTTAAATGATATGGAAAAGGCAGTGGAGCGAATTCGCCATGCTATTGAGCAAGGGGAACTGATTCTCATTTACGGGGACTACGATGCGGATGGGATGACTTCGGCTTCCATTGTTAAGGAAAGTTTAGAACAGTTAGGCGCTGAGTGCCTGGTTTATCTTCCCAATCGCTTTACGGATGGTTATGGTCCAAATGCTAGTGTCTACAAATATTTCATTGAACAGCAGGGTGTTTCTTTGATTGTGACGGTGGACAATGGTGTGGCGGGGCATGAAGCCATTGATTTGGCCCAGTATATGGGAGTGGACGTCATTGTGACCGACCACCATTCTATGCCTGAGGATTTACCAGATGCCTATGCTATTATCCATCCTGAACATCCAGGGGCTGACTATCCTTTCGAGCATTTGGCGGGTTGTGGTGTCGCATTTAAGTTGGCTTGTGCCCTTTTGGAAGAAGTACAGGTTGAATTGCTAGACTTGGTTGCTATCGGTACAATTGCCGACATGGTCAGCTTGACGGACGAAAATCGTATCATGGTCCAGTATGGTCTTGAAGTCTTGCGCAATACTCAGCGAATGGGTCTACAAGAAATGTTTGAAATCGCTGGGATTTCGAGTAGTGATGTGACAGAAGAGACAGTTGGTTTTCAGTTAGCACCGCGTTTAAATGCTCTAGGACGTTTGGATGATCCCAATCCAGCTATTGATTTGTTGACTGGATTTGACGATGAGAAAGTGCATGAAATCGCTCTTTTGATTCATCAAAAGAATGAAGAACGTAAGGAAATTGTTCAGTCTATTTACGATGAAGCCAAGGGCATGGTGGATCCTGATAAAAGTGTTCAAGTTTTGGCTAAAGAAGGCTGGAATCCAGGAGTTCTTGGAATTGTAGCTGGACGCTTGCTTGAAGAATTAGGCCAGACGGTTGTTGTCTTGAATATCGAAGATGGACGCGCCAAGGGGAGTGCTCGAAGTATAGAAGCAGTCGATATCTTTGAAGCCTTGGACCCACATCGAGAACTGTTTATCGCCTTTGGTGGTCACGCAGGTGCTGCAGGTATGACCCTTGAAGTGGAAAAGTTGGAAGTCTTGTCTGATGTTTTGGAAGCCTATATCCGAGAAAAAGGTGCAGATGCCCAAGGTAAAAACAATCTATTTTTAGACGAAGAACTGGACTTAGAGGCCTTGAGTTTGGAGACGGTGAAAAGTTTTGAACGTCTAGCTCCTTTTGGGATGGATAACCAAAAGCCTGTCTTCTACATTCGAGATTTTCAAGTTGAAAATGCTCGCGTTATGGGAGCTGGGAATGCTCATCTCAAGCTGAAAATTTCAAAAGGTGAGGCCAGTTTTGAGGTAGTCGCTTTTGGTCAAGGGAAATGGGCGACTGAATTCTCACAGACCAAGCAACTGGAACTAGCAGTGACTCTCTCTGTCAACCAATGGAATGGACAAACAACCTTGCAGTTGATGATGGTTGATGCCCGTGTAGAAGGTGTCCAGCTCTTTAACATCCGTGGTAAGAATGCCCTGTTGCCAGAAGGGGTAGCCGTTTTGGACTTTACGCAAGAGTTACCTGATGTGACCTCTTGTTCAGCTATTGTCGTGAAGAATATCCCTGAGGATATATCCCTTATTAAGAAAATCTTTCAGGAACAGGAATTTTCAGCTATTTACTTTAAAAATGATATAGCTAAGGCTTACTACTTGACGGGCTATGGCACAAGAGAGCAGTTTGCAAAATTGTATAAAACCATCTATCAGTTCCCAGAGTTTGACATTCGCTATAAACTCAAGGATTTGGCAGCCTTTCTCAAGATTGAGCAAATCCTATTAGTCAAAATGATTCAGATATTTGAAGAGCTTGGCTTTGTGACCATTGAAAATGGAGTCATGAGGGTGAATAAAGAGGCTGAAAAGCGTGATATAGCTGAAAGTCAGATTTATCAAAAGCTAAAACAAACTGTCAAAGAGCAAGAGATTATGGCGCTTGGAACAGTCCAGGAAATCTATGATTTCTTGATGGAAAAAAGTGAATAGAGATCGAAAGAGTTGGCTTGCTGACTCTTTTTTGTTTGCTATCAAAAACTACATCAATGAAAGGAATTTAGTGCTATAATGAGAGGAGTGAAGGACTGTTGAACCTTGTTGAAGAAAGTTATACTCTTCAAAAATCTCTTCAAACCACGTCAGCTTTATCTGCAACCTCAAAGCGGTGCTTTGAGCAACCTGCGGCTAGCTTCCTAGTTTGCTCTTTGATTTTCATTGAGTATTAGTATCAAAAGTACCAGAGAAGTTAGTCGGAGTAGAAAATGGATAAAGAGAAGAAAAAGAAATTACTGGCAGAGTATAAGCAGCAACAGAAGAAAGAATTTGAAGCTAGTTTACCGATAACAAGGGAGATTTTTTTAGATTTGTTTGATTTTTTGGATCAGGAGTTAGAGTCGCTGACTTGTCCTGCTGATTTTACCTTGACTAGGTCCTTTCTAAAAGGGCGTGATTTAGAAGTTGAAGTGATTTTGGGATTTTTAGAAGCAAATGGAGCCTACTGTGACTGCGAAGTGCTTTATAATGTTGCTGACTTATTTGAAGATTAGATAGGATGGGAGCACCAATTGTCTCATTTGCCCCTCTTATTAGTGCTGCTTTGTCCGTTATTGAACGGAAAGAGGTAGTTGAAGTGTGATTATCTGTGAGATTCATTTTGAAAATTAGTAAAAAAATGGTATAATAAATGGAAAAGATTCGGCTGAAAGTGAATTGGACTTTCAGAAAAAGAGAGCATTTAAAGCTCTACAAACAGTTGAAGTGACTATTCGGAGGAAAAATGAATACTATTAAATTGACAACACTTGGGGGTGTACGTGAAAATGGTAAGAACATGTACATCGCAGAAATTAACGACTCGATTTTTGTATTGGACGCAGGTTTGAAATATCCTGAAAATGAACAGTTGGGTGTCGATGTCGTTATTCCAAATATGGACTATTTGTTTGAAAATAGCGACCGTATTGCTGGGGTTTTCTTAACACACGGGCATGCGGATGCGATTGGCGCCCTTCCTTATCTCTTGGCAGAAGCTAAGGTTCCTGTATTTGGCTCAGAGCTGACCATCGAACTTGCCAAACTCTTTGTTAAGGGAAATGACAGCGTCAAGAAATTTGATGATTTCCATGTGATTGATGAAAATACAGAGATTGATTTTGGTGGAACGATAGTGTCCTTTTTCCGTACAACCCACTCTATCCCAGAAAGTTTGGGTGTGGTCTTGAAAACATCTGAAGGTAACATCGTCTATACAGGAGATTTCAAGTTTGACCAAACAGCTAGTGAATCATATGCCACTGACTTTGGACGTTTAGCCGAAATTGGTCGTGAAGGAGTCCTGGCTCTTCTAAGTGATTCTGCCAATGCAGATAGCAATATCCAAGTAGCCAGTGAAAATGAAGTTGGTGTAGAAATCACGCAAACCATCTCTGACTGGGATGGACGCATCATCGTTGCTGCAGTTGCAAGTAACCTTTCTCGCATTCAGCAGGTTTTTGATGCAGCCGCGGAGACAGGACGCCGTGTTGTCTTGACAGGATTTGATATTGAAAATATCGTCCGTACAGCTATTCGTCTGAAAAAATTGTCTTTAGCAAGTGAAAATCTTTTGATTAAGCCAAAAGATATGTCTCGTTTTGAAGATCACGAATTAATTATACTTGAAACTGGACGTATGGGTGAACCAATTAACGGCCTACGCAAGATGTCTATCGGTCGTCACCGTTATGTTGAAATCAAAGAAGGTGACCTAGTTTATATCGTTACAACACCATCAATCGCCAAGGAAGCGGTTATGGCACGTGTAGAAAATATGGTCTACCAAGCAGGAGGTATTGTTCGACTCATTACATCAAGCCTACGTGTATCAGGACATGGAAATGCTCGTGATTTACAGTTGATGATCAATCTTTTGAGACCACAATATCTCTTCCCTATTCAAGGAGAGTATCGTGAATTGGATGCTCACGCTAGAGCGGCAATGGCAGTGGGCATGTTGCCAGAGCATATTTTCATTCCCAAAAAAGGAAGTACTATGTCCTATGAACATGGTGACTTTGTTCCGTCAGGTGCTATCACTGCGGGAGATATTCTGATTGATGGAAATGCTATTGGAGATGTCGGAAATGTTGTTCTTCGTGACCGTAAGGTCTTGTCGGAGGATGGAATCTTTATCGTTGCGATTACAGTTAACCGTCGTGAGAAGAGAATCATTGCCAAGGCACGAGTGCACACACGTGGATTTGTTTATCTCAAGAAGAGTCGTGACATCTTGCGTGAGAGCTCAGAGCTGATTAACCAAACAGTTGAAGACTATCTACAAGGTGAAGAGTTTGATTGGGCAGAACTCAAAGGTAAAGTTCGAGACAGTTTGTCCAAGTTCCTCTTTGATCAAACTAAGCGTCGTCCAGCCATCTTACCAGTAGTTATGGAAGCAAAATAATAATTAAATAAAGATCTAGAAAAAGTCGAATTTCGGCTTTTTCTTATCTTAAACCTAAAAGGAGAAAATAATGGCAGTAATGAAGATTGAGTACTACTCAGAAGTTTTGGATATGGAATGGGGAGTCAATGTTCTGTACCCTGATGGCTCTAGGGTAACAGACCCGGATTGCACAGATATTCCTGTCCTCTATCTCTTACATGGGATGTCTGGCAACCATAATAGTTGGCTCAAACGTACCAATGTAGAGCGCTTGGTGCGAGGGACCAATCTGATTGTTGTCATGCCTAATACAAGTAACGGTTGGTATACCGACACCCAATATGGATTTAACTACTATACTGCCTTATCAGAAGAGTTACCTAAAGTCATGAAGCGCTTTTTCCCTAACATGACTAGTAAACGTGAAAAGACTTTTATTGCTGGACTATCTATGGGCGGTTATGGTTCCTTCAAATTAGCTCTGTCAACTAACAGTTTCTCCTATGCAGCTAGTTTTTCTGGTGCCCTTAGTTTTCAGGAGTTTTCTCCAGAAAATCAAGATTTAGGGAATCGGACATATTGGCAAGGTATTTTTGGTGAGATTAAAAATTGGGAAAGTAGTCCATATTCACTGGAAAGCCTAGCTGAAAAGTCAGATAAGAAGACCAAGCTTTGGGTTTGGTGTGGCGAACAAGATTATCTTTATTCTGCTAATAATCTAGCAGTTAAAAATCTCAAAAATCTAGGTTTTAATGTAACCTATAGTCATAGTCCAGGTGCCCATGAATGGTATTACTGGGAAAAACAATTGGAACGTTTTTTGGCTACACTGCCGATTGATTTCAAATTGGAAGAGAGATTGAGCTAGTTTTTTATAAATAAACTACCATTTATAGTTATTATTGGCTAAAAAACAATTTTCACTAGACTTTTTAATCGGAAATAGTAAAATAGTAGAGAGAAACTAGTTGAAAGAGAGAAAAATATGTATCGTTATCAGCTTGGGATACCATTATCAGAGTATGATGATTTTGTAAAAGAACATCCCATGGTTAATCTATTACAAAGTAGTGCTTGGGAAAAAGTGAAATCTGATTGGAATCATGAGAGACTTGGTGTTTATGAAGGGAAAACATTACTGGCTGTGGCTAGTATTCTCATTAAGTCTCTGCCTTTGGGGTATAAAATGTTTTATATTCCAAGAGGTCCCATATTGGATTATAGGGATACAGAACTTTTAAAGTTTGTCCTGCAGTCTATTAAGTCTTATGCTCGCAGTAAGAGAGCGGTTTTTGTGACTTTTGACCCAAGTATTTGCCTATCTCAAAGTTTAATCAATCAGGAAAAGACAGAATATCCTGAAAATTTGGCTATTATTGATAGTTTGCAACAAATGGGAGTAAAGTGGTCAGGAAAAACAGAGGAAATGGGGGACACCATTCAACCTCGTATTCAGGCGAAAATATACAAGGAAAATTTTGAAGAAGATAAACTTTCCAAGTCAACAAAACAGGCTATTCGAACAGCACGGAATAAGGGGGTAGAGATTCAATTTGGTGGAACTGAATTATTGGAGTCTTTTTCCTTTTTGATGAAAAAAACCGAGAAGCGAAAAGAGATTCATTTGAGGAATGAAGCCTATTATAAAAAGTTGTTAGATAATTTTAAGGACAAGGCCTACATCACCTTGGCAACCTTGAATGTCTCTAAACGTTCGCAAGAATTAGAAGAACAGTTAGCGAAAAACAGAGCCTTGGAAGAGACCTTTACTGAGTCGACTCGCACTTCAAAAGTAGAAGCGCAGAAGAAGGAAAAAGAACGTTTGTTAGAGGAATTGACCTTCTTGCAGGAATATATAGATGCAGGTCAAGCGAGAGTTCCTTTAGCGGCTACCCTGACTTTAGAATTCGGACAAACTTCTGTCAATCTATACGCAGGAATGGATGAAGATTTTAAACGATATAAAGCCCCTATTTTGACTTGGTATGAGACAGCTCGATATTCCTTTGAACGTGGCATTTTATGGCAAAATTTAGGAGGCGTCGAGAATGCTTTAGATGGTGGACTCTATCGTTTTAAAACTAATTTTAATCCAACGATCGAAGAATACTTGGGTGAATTTACAATGCCTACCCATCCTCTCTATCCTCTGTTAAGACTTGCTCTTGATTTCCGTAAAACATTAAGAAAAAAACATAGAAAGTAAGTACATGGCACTAATTACACTCACGAAAGAAGAGTTTCGTACTTACTTCTAATCAGGTTTCTTCTCGTTCCTTTATGCAATCTGTCCAGATGGGTGATTTGATAGAAAAAAGAGGAGCTCAAATTGTTTATCTTGCTTTAAAACAAGAAGGAGAAATTCAAGTTGCAGCTCTGGTTTATAGCTTGCCTATGCTAGGTGGTCTGCATATGGAGCTCAATTCGGGGCCGTTTTATACCCAACAAGATGCCCTTCCAGTTTTTTATGCGGAGTTAAAAGAATATGCCAAGCAAAATGGTGTATTAGAGTTGCTTGTAAAACCCTATGAGACCTGTCAAGCTTTTGACAGTGATGGGAAGCCAATAGATGAAGAAGAAAAAGTATTATCCAAGATTTGTGTAATTTAGGCTACCAATTTGATGGTTTGCCAACCGGTTATCCTAATGGCGAAATTTTTTGGCATTTTATCAAAGATTTGGAGGGTTACGATGAGAAATCTTTGCTGAAATCCTTTAATAAAAACAGTATTCGAAATATTCAATCAGCATATGATTTTAATCTGATTGTAAGAAATATAGAACGAAATGAAATTTCGAAATTCAAACAAATTATTGAAGAAACAGGAAAAATACAAGGGTTTAAGGATAAGAATTTAGATTATTACTGTAAATTGTATGATGCTTTTGAGGACAAGGCGGCTTTTCTAATTGCTGAAGTGAATCCTAAAAAATCAATCGAAGCTCTCGATGTGAAGCAGGCTGGTCTTGATGAAAGGTCAAAGCAATTTAAACAGCAATATCAAGCTTTACAAAAGAAAAAAGATCTTTTGAGGAACTTGGATAGTGAATCTGACAACATTGCTTTAGCTTGTGCTTTAATCATTTACACAAATACGGAAGTAGCATATTTGTTTGGAGGCTCATTTACAGAGTATCAGAAGTTTTCTGCTCCGTTTTTGCTTCAATATCATGCAATGAAGCAGGCTCTGGAAAGAAAAATTGGCAAATACAATTTTCTGGGTATTCAAGGGATTTTTGATGGAAGTGATGGCGTATTACGATTTAAGCAGAACTTTAATGGTTATATTGTGAGAAAGGCAGGAACTTTCCGATATTATCCAAATCCAATCAAGTTTAAGTGTTTACAATTTTTGAAAAAAATAATCGGAAGATAAGTGAACAAAGTGGTTTTAGTTTTCTTTCAGCTTACTCGAGTAAAATAAGAAATCTATCTTTAGAATGGGAAACCTTGGCTAAAAGATAGATTCTTATTTTTTTAGAAAGGCGGGAAATCATGTTCTGGATTATACGTGTTCTATGTCGATTGTTACTAGGGATTTGGCGCATGTTCTGGCGCCTTGTGTGGACTCTTGTAGTCTTAATTCTCATTGCTTTAGGGATTCTCTGGTATGTGACGGGAGATTTATCTGGTGTCTTCAATCAAGCGGGGAAACTTGTTCAAGTTGGTCAAGCAGGTTGGCATCAATGGCAAGAAACTGGTAAGTTGCAAGGCTTGTCTCAGACTGATCATCATCAAGATTCAGGAGTAAAATGGCCTCAAGCGCAGGCAACAATTTATATTGATCCCCAAATGGATGCAACCTTTCAAAAGGCTTATGTTGAGGCTATTACCAATTGGAATCAGACCGGTGCTTTTAATTTTGTAGTTGTGACAGAACCTGACCAAGCAACTATTTTTGCGACTGAAATGAATAATGGTTCCACATCTGTTGCCGGTGAGGCGGAGAGTCAGACGAATCTCCTTACCAAACAATTCACTTCAGTGACCGTTCGTTTGAATCATTATTATTTATCTAATCCAAACTATGGCTATACCTATGATCGCATCTTGCATACAGCCGAGCATGAGCTAGGACATGCCATTGGCTTGGAACATACTAATGAAGTGTCAGTCATGCAACCAGCAGGTTCTTATTATGGTATTCAGGCTCAAGATGTTCAAGCAGTTCAAGAACTATATGAGTCTGGAGAATAAGTGATTTTTAAACGAAAAATAGAGCTCCCTGATGTAAGCAATGAGGGGAGCTTTTTGCTATAATGGAACTATGAATAACTTGATTAAATCAAAACTGGAGCTCTTGCCGACCAGCCCTGGTTGTTACATTCACAAGGATAAAAACGGCACGATTATCTATGTAGGAAAGGCTAAAAATCTGCGTAATCGCGTGAGGTCCTATTTTCGTGGGAGTCATGATACCAAGACAGAAGCCTTGGTGTCTGAGATTGTAGATTTTGAGTTTATTGTCACGGAGTCCAATATTGAGGCGCTTCTTTTAGAAATTAACCTGATCAAGGAAAACAAGCCCAAGTACAATATTATGCTCAAGGACGATAAGTCCTATCCTTTCATCAAAATTACCAATGAGCGCTATCCTCGCTTGATTATTACTCGTCAGGTCAAAAAAGATGGTGGATTATACTTTGGTCCCTATCCTGATGTGGGGGCAGCTAATGAAATCAAGAGACTTCTGGATCGGATTTTCCCATTTCGCAAGTGTACCAATCCACCATCAAAGGTCTGTTTTTATTACCATATTGGCCAGTGCGTGGCTCACACTATCTGTAAGAAAGACGAGGCTTATTTCAAAGCCATGGCTCAAGAAGTCTCTGATTTTCTAAAGGGTCAGGATGACAAAATCATTGATGATCTCAAAAGCAAGATGAACTTGGCGGTCCAGAGTATGGAATTTGAACGTGCGGCGGAATATCGAGATTTGATTCAGGCTATTGGTACCCTTCGGACCAAACAAAGAGTCATGGCCAAGGACCTCCAAAACCGTGACGTATTTGGTTATTATGTGGATAAGGGTTGGATGTGTGTTCAGGTCTTCTTTGTCCGTCAGGGCAAGTTGATTGAACGCGATGTCAATCTCTTTCCTTACTACAATGATCCAGATGAGGATTTCTTGACCTATGTGGGACAATTTTATCAAGAAAAATCTCATCTGGTTCCCAATGAGATTTTGATTCCTCAGGATATTGATGAAGAGGCCGTTAAGGCCTTGGTGGATACCAAAATTCTCAAACCCCAACGTGGGGAGAAAAAACAACTGGTTAATCTGGCTATCAAAAATGCGCGTGTTAGTCTAGAGCAGAAGTTTAATCTGTTAGAGAGATCAGTTGAAAAGACTCAAGGGGCTATTGAAAATCTGGGACGACTTCTACAAATTCCAACCCCAGTCCGCATCGAGTCCTTTGATAACTCCAATATCATGGGGACTAGTCCAGTTTCTGCCATGGTAGTTTTTGTTAACGGCAAACCGAGCAAGAAGGATTACCGCAAGTACAAGATTAAGACAGTTGTTGGGCCAGATGACTATGCTAGTATGCGTGAGGTCGTTCGCAGACGCTATGGGCGCGTCCAGCGAGATGGTTTGACACCGCCTGACTTAATCGTTATTGATGGAGGACAAGGTCAGGTAAATATTGCTAAGCAAGTTATTCAAGAAGAGTTGGGGTTGGATATTCCTATTGCGGGTCTGCAAAAAAATGATAAGCACCAAACCCATGAATTGCTCTTTGGAGATCCGCTTGAGGTGGTGGAATTGTCTCGTAATTCTCAGGAATTTTTCCTCCTCCAACGCATCCAAGATGAGGTCCATCGCTTTGCCATCACCTTCCACCGTCAACTGCGCTCTAAAAATTCCTTCTCCTCTCAATTGGATGGAATTGAAGGCCTGGGTCCGAAACGCAAGCAGAATCTTATGAAGCATTTTAAATCTCTCACTAAAATCAAGGAAGCCAGTGTGGATGAGATTGTCGGAGTTGGGGTACCAAGAGCAGTAGCAGAGGCTGTTCATCAACACTTGAATCCCCAAGAGCGTGTAGAACTAGCTCAGGTTGCTGAGTCTCCTGCTGAATACTAGTGATAAAGTAGCAAGGAAAGGTTTTTGCTTTAGCGAGTGCAAGCTAGTCAGAATTATGGTAAAATAGATAAGATATGACTAAAGAATTTCATCATGTAACGGTCATGCTCCATGAAACTATTGATATGCTTGATGTGAAACCTGACGGTATTTACGTTGATGCGACCTTGGGTGGAGCAGGCCATAGCGAGTATTTATTAAGTAAACTAAGTGAAAAGGGGCATCTCTATGCCTTTGACCAGGACCAGAATGCCATTGATAATGCGCAAAAACGTCTGGCGCCTTATATCGAAAAAGGGATGGTCACCTTTATCAAGGACAACTTCCGTCATTTGCAGCTACGTTTGCAGGAAGCAGGTGTAGAAGAGATTGATGGTATTTGTTATGACTTGGGAGTTTCTAGCCCGCAGTTGGATCAGCGTGAGCGTGGTTTTTCTTATAAAAAGGATGCGCCACTGGATATGCGGATGAACCAGGAAGCTAGTTTGACCGCTTATGAGGTTGTCAATCATTATGACTATCATGACTTGGTACGAATCTTTTTCAAATATGGAGAAGATAAGTTTTCTAAGCAGATCGCTCGGAAGATTGAACAGGCGCGTGAGTTGAAACCGATTGAGACAACGACTGAATTAGCAGAGATTATCAAGTCTGCTAAGCCTGCCAAGGAACTCAAGAAAAAAGGTCATCCGGCCAAGCAAATTTTCCAAGCCATCCGTATTGAGGTCAATGATGAATTAGGAGCTGCAGATGAGTCCATCCAACAAGCTATGGAATTACTAGCAGTGGACGGAAGAATCTCAGTCATTACCTTTCATTCACTGGAAGATCGCTTGACCAAGCAATTGTTCAAGGAAGCTTCAACAGTGGAAGTGCCAAAAGGCTTGCCTTTCATCCCAGATGATCTTAAGCCCAAGATGGAATTAGTCTCTCGCAAACCGATTTTACCAAGCAAGGAGGAGTTGGAGGCCAATAATCGTTCTCACTCAGCCAAGCTTCGAGTGGCAAGAAAAATTCACAAGTAAGAGGAAATAATGGCAGAAAACAGAGGAACAACGAGCCAATTGCTACAAGCTCGTATAAAAAAATTTTCGCGTGTTGAAAAGGCCTTTTACCTTTCAATTGCTATCACAGCCCTGATCTTAGCAGTAAGTGTTGTCTATATGCAAACAAAACTCCTGCAAGTTCAGAGTGAGTTAACAACAGTTAATAATCAAATCGAAGAAAAGAAGACCGAACTAGATGATGCCAAGCAAGAAGTTAATGAATTGATCCGATCAGAACGCTTGACAGGAATTGCAGACTCGCAAGAGTTGCAGTTAAATAATGAAAATATCCGATCGGCGGAGTAGTATATGAAAACCTGGAAAGAAAGAATAATACACTTTGCCATTAAGAATCGCAGAACTCCTCTAGAAAACCGCAGACGAGTTGGAAAAAGCCTTAGTCTCTTGGCTATCATTCTCTTTGCTGTTTTTTTGGTTAACTTTGCGGTGATTATTGGTACGGGAAAGAAGTTTGGTGTTGACCTGGTCAAAGAAGCTTATAAGGTTCATCAAACAACTCGAACAGTCCCTGCTAAGAGGGGAACCATTTATGATCGTAATGGAACTCCGATTGCAGAAGATGCAACCTCCTACAATGTTTATGCGGTCATTGATAAGGATTATAAGTCTGCGAATGGAGATATTCTATATGTTGAGGAATCTCAGTACAATAAGGTAGCCGAAATTTTCCATAAGTACTTGGATATGGAGGAGACTTACGTCAAAGACCAACTCTCTCAACCGAATCTCAAACAGGTTTCTTTTGGTGCTAAAGGAAATGGGATTACCTATGCTAATATGATGTCCATTAAACAGGACTTAGAATCTGCTAAGGTTGAGGGTATTAATTTTACGACTAGTCCAAATCGAAGTTATCCAAATGGAAAATTTGCCTCATCCTTTATTGGTTTAGCACAGTTACATGAAAATGAAGATGGCACGAAAAGTCTAATTGGGACATCGGGTATCGAGAGTTCCTTAAATAGTTTATTGGCAGGGACAGATGGTATTATTACTTATGAAAAAGACCGTCTAGGTAATATTGTTCCTGGTACAGAACAAGTCACCCAACAGACCGTAAACGGGAAAGACGTCTATACGACCCTATCTAGTCCTTTGCAGTCCTTTATGGAAAGTCAAATGGATGCCTTCCAAGAAAAACTAAAAGGCAAGTATATGACTGCGACCTTGGTTAGTGCTAAGACGGGAGAGATTCTCGCTACAACTCAGAGACCAACTTTTGATGCGGATACAAAAGAAGGTATTACTGAGGATTTTGTTTGGCGAGACCTTTTATATCAGAGCAATTACGAACCTGGTTCAACCATGAAGGTCATGACCTTAGCTGCTGCTATTGACAATAAAACATTCCCTGGAGGCGAATATTTTAATAGTAGTGAATTAAAGGTTGCTGATGCGACTATCAGAGACTGGGATGTTAATGATGGCTTATCAGCTGGAAGTATAATGACTTACTTACAAGGGTTTGCTCACTCAAGTAATGTGGGTATGACCTTGCTCCAACAAAAGATGGGGGATGCTACTTGGTTAGAATACCTTAATCGATTCAATTTTGGAGTTCCAACCCGTTTTGGTATGCCTGATGAGTATGCTGGACAACTGCCTGCAGATAACGTTGTTAATATTGCCATGAGTGCTTTTGGTCAAGGGATTTCTGTTACTCAAACACAAATGCTTCGTGCTTTCACAGCCATTGCGAATGATGGGGTTATGCTTGAACCGAAGTTTATTAGCGCCCTTTATGATCCAAATGATCAGTCAGTTCGGAAGTCGCAAAAAGAAGTTGTGGGTAATCCTGTTTCTAAAGAAACGGCTAGTTTGACTAGGGAAAACATGATTTTGGTTGGTACAGACCCTATTTATGGGACCATGTATAATCGTAATGATCATAAGCCAGTAATTACTGTACCTGGTCAGACTGTTTCTGTAAAATCAGGAACTGCCCAGATTGCTGACGAAGAAAAAGGGGGATACTTAAAGGGGGTTACCAACTATATCTACTCAGTAGTTTCGATGAATCCAAGTGAAAATCCTGATTTTATCCTCTATGTCACAGTTCAACAACCAGAACACTTTTCTACACCTTGGTTTGGAGAATTTGCTAATCCTATTCTTGAACGAGCTTCTGCCATGAAAGATATATTAAATCTCCAATCAACTGCTAAGAATTTAGACCAAATAACTACTACAACTAGTTATGCTATGCCTAGCATTAAGGACTCTAGCCCTGGAGATTTAGCTGAAGAACTCCGTCGTAACCTTGTACAACCAATTGTTATCGGTTCGGGAACAAAAATCAAAGAAAGCTCTGTAGCAGAAGGAACCAATCTAGACGCCAATCAGCAAATCTTACTCCTTTCAGACAAGGTAGAAGAGATGCCTGACTTATATGGCTGGTCTAAGAAAAATGTTGAAACCTTTGCCAAATGGCTGAATCTTGAAGTTGAGTTTGAAGGTACAGGAGAAACTGTTAAAAAGCAAAGTGTTCGTTCCAATACAGCTTTAAAAGATTTACAGAAAATAAAAATAACATTAGGAGATTAGAATGCTTATTTCTATCTTTGCTGGAGTGATTGCCCTTATTCTAACAGTCATAGGAATTCCAGCCTTTATCCGTTTTTACCATAAAGCACAGATTACCGGTCAACAGATGCATGAGGATGTGAAACAACACCAAGCAAAAGCTGGGACACCAACAATGGGAGGACTCGTCTTTCTCATAGCAGGAGTTTTAGTTAGTCTGGTCCTTGCTCTCGTGACTAATCAATTAACCAATAATGTCGGAATGATCCTCTTTATCCTGGTCTTATATGGTTTGGTCGGTTTCTTGGATGATTTCCTCAAGGTTTTCCGTAAAATCAACGAAGGACTTAATCCTAAACAAAAACTCTTGCTCCAGTTAGTCGGAGGAGTGATCTTCTATTTCTTCTATGAAAGAGGAGGAGATATCTTAAATGTATTTGGTTATCCCTTGCATTTAGGTGTTCTGTATATTCTCTTTGCCCTCTTTTGGTTGGTTGGCTTTTCAAATGCAGTTAATTTGACTGACGGAATCGATGGCTTGGCAAGTATTTCTGTGGTGATTAGCCTATCTGCCTATGGAGTGATTGCCTATGTGCAAAATCAGCTCGATATCTTACTAGTGATTGTAGCTATGATTGGTGGTCTTCTTGGCTTCTTTGTCTTTAACCACAAGCCTGCTAAAGTTTTCATGGGGGATGTAGGTAGCCTAGCCCTTGGAGGGATGTTGGCGGCTATTTCCATGGCACTGCACCAAGAATGGACGCTGCTTTTGATTGGTCTGGTGTATGTTTTTGAAACAACATCTGTTATGATGCAAGTCACCTACTTTAAGTTGACTGGAGGAAAACGTATCTTCCGTATGACACCAGTTCACCACCATTTTGAGTTGGGGGGCTTTTCTGGTAAAGGTCGGCCTTGGAGTGAGTGGAAAGTCGACTTCTTTTTCTGGGGAGTGGGTTTGCTCGCTAGTCTCTTGACTTTGGCTTTCATGTATTTATTCTAAAAATAGAATATTGATTATAAGAGAGAAGGATTTATGCCCTTCTCTTTTTCTATTTGTAGCAGTTTATTGCATCCCCATCTCAAAAATAGGTAAATTTATGGTAAAATGGAGAAAGAGAGTTGAAATGATGAGTTATTTTAAAAAGTATACATTTGATAAATCTAAGTTTAAGTTAGGGATGCGAACGTTTAAAACAGGAATCGCTGTTTTTTTAGTTCTCATGATTTTTGGTTTTTTTGGTTGGAAAGGACTTCAGATTGGAGCTCTTACTGCAGTTTTTAGTTTAAGAGAAGACTTTGATAAGAGTGTTCACTTTGGGACATCTCGTATCTTAGGGAATAGTATCGGTGGTTTTTATGCCCTGATTTTCTTTCTCTTAAATAATCTTTTTCACGGCGCCTTCTGGGTAACCCTCCTTGTTGTTCCGATTTGCACCATGTTAACCATTATGACAAATGTTGCTATGAACAACAAAGCAGGTGTTATCGGGGGAGTTGCTGCTATGTTGATTATTACCTTATCAATTCCGAGTGGAGAGACTATTTTGTACGTGTTTGCTCGTGTATTTGAAACTTTTATGGGTGTTTTTGTTGCAATTCTTGTAAATTACGATATTGATCGTTTACGGATCATTTTACTGAAAAAAAACAAAATAATGTCACAAGATATAACATTATTGATTGACGATTGAATTTTTTTAGACTATAATAGACAGAAAGAAGGAAGTGTACATGAAGGAAAAAGAATTTCGTCGCAATATGGCAGTTTTTCCTATTGGTAGTGTTATGAAACTGACCGATCTTTCGGCGCGCCAAATTCGTTACTATGAAGACCAGGAATTGATTAAACCTGATCGCAACGAAGGTAATCGCCGTATGTATTCTTTGAATGATATGGATCGATTGCTTGAGATTAAAGATTATATCTCTGAAGGTCTTAACATTGCTGCCATTAAGAAAAAATATGCTGAACGTGAGGCGAAGTCTAAAAAACCAGTGAGTCAAACTGAAGTACGTCGAGCACTTCGGAATGAAGTTCTCCAGCAAAGTCGCTTTGCTTCTCAACAATCACCTTTTGGTCGCGGTTAGGCAACCGCAAGTCGTCAAATATAAGGAGAAAAACCATGCCAATCACAGCTGCAGATATTCGTCGTGAAGTTAAGGAAAAAAATGTAACCTTTATCCGTCTCATGTTTTCAGATATTTTGGGAACGATGAAAAACGTCGAAATTCCTGCTACAGATGAACAACTAGACAAGGTCTTGTCAAACAAGGCTATGTTTGATGGATCTTCTATTGAAGGGTTTGTTCGTATCAATGAATCAGATATGTACCTATACCCTGACTTGGACACTTGGACAGTCTTTCCTTGGGGAGATGAGAACGGTAGTGTCGCAGGATTGATTTGTGATGTCTATACAACAGAAGGGGAACCATTTGCAGGAGACCCTCGTGGAAATCTTAAATGTGCTCTTCGTCATATGGAAGAAGTTGGATTCAAATCTTTCAACCTTGGACCAGAGCCAGAATTCTTCCTATTTAAGCTTGATGAAAATGGAGACCCAACTCTTGAAGTGAATGACAAGGGTGGTTACTTTGATTTGGCGCCTACAGACCTTGCTGATAACACTCGTCGTGAAATTGTAAATGTCTTGACTAAAATGGGATTTGAAGTAGAAGCCAGTCACCACGAAGTTGCCGTAGGTCAACATGAGATTGACTTTAAGTATGATGAAGTTCTTCGTGCTTGTGATAAGATTCAAATCTTTAAACTTGTTGTAAAAACCATTGCTCGTAAACATGGTTTGTATGCAACCTTTATGGCTAAACCTAAATTTGGTATTGCTGGATCAGGTATGCATTGTAATATGTCCTTGTTTGACGCGGAAGGAAACAACGCTTTCTTTGATCCAAATGATCCAAAAGGAATGCAATTGTCAGAAACAGCTTATCACTTCCTTGGTGGTTTGATCAAGCACGCTTACAATTACACAGCTATTATGAACCCAACCGTTAACTCATACAAACGTTTGGTTCCAGGTTATGAAGCGCCTGTTTATATTGCATGGGCAGGTCGCAACCGTTCACCACTTGTCCGCGTACCAGCTTCACGCGGTATGGGAACTCGTTTAGAGTTGCGCTCAGTAGACCCAATGGCAAACCCATATATCGCTATGGCCGTTCTTTTGGAAGTTGGTTTGCACGGTATTGAAAACAAAATCGAAGCACCAGCGCCAATCGAAGAAAACATCTATATCATGACTGCAGAAGAGCGTAAAGAGGCTGGCATCACAGACCTTCCATCAACTCTTCACAACGCTTTGAAAGCCTTGACAGAAGACGAAGTGGTTAAAGCAGCTCTAGGTGAACACATCTACACTAGCTTCCTTGAAGCCAAACGAATTGAGTGGGCAAGCTATGCAACCTTCGTTTCACAATGGGAAATTGACAATTACCTAGATCTTTACTAATGATAAATCAGAAAGATTGTCCGTGAGGACGATCTTTTTTTCTTGCAAATTATATCGAGCTGTGATATATTTTATATAACGAGGTGCGATATATCGAACTAAATAGGAGGTCTGATTAAATGGAATTAACAGATAAGATTAGGCGGGTTTACCTTCCTATGACTGAAACAGGTTTTTATATTCTGTTTTGTCTGCAAAAGGAGAACCACGGCTATGGTATTACGCAAAAGGTTAAAGAGATGACAGATTCACAGGTTTCCATTAGTCCTGGGACCATGTATGGAACCCTGTCAAAGATGGAAAAAGATGGTTTGATTTCCTTTGTTCGAGAAGAGGAAAAACGTAAAATTTATCAGATAACAGACTTGGGTCGAAAAGTTTTAGAGATTGAGTTGAAACGTATTGAGCGACTCTATAGAAACAGTCGGGAGGAACTTTGATGGAAAAGAAAGTTGTTTATAGAATTGCTACCATTGCGGATTATGATAGAGAGGCTCTCTATCTCGGAGAAATGCATGCTCAGGGCTGGAAACTTAAGGAAGTAAGCTACTCTATCTTAGTAGTTGCGGTTAAGTATACTTTTGAAAAGTGCCAACCGGAGCAGGTGGTTTATCAGTTGGACTTTTATCCTATGAAAAAGTCAGAGAGAGCTTCCTATTTACAACTATTTAAAGATTGTAGCTGGGAGCATATTACAGACTTTAATGGTTTTTCCTATTTTAGAAAGCTTTATTCTGGAGTTGAGTCAGATGCCGAGTTTGAAATTTATAATGACGCAGCAGGGAAGTTAGCGATGGTCAAGAAGATTTTAACAATGCGGATGCTTCCTATTTTGCTTCTCTTTTCAGCGCTACTACCGGTTTTTTCAAAGTTACTCAGTGGAAGAGGTTATTTCAGTTGGGGAATGTTTTTGATTGTTAGCATAGACTGTACTTTATTGATAGTTTTTGCGATTCAGATTTCTTATATTTTTTGGAGATTGTTTCAAAAGTGGAAAGAATTATCTGATAAATAAAATCATTTTGGAGGTTAGACAATGAATAGCAAAGTACAATTTCGAATGTTTACCATTTTTGATTTGGATAAGGTAGAAGATTATTTGCATGAGATGCATTTGAAAGGTTGGAAATTTAAATCGAATCGTTTTGGCTTTTTCTATTTTGAACAATGCCAACCAGATGATGTGATTTACCGTGTGTGGAATACTAGCTACCTTAGAAAAAATGAGACGGAGTTACAAAGTGTTAAGGATAGAGACTGGGAATTTGTGGAGGGGTGTTCTTATTCTGTTTTTCGAAAAGCAACTTGTGATGTAGATTTAAATGATCCATCTTTCATGGATAATCGTCTTCAATGGGCTGATGTGAAATCTAGACTTCGTACATCTACAGTTTCTATCTCTGGCGGTCTAGTTATTTGTATGAGCTTGTTTCGTGAAAGTCTCTCTCAGTCTTTCTTCCTTATTTTTGCCCTTTATGCCCTCATGATTTCTTACCTAATCTATAGTTTTTATAGACTTAAAAAGAAATATCTTGAGAATGTAAGATGATTTTCTAGGTCTTCAGACTGATTTTTAGCACTCTTGGCAAAAGAGTGCTAATTTTTTGAGTTTTTGTCTTGACATTCTTTTCTAAGGGTGTATAATAGAATCATAAGTTAGCACTTTGAGGTTACGAGTGCTAAAAAGATCTATCAGAGAGGAGTAGCGAGATGGTTACAGAACGTCAGCAGAATATTTTAAATCTGATTATTGACATCTTTACCAAAACGCACGAACCTGTTGGATCTAAGGCCTTGCAAGAGTCTATCAACTCTAGTAGTGCTACCATTCGAAATGATATGGCAGCTTTAGAAAAGCAAGGTTTACTTGAAAAGGCACATACTTCCAGTGGTCGTATGCCGAGTGTGGCTGGTTTTCAATACTATGTCAAACACTCCCTATCCTTTGACCGTTTAGCTGAAAATCAAGTTTATGAGATTGTAAAAGCCTTTGATCAAGAATTCTTCAAGCTTGAGGATATTCTTCAAGAGGCAACGAGAATCTTGACAGACTTGAGTGGTTGTACGGTTGTAGCACTGGATGTAGAACCAAGTAGGCAGAAGCTAACAGCTTTTGATATTGTTGTCCTCGGGCAACATACAGCTCTTGCTGTTTTTACGCTTGATGAGTCTAGAACAGTTACCAGTCAGTTTTTGATTCCGAGAAATTTCTTGCAGGAGGATTTGAACCGCCTCAAGACCATGATTCAAGAACGTTTCCTGGATCAGACTGTTTTGGATATTCACTACAAGATTCGGACAGAGATTCCGCAGATTATCCAACGTTACTTTACAACGACGGACAATGTCATGGACCTCGTCGAACATATCTTCAAAGAAATGTTCAATGAAAATATCGTGGTTTCTGGGAAAGTCAATCTTTTGAATTTCGCTAATTTAGCAACTTATCAATTCTTTGATCATCCACAAAAAGTAGCTTTGGAAATTCGAGAGAATTTGATTGGAGACCAGATGCAGAGCATCCGAGTTGCGGATAGCCAAGAATCTTGTCTTGCTGACTTAACAGTGATTAGCAGTAAGTTCCTGATTCCCTATCGTGGATTTGGAATTCTTGCGATTATAGGTCCGGTAAATCTGGATTATCAACAATTGGTCAATCAACTCAATGTAGTTAATCGAGTTTTGACTATGAAGTTGACGGATTTTTACCGCTATCTCAGCAGTAATCACTATGAAGTGAATTAAGATTGAAATCATTAAAGGAGGCGAAAATGGCCCAAGATATTAAAAATGAAGAAGTAAAAGAAGAGGAAGTTGTGGAAACAGCTGAAGAAACAACTCCTGAAAAGTCTGAATTGGACTTGGCCAATGAACGTGCCGAAGAATTTGAAAATAAATACCTTCGTGCTCATGCAGAAATGCAAAACATTCAGCGCCGTGCCAACGAAGAGCGCCAACTCTTGCAACGCTATCGCAGTCAAGATTTGGCAAAAGCTATCTTGCCATCACTCGACAACCTCGAACGTGCCCTTGCCGTCGAAGGGTTGACAGATGATGTGAAGAAGGGCTTGGAAATGGTCCAAGAAAGTTTGGTACATGCTCTGAAAGAAGAAGGTATCGAAGAAATCCCAGCAGATGGAGAATTTGACCATAACTACCACATGGCTATTCAAACAGTTCCAGCTGATGATGAGCATCCAGCAGACACCATCGCACAAGTCTTCCAAAAAGGCTACAAACTACATGACCGTATCCTACGCCCAGCCATGGTGGTTGTATATAACTAGGCTAGAGAACTTAAAAACCTTGTCCGAAACGACACTAAACTATGAAAGAAAGATAAGAGGCAAGCCTCCGGCTTGCAAAGCAGATATTTCCCACCGTGGTGAAAGTTTCAGTAGCTTGTGCTACTGAAACAGGGGATTTTTGAGACAGTAGGCTCAAAAATAAGTGATGAAATCCCGAAGGGAGTTGCTCACGTCCCCACCACTTAAGGGGAAATATCAAAAAGAAAAATAGAAAATAAAATTTAAGGAGAAAAACACATGTCTAAAATTATCGGTATTGACTTAGGTACAACAAACTCAGCAGTTGCAGTTCTTGAAGGAACTGAATCAAAAATTATCACAAACCCAGAAGGAAATCGTACAACTCCATCTGTAGTGTCATTCAAAAACGGTGAAATCATAGTTGGTGACGCAGCAAAACGTCAAGCAGTCACAAACCCAGACACAGTCATCTCTATCAAATCTAAGATGGGTACTTCTGAAAAAGTTTCTGCTAACGGCAAAGAATACACTCCACAAGAAATCTCAGCTATGATTCTTCAATACTTGAAAGGTTACGCTGAAGAATACCTTGGTGAAAAAGTAACCAAAGCTGTTATTACAGTTCCTGCTTACTTCAACGATGCACAACGTCAAGCAACTAAAGACGCTGGTAAAATCGCTGGTCTTGAAGTAGAACGTATCGTCAACGAACCAACTGCAGCAGCTCTTGCTTACGGTTTGGACAAGACTGACAAAGAAGAAAAAATCTTGGTATTCGACCTTGGTGGTGGTACATTCGACGTATCTATTCTTGAATTGGGTGATGGTGTCTTTGACGTATTGGCAACTGCAGGGGATAACAAACTCGGTGGTGACGACTTTGACCAAAAAATTATCGACTACTTAGTAGCAGAATTCAAGAAAGAAAATGGTATCGACTTGTCAAACGACAAGATGGCTCTTCAACGTTTGAAAGACGCAGCTGAAAAAGCTAAGAAAGACCTTTCTGGAGTGACTTCAACTCAAATCAGCTTGCCATTTATCACTGCTGGTGAAGCTGGACCTCTTCACTTGGAAATGACTTTGACTCGTGCTAAATTCGACGATTTGACTCGTGACCTTGTAGAACGTACAAAAGTTCCAGTTCGCCAAGCCCTTTCAGATGCAGGTTTGAGCTTGTCAGAAATCGACGAAGTGATACTTGTCGGTGGTTCAACTCGTATCCCTGCCGTTGTTGAAGCTGTTAAGGCTGAAACTGGTAAAGAACCAAACAAATCAGTAAACCCTGATGAAGTTGTTGCTATGGGTGCTGCGATCCAAGGTGGAGTGATCACTGGTGACGTTAGAGACGTTGTTCTTCTTGACGTAACACCATTGTCACTTGGTATCGAAACAATGGGTGGAGTCTTTACAAAACTCATCGACCGCAACACTACAATTCCAACTTCTAAATCACAAGTCTTCTCAACTGCAGCTGACAACCAACCAGCCGTTGATATCCACGTTCTTCAAGGGGAACGCCCAATGGCAGCAGATAACAAGACTCTTGGACGTTTCCAATTGACAGATATCCCAGCTGCACCTCGTGGTATTCCACAAATCGAAGTAACATTTGACATCGATAAGAACGGTATCGTATCTGTTAAAGCCAAAGATCTTGGAACTCAAAAAGAACAAACAATTGTTATCCAATCAAACTCAGGTTTGACAGATGAAGAAATCGACCGCATGATGAAAGATGCAGAAGCAAACGCTGAAGCAGATAAGAAACGTAAAGAAGAAGTAGATCTTCGTAACGAAGTAGACCAAGCTATCTTTGCGACTGAAAAGACAATCAAAGAAACTGAAGGCAAAGGATTCGATGCAGAACGTGATGCTGCCCAAGTTGCCCTTGATGATCTTAAGAAAGCTCAAGAAGACAACAACTTGGACGACATGAAAGCAAAACTTGAAGCATTGAACGAAAAAGCTCAAGGACTTGCGGTTAAACTCTACGAACAAGCCGCAGCAGCGCAACAAGCTCAAGCAGGAGCAGAAGGCGCACAAGCAACAGGAAACGCAGCCGATGACGTCGTAGACGGAGAGTTTACGGAAAAATAAGATGCAAAGCCCGTTAAAACCTCACAGTGAAAATAGGAAATCTGACGCAGAAACTTTAGTTTCTAGAAAGATTTGTCTTTTTCACCAAGAGGTTAGGGCGTGCTCAGTTCGGTAAGATGTTGAGGTGTTAAGAAAACGAAAGAAAAATATGAAGCCATCGCCTTGTGCGATGCACAAAAGATGGCTTATCTTTTTTCCGAAGTTTCTAGCCGAAACTCAGTTAAGCCTAACTCGTTAAGAATGTTAATAATGATAAGAAGAAATCCAGAGGTTGCAACCCAGCCTCTGTTTTTCGGTAAAATAGAGGATGTTGCGTATGAAAAAAGTACTTTGTATCATTTATCCTAATTTTTCTCTTTATGAGATAACCGCTTTAACAAGTACTTTAGCCCTGTCTTTTGACGTAACAATTGATTATGTGGCTTCAGAACATTCGATAGTTATATCTGAGGATGGCTTACCCTGTCAACCGACCAAAACATTGGATCAAATCCGTATAGAAGAGTATTCTTGTGTGATTTTGCCAGGAATGGTTAACATTGGACCTGCTCTACAGGATGAGAAATTGATTTCGTTTTTAAGGGGGCTTGGTGAGCAAGATGTCTTAATTGCAGCCATTTCTTCAGCCCCCCTTTTATTAGCCAAAGCAGGCTTGTTGAAGGACACGAAATTTACAGGTGGAATTTGGCAAAACTTCTTTGACTATTTTGAATTTCTTCCTCGTGAGAATTTTCAACCGAAAGTTCTTGTGCAAGATAAACAGATCATTACGGCTATAGGATTCGCACATCAAGAGTTTGCAAGGAAAGTGATTCTAAGTCTAGGGTTGGCAGAGAATACGGACAACTATTTTAAAGAAAAAAACGAGTACTCTGAAGAGGATTTGATATTTACTCTATCAGATGAAGAGTTTGATCAAGTGAAGCGAAGTATAGAAAACACCCTCTAAAGATTTACATGAAATTTATAGAAAGGAACAAAGAGTGTTTGGGAAATTGTAGCCGAGCTCTGAAGTTTCTTACTCAATATAAAAGAAAGGAATTGAACCCGACCTACATCGAGGTTTGATTTACAACATCAATAGAAAGGACAAAGAGTGTTCGGGGAATTGAACCCGAGTTCTGAAGTTTTTTACTCCATAACAATAGAAAGGAACAAGTGTGTTCAGGGAATTGAACACGGGCTACGGACTGTGCCAAAAAGATAGTTTTTTCTAGGACGCAAGCGTCCGTCGTCAAAACTCCTATTTTGGCTGTGCCCGTTTAACGCCCTTTGTATCTTGAATTATGAACAATACTGAATTTTACGACCGTTTGGGCGTTTCGAAAAATGCATCTCAAGATGAGATCAAGAGAGCCTATCGGAAATTATCTAAAAAATATCACCCAGATATCAACAAGGATCCTGGTGCTGAGGACAAGTACAAGGAAGTTCAAGAAGCTTATGAAACTTTGAGCGATGAACAGAAACGTGCTGCCTATGACCAATATGGTGCTGCTGGTGCCAATGGTGGTTTTGGTGGTGCTGGCGGTTTCGGAGGCTTCGACGGAGCAGGTGGCTTTGGCGGATTTGAAGATATCTTCTCAAGCTTCTTTGGTGGTGGCGGTGCATCACGTAATCCAAACGCCCCTCGTCAAGGTGACGACCTCCAGTATCGCGTTCATTTGACTTTTGAAGAAGCTATTTTTGGTACAGAAAAGGAAGTCAAATATAATCGTGAAGCAAGCTGTCGTACTTGTAATGGGTCTGGTGCTAAACCTGGAACAAGTCCAGTTACTTGTGGACGCTGTCATGGTTCAGGTGTGATCAATGTTGATACCCAAACACCTCTCGGCATGATGCGTCGCCAAGTAACCTGTGATGTCTGTCATGGCCGTGGTCAAGAAATCAAAGATCCATGTACAACCTGTCATGGAACTGGTCATGAAAAACAAGCCCATAGTGTACACGTAAAAATCCCTGCTGGTGTGGAAACAGGTCAACAGATCCGCCTAGCTGGTCAAGGTGAAGCAGGATTTAACGGTGGACCATATGGTGACTTGTACGTGGTGGTTTCAGTTGAAGCTAGTGATAAGTTTGAACGTGAAGGAACCACTATCTTCTACAATTTGAACCTCAATTTTGTTCAAGCAGCACTTGGTGATACAGTAGACATCCCTACAGTTCATGGTGATGTAGAATTAGTCATTCCAGAAGGAACTCAGACTGGTAAACGATTCCGTCTACGTGGTAAAGGTGCGCCTAGCCTTCGTGGTGGTGCCCTTGGTGACCAATACGTTACTGTCAATGTCGTGACTCCAACAGGCTTGAACGAACGACAAAAAGCAGCCTTGAAAGAATTTGCAGCTGCAGGTGATCTAAAAGTCAATCCAAAGAAAAAAGGCTTCTTTGACCATATTAAGGATGCCTTTGAAGGAGAATAAAGCATAAAGTAAAAAGAGCCTTCGGGCTCTTTTTCGTGCAATCTTTAGACTTTTAGCATGGGAGAAAGAATCTCCCACTGGTTTACTATTGATATTTTTGAGTTAGCAAGCCAGCCTCATTCATGTCCTGAATGAGTTGCTTGAGTTCTGCTTCCTTGCCAGGCTTAACGGTGACGGTATCAATGCGCTTAATCGCCGAATTATCCTGAATATCCACCAAAGTTAAAGCTTTTTCATAGAATGCGATTCCCTTTTTCATGCTTTCTGGATTCCTCCAAGAGAGAATAAAGTAAGAAGGATTTGATTTCTTTCCGATTTCTTGGAAATATTTCCTGCTTTCCTCCTCTAAAAATTGGAATAAACCATGATTGAATAAGTTGTCTTCTACTGAATAGTAGGAAATCTCTTCTGTGTTTAAGGCATAGACTTTGAGTCGGTTTTTAGTAAGGTTTGGGCTTTCTTTTAGGACTGGGTGGCTATTGACGACATCATCAGAGAAAATCACATAAAAATCTAAGCCCCCACCCTCGAATTGATAGCTTCCATTTGATTCTACTTTTTCAGGAGGCAGGTCAAGGGAGATAAAGATTTGTTTTAAGGCTTCATTTCTTTCTCGGATGTCACTCGGTGAGGCCTTGAACAGATTGGCCAGTATTAGAAATGCCAGGGCTGCAAGAAGGCAGAGGCCACCACAAATAATCAGGATGATCCGCGTCAAAACTTTAAAAAACTATTTCATTTTCATGCCCTCCCTTGTCTATTAAGATCTGCTAACCCAAATGGATTTAAAGGGGAATAAGGAAAGTTGGAGATTTTCTTTACATTAGTTTTCTTCAGTTTTCTGCATTTCTTTTAGTACAGCAAGTCTCGTTTGAACATCTTTTTCCAGGACTTTAAACTTATAGGTCAAATCTTTTTGATATTCCTTGATGAGTTCTTTTTGTTGGTCGATAATTTGCAGGCTATCTTGGATGATATCCAAGTCATCCTTAATGGCTTCAACGCGATCAGTAGTATCTAAAACTTCTTCAGTGATAGCTTGGCGATTCTTAACGAGGAGGTATGAACCGACTGCAGAGCCTGCAAAAAGTAGTAAATTTGATAGTTTCATAGTGACTCCTTAAGCGTTTTTGATTGTTTCAGCGACTTGGGCAAGTTTGTCGAAGTCTGGTTCATGTGCGATAAAGTCAATTTTTAGGTCATCCTCTGCACTATAGCGAGGAACGAGGTGGACATGGGTATGGAAAACCGTTTGTCCAGCAACTTCTTCGCAGTTAGCGATGATATTCATACCTTCAGCTTTGGTAGCTGCCATGACTTTTTGAGCGATCTTTGGTACTTGGGCGAAAAGTTGGCTAGCACTTGCAGCATCCATTTCTAAAAGATTGCGGTAGTGTTCTTTTGGTACGACCAAGGTGTGACCAGGTGTTACTTGTGAGATATCAAGGAAGGCAAGAACTTGATCATCTTCGTAAACCTTTGATGCGGGAATCTCACCTGCGATAATTTTACAAAAAATGCAATCTGACATAAAATCTACCTCTACTGTATTGAATTTTGATATAATATAGCTACATTATACCAGATTTGGAGAAAATATGTTAGAAATAAAAAACCTGACTGGGGGCTATGTTCATGTTCCTGTTTTGAAAGATGTGTCCTTTACAGTCGAGAGTGGACAGTTGGTCGGTTTGATCGGTCTCAATGGTGCTGGGAAATCAACGACCATCAATGAAATTATCGGTTTGTTGACACCTTATAGTGGAGAAATAAACATCGACGGACTAACCTTGGGTGCTAATCCTCGAGAATATCGTCAGCAGATTGGTTACATTCCTGAAACTCCTAGTTTGTACGAGGAATTGACTCTCAGAGAACATATCGAGACGGTTGCTATGGCCTATGGTATTGAGCAAAATCTAGCTTTTGAACGTGTAGAACCGCTTTTAAAAATGTTTCGTTTGGATCAGAAATTAGACTGGTTCCCAGTTCATTTTTCAAAAGGGATGAAGCAGAAGGTCATGATTATCTGTGCCTTTGTCGTGGATCCGAGTCTCTTTATCGTCGATGAACCTTTCCTTGGTCTTGATCCCTTGGCAATTTCAGACTTGATTCAGCTTTTGGATCTTGAAAAGAAAAAAGGCAAGTCTATCCTCATGAGCACCCACGTTCTTGACTCTGCTGAAAAAATGTGTGATTCTTTTGTTATTCTTCACAAAGGACAAGTGAGAGCTAAAGGGGATCTTGAAGAGTTGAGACAAGCTTTTGCCATGCCTCAAGCAAGTCTCAATGATATCTATTTGGCTTTGACCAAAGAGGAGGACAGATGAAAGACTTGTTTCTAAAGCGAAAGCAGGCTTTTCGTAAGGAGTGTGTCGGTTATCTGCGCTATGTGCTCAATGACCACTTTGTCTTGTTTTTACTGGTCTTGGTAGGTTTTCTAGCCTATCAGTATAGTCAACTGCTCCAGCATTTTCCTGAGAATCATTTACCAATCCTAGGTTTAATTGGGATTGTTTCTGTTTTACTCATGCTTTGGGGTGGAATCGCGACCTATGTGGAAGCACCTGATAAGCTCTTTCTCTTAGTAGCTGAAGAAGAAGTGAGAGAACACATCCAGAAGCAAAGTCTGGTCTCCTTCATCTTTTGGGTCAGTGTACAGACTCTCTTCTTGCTTCTTTTTGCTCCTCTATTTTTAGCCATGGGCTTGGGCTTAGGAGTTTTTGGTGTTTATGTTCTTCTGTTAGGAGTCGGAAAATATTTCCTGTTTCAGAAAAAGGCTGGCAAGTTTTTTAGTGCAAATCATCTGGACTGGGACTATGTGATTGCCCAAGAAAGTAAACGCAAGCAGTTCTTGCTTCGCTTCTTTGCCCTCTTTACTCAAGTCAAGGGAATTTCAAACAGCGTCAAGCATCGTGCCTATCTAGACTTTATCCTTAAAGTTGTTCAAAAGGTGCCGAGCAAGATTTGGCAGAACCTCTATCTTCGTTCTTATCTGCGAAATGGGGATCTCTTTGCCCTAAGTCTTCGTCTCCTCTTCTTATCTTTGTTGGCTTTGATCTTTATCGAGCAAGCTTGGATAGCGACAGCAGTGGTGGTTCTATTTAACTACCTCTTGCTCTTTCAGTTACTGGCCCTTTATTATGCCTTTGATTACCAATATTTGACCCAACTTTTCCCGCTAGACAAGGGACAAAAGGAAAAAGGGTTACAGGCAGTTGTCCGAGGATTGACAGGTTTTATTTTATTACTTCAGCTGGTAGTTGGGTTGATTACCCTCCAAGAAAAACTAGCCCTTTTAGCTCTTGTTGGAGTTAGTTTCGTTTTACAATTTCTTTATTTACCTTACCAACTTAAAAGACTGGTTGACGAATAGGCTAAAAACTAGTAGAATAGTAAGGAAACTTTATACGGAGGAAAGAAATGGACTTGGGTGATATTGAGCTAACGCTGACCCCTATCCCTGGGAAAAGCGGAAAAGCTTATATGGGAAGCTACCCTGATGGGAAGCGCGTCTTTATTAAAATGAACACCTCTCCAATCCTACCTGGTTTAGCCAAGGAACAAATCGCTCCTCAATTATTATGGACTCGCCGTTTATCGGATGGGCGTGATATGTGTGCCCAAGAATGGTTGAATGGTAAAATTTTGACCCCTTATGATATGAATCGCAAGCAGATTATCAATATTTTGAGCCGCTTGCATCGTTCGCGTCCTTTGATGACGCAATTGACTCGTTTGGGCTATTCTTTAGAAACACCTTTTGACTTGCTTCAGGCTTGGTTAAAAGATGCTCCAGAATCCTTGAAGAACAATCAATATCTAAGAATGGTAGTAGAGGATTTGCGAGGAAGTTTGCCAAACTTTAGGGAAGATTATGCAACGATCGTTCATGGAGATGTACGACATAGTAATTGGATTGAGACAGAGAGCGGTCTTGTTTATTTAGTGGATTGGGATTCCGTTCGTTTAACGGATCGCATGTTTGATGTGGCGCATATGCTATGTCACTATATTCCAGACTATCAGTGGAAAGAGTGGTTGACTTATTATGGTTACAAATACAACCAAACAGTCATCAACAAACTATTTTGGTATGCTCAGTTATCCTTCTTGAGCCAGATTGCCAAATATTATACAAATGAAGATCTAGAAAATGTCAATCGGGAGATTTATGCCTTGCGCATCTTCCGTGACAAGTATGGAAAGAAGAGATGAGAGTTAGAAATCGTAAAGGGGCAACAGAATTACTAGAGGCTAATCCTCAGTATGTTGTCTTAAATCCTTTAGAAGCCAAAGGAAAATGGCGAGATTTATTTGGGAATGACAATCCTATCCATGTTGAGGTTGGTAGTGGTAAGGGAGCCTTTGTGTCAGGTATGGCCAAGCAAAATCCTAATATCAACTATATCGGGATTGATATTCAAAAGTCTGTTTTGAGTTATGCCTTGGACAAGGTCTTGGAAGTTGCTGTACCCAATATTAAGTTGTTGTGGGTTGATGGTTCTGATTTGACCGACTACTTTGAAGATGGTGAGATTGATCGCTTGTACCTAAACTTTTCAGATCCGTGGCCTAAGAAGCGCCATGAAAAGCGTCGTCTAACCTATAAGAGTTTCTTGGATACCTTCAAGCGTATCTTGCCTGAACACGGTGAGATTCATTTCAAGACAGATAACCGTGGCTTGTTTGAATATAGCCTAGTGAGTTTTTCTCAATACGGCATGAAGCTCAATGGAGTTTGGTTGGACTTGCATGCCAGCGACTTTGAAGGCAATGTCATGACTGAGTATGAAGAAAAATTCTCAAGTAAGGGTCAGGTTATCTATCGAGTTGAAGCAGAATTTTAAGAAAAAGCTTAAAATCGAGCCTTCTGAGTGGTAAGTGGTAAGAGTTTTTAGAAAATCAAATAATTCAATATTTTTAGGAGAACAGAGAAATCTGTTCTCTTTTTTGTTCGCTTAAAATTCTATTTGAGAGGAGTTCAACGATGGTAGGATTAGAGATTGTAATGAATTTAGACACGTTAGAAATCTTTGACGTTATCGATCATGATAAGAATGGAAACAGCGAACAAGCGCCTAAAACCATCCAATTAAGCTTATTTGACTCAATGACGTGCATTTGACAGAAGGAGATAAATTAGGATGGACAGAGAAGCGCTATACAATGAATTAATTCAAAGCGAACCATTAGGTTTCATTGATCCATTTTCTGACCTTGGCGAATTCGATCCTCTTCAGATGAAATTTAAACAACCCGTAAAGGACTTGGTGAATCGATATTCAGGACAACCTTACAGCTTGGCCTGGCAACATAAAATTATGGAAATGCGGAAGTTGTTTATTGCCTATCAGATAGCATTAAATGAAGAAGATAAGCAGATTAACTTTCAGCGAAGAACAAGAAGCGAAGAGTCCAAAGAACATGCTACAACTATTGTAACAACCTATTTGAAATTGGGATTTAGTTTTAAAGAGATTGAGAAGCGTGTTTCTTTATCTTACAAACAACTTCGTCGAGGATGGAAAAGAAGTGATCACATAATGACACATCCTCCTGAATTTTATAGTAAAGGAGACTTATCTGAAGGTTACTGTTTACCGAGTAAAAAGTTACCTAAAAGTATGAGAGTCAATGAGGAGTAATTATCATGAAAGAAGGAGTATCAAAGAAAGGTATCTGTCAAAAATGCGGATGCACGTGGGAAACACCCTGTATTGATGAAAAATGGGGTTGCTGCTGGTGGGTGTGGGTGGACCATGACGAGACTATCTGTAGTCATTGTTTTTGGAAATTAAATGAAGAAGAAATCAGACACTATGAAGAAGATTAATTTACAAGAATGTTTTAGCTTAATCACAAAAGACGGATTAAGAACTCAAAAATTTAAGAATAGCCATCTACAGCTTATCTCTTCAGCTGAAGAAGGAAGACGAGGCTCTGTATTTGCTTATCGTTCAAAAGCGAATATGGTGAAGGCACGTGGTGTTGTTTTAACCTCTGTCGAATCATTGCTGGAGAACCAGGATCAGTTTACACACTGGACTCCTAATGTCTATTGCTACGGAAGCTATAGCGACGCTGGTCGACGGATTACACGTGGCCACTCTGAAGATAATCTTAGACAGATTAACACATTCTACATTGACTTTGATATCACCTCTGCAACTGAAGAAATGACGACAGGAGATATTTTAACCGCTTCTCTGGAGCTAGGTTTTATGCCGACGTTGATTCTAAAATCTGATAAAGGATTTCAAGCCTATTTTGTTCTCTCAGAATCAGCCTATGTTACAGCTCATTCCCAATTTCGAGTGGTGAAGGTGGCCAAAGCGATTTCTCAAAATTTGAGAAATTACTTTGCTCAAACTTTACCAGTAGACTTGACTTGTAACCATTTTGGGATTGCTCGGATTCCTCGAACTGATAATGTCGAATTCTTTGATGCTGACTATACTTATTCGTTCCAGGAGTGGTTAGATTGGTCAATGAAGCAATCAGATCTTCCCTTTCCAAGTAAAAAGCCCAATTTGACGGTTCTTTCAGGCTCTGAAGGGGTGAAACAGATTGATGAACCTTGGTATCAATTGCTGATGAGAGAGGGGAATATCAAAGGTGGAAAAGCCTTGATGGGAAGAAACAACGTTCTTTTCACGCTAGCTTTAGCCAACTTCTCTTCAGGAATCGATCAGGAAGAGTGTGAGGAGGTTCTTTCTAGTTTTAATGCAAATCTAGACGAACCACTCTCTTCAGCTGAATACCATAAGATTATTACAAGCGCCTACTCAGGAAAATATGAAGCTGCTAGTCGTGACTATGTAATGACTTTATGTAAAGCATGGGTCAATCAGGAACTCAAGGCTTCAGATCTCTTTGTGAAGCAACGTTGGTACAAGTTTAAGAAGAAACGTGCTGACAGAAAGAATAGTCATCTTCATGAATGGAAAACAGACGTAATGGCCTATTTAGAAGGCTTCTATCAATCTGAGGATCCATTTATCCAGACGACAAAAAAAGAGATACGAGAGAAGTTGAATATTCCTGAGCGTTCATTAGACAAAGTATTGAAGGTTCTCAAAACAGAGCAAAAGATCTTCTTTACAGTCAAACATGGACGTGGAGGAGGCATCAGATTAGCCTCTATCAAAGCAATCTTACTTTCCCTTATCCAGGTAAAGAGAGAACGTCAGGAGGCTTATATGGCCAACATTGCCACTTTCTTTGAAGAAAGTATAGAGTTCACTCAGAGAGTGATAGAAAAGGTTAAAGATGGGTTTAAACAAACACAACAACTATCTCTATTTGAACTTGATATTGGATAATAAAAAAAACCCGTCAACTGCCTTACATTTATATCTACGATTATTACAAAGATATACATGTACATAAAATAACCTATGGAGGAATGATATGATTTTGATTTTAGTTGGATTATTTAGCCTTATATTTGTAGGAGGATTTTTCTTAGTTCTCTCACTTATAGGGATTCGTCAACAAGTTCGTTTTGAAAACGGATATGATGCTGAGTTAGAGACAGATCAACTGGCAATGATTAGCCAAAATAGAAAGTGAGAAGAAGAATGAAGTACGTAATTTTCAGTTTTGAATTAGGTGACTATATTTGTAATGGGGAGAATAAAGTTTTAGTTTTTGATACCTTGGGACTAGCTTTTCAGTATCTTCAAAAACATTACCGTAAACCACTTCCTGAACAAAGAAAAAAGAGATTGATTCACTATCCTGATGTGTATCAAGCTCCGTTTAGACTTCTAAAAGTTTGTTAGGAAGGAGACAGGTCGATGTCAGAGTTATTCAAAATTATTCGAGGATACTACCTAACAGGGGTTGGTCAGGAACCATTGGCTTATTATTTTAAACTTTCATCGGATAACTTAAAATTTAAGTCTGTTTCTGCAGGGGATGTAGCTTTAACTTTTTATCAAAACGAGGAGAGTATTACTAGCATTCCAGCGATTATTAGAGTAGATAGCGTTATTACCAATGGGAAGACAATTTCAGATTATTTTCAGGAAGAATTGAGAGATCATTATCCAATGTTGCCAATTGTCCATGTATTGGATTCTGAGGAATTTGATCCCTTACTCTTTCAATCAGTGATGACAACTTTTACTGATTTAAAGTCAGAACTGAGAGAATTGTCCAAAGTTAATTGTACTCAAGGATCTATTTTTGATTTTGTGGATGAGGAGGAAATAGGGTGAGAGAACTTTTTACACACATTAAGTTAGCTGTAGGGGCTATTCTCGTTATTTTATTTGTGAGTCTCTCAGTTCTAGGAGGATATAGGATGTATAAAGATCATTTTATCTTAGATTATGATCCTCATCTTACTCAGAAGGAATACCAGAATACTGTACTTGATCAAAATGTAAATCTAGTATTTTATAAAAAAGATTGTCCTTACTGTCAGGTTGGAAAAAGTGTAGTTGTAGATGCAGCCAATAAAGGTTCCTATCCTACATTTTACATTGACACTCAGACAGAAGAAGGTCAAAAGTTGGTAGAAAAATACCAGGTTGAAAAAGCTGCAACTATCATCAAGATTCGTAAGGGAAAAATAAAGAAATATCTATATGCTTCAAGAGATTCAGATGAGAAGATTGTCGCAGATGAGAGAGGGATACAGGAGGCCATAAATGACTAAAAGGGTAAAGCTAAGTAAATGGGCCGAGACAGCTTTTCAAAATGATTGGGAACTATGGCGTACTAGGACAAATGAAGGAATGGTTGTTTTAGGAAAATTATCAGTTGGAACGTTTACCCTACATCGTTTTAATGATGAGGGAGGACAATTAACACATATTTCGCATGATGAAGCTCTTTGGCTAACATTGGATTTGGCACCTGAAAAGATAGGCTGTATTTAAGGAGGTAGTATGTATCAAATTTTAAATGCTATTTCGCATGGCGTGGTTGGGACTATCTTGATTGCGATCTGGTTTGTACCGCTCTTCAAGATAACTATATGTGATAACTTTGGAAATGAAATCAAAACGAAAAGGCTGCCATTAGCGTTCTTAATGTTACTAAAAAGTATTTGGCCGAAAAGTAAGGTTTCATTTATTTGGAAAGGATATAAGAAGCATGAGAAATAGAGATAAGGAATTAATCTAAAAATAAAAATTCACATAAAGTAGAAAGGATATATCCACTATGATAGATACAATCAAACGCTGGATTGAAAAGATAAAATCTAGCCCAATTTTGAAGCCATTTATTAGGACTAAAGTTTGGTTTCAAGAGAATATTATTAAGAGAAAACTAGTTATTTTCTCAATGTTGTTTGTGACCTGGTTAAGTCTTTTGATGGGAGCGATTTTCTCACCACAAAGACAAACATATACTTCAGAACAACTCAAAACAAAGCAGGTTTTTGCGAATGGCAGCGGTGAGATGAAACTGGTCAGCCAGGAATATTCACCAGATACTGGAATTATCGTTTTACAATTTGAGACGAAAGATGCTACGACTTCGATAGATCGGGGCATCGATGCCAAACGCTTAAAATGGAAACTCTATGCGCAACATAAAGACTCAAAAATAGAGATGGATGTTGTTCCAATCATTGATAATAAAGTATCAGTTATTATTAAAGGAGTTCCGAAAAATTTTGGTGCATTTGCGATCGATGTGACGAATCAGACAGTCTCTTCTAGCTCAATTGATGTGAATATTTCATCGCCATCCAGTGATTCTAAAAAGGTTTCTCAGAAGAAATCTGGAGAAGAGGACACTGTACAATTCTTTGTAACTCCTCAAAATCCTCAGCTTGAAATCAAAGCTATTGAAGTTGTCTCCAGAGAAGAATTTACTCTTCAGGAAATCGAAAAAGAGATCAATTTCCAGAACGAACAGTCTCAAAAATTGACAACATCAATTTCTCAATTGAAGGAATCTATTGAAGATGATAACTCACGAAAAGCGAGTCTTCAAGCAGAAGCAAAATATCTAACAGGTGATGATCTCGAAGCCAATCAAAAGAATATTGCTACGCTGGATACAAACATTGAAACGAAGAATAGAACCATCGAAACAGCCTATAAAAACATTGAAAAGTTGAAGGCTAAATTGGAGTCTTTGGACAAGAAAAAACAGGCAGTCAAAGATGGAACATTTGAATTTTCAAACCCTATTGAAACTGTAGAAATGAATTAAAGTGAGGTAAAATAAAATGAAATCAAAGAAAAGTTTTAAAAAGATTTACCATGTAATGTTTTTTATAATGATTGATTGTTGCTTCACTCTATATATTTTACTTACTGTGTCGGCCTTTCTTACTTATCAGTGGTTTGTAAATCTTAACTCTTTTACAATTCTTTATTATTACGATACCATGAGTGTACTATGGTTTAGTATTTTGATTTCTACAATTTTGACAAAGATATTATATCGTCCATTGTTAAGTTCTATTTGGTTCCAACCCTTGTGGAATAAGATAAACGATAGTGAATAAAGAGAATGAATCTCCTTAATTTTTGAATTAAGGGGATTTGTTTTTTATGATTGTCCCTTTAAAAAATTTTTTTTAGTTATCTTTTATACTAGAATCAATCAAAAAAGAAAGGCAGAAAAATGAAAGAACAACTTAAATTAGCACCAAAGGAAAATCAGCCAGTTAGAAAGCATCGTACTGTATTCACAAGTACAAAAGGTTTGTTTAGAAAACAAAAATGGGTTGTGCTGGATATTGATGAATATGGAATGACCTATCATAGTAAACCAGGATATAAAGGAGAAATGTTTTCTTCAATGTACCTCGTTCTACAGGAAATTAAAATTGATGAACGTTCTTTCACACTAACCATCAAGAAAAATGATCATGAAGTTTATGTGATTGATTTGAAAAAATTAGATGGTGATTTGTGGAGCAATTTCCAAATTGTAAAAGAAAAAATTACCAGCTTTGCAGGAAATAAATTAAGGAATTAAGAAATACGAAATTAGAAAAAAGGAGAAGTAATCATGGCCAAAAATGATTTAAAAAAAATTGATAATCAACTAGAAGAAGCAAAGAAAAAAGTTGCCCTTTTAGAAAAGGAACGTAAAGAAGCAGAAGAGAATCTTCAAAAACAAATTGGTAAAATTTATGTTCAAATTCAATTGAAGAAAAATAAAAATCAGTCGTATGAATCAATTTTTGAAGAGTTAAAAATGGAATTAAACTTCATCAAAGAAGATGAAAAAGAACAACGTTTAGCAGCGAAGAAAAATCGTGAAGAAGGAAACTTTCCAGCTGAAAATCAGTCTTGATTTTTGAGTTTTGAACTTCCAAATGAAGTCAAAAAAGGTGTAAGTAAAAGTATGTAAAGAAGAAAAACAGTGTAAGTATAACACCTATAAAGTATGTAAAGGTAAGTATAGCATGTGTGTGTAAGTAGGCGAAGCCGAGAAAATTACCGGTACTGGAAACGTTGATACTATCAACATATCACGGTACGTGATATCAGTTTCCCTTATGCTCTTTTCTACCACAACACACCTAAAAAGGGCCTTAGTCCCTCTGTGTGTGTTAGTGTGTTGAAAAACCGCAAAAATAGAACCGTATCGGTTCGTGATGTTGCGAGGTTGAAGTTTTCTTTTTTGCTTCTTTTTGCTTTTGCTTCGACAAAAGAAAAAAGAAGGGCGCTATTTTTTAGAAAGGAAAATTTAAAATAATGGCAAATATAAAACAAAATCGAATTGAGATTAGAGGCCTTACTGATGATGAAATTAATTATCTAAAATCTCTTGCGAAAAAAAATAAAGCCAATTCATTTAACGATTTTTTGCTTTCAATCTGTCGTGAAAAAATTGAGTATGGAAAATTTAATCGTGCTCAAGACTTGTATGTAGCTCATTTAGAAAATATGAAATTAGCTTCTGACCATGTTCTGGAACAAATGAAAAAACAGACAAAGGTATTATCGGAATTTGAAGAAAAAATGGATTGTTATGGCGATCATATTTCACGTTGGTTAGAGTATGAAGGAGAGGTGGAAAGTGATGACTAAAAATTTTTTAATTCGAAATGTTCCCGACGATATGTTTGAACAACTTCAGGCTATTTCAAAAAAATATAACTATCCAAGTTTCAATGAGTTTATGTTATCGCAAGTTCAAAATATCGTAATGAATGATGGATTGAATTTGTACAATAACCAATTTGCGGAAACATTATCTGTCATCAAAGAACAACAAAGTCAGATTTTAGAATTGATGTTGAAGAATGAAATTTCTCTTTCAGCTTTAAATATTAAACAAGATATTGTAAATAATCTAACTACAAATTGGTTACATTTTATGGATGATGTATCTGCACTTGAAGCTGAAAGACGGTCAGGTGGTGTTTAAAAATGAAGAAGAATAAATCTCTGTTCATCATTCTCATTTTTCTTGCAATCTTTATCGTGCAACCTAACAATTTTAATGCTATCAAATCTGGCTTGACACAAAATGATATCCCGACTCAATTGAACATAGCCGATTCAGCTGAAGAAAAAAATTCCGACTCAAATTTGAATCCTACCCTGAAAAATGATGATTTGAAATCGAAGGAGTATGATGGAAAAAATCAGGTGATTGTCGTCAATGAAAAATCACAATTTACAAAAAGCGAATTGAGTTTAGAAAATGGTAGCTGGGAAAAATATTCTGATCTAGATTTTTTAAATCGTGTAGGAATTGCTGAAGCGATGTTGGGAAAAGAATTGATGCCAACGGAAGACAGAGAATCTATTTCATCTGTCACACCAACAGGGTGGAAAAATAAAAAAATAATCTTCAACGGTAAAGAAGATTATTTGTATAATCGTTCTCACTTAATTGGTTTTCAATTAAGTGGAGAAAATGCGAATGCGAAAAATTTATTTACAGGTACACGTGCTTTAAATGCAAATTTTGAAGATGAACAATCATCAATGGTCTACTATGAAAATAAAATTGCTAACTACATAAAAAATACGAACCACCATGTTCGCTATCGAGCAACTCCCATCTTTAGAAATGTGGAATTAGTTGCTAGAGGAGTTCGTATGGAAGCACAGAGTATTGAAGATGATGAGATCTCATTTGATGTGTATATCTTTAATATTCAACCAGGATATAAAATCAATTATTTGACAGGATCATCTCAGAAAATTTAAGGAGGAAAAAATGAATCCAAGACTTAGTTTATATTTTAACGAAGAGACACATGAAAAATTTAAGGAAATAAAATCTTACTTGAAAGAATCGTCTGCTTTGCAGAAGCAGTATCGAAATAATTCGGCAACGATTGTCACTTTGATTGAAGTTTTTTATAAACTTTTTATTGAATTAGGAGAAGGAAAAAATTTTTATGAGCTACTAACTCAGCTGGAAAAAAATTTGGGGGCTACCTCTGATTCAGGAAATGACAACAAGGCAATTCATCGTCAACTTGATCAAATTCTCTATCTAACACTAACAAATTTTCATGCTATTACGAAAGATGATTTTGATGTTCAAGATTTGGAATCTATTCATTCACGATTGGATCCTACACAACATGAATTGATGGCAAGAATCAACGATGTCATTCAAGAAGATATTGCACGTGGTCAAACTATCAAACATTCTCATTAATTGAAAGGAGAAGTAGAAAGTGAGTGAGTCTAGTCCAAGTATTACCTTCATGCTGCAATATACAGAAGCAAATAGTGGGTTTGTAGACTACACCAATAGAGACGAAGCTGTCGAGGTTGATAATGAATTAAATTTAGAAACACACAGACAAAATATTGAGTCTCTAACTGAAGATAAAATACAAAAAATCCAAGCTGAAGTCCCAGAAACAAAACTTAATTTCCAGGAGTATATCGATTATATGAATCGTTCTTATGCTACTGAAAATCAAAATGAAGAGATGACAGCGATTTTTACAAAAGAGGCCAATTATTTGCAGCGTAGCAAAGTAACTGAATTGAAAAGTAAGTTAGAACAGGCTTATCAAAATGGCTCTCTTCTATGGCAAGGTGTTATCTCTTTTGATAATGACTTTCTGGCCAAGGAGGGATTATATGATCTGGAAACTGGGAAAGTTGATCAGCAAGCTATCAAGTCGGTCATACGTGAAGCATTGCCAAGATTGATTGAAAAAGAAGGATTATCAGACTCATCATTTTGGTGGGCTAACATTCACTTGAATACGGATAATATTCATGTGCATTTTGGTTTATCTGAAGTTGAATCTGCAAGAGAAAAAATTTTCTATCGGCCTCGTGGACGAATGGAATTTAGAGGTAACTTTTCTCAGAAAACCATTGAGCGTTTTAAAAGTGATGTTTTTCATGGCCTGTTAAATGAACAGACTAGAGGAATGATTGTTCGACGAGAACAAATCTTGGCCAATATCAGAAGTGAGTTGATCAATTCTGTTTTTAGAGATCAGAAGGTTCGTTCTTCGGCTGAAAAAAATTTTTTGGAGCAGGCTTACAACCATTTGCCAATGGAAAAAAAATGGCGTTATGGATCAAATGCAAGAGATTTTGCAGTCAGTAAATTCTTCCTTGATCGCTATCTGGATTCCTATTTAGAAAATGATGGGAAAGAGCTCTATCAAGAATTTCTGAAAGAAACGAAGGACTTCCTAGAAACTTATAGAGGAGCTTATTCAGCTGAAAAAAAATCAACCTACGAAAAGAGTCGGAAAGTTGATGGTCGTTTTGAGAAAACACAACAGGAAGCTGCAGGCTATCATCTACAGCAATTAATAGCGAATCGAGAGAAGGAGTTGAGAGAACGACTAGCAAATAAAATCTTGCACCTATTTCGTGAGAATGCTCCTGAAATAGCTGATGTTCGGCTGGAAAAAAATTTGGCCAATTTCTCAGTAAAGAATCAACAAATGATTTTAGAACAGGATCCCAATGCAAGTGTTATCAAAACACTAGATGCTTGGAAAAAACTGGGTTATGAATTGAAAGATGGGGCAAAACCTCTTGAAATCACAAAACCAGTCTATGCTACTTATGATAAACATGGAACAGGTTTGGGACGTCCTGAATATATTACGGAATTAGTTTATGATGTGAGTCAGATGAAAGAAGACTTACTGGAGAAGCAACTTAGTTTAAGAGACTTGTCGCTATTTTCTTCAGCTGATTTGAAAAATCTTGTAGAAGCGGCTAAAAAGAAAAATGATCGATCATTAAAAGAGCGCCAAGAGTTAGGAACATTTCGCTATGCTTTAAAATTGAGTTTATTGGAGGAAAAACAGAGTAGTTTATTAGTTCGTAAAACTCTTTTTGATCAAATTCAACCACTTGAAACCGATAAGCCATTTGTTGAATTAAAAAGGAAGGAGATTCTTCAAAGACTGCAGCTGACTGAATTGCAGCTGACTCCAAATTATAAACTGAGTGAAGCAGACCAATCTCTGAGACAATCTCTTGCTAACCAGTTTGAGGATAGTGTTTCATTTTCAGTAGAAAAGGCTGATTCATTAGCAATTCAAGCTCCTATTAAACGTTTGAAGGAGGAATTAGCTACAATTGAACCTCTTCAAGATGAGGGAGTTTTGACCATTCTAAAGGGTTATCCTATTACGAAAGATAGCTATATAGAAGAGTTACAGACACATATCTCCATTTTTCAGCTGAAGCATCAGATTTATAGTCGAAACAAGGAAATTTCACAAACGACTGATCAAGCGACTATTCAAAAATTAAAACAGGAGAATGCGAAAGGATTTTCTGAACTCAACTCACTCTATCAAAAAATATTGCCAGAGAAAGAAAGCAATCAGAAAAGTCAGTTAGCTCAAGCTGTTTCACAGAAAATGCAAGAAAGAAAGGTCTTGCAAAGAAAAAATATCCAACAATCTCAAGGTAAAGCAATCATCAATACAGATTTCATGAGAAATCTGACCAATTCTCTTCAAAGGGCTCAACGTGCAAATAAAAAAGCCCTTATGGAACGTGAGAGAAGCGATGAGAGGCAAGAACTGGAGGAGAAAGGACAAAGTATATAAGAGTCATTGTAAAAGCAATGGCTTTTTTGTTGAAAATGGAAATCTATTGTCCCTTTAACTGTGATTCCTCAGTTATTACATAGAATAAAAGGATAAAAAGAGAAAGGAGTAGACAAATGGAGCTAGTATTTCCAGATGTTGCAGTTGAAGACTTTGATTTCTCAGCTGAATGGTTAATTACGGCAACGAATGCCGATAGCAAGCAAGTGCATTTTGAGGGTCAAGGAAGAAATTCTAATTTAGAAATGGTTCTAGATTTTAAGGAAAATTCTGAGCTATTTGAATCTTTTTCAGTAGGGGAATTGGTTCACTTAGATCCAGAATCATTTCTACAAGCAGAGAATGAGCCGTACAAACCACAGTATGAAGGATTTTAAGGAGATTTTATATGACAGAACAAGAATCAAGACGTGGTAAAAGTCGTAGAGAACGTGTTGAATTTGCACGTTCTAGAGATATTTTGGATGTTGCAAAAGAGCTTCAGATGGAGCTGGTTCGCTCCGGACGAGACTATCGATGGAAAGAACATGATAGCCTAGTTATTTCACCTGATAAAAATTTATGGAAATGGTTCTCTAGAAATACAGGTGGAGATGCGATTTCTTTGGTTGAGACGATAAAGGAAGTAGATTTTAACCAATCTGTAGATTTTTTGAATGATGGAAACTTTAAAGAGTTTCAAATGGTTGAAAGACCTCAAGAAGATTTTAAATACTATCTTGAGAAATACGAGCAGCCGTTTTCAGCTGGAAGAGACTACTTACGGAATCAACGTGGGTTATCGGATGAAACGATTGATTATTTTTTGGAACAGGGGGTTTTAGCCCAAGCTAACGCCAAACTTGACTACTTTGCGGAAGGCACTGGTAGAGTTACAACAAATGAGATTGAGCCAGTTATTGTATTCAAATCCCTTTCTTCTTCAGGTGAAGTTGTTGGAGCCACTTTACAAGGAATACAGGAGAATTGGGAGAAGTGGCCAAAACATGGATATGCTAAAGTGATTATGAAAAACTCCGATCCTATGACAGGTATTCATGTTGATATTGGCAGTCCAAAACGATTGATTTTCACTGAGAGCCCAATAGATTTAATGTCCTACTATGAATTGCATAAGGATAGTCTTCAGGATGTCAGATTAGTTTCTATGGATGGTTTGAAAGAATCTACTATTGGCCGTCATCTATCTCAAATTAAGGCTGAAATGTCAGGAAAAGCGCTAAGATGGACACCTGAACAATTAGCGGACGGACTTCAAGTAGCTATTGATCATCATTTTTTTGAAGATGGGAAAAATGCGGATTTGATTACTCTAGCTTTAGATAATGATAAAGCAGGTAGAACATTCATTCAAGAATTGGAGGCAAAAGGAGCTGTTATCAATTCAGATCTACCAGAACTAAAACCAGGACAAGATAAAACGGACTGGAATGATGTTCTAAAGAATCAACAGGAAGAAAAGTCTGATAGTCGCAAATCAGAATATGAACAAATGGCTGAAGAAACTTTATCAGAATCAAGTCACCTCCCTGATACCAGCCACCTTTCTCCTGAAGATGCGGAGTGGCTTAAAGAAAATTGGAACAATATTTCTTTCTCTGTTCAGTCGACTAGGCCCTCTGAAACAGATCTGGCTGCGGAAGAAAAGCATTCTCCAGGTAATCAAGAATCTATTGCCAATACAGAGGAGAATGCTGTGAGATTGATGAGCTATGAAGAGGTAAAACGGGAAAATGAAGCATTAACAAAGAGTTTAAATAATCGGATTCAATCTGGAGAATTATCAATTGAATTTGCCCCAGATTTCTATCTATATGATGTCTTTGCGAAGTTAGGAAATAGCCATCCTACAAAATATCTCAATGATAAGCGAATGGAAGTACTGTCTCCCATTCACTCTCTTTTGACTTCTATCGATGATCAAACGATTGATTTATACAAGGAAAAAGGGACTCCTGAGCAGGATTCTTTGTATCAAGCATTGAAACCTCATCAGAGAACTTTGGGAGTAGATATTTCGACCCGGTTTATTGGTGAGCTTGCAATAGCAGCCTACAATACCAATAAGCAGATAGAAAGCCTTTCAAGTGACAGTTTTGGCGTCTATTATGATGAAAAAACCCTTGATAATCTATCACAATCAATTGAACGAATGCTGGAGTATCCATTGATTGAATCAGGAACAAGAGACTTTACCTATGGTTTTGTGATAACTCCAAATACATTGTTCCACTATCTGGAAGAGCAAGAGGGAGAAGTGGTCTTAAATCGTGAATTGTTGGATAACTTAATGTCACGACTTGATACTCAGCCCATTAAGATAATAGAGGCTTCAGAAGAAAAAGAAAAGTCTCTTGAGGGTGGACAAGAGACTGCTAATAATTCTGGACAAAACAAAAAGGCTGAGACAAAACTCGGGGATTTTCCTGAAGAAACTCAGGGGGCAGCACCTCTACCAGAAGCGAATGTATCGCAACCTTTGAATGACTTGTCACCAAGTCAAACTCGATCTCAACCTTTACTTCATTTTAGCATAAATGAGGAAAGAAAGTCAATTCATAAGGATAATTACCATCCTATCTCAGATAAAGATTTGCGAAAATTAAACCGTTATGCTCCTCATCTTCAAAATGCAGCCTCTTGGTATTTAGAAAATGTAGCAGACTCACAAGTTACCTATTTTTACCAGGATGGTGCAGATACAAATAGCCTTGCTATCTCCTATAACAAAGAAAGTTTTATGCACTTAACAGGTATTTATCCTTATAGAGAAGGGCAAACTGCAGGACAAACTTTATTGGATTTTGCTGCTGGAAATGGACAATTTGATAATATTTTAATTGCCAATAGAGGTGCTGCGTTTGATAAGTTGAAAGTTCTTCCTGAATTACCTGCCATAGTAGACGCAGAGTCCTTTTATTTTGGAGACTTATCAGATGTAGAAAAGTTTCATAGCCTAAATTTGGATAAGGCAATTCGTTCAAATGACCAAGATGTTTTACTTGCTTTTAGGACGGTAGATGGCACGGTTCTGCCAGCTAGTCTTATGCGATTAAGACAAAGCCTTAATCTTCTACTGGATCAGACAAATCAGGAAAAGATTATTTTAGGTGTCTTTAGAGAGCGAGATGGTCACTTTGAGCAACTTTCAATCAATGAAGAATATGTTAAAGATAAAGGCGCAGAAATGCTGTCAGTTTTGAAGAATAAGCAGTATGAAGAAGTTTCTAAAGAAATTGAACAAACGGCTTCAGATAACACACTGAATAAACCCCTACTTGATTCGGCTACGTTTACTCAAGTCTTAGATAGTGTCTATAATTTAGGTGTGCCAGGTGACATCTCAAAAACTCCAGAAGAATTTCATCAAGCCTGGAATCAGTATCTTGACTATGCGAAACAGTACAATGATAAATTTGATCAGATTGTTGCTGCAGCTGGAGAAGATAATCTCCTGGATAAAAATTCCGACTTTTATAGAGACTGGCATCAAGATCATATTTATAAAGATGACTATCATATTCGTCTTCAATGGTCTGAGGATCGCCCAGTTGGCCCGAAATTGCCGTTTAAAGAGACCGAACTGATATCTTATCAAGACTTCGCTAGGGAGCTATATAAGGCCAATCAGGACTTTTATCCAATTCATCAAGAAGGAATGAAACAAGTAACAGCAGGCAATACTGAAGGCTATATCCTTCCTACCAAAATTAAGTTTGATGTTTATGCTCCAGGGGGTGAAATGATTAAAGAGGGAATTCGGTATGATATTGGAGATGAGACTACACCAATTTCACAAATGTTAGGATTAGGATATCGTCGACTCAACGGTCAATCTGTACTAGCATCGATGGATGAAGAAATTCTTTCTCAGCTGGGAAATAGAGAGGTGAATAAGGAAATTTCTCAGGAAGCAAATGAATCGGCTCGATTGACAGAAGAAGTAGCAGGTCAAACTCCTGATACAAGAGAACCGGTTGCTTTTCAATCTTCTAAGCAAGAAACTAAAAATAATTTGCTTCAGCGTGTAGAGGAGATCTTGAATGAGGAACCTATTTCGGATTTGGAGACCCCTGAAGTAAACTCAAGTAGTATTGATTATGCTGCTTTAACGCCTCATGAATTGAGTGAGGTTGCTTTCCAAAAAGTGAGAGAGTACACAGAAACACCAGAACGGTTAGAAGAGTATCTGAATTTTATGAGTAAGTTTCCAGAACTTTCTCCTAGAAATGTCGCTTTGATTCAGGAACAGTGGCCAGGAGCGAGTGCAGTTGCAACCTATAATCAATGGCAATCGATGGGGGAAGTTCTTGGGATTACTTCAGATCAGGTATTTGAAACTAGAAATACCTATACCAATAAAAAAACAGGTCGAACAAGAGAAGTTGTCCATAATAATCTTTCGGTTAAGACAGGAGAAAAATCACATATTACCTTGTTTAGACCTATGATGGTTGAAATGATTCCTGTATTGGATGAAAATGGAAATCAGGTAAAAAATGGAAAAGGCAATCCAAAATATAAAAGACTTTCTGAAGCGACACCTGAAGAAAAGGCGTTAAAGAAAGAAGGAAAATTGAAATCTCGCCTCTTTCAGGAAAGAGATTCAAAAACAGGCTTAGCTAAATTCGCTACGTATAAAGTATTTGAGTTGTCTCAAACAACCTTGAAACCTGAATTTTATCCCAAAGCGATGCCAAATCGTCACTATGACTTTAATATGGATCATATTCGTACAAAAGAGGTACTTGAAGGACTTTCAGACTATGCTAAGGGTATTGGGGTAACAATCTATCAAGACGATGCAAAAGAGTTGAGGAGTGCGAAAGGAGCTTTTTATCCTGCTGAACAAAAAATACTTTTGAATCCAGATAATACTCCTGGAGAAGTCGTTGCAACCACTATTCACGAGTTGGCGCATGCTAGTCTACATAATCCTAAATTTGCTAACTCGTATAAGGAAGATGTCTCAAAAGATCGTAGAGAACTTGAAGCTGAGATGACGAGTTATCTCGTTTCTAACCATTTTGGGTTAGATACCTCTGAGAAAGCCATTCGCTATATGGCAATTTGGACTGATAATTTGACCTCTCTTGATGATCAACAACTAGCGCAATCTATGAAACGGATTCATGGAACAGTATCTAAGATTGTAAAAAGTGTTGAACAACATACAAAGCCTTATCAGTTGAATAGACAGGTGGGACAAAATCAAAATTTTATCCAAAGCCCAAAAAAGGGGCTTAAAGTATAGAAAGAGTGCTCTTTGTGAGCCTCTTTTTTGTACAAAAAGTTATATAACTTTTTGTGTTGTTCTTTTATATGAACTCGTTCTACTCTTTGTCAATGTCCCTTTACAAAATATTTTTTAATTATATCTTACAATGACAGAAAATGAAGTAGAAGGAGAATGATATGGTTATAGTTATTCTGGCTGAAAAAGAGAAACAGGCAGAAGCTTACGCTACAGCTTTGGGACAATTTAGTAAAAAGAAAGGTGTCTATGTTATCAGGCAATCACTCTATTTTCCAGCTGAAGTTCATGTGGCGGCTGCTGAAGGGCACCTATTTGAATACAGTGAACCAGACAACTGGTCACTTAATAAATTACCTCTGACAAATGTTTCATTTAAGCAACATCTCAAAGAGGACAAGAATTCAAGAGAAAAATTTAAGAGAATTTATGATGAAGTCGTAGCAGCGGATCAAGTGATTATTGGGACGGATGCTGATAGAGAAGGAGAGCGGATTGCGTACTCTATTTTGTCGCACATACCAGGAGGCAAGGAGAAAATTTGGAAACGGCTTTGGGCAAGCTCCTTGACTAAGAAAGCTCTTCAAAAAGCTTTTCATGAATTGAAGGAACCTTCAGAGACCTATAATTACTATTTGGAAGCTGAAGCACGTGCACAAAGTGACTGGTTGGTAGGTATGAATTTATCACCTCTTGCAACGATTGATCTTCAAGCAAGAGGACAACTTCCCCGAACAAAAGGTAGCCATCTATCGGTTGGTCGAGTTCAGACACCTGCAATTAGACTAGTCTGTGAAAATGATTTAGCGATTCGTAACTTTACTCCAGAAAAATATTGGAAGCTCCAGCTGGAGGATAAGAAAAATGGGGTATTCTTCACCACAAAAGACAAAACTAAGGATAGTGAGGCTATTTTAGCCTCTTCAAGGGGGTTATCAACCACCTCTGTTATTTCTTCAGTTGAGATAGAAAATCATCAGAAATCCGCTCCACAGCTATTTACCTTGTCAGCATTACAAAGTTTTGCAGCAAGCGCTTGGAAATTTGACTCAAGCACAACAGAAAGTATTGTTGAGGGACTGTATTTGGAAGGTTTTCTCTCCTATCCACGACCAGACTCAGAATACATCAATCATTTTGAATTTGACGATTTAAAAGAAAATCTATCTGCCTATCAAAAAGCTATTAATTGTCATTTTCAGCCAGCGTTTTTGGAGCCTAGGGAAGATTATGTTAATGATGAAAAAGTATCTGGTACGAGCCACTCAGCCTTGATTCCGACTGAAAAAATTCCAAACCTTTCAAATTTAGAGACTGACCAACGACTGATTTATGAAGCAGTTGTGAAGCAGGCAATCTTGATATTTGCGGATGATTGTTATTATTCAACCAAAACAATTGAAGTAGAGAATAATGGTCTTGTTTTTAATACAAAAGGTAGAACACTTCATAAGTTAGGATGGGCTGAATGGAGTTCTCGAAAGGTACGAGGTTCTGTTGAAGTTCCTGATTATCAAGTAGGAGATAGAATTGAGACACAAGTCCAGATTATAGATGGGGAAACAAAACCACCTAAACGATTAACTGAGAGCCAATTGATTGGCCAAATATTTCCTAAATATGGCTTGGGAACACAAGCCACTAGAGGAGAAATCATTAAAAAAATTCAGAGTAAGGGCTATGTTGTCAAAGATAAAAAAACAGGTCAACTAACGCCTACCAATAAAGCCTATTTACTTATCAATTATCTCTATGACAATGAGTTCTCTGATGCAGAGACAACAGGAGGCTGGGAAATGTTTCTATCTCAAATAGGAGAAGGGGCAATCAATCCACGAGAATTTGTGGATGCAATAAAAGATAAGCTTACTCTTCAAATCAAGGAAGTAAAAGAAAGAGGTGATTAAGTGTGACTACTGAAGAAAAGAAAAAAACACCCTATTTAGATCGTTATACAGATAATCTGACAGAAAAAGTTTCCAAAAAAGCGGAAGATTATCAGGTGTACGGCCGTGATAAAGAAGTAGAAGCTGTTCAAACCTCTCTTCTCAGACGAACCAAAAACAATCCAATTTTGGTAGGAGAAGCTGGAGTTGGTAAAACAGCTATTGTTGAAGGATTTGCTTTAGCCATTTTACGAAACCAGGTATCTCCAAAATTAAAAAACTTGACCGTACGCTCTCTGGAATTATCTAGTTTAATGTCAGATGAGGATGGAGGATTTATTGTTAAGTTTAAGAAAATTATTGAGGAGATGGTAAAAACCAAAGGAGAAAATCTTCTCTTTATTGATGAAATTCATACGATTGTTGGAGCTGGTGGTTCAGATAAAGGCGCTCTGGATGCTGGAAATATTATTAAGCCAGTTTTGTCACGTGGTGAGATTCAATTGATTGGCGCAACTACTTTAGATGAATTTCATGAATATATCGAAATGGACCGAGCGCTGGAGCGAAGGATGCAGCCGATTATGGTTTCTGAACCAACAACTCCCCAAGCGATTGAAATTCTTGAGCAAGCTAAAACTATTTACGAAAACTTTCACCAGGTGTCCATTAGTTCTGATGCTGTAAAACAAGCTGTACTGCTATCGGTCCGCTACATACCTGATCAATTTTTACCTGATAAAGCCTTCGACTTAATAGATGAAGCAGCGACTATTTGTTCTACAAATGGATTGGTTCATGTCGGAAAGCAAGAAATTGCAGAGGTGCTGAAAAATAAAACAGGCATTCCTGTTACGACGATTTTGAAAGGTGATAAGGAAAGATTAGATGGTTTAAAAGAAAAGCTGTCACGACGTGTTAAAGGTCAAGATGAGGCTGTAGAGGCTGTTGTGGATGCTATAACTGTTGCACAAGCTGGTTTACAGGATCAAAGAAAGCCCCTATCCTCCTTTATGTTTCTAGGAACTTCTGGGGTTGGAAAAACAGAGCTTGCCTTGGCACTAGCAGAGGGAATGTTTGATGATGAAGAGGCAATCATTCGCTTTGATATGTCTGAGTATAAACAAAAGGGAGATATCACAAAGTTGATTGGCGATCGTCAAACTAGAACGAAAGGGCAATTGACTGAGAAGGTTAAACAAAAACCTTATAGCGTTATTCTGATCGATGAGGTGGAGAAAGCACATTCAGAAGTTGTAGATTTATTTTTGCAGGTGCTTGATGCAGGGCGCTTGACTGATTCAACTGGAAGGCAAGTGAGCTTTAAGAATACCATCATTATTATTACTACGAATATTGGTGCTGAAAAAATTATCAAGCAGTATGAATTGAAAGGGAATTTTAAAAAACTAACAGATAGGGATAAAGTTCAGTTTGAAAAGAGCATGACGTTGGAGTTGGAAACTAAATTCCGACCAGAATTTCTCAATCGAATTGAATATAAAGTGATTTTCAACATGTTAGACGAGGAAGTGAATAAGGAAATTATTGTCAAACAACTATCAGAAATCGAAGAAAGAATGAAGAATCAGAAGTTGACTCTCTCTTATGAAGAAAGTTTGGTTTCTTATTTATTAGATGTAGGAACCAATATAAAGGATGGTGCACGACCTCTGGAAAGAGTGATTAAGCATAAGGTGCTTCCTTTAATTTCTAAAGAGTTTCTGAACTTATCCGATCACAACCAAGAGTATCATTTTCATCTTTGGGTAGAAGGTGATGCACCAGATGAGCATCACCGTGAAGATAAAAGAGAAATATTGTTCGACGTCGAAGTTGAAAATAAGTCATTTGGTGAAGCATTATTTTCTTAAAACTAACAATAAAAAATGATTGTCCCTTTAAAAAATTTTTTTCAATTATCTATTATACTAACATTGTCAAAAAACAAAGGAGGATTTCTATGAAAAATTGTTTGACAAGACAACTTCAGCAAGTAAAAACAAAATCACAGATGTTTTTATTGAGCCTTTCCCTATTCCTAACAGGATCTACAGTCTATGCGGACGATCCATTTGCTAAGTCGGATAACTTGGCGAAACAAGGAATTACAAAAGTTCAACTAGTCAGTGTTGCACTATTTGGACTAGCTGCCGTTGTCACTTCGCTCATTTATGCGTTTGGTGGACGGGAGTTAAAAGCCTCGATGAAAAAACATTGGGTATCAATTGCAATTGCAATTATTGGTGTTTCAGCGGGACCAAGTATCATTGAATGGATTTTTGATTTCGTGAAAAGTTAAGGGGTGGTGATTTATGACTTTTTCACTCTTTAATAAAGGTCGCTGTACGATTACAGATGATCTATTTTTAGAAATCTCCTGGGAAGATGGAAGAGGTCCAGAGGATGATAGTGAGTTGTTTGATATCATCGAGGGATTGGATCATCTTTCTGATTTTTCTCAGCCGATTGCAAAAAGCTTACCCTACCTAACATTTCAACAGGCCGAGTTGTTATTTAGGGAGTTGAAGCAGGCGTATGGTCAGTTTCAGCTGAAAAAAGTGGCAATTGCCCATATGGAAGGAAAAAGCGTAGTGACAGAAGGGGAGGTTTATGCTAGTCCATTCCTCATTACAGAAGACTATGAAAACCTCTTGCTTCCTCTCATTCAAGCAATACTTACTGGCTCTGAATTTGCGAATTACAGCTATCAAGAAAAAAGGGAGTATTTTGAGAACCAGATTTATCCTGTATATAAACAAAGTTTGGGATTCTCCGATTCTTCTCTTCCACTGTTTCCAATCGAGGGAGAGGATACTTTACCAACTTTAAGTCGTACGTCACATCCGCCACAAGTTAGAAAACGAGCTGATTCTGATATCAACCTTGGGTCTGTTCCACCTGTTTCTTTAAGAAAAGTATACCTTTTACTAGCTTTCTTAGGATTACTGACTCTAACAAGTTTAGTCTCCGTTTTTTATGGTTTTAATCAGTTATCGAAACAGTCTGAGCAGTTAAATTACCTCTATGATAAACAAAAGAATACACAACTTATTATTTCAACAAAAAATCAAGTAGATGTATTTAGTCGTTATTTCTTGCCTTCCTATTATTCAGGCAAAAAGGAAAAACTAGTAGATTTTCTTTCTTCAGGTGATGCTAAATTTACAGCACCAAAAGAGGGGATTCTACAATCAGTTATTTTAGAGAAATTGAGCTATGATTCAGAGTCTCAAAAATACACAGTTTCATATATCCTATCTGTTAAAAGGGAGGATAAATCATCTAGTATCAGATTAACTTTCGATGTAAAATCTTCCGATTCTTCAAAATATGGTTTTGTTGTGGAGACTGAGCCTAGAGAATCCGATTATCTTAACACTAAAAATTAGAAAAGGAAAACCTCACATGAAAAAGAAACAACTTTTGGCTACTCTAGCCCTTTCAACTTTTGCTCTTATCCAAGCGGGATATGTATCAGCGGATGAAGTAAATCCAGTTGATCCGTCAACTCCAGCAACAGAAATTGTTTCACCAACTGCGCCGATTGCGTCAACTACACCAACTACAAATCCGACTGATGTAGAAGCTCCTGAAACTCAATCAACAGAGCCTTCAGCTCCTCCAGTTGATCCAACGGCTCCAAGTGCTCCGCAAGATAAGGACAATACTAGCAGCTCCAATGACAATCCAACTACACCAGGCCAACCAGCTGCCCCATCAGATAAAGCACAGGACACTGACAACGCTGCAAGTCCTGATAAAGTGTCAGAAGAAAAGCCAAAAACCACTGATCAAGCGAATCAACAAGGAAAATCACAAATCGGAACCACCTCAACTTCAACAGGGCAAGTCGTTCATGATGTGACAAAAGCGCCTATTCAGACGAATACGGGAGCCTCGATCGTGAGTACACAAAATGGTAACCTTGTTCTAGAAGATGGCTCTGTGGTTGCTCCTGAAGCTATTGGAGCTGTATCAAATGAAGATAAGACAATTACTGTCACAAAGACAGATGGAACAAAAGCTACCTTGCCTTATACAGGTGAAATTGAAAGTTCTCTAAAAGCTATAGGTGTTGGTTTGCTTACAGTAGTTGGTTGGCTATACAAGAAAAGATATTTGTAAGATAAGGAAGGTGTGATCGAACTATAACAACAGCCTGATCAATAATTACAGACTACAGTTCAAATTATTTAGAGATTCCAAACTGCTTGTCAGTTAGAAAAGATAGCTTATTAGTAGATGAATTGTTGCTACTAAAACTTTTTTTAAAGTTTATTTTTTATCAATCCTTTTTAATTTTAATTTTAATTTTTTAACATTTTCATCATTATAAGAAATCAATTTTAACTGGCAGGTGGTTTGGAGTTTCTAAATAGAACAGTGGTTTTATTCTATTAGATGAATATATCATCGGTAATGGCTGTAAAGAAAATACAAAGTCTATGATTGAATCGTGCTTGAAATTATATTTCAAATTATTTAGAGATTCCAAACTGCTTGTCAGTTAGGAAAGATAGCTTATCAATAGATGAAGTGCTGCTACTAAAACTTTTTTTAAATTTAATTCTTATTTAATTTTTAATATTTTCATCGTTATAAGAAATCAATTTTAATTGGCAGGTGGTTTGGAGTTTCTAAATAAAATAGTGGGTATATTTTTTGGAAAGGTATCAGGAATGTTTGTATTTTTTGTAAAAACACGATCTCGTTCCCCTTCCTGAATGAGATTGCGAAAAATAAATATTTATATTATTAAAAAGGAGAATAATAAATGGTAAAGTCAATGGAAACAAAGGCTTATGGATCTATTCGTAAGATGAAATCTTACGGAGCTTGCGGTGTTGTTTTAGGAATGGCAGCGCTTGGTATGGCTTTTAATTCATCTTCTGTTCAAGCAGATGAACTTGGTGTTACTGGTCAACCGACTGTGGTTGAAACAAAATCTGTGACGGAAAAAGCTACGGCTCAAGATGGTGAAGAAGGGGCTGTTCAAGAGCCTGCTTTGAAAATTTTGGATTCTAAGGATTCTAAGAAAGATCTTCCAGAAAACAAAACTGTAGAAGATCAGAAGAAACCTGATTTGAAGAAGGAAGCAGGTTCTGAGAAAGAAGTAGATCAAAAAGATGCTTCTGAAAAAACAGAAACTGTAAAAGAGGCTGATAAAAAAGCTGACAAAGAAACTAAAAAGTCTCTCAAAGAAGCTGTCGCAGAAGCTGAAAAAGCAGGTGTAACGGTTACTTACGGAGAAAAAGTAACTCACGATGATGAAGCTAAAGCTTCTCAAGATACGGAAGAACAAGTCAAACAGTTGGAAAAATTGACAAATGAAGTGCTTGAGACGAAGGCTTCCATCGAGAAATTGATTACAGAAGCTAAAAAAGCAGGTGTTGTATTTGATGGTGTTGATTCAATCACTGTTTCAAAAGGTGAAGATCTAAAAACTAGAACAAAGGAAGTAGAAGAATATTTGAATGCTTTAATTCAAAAGCAAAAAGAAATATCTTCTAAATTGGATGGTCTAGTGAATGAGTATAATTCTAAGGGTCTTTCTGTAAAAGTTGTTGGAACAAAAATTGTAGAGTTTCAGGATGCAGATGCTGAACTTCAACGAGTGAAAGCAAAATTGGAAGCTACAAAATTGGAAAGAGACAAGGTTGTGGTGCACAATGCTTTAGTTTCTGAAAGAAACAAGAGTGCGAAAGCTGTTTTAGCTAAAGATTCTTCTGCTAAGAAGAATGGAAATGTTTATACACAAACAGTTTCAGCTAAAGCTAATACAGTTGGTCAAAAGGGGAATTTAACGTTGACTGCTGATTCAACAGTTCAACTTTTGTCTGTTGAGCTAGTATCACCTGATGGGAAATCACAAAAGATTACTATTTCAAATAATGGAGTATCAAAATCTTTTGTTTCTGATAAAGCTGGTGATTATAAAGTAGTTTATACTTTTGGAGCAAAAGAAAATAAAGCAGGTTCTATGAAATCTGTTTTGAAATTTGATGGAAAGGAAGCAGTAGTAAAAACTGGCTCTGATCAGATTGAATTTACAGCTAAATCAAAAGTAGATACTACTACAAATAAGACGCAAGAGCGCAAGCCTATGACTTTTGTTGAAATCATTGATGATTCAGGTTCGCTTTCATCAACTGAAATGAAGGAAAAAGGATATAAAGGAAAAGTAGATATTCGCCGTGAACAGTTGAAAAATATCAAAACGATTATTGATACTAAATTGACTGATCAAGACGATATTTATCTTGGTTTTTATACAGGAAATTACGAAGAAACTTATGGTGTTAAAGGTCAATCTCTTGATTCAGGGGCAATTACACGTAAGTTGAAAAAAGCAGAAGCATCTAAATTGATTGGTGATTTGTTAAATGTTAAGACATTTGGTGTAAAAAATCCAAATTATAAACCAAATGCTTTGGTAGGTTCGCCTGAATCTAAAGAGCCTGAATTTATTTCACCGTTAGATAGTACAGATGGAGCATTTCTTGTACGTGAAATGGAAAAAACTTTCCGTGATTTATTCTATCAAATTAAAGATGATGATAAACTAGGATTTGAAGAAATTATTGATCGTGATCGTGACAAATCAAAAACACTTTCTGTTCTTCAATTTACAGATTTTTGGTATAACAAGGAAAGTATGGATCCAACTTTTGCGAATTGGGCAAAGAAAAATGCTAAGACATTCATGACGGTTATTGATCGTGAATTTGTTCCTGGAAAAGAACATGAAGCAACTGGTTTTAAAGCTGAAAATAGCGAGAATCAAATGAAAGCTTTAGGACACCCTAATATTTATGTTCGTAAAGAAATCAATGCTTCAACAGAATCTGATATTATTAAACAATTTGAAAATACAGCAGTTGAAAAGATTGAAGTAAAAACAACAGTAACGAAACAAAAGGGTACAGTTGAAGTTGTTGCTAGTCAAGGTATGAAATTAACTTCAGTACAGTTGATTTCACCAAATGGTACTTCTAAAGATTTACCAATCAAAGATGGAAAAGTATTATTTACAGGTGAATTGGAAGATGGTAAGTATATTGTGAAGTATACTTATACTGGTGATGGTTCAGTAAGAACAAAAGCTATTGTAGATGGTAAAGTGGTTACTGAAAAAGTAAGTAATTTAAAATCTGATGATGCAGTAGCAGGAAATTCTTCATCTAAAACGGATCAGTTAGAAGCGGTTCCTTTAGAAAAAGAACGTGTATTTGATAATACTGTTGAAATCTCTAGTCTTGTGATTAAGGCAAAAGAGCCTAAACTAGAAAAGGTAGAGACTGAAGTACATGAGGTTGCTGTTAAGGCTAAGGCGAAAGTTTTGCCTAAAACAAGTGCTTTACCAAATACTGGTTCAAAATCATCAGGATTGTCTATGTTGTTAGTAGCTGGCTTAGCTGTAGCTGGTTTGTTTGGATTCAAAAAGAAAGAAGAGAAAAATTAAAAATGAAAGAACAAAATAAAAATACTGTGAAGGGTCATGGATTCTTCCGAAAATCAAGTGCGTATGGATTGGTTTCAGGTCTTGCTCTTGGAGCAGTGCTTATCATGGGTGCTGGTGCTGTAAGTGCAGATGAAGTTGCTACTGGTGATGGGGCTGCTCCTTCAGCTCAGTTTGCTTCTGATGAAAAACAAGATCAATCTGTTGTGGTTGATAAAGTTTTGACTGAAGCAGTTGAAAAAGCTAAAGAAGCTGGGTTGACTGTTGAAAAAGAACCAACCAAAAACATTGGTACAGCTACAACTGATGAACAGGCTAAGGAGCTTGAAAAAACCGCAGAAAAAGAAGTGACTGCCCAAAAAGCTGAAATTGAGAAGAAAACAAATGAATATAAGACACAATATTCTAAAGCTGAAGCTTCTCGCAAAGATTTTGTGAAAGATCTAGCAAATAACCCTTTGTTATATTCAAGTGCATCTGCACAGTTGAATGATGCAGGTGATGTTGATTTTAATAATGGGAAAGCATCTTATGGACAATTCTCTTCAAGTAAAGGTAGTGTATCTTTCTTGAATACAGAGAATAATATTGACTTGAGTGATAAAAAACAACTTGATGGTGTAGTGACTTCTTCAGTTGGTTCACAAAAAGAAATCAATACATATTATTCTAAAGGGGATATGTTTTCTGCTAATACAAGTATTGCTGACAAGAAAAATTCAAAAGTAGTTCCTATTGAAATTGCTCAAGGTGAAACTATTACTTATAAAGTAAATTATGCACCTGATTCATTGCTTGCACAATTAGGTGTTGCTTATGTAGAAAAGAAAATTCGATTGAATGAATCTCCTTTGAAATCAGGTAAAGTAGTATTGTTGGCTGATCGTTATGGTAGTGGAAAAGGAAATTTTGTTCTTGGTGGTCTAGGGAAATTTGATGATGTTATTAAGACAGGTGATTGGTCTTATGATTTTACAAAAACATATTTTGGTAAAGATGGCAAAATTTTAGATTCAAAAGAATTAACCTCTAAAGTGTTTAATAAATTTGCTTTTGGTGGGAAAGAAATATTAAAAGCAAGTGATATTCAAGTAACTGTTGCCCCTAAAGATAAAAATGAAGAAATCTTTAATGGAGATGATGCAAAGCTAACACAAGTAAAAAGTCTGAGAGCTACCTATGGTGGAGAATCTTTTGATAAATATACACGGGTAGAAACAGTTGTAGATAATTCTAATAAACAAATTAACCCTGTTGCACATGAAATGATTTTTGGTTCACAAAAATTACGTCCTTTTGATGTTTCACATTTGGAAATTCCATCTAAACCAAACATGAAATATCATTTAGTATCTTATAAGAAGGTAACAAAGAAAAATGATGTTCCTACAAAACCAGTCGAAAAATATGGTTCTGTGACGGTAGAACATGTTACGGATAAGGGTGAAGTTTTGAAATCAACTGAAGATGTAGTGAAGAAAGGTAAGGTTGGTTCAGATTATTCAACTGAACAAGGTAAGTTTGATAAGGTTGAGAAGATTCATGAAAATGGCAAAGTCATTGAGCGTACAACTACATACAAACTAGTAGCGGTTCCAGGTAATGCTAAAGGTAAGGTTGTAGAAGGGAATACGCATGTTAAGTATGTCTACACTAAGACAGTTACTGACAAAGACGTTACCCCTAAACCAGTAGAACCATCTAAACCAACTGAACCAGCTAAACCAGCTGAGCCGGTTAAACCAACTGAGCCGGTTAAACCAGTTGAATCGCCTAAACCAACTGAGCTGGTTAAGCCAACTGAGCCAGCTAAACAAGAACCATCTGGACAATTAAAAGAACTTCCAAACACAGGAACAGCAGCAAGCATGCTTTCATTTATTGGGATTGTTTCTGGACTTCTTGGTTTAACTGGTTTGAAGCGTAAGAAAGACTAGTAATTAAGTCTTAACTAAATAAAAAATGATGACCACAAGTTGAATAAAGATTCTCTTGTGGTCTTTATTGAAAGGAGAAAAAATGCAAGTATTTATCGCTTCTGGACGTGTTGCATTCATCCCAAGCGATGCAGTAGGTCGAACTCAAAACGGTCATGTGAGTTTTAAATTTGAGTTTGTTTGTGACTCTAGCATGACTGATGATACAAATAAACCAATTTCTAGTTTCTTCCATGTGCAAGTATACGGAAAACAAGCAGAATTGATGGCTCAGAGTTTATCTAAGGGCTCTCCAATTCTCTTAAAAGGAGAAATTATCCAACGACCATATAACGATGAACAAGGTCAACGTCGAACGTATCAGTTTATTTCACCAAACCAACAAGGAGGAATCACTTTCCTTGAAAATAAGGAGGCATCTAACCGACGTAAACAGGAACAACAGGGGTTTTCTCAACCAACACCAAGTTCTATTCCTCCATCTTATCCTGAACCAATGGATGCGGATTCCCCATTCTAAAGGGATTGAAAGCATACAAGAACACTTGTGTGCTTTTTTTGTTGCTTATTTATTGTATAAAAAGTTATATAACTTATAGCACAACAATATCTTTTGTCCCTTTAACAAAGAATTTGAGATTATCTCTTAAAATATAGGGGAATTAATAAATAAAAAGAAAGGAGTGTATCAATGTCAAGACAAAAATATAATTATCTGTCTGATGAATTGATTGCAGAATCTCTTCAGGTGACCAATTACTTAGAACAAAGTCGATCTAGTCGATTGAATGTTCTTCAGTTGGATGGGGAGAAATGGTTAGAAAATTACTTTAACCGTTATGAGAAAGCCTCTCCAAGGCTACAGTTTCACATATTTCTCTTTTCGAGCTTCTATACTCGAAAAATGGAATGGTTCTTGGAAGGTGTAAGGGGGTAGTAGTTTGTTTGAGTTATTTGAAGTAGTGTTTTATACCCTTATCCAACTGATTCGAGCCAGTTGGATCAATACCTTCCTTTTTCTAGGATGCGCAGGTTATTATCTATTCAAGCTCTTCCAGCCGTATTTTTTAAGAAATTATCAAAGGTTACTAGCAGGTAAGAGTAGTCTAAGGCAAGCAATAAAAAGAGGTTGGAAAAATCGTAAAGGAATTGAGTGGAAGCAAGTATGGTTCAAATCAATTAGAGGGCTGATCAATGGGATGAAGTCAATCATACCTAAAATCTTTGCACTTGCCTCTCTCATCCTTTGGAATGTTTTCTTCAGGATATTCTACACTCTCCCTTTTGTTAAACGAGAACGGAAACGTTTTGATAAAGAAATGAAACCCATTCTTTATTTTAAAAGTTATCGTAGCTTCGTTTATATGGGATTAGGTTTTAGCTTTATAGCTTTTATCTTAACCAATTACCTGGTTACTGTTTTGAGGGCCACAATCCGCTTTCTCTATTTTAGTGCCTGGTCGTTTAAAGATGCTAGTAAGGCCGTAAACTTTGACTTAAACAGCCTCTTGTTTCAAAGCTTATTGAACGCTAAAGTCTTCTTAATAGCACCAATTTTAGCATTTCCAATCTTTCTATTGGGCTTAGTTATAGCCTGGAAATCTGCCTGGATAAACTTCGAACAGTTTCGAGACTATAACAACAATGAAGAAGGAGATGACCGCTTTGTGACGATTGATGAAATTCGTCGTCAATACAAAAAGATTCCCAATAAAGCTTTAACTTATCCAGGTGAAGGTGGTGCTCCAGTACTTCATGAGTTGACTCATGATTTAGCAGGGCAAACACTGAGAACCCAAATGTTATGGCAAAATAGAAAAATGAGCCGATACGTAACTAATGCGGAACGGATTTTAGGAATGTTAGCTTTTCCTTCAGGTTATTACTACATTGAAGATAAGCCGACGAATCTGTTAGGGATTGGGATGACTCGTTCAGGTAAAGGGGAAGGTCATATCACTCCAGCAATTGATATCAATAGCCGTGCGGAATTACAACCATCAATGGTTCTTGCAGACCCTAAAGGAGAACACTACCAAGCCTCCTACAAGCTCATGAGACAACGTGACTATGATGTGAATGTTCTTTCTTTCCAAAATATGGATTGGTCTATGTCCTTCAATCCTCTAGCTCTAGCCATAGCTGCCGCAAAGAAGGGATACTATGAGAAGACTCAAACCTATGTCAATGCAGTCGCAGAATCCATTTATCCGAAACAAAAAGGTGGAGAGAAGGGAAATGCTGAATACTTCCGTAAGTCTTCTATATCCCTATTTAACGCTCTGACAATGGCTTTGATGGATCGAGCCAATGAAACCTATCAAAATGGTGAAGACGATGCCTGGGATACTATTACCATCCCTAACGTTGCGAAATTCTTGGCGACAATGGGGTCTGAAGAAGTATTTGTAGATGGTGCTGGAGAAATCGTTGAAAATCCAAGCAGAGAACAACAAGTATCGAAGAAGTCAAAAATCACAGTCTATTTTGATAATTTGAGACAAGTCAATCAAAAACAATTCTCGAAATTTAGACAAATGGCGGATATTGAATTTCGTGCTTCAGACTTTGGTGGTGATGAGACTAAAGGGAATGTCTACTCTAGCATGATGACAGGAATCAACCTGTTCTTGCAAGACAACGTGGCCAAACTGACTTCTAAAAACTCTATTGATTTAGAGTCTGTTGGCTTCCCACGTAGATTATCTGTCAAGTTGAGATCAAGTACCAATAGTCAACTTAAAAATGAGTTCAAGCACAAAACTGCTAAAGTAACGATTACAGGATTGAAGAAATGGGGTAAAGTCGAAAAGAAAGTCGATTATGTAAATCAAGCGACGGCTTTAGTCGATGGGGAAGGCTATCTCACTTATGCCATTGAGCCTAAACTTCCAGATCAGTTTACGGTAACGATTGATTTCAATCATAAGAACAATGGCCATTCCCCTGTTCGAGATCAAGTCTTCCAATTTTCAGCTGAGAAAGTCTATCGAAAAGATGGAGATAGTCTGGAACTAGATGAGTATACCAAGAAGCCGATTTTAGATTATATCGATATAACCGTCCTTAAGAATAAAGAAGACACCCAAAATCTTCTTCAGGAGTCGGATATTGAACTGGTCTATTCAGATAAACCGAAAGTCATTTACCTGGTAACACCGCCAAACCGAACAGAGTATAATGGGATTGTTTCGTTATTCTTAGATCAGCTATTCAATGCTAACTATGAGCTTGCTCTCTCAAGTGGTCGTAAATGTATTAATCGGATTCTCCACATCTTAGATGAGTTTACAAATATCCCTGCAATTCCTCATATGGATACAAAAATTTCTATCGGATTGGGACAAAATATCCTCTATTACCTATGGATTCAAAATCTGGAACAATTGGATGATAAATATGGCCAAAATGTTGCCCGAACTATTATGGATAACTGTTCATTGAAGGTTTATGTTAAAACAACATCTTCAGACACTAATAAGAAATTTAGTGCTGACTTAGGTACACGTACTATCACAAGGAGACGGCGCTCCAGCAATATCCTGGACGAAGCAAATCCAAATGTAGCTGTTGAGAATCCAAAACAAGAATTGTTGACACCAACGCAATTGGCCAAGCTACAGGAAGGAGAAGCAGTTATCTTACGTGGGGTCAAGGGACGGGATAATGTTGGACGTAAGGTCACAACGGATCCAATCTTCCTACATGATAAGACGACCTTCCCTTATAAGTACATGTTCTTACAAGAGGAATTTGATACATCGATGACTCTTGCAGATATTCCAGTTGAAAGTGCCCACCGTGAGCTAGAGCTTCAGGATATAGCAGTTGATGCTGGTACAGCCTTTAACAACATCATAGACTGGAGGCAACGTTTGACCATGCCTATCCTCAGCAACAATGGCGAAACTCCTAAACTATCAGGTCGTTACAGTAAAGGACAAAAGGTACAATCCCAATCCTTTACTTCCACAGATGAATTATTCCAAGCAGCTGCAGCTAGTGTTATTCAAGGTGACTATGATTATTATGATGATGGAGACGACTTCTTTGCGGATGAAGTTATCTAAAAAGATGTACAATAAGTTATATAAACACTTGCAAGAAAAAAAGCTGTTTGCTATAATAAAATAAACAATGGTTAGGAGATAAATGATGAAAGCAAAGTACTTTTTAAGAATTGTTTTAGTAGGTTTAGCCTTGATTATACTTGGAGCTTGTGATCAAAAATCACCTGATTCTATTGCTAAAAATGTGCTAAAAGATAGCTATACAGGCTTTTCACCAGAACATAGTTCTGATAGTTCTGTTTTTAAGGGTGGAGTAGGAACTACCTTGAAATTTGATAAAGAAAAACGAACCATCTCAAATAATGACGGTAGAAGTGTTAAGTACAGTGTACTATCAGAGGAACAAGTAAAGACTATTCCAGCTGCTTTCAGAGGGACTATTGTTAGTTTAGAAAGTCAGCTGAAAGGAAAGGATAACTTTACAATCGCTGTTGGTGATAATGCAGATAAGCCTGAGGATGCAGGTGCCTATTATCAAGTCGTCTTGACTGAGGGGGGTAAAAAAATCCGAATCATTGAACTCCTTCGTGGCTATAAAGAGGACAATGCTTTCTATGATTTCAATGGAACAGCAGATTAATAAAAGTCTCAATTACTTGAGACTTTTTTTGTTGTCAGAATTTCATTGTCCCTTTAAAAACGATTTTGCCATTATTGAATATGATAGGGGTATCTTAAAAAGAAAGAAGGTATCTTTAGTGCACTATCAAACCTTTTCAGATTTGGTGAATGAGGTCAAGAATCTCAATGGTGAAATCACAGGTGAGAATGCAAAAAAGCTGGCAGAGTTCTATTCCTATTGGAATAACTATTTAGAACCGACTCCTGCATTTATGGCATTTCTCACCTATTTACCAGGAGGGATTGCCAAGGCTCTTTATCAAATCACTTCCAGTCTAGAACATGTTTTTAATAATATGTTTAAGCTCTTTGGCCTCTTCGGTTATCTGGGCGACCAGAAGACGATTATAGGCCAGTTCTTTTACTGGTTTCAGCTATTGGGGACGTCCTTGTTCACCCTGATTTTGGTCGTGTCAGCCGTCGCAGGAGTTTTTACTAAGCCAGTAAAGTATAAGGGGGTCATTACGAATTTCCTTTTGGTGACTGCTGTAACTGCCGTATTGCCACTAGCTTTGACCACTATCTCAACAGCAGTGGCACAGGATGCCATGTCTATCCAGACAGTCTCCAGTGAAGCGCCATCTGGCAGTAAACCGACTTCCTCCTTGGCTCTTCAACCCATGAAAAATAATGTGGTAGACTTAAAAGTCTTGATCTACAAGGATTTTTCTACGGAGTTGTTTCCAATGGATGATTATGGCTATATCAAGCCTGTTCAAGAGGGATCTACCCCTGTCAATAATATCACGGATAACCCTGAACAGCGGGACACGACTGATTTTGCGACCAAGATTGATTTTGGGGCAAACTATGGTACAACAAATCCAGAAATGCTAAAGAGGATGCAGGAAGACGACAAAATAGCAGGGATTAAGGGCTTGTTCCTCCATAAGTTGAATTCTAATAACACTGGAGTTGAAAGCATTACAGAACACCGCCTCATTAATCAATTGAGTGCTTTTGAATCCGTTTATATGCGTTATAAAGTCAACTGGATAGGGATGTTTCTTCAGTACATTATCCTTGTTGTTCTCTTGGTCAGCATGATCATTAAGCTCGTCAAATCAGTTTTTGATATTCTGATTGAAGCAATGATTTCTCCGATTCTTGGTTATAGCTCCCTATCAAACTCAAAGAAATACAAAGAGTTGTTAAGAACGATTGGTGGTGCCTTCGCAGGAATTTTCTTTGAAGTTATTATTATGCGTGTAACACTTGAGATTTTCAGAGATTTGCCAATCCTATCTGTTTCAGCAGTATCTAAGCTTTCTGGCGGATTCTTTGATGGGCTGAACATGTGGGAGCAGTGTCTCGCAGCTGCCTTTGTCTATGTGGGCGTATTCTTTGCGGCAATGCAAGGAGTGGCCATGATTGAACGCTGGCTTGGAGTTTCAACAGGACATAGCGAAACAGCTCAACAATTGCTTGGTGCTATGATGATGGGCAATGCCTTTGCGGCTGGAGCAGGTGGTGTCTTCAATGGGGGTATGGCGCTTGGTCAATTTGGTATGGATATGGTTAAAAAAGCTCCAGATGCCTTATCTAAAGGAAGCCAGATCCTAGGAAATAGCCTTGCCAAAACTGGAGGTGGTATTCAAGGTGCTTTGAACTCTGTAAAAGACCAGGGCTTGATGAATGCGGCCAAAGGTGGTGTAAGTAATATGGTTGATTTGGCAGATGTAAAAGGGCATGAAGCATTTAATAAAGTTAAGGGAAGCCTCGGAGGAGTTTTAAATAATTTGGATGATAAAGCTGTTTCTGCCCAAGAGGCTACATATAATGCTTTGAAGAACGATGCTTATGTACAAAGAGGTGGTTTCAACGGTATCTCTGGTAATGATAATGAGTTTACGCTCGATCCATCTGGTCAAAATGGAGGAGAACAACTGTTCCCAGATTCATCAGGTGATTTAGGAGGAGCTCCTTTCATAGATTCAAGTTTTTCAGCTGGAGAGACTGAATCAGTAACAGTTGATGTTAAATCACCATCAAACGGCTTGATTAAAGATCCAACACAACTGTCTGCATCCGAACCATTAAAATCTCTTCAGAAAGAACCAAAACTTGAAGCTAAAAAAAATCTTCGACAAAGTGTGCACCAAATGAATTACATGAACCAACAAATGCAACAAGCAGGACAGCGTATGCAGGGAGGACGTCATATCACAGGTGCTGAGAGTGACAACGAAGAAGAATAGGCTGCACTATGGATCTAACAGGAAAGAACATTGTTATCACAGGAAGTCTACGTCCTTTAACTCGAAAAGAAGCCATACGATTTTTGGAAAGTAAAGGAGCTGTCGTGCAAAGTTATATATCTAATAAAACAGATATATTGGTTTTAGGACACAAGCAGTTGAACCTTTTTGATTCAGATAAAAGGTCTAAAAAGCATGATGCAGCGCTTAGAAGAATATCAGAAGGTCAATCCATCACTTTCCTTTCTGAAGAATCATTCTTTGATTTAGTCAAGAAGTCTCAAGATTGAGGCTTCTTTTATTGTGCAAAAAAGTATATAACTTTTTGTACAATTCTTTCCTGGAAGATAATGGCAAAAATACTATTGTCCCTTTAAAAGATATTTTCGATTATTCATTATAATGTGAGTGTCAAAACAAATGTAAAGGAGAAATCAATGTACGGTGAAAAATACGGTGTACCTAGAGATATCTATGCCAAAATCAAGATTATAGGCCTTCTTATCCTAGATATTGCTTTTGTAGGAATTACTGGCGTAATCGCTTTGAGCGTTGGCCTAAAGATCTTTCCTAAAAGCCAGTGGATACAGATGTTCGCATTCATTTTGTTGACACCAGTCATGAGTTTATATCTTGTATTGCCAGCCAACGGTGGCAAAAAGAATTGGCACAGCATGTTTCTTTTCTTCAGACGAAGAAGAAAACGTTATATCAGCTTGAATTATATCAGAAGGAGAAAACCTTAATGGCGATTAAACAAATTCAATCCCCAAATAATGAGAAACGTCCGCTGGGACGTATTCAAGAAACGAAGAAACAAACGCAGGAATATTTTGATTTACATTCTTGCGTTGAGTTGTTAGATGTAAAATCAATCATTCCAAACAGCCAGGCTTATATCCAGTTAGTTGATTATGGCTACTTGCAGCTGATGGAGGTACCAGGTAAAGATTTAGGATCGATGTCTTATAACGAAGTTATGAGAACCATTGAAAATTTTGAAACCTGGTTGACTCGATTTGGACCGAATATCCAAGTGGAGACGACAACTTTACCAACAAATACTGACACGCAAATTTCTGACTTACGCCATCATTTGGATTTAGTGCGACAAGATATGTCTAAGCTATCAGTAAACGAGAGACGTTTTTTACAACTCAAGGATCGTGAAATTTGGCTTCAAACCCAAATTAAAGTTGAAGAAAATATCCGACAAGAAGTCTATAATACAGAGTTTATATTGTGGTTATTTGCGCCTACAACAACCGAATTGGACGAATTGGTTCGGAAGGCTAAAACCTATGGCAATAATGATTTTGTTCCGCAAGATATCAGCTACAGGAAGAAAATTCAGATTATAAAGCAATACAACAATATGAATGAGAAAGTGTAGGAGAGATAGCATGCCTGATTTATCAAAACGTAGACAAAGACAACTAAAAAACGAAGGATATGACCTTGCCTTTCTTAGCCAGATTCAACCGCAAGGAAATATTGATTTTCAAAAGGATGACCGCTCTTGGATAAGTGGAGATGGATACCATACAGTCTTACACTATTATGAGTATCCGACTGAAGGAATGGACCGCTTTTGGCTCTCCGAATTGTTATTGATTCCTGGAACACGTTCTTTCCTGTCACTATACAAGGAGGATAATAGACAACTTCAAAAAGAGATTGAGGGCTCTATTGAAGAGAAGTCAACACGGATTACAAACAATAGTAAACTAACCAACAATCGGAAAGAACTAGATGAAATTGACAATCTGAATAAACTAAGCCGTGAAATTGATAAGCAAAATATAGCTATGTACGGGATGTATATTCGTGTCTTTGTGTTTGCATCAACCAAAGAAGAATTATTTAAGAAGGTTGAAGAGGTCAAAGACAAAACGTCAAAATTCAAATCCACTATTCTATCTGGAGAATTAGATTTTGAATACCATGCCCCATTTATTCCAGCCGAATATCAGATTGATTTGCCCAATCATCGAAGAGGAATACCGACTCCAGCTCACTCAATAGCTGGGGGATATTTCTTTAATCATACGAAGCTAGAAGATGAGAAGGGTTTCTATCTGGGATGGACTCCAACAAACGGAGCGGTAAATTTCAATTTTCTAGAACGTGACGAGAAAAGAACACGATCCTTTATGATTCTATCTGGAAATCCAAAGATGGGACAACGATCTTTTCTTATGAAACATACAGACGGTCTCTATGCGAAGGGGCATTATATTCGTAACTTTGATGCTACTGGTCAGTTCCTTGATCAGACACGAAAACAACATGGATTGATTCTTGATTTATCAGGTAAAGCTAACCGTATCAATATCTTCCAGGTATTTCCAACAGTAACCAATGAAGCAGGAACTGAAATTGATAAGAAGAAGTCTTACAACCTTCATATCGAGAAATTGAAGAGTATCTATAAGCTCCTGAATAATGAAGTGACGGGAGACGATTTAATCACATTTGGAACTCTCTTGAATGAGTTCTATATTGAAGAAGAATTGTGGGCTCGGAATCCTTCGTTGAATCCAGAAAAACTGAAAGCGACGGATATTGTGAAGGAAGAGTATCCTATTCTGTCTGATTTTATTTTGTTTGTGGATGCCTACAAACGTCGGCTAGAACAGAGTTCTAGCACGGATACGGCTGAAATCAAGGCTGTTAAGCGTATTTACAATACGTTTAACGAACTATTGACAACAAACGCAGAAATTTTCGAGGGAACAACAGAATTCCAAGATATCTCTTCAGAGCAAGTTGTGACATTTGACTTCTCAGGATTGAAGAACGCCTCTCATTTGTTAAATGTTCAAATATTCTCGGTTCTTTCACTTGTCTCAGCTGATATTGTTAATAATGGAAAACGTTGTAAGCAATTGCTGAAGAGACAGCCTGACTTAACGGAGATGGATATGCAGCACTATATTGTTAATATTAGTGGAGCACAGACACTCATTAATCCTAAGCATGAAAGTAGTGTCAACCTTCTGGCCGATATGATTGATACAATGGGGGAAAACTTTGCTGGTGTTGTATTGTCCGTTAATTCTCTACGAGGGATTCTGTTTGAGACAGGGATTGGCACTCATAAGGATCCATACGTGACGGCAGTCCAGAGGATTTTTGGTCTGATGCAATATAGAGTTTTTGCTCAGACGGATGAAACCAGTGTTCCTCTACTAGCCAACGCCTTATCTGGCTCAATGAATCAGTCTGAACTAGAGACTTTGCCTCGTCTTGCGAGAGGACAGTTATTTATGAATATTGCAGGGGTAGGAAATTTGGTCTTTAACCAACAGCTGTTAGCTCCTGAAGTTGAGCGCTATGGTGGTATTGAATAAGAAAGGAAGTTAAACCAGAATGGCCAAAAATAAACTAGGAATGATTGCCAGGACTAAGCAGAGATTTGATCAATACGTATTGATTCGTAAATATCGCATGCAACAAGAAAGAGATTATTTCGCTTCAGAGGGAGAATCTGATCCGAAACGCCTGGAAGCACAAAAAGAACGAGATAAGGAGTTTTTGAACGGTCTCAAGAAGATTGGAATAGGATTTATTGTATTTTTAGTTTTTTATGGAATTTTGCGAACGATATTAGGATTGTGGTAGATAAGCGAGGTATCCATGAAAAAAATATTTAAACTGAAGATCCTCATTCCTTTTGTGGCTCTCCTATTAATTATCAATGTCGGGATAACCATGTTAGTTGGGATAATGGGAGCTGTAAGCAATAATGGAAGAAATGATTGTGGTACCGTCGAGACAACATCTTCAACCAGCGACTCAACAGTTTCTTCAGCTGATGGTTCCATCGATGACTTTGTAAAAAAGCATAAGGAAGCCTATATCCTGTCTTGGAAGGCAGGAGGTTTCCTACCTTCAGCCTCTATCACTCAAACAATGATAGAGAATGGCTTCAATTTTACGAATCCTAATGGTACTTCCTTCTGGAAAGCTCACAATATGGGAGGTGTTAAAACCTCTAGCAAAAGTAATTTTCCAGTTACTCTTGCGACGTATGGTGAAGATAGTGTTGATTTAAGTGGGACAAAGCCTGGAGCGAACGTTGGAGACGGCACAGGAGGAGCTTATACTTGGTTCTCTAGCTATGATGCAGGTATTGTAGGGAAAGCTGAGTTTATGGCTCACCAGACACTTTATAAAGGGGCTATAAACAATACAAATGGTATTGCTAGCCTATCTGCTATAGCAGATGGTGGATGGGCCACAGATGGCACTTATAAGAGCAAACTAACTGATATGTACCAAAAACTAGGTACGAAGTATCAGTGGCTTGATAAGGAAGCTATTGCTGCTCACGGTGAGAAACCTTATGAAGGATCCAGTACACAAGATATCGGTTCTTCAGATAGTGCGGTGTCTTCTTCAGCTGAAAAAAGTGGATGTGGAGAATCAGGTAGTAGTACCGATGGAACGGGAACTGTCCCTTCAGATGCGACTGCATGGGGGTATAAACCAGAAGACTTACCAGATAGCTTGAAACCATTCATTATTGATCCTAAGAGCTTAGGTATGGATTATGCCAAATCCACAGGATGGTATAATCCTGGAAGTGACGAGTATGCTGGACAATGTGTGAATCTTACAATTAGTATTGGAAATCACATATGGGGTCATTCTGGTTCAGTTCAAGGTAATGGGAAAGATCAGGCAGCAGCCTGGGCATCAATATTTGGAAATTCAGTTAAGTCAACACCCAAAAGAGGTGCTATCTTTTCTACACAGGTAGGAGGCGGAGGCTATGGTCATACAGGAATTGTATGTCATGTCTTCGAGAACGGATCTATCTTATTTGTAGAACAAAATACACCTCTGAGTGGATGGGATCAGTTCAAAACTCCATATACATGGAATTATCGTATTTGGACTAAATCACAACAACAAGAACAGGAAATATCTTTTGCTTATCCTGATGACCGAGAAGCTAAATTAAGTTCAAATTAAAAGGAGTATATGAGATGATTGATTGGATAAAGGAGAATATGGTTGTATCGATTGTAGCAGGTATTCTATTGATTTTGGCAGGAATAGGGATTGTATCGAGTTTCAGGCCATCTCAACAAACTAAAATAGAGGAACCAGCTCAAGTGAGTTCTTCAGGAACCGCTCAAAACGAATCGTCTTCCCAAGAGGAAACCACAGACGAGAAGCATTATCGGACAGCTAAGCTAAAACTAGAACGTCCCTATGCAGAGGGAACACTAGAAGATAAAAAGGAAGTGTTAAAAGCCTTTGAAGATGCAGTAGCAGATATAAAAAAGACGAAGTTTCTGCCAAATGTCAAGGGAACAATCGAGAATCATTTATCTATGACACAGAATGCGATGGTTCAAACCTTTGCGATGGCTATTCTGACGAATCAGTATGATTTCCAACCTGAACAATTGGAAGTGATGCCAACTGAATCAGATGATGTTATTCAATTTTTGATTGTTCTAACTAAAAACGGAGAAGAGAACAGCTATTTCGTTGGAAATTTTAATACTACGGTTCAACAAATCCAGCTAAAAGCCTATGTTGGCGGAAATATAGGTGGTACATACGGCTAACAAGTTGCACAAAAAGTTATATAACTTTTTGTGCTTTTATATTGACAAGTAAAGTTGTTTTGGGTATAATTAATTATATAAAAAGTTATATAACAAAATACACAATTATCCAAGGAGGGAATCATGAAGATTCAAACTACAAACTTAGGAAAAGGTGGCGGTGGTAAGACTACAGATACCTTTAATGAAGGGGATTGGTTGGCACGTGTTAAGGGGCTTAGAACACTACTTATTGATGGAGCTTGGGAATGCAATTTGACTAGAACATTTGATGTAAAATGTGAGAAAACCATCTATGATATATTTACGACTGGAGAGTATGAGATTGTTCCAATATCAGAAAATCTCAGTTTGATTTGTGGTGATGAGCGTTTGACAGATGAGCAGTTAGATCTTGCTAGTCGAAACAACAAATATCTCCAGTTGTTTATGTGGTTTAGCGAACATTACGAAGAGTTAGAAGGACAATTTGATGTCATTCTGATTGATACGCACAATGACGAGAGCCTAGTTACGGCTAATTTTATAGCTGTGTCAGATATTGTCTTGGCTGTTTCTGATGCCTCTCTTAATGGTTTTCGTGCCTGGTTATCTTTGAAAAATTTTGTAGACTTCATTAAGAGCGAAGCTATCGAAATCATTACTAAGAAAAGCTATGTTAAAGCAGAACCTTATCTTATTGGGAATAAGATTAAGTATGTTGGAAACAATGTAACAGACACTTGTAAACAATTTTTAGAAGTTGTTGAAGAAGATTCAGCTTATCTGGGATCTATCCAGGAGAAAGAGCTCATGGCCAAGAGTCTTGTGATTAGTCAGAGTGTCTTTGAGCAGCATGAAGAGATGACAGCTAACCAAAAAGAGACACATCAAAAGTTTTATGATAATATAAACTACGTATATGAAAATATTTTGAGTGTGTTAGAAGGAGAGGTAGCATGACAGAGAATCGATTCGCACAAGTAAAACAAACATTCCAAAGTACACCAAAGAGAGAAAAGACTTCTTCATCTAGGAAACAAAATCAGGAGACTAGAAAGTCTCCTGAAAGCTATAACAAAAAGCAACGTTTTCCTTTCTCTCTGCATCATAATGTTCGATACAATATGTTAGATGCTTTAGTAGAGTATCACGGTGAAAAATCAGCTTCATCTTATATTGAGAATCTGATTATAAGAGAATGGGAAAAGATGCAGAGAAAAATTAAGCAATGAGATATCAGAAAGGATGATTTTTTATGATAGATTTTAGTAGAGAAATAAAGAAGAAAAATGACAATGACGATGAAGAACCAGAACTAGGGAAAGATTATATTCATGATATGAAGAAAAAGAGAGAGAAGGAGGAAGAGGCAAAGAAAAAGTTGACAGATCAAAAATTGATTAATAAGTGGGAAAATCTAGAAGAAGAGTCGATTTCAAAAAGAGAAAACGAAGAATTTGGCATGGAAAAATGACAAAAGGAGGTAATTGAAATGATTTTCGTAGATATAAAAAGGCTTGTTCAACTCTTCTTTATTTTTCTAGGAGCTATAGCTGTCTATATGTTCTATAAAACATTTGGGCTTAGTATGGTGTTTCTAATTGTTTTAGGATTGGCTGTTTTAAAATTCGCTCCAGCTTTCTTTCCAGTTGTATTATTACTGTATTTTGGTCTTCACTTTACAGGAGATTTTTCCTTTATTGCAGATGGAATTGTGACAATTCTATGGAGTATCATTTTGATTCCAATGGCTATATTCACTATTGACATGAGCAAATCCTACTTTAGTAAGAAGGAGAAACCCTGGTATGACCAATGAGAGTTTATCTGAAAAGATAGACTCTTTTTTGTCAGAACAAAGGATTATTTGAACATTCAGGTCAAAATTTATTAAAATAAGCGTAATTTTAATAAGGGAGGATTCTGAATGGCTTTCTTTGATGAGAGAGAACTAAAAAATCAATTGCTGTTTCAAAATGCAAAAGAATTTTATAACTTTGTTTCTAGGTATGATGAGGAGATGATTCCAGTCATGAAAGCAAAGGGCTATACCTGTATTCATTCAATGGAGCGAACCGTCGCTTTTACATTTGGAGAGTTTACTTTTAGAAGAAGACGTTGGAAAAAGGGAGATCATTGGGTCATTCCAGTAGATGAAAAGTTAGGACTTCAGAAGAACGTCCGCTTCTCCTGGGAATTTATGTATCAGGTGGCCAAATTATCTACTTTAATGCCATATGATAAAGTAACTCAGGTAATCCAATTGACTTATCACATCTCTATTACAAAGCCAATTGTAGTAAAAGCTGTAAAAATTTGTGAGAAGTTATTGGAGGAAAGAGAGGACTATCGATATTATGAAGAGAATAAAGAAGTTAGCAAAAGAAAAGCCCAGGTTATTTATATTGAGGGTGATGGTGTGATGGTCAAAGCACGTGACACACAGAAGGATAATAAACATTATGATTTATCACATTTTGTAGTCCATACAGGAAGCCAGAAAGTTGGGAGCAATCGATTTGAACTCCAGGACAAGAAGGAATTTATTGGTCTTGACAATCGCTTAGTGAGGGAGCAGGTAATTGATTATCTATTCAATAATTACGAAGTTACGGATCAGACTTTATTGATTACGAACTCTGATGGAGGTCATGGATATACACCCTATGTTTTCAAAGAAATTGCGAAGGTTTTGCGAATTAAACGACATGAACATTTTTGGGATGAGTACCATGTAAATAAGGAGTTGAAGAATTATTTAAAATTTTACTCTGAAGAACTATTAGATAGAGCTTTCCAGGCGATTAAGCAACATGATAAGCAGTTGATGAGAACTGTTCTGGATACGACTGAAAGTTATATCGAAACAGAAGAAGAACAAGAGTCATTTGAGAGGTTCAAGAGTAAAATATTGAGAAATTTCCAATACACTAAACCAGCCGAACAAAGAGGATTCAGTCATGCAGGAATAGGGATAATGGAGAGTCAGCATCGTAAGGTCACTTATAGAATGAAAAAAAGAGGAATGTACTGGACACTTGCTGGAGCTGAAACGATGAGTCGGATAATTGTTTTGAATTATGAGGATTCTTTGAGGGAACTATTCTTTGGTAACTGGAGAGAAGATTATGAAAAATTTATTTCTTTAGAGGAAGTTTCTGCTTACACCATTAAAAAAAGAATGAGTAAAACGTGTAAAGAAAGTACATCTAGATATCAATGTTACCCTGATAGTAAAAGGGTATCCTACTTCAGAAAACAATAGAAGTATATAACAAATTGTGCAAAAAGTTATATAACAATAACCTTTGTAAAAGAAGGCCTTTTTGTGCTACAATCAAACATAAAATGCTTGCACGGTGTGTAAAAATGTGTTATAATCTACTTAAATTAATCGAATAAAAAAAGCCGAAAAGTGCGCTAACACTTCTCGGCTTACCGAGTAAGAAACCGACCTTCTTACTCAGTCTTTAATTAATGATACCTAATAAGTGTATCAATGTCAAGGCTGGGCAAGAAATTTGTCCAGTCTTTTTTTAAAACTCGGTGATGTTCTCCTAAAAAATGTATGAATTTAGGCGTTCTAAAAAATTCTACCGCATACTTCTGAGTGCTTATACTTTACATAAGTAGTCAAAAGTGCTATACTGTAAGTAAGAATATGAGAAAGTGAGGCGGGGAAATATCTTCGCCTCTTGCTTATGAGGAGGTGGACGCAATCGCAACTATCGTAGAATTAGTCAGAGAAGTCGTAGAACCTGTCATTGAAGCTCCCTTTGAACTCGTTGATATCGAGTACGGAAAGATTGGCAGTGACATGATTCTTAGTATTTTTGTAGATAAACCAGAGGGAATTACCTTGAACGACACAGCGGACTTGACAGAGATTATCAGTCCTGTCCTAGATACTATCAAGCCAGATCCCTTCCCAGAACAATATTTCCTAGAAATCACCAGTCCAGGCTTGGAGCGTCCTTTGAAAACCAAGGAAGCGGTCGCCGGAGCAGTTGGGAAATACATCCATGTTGGACTTTACCAAGCCATCGATAAGCAAAAGGTCTTTGAAGGAACCTTGCTAGCCTTTGAAGAGGATGAGTTGACTATGGAGTATATGGACAAGACTCGTAAGAAAACAGTCCAAATCCCATACAGTTTGGTATCAAAAGCACGTTTAGCAGTAAAATTATAGTAAAAGAAAGGAAGCTTTTGAAGATTCAAAAGTGAATAGAAGATGAGTAAAGAAATGCTAGAGGCCTTCCGCATTTTGGAAGAAGACAAGGGAATCAAAAAAGAAGACATCATTGATGCAGTGGTGGAATCACTTCGTTCAGCCTATCGCAGACGCTATGGGCAGTCTGACAGTGTAGCCATTGATTTCAACGAAAAGACAGGTGACTTTACAGTTTATACTGTTCGTGAAGTAGTTGATGAAGTATTTGATAGCCGTTTGGAAATCAGCTTGAAAGATGCTCTTGCCATTAACTCAGCTTACGAGCTTGGGGACAAGATTAAATTTGAAGAAGCACCAGGTGAGTTTGGTCGTGTAGCAGCCCAGTCTGCAAAACAAACCATCATGGAAAAAATGCGCAAGCAAACACGTGCTATCACCTACAACACTTACAAAGAGCATGAACAAGAAATCATGTCAGGTACAGTGGAGCGCTTCGACAATCGCTTTATCTATGTCAACCTTGGCAGCATCGAAGCTCAATTGTCAAAACAAGACCAAATCCCTGGAGAAGTTTTTGCTTCTCATGATCGTATCGAAGTTTATGTCTACAAGGTTGAAGACAATCCTCGTGGTGTGAACGTATTTGTGAGCCGTAGCCATCCAGAAATGATTAAACGTTTGATGGAACAAGAAATTCCTGAGGTCTATGACGGAACTGTTGAAATCATGAGTGTTGCTCGTGAAGCAGGTGACCGTACCAAGGTTGCTGTTCGTAGCCACAATCCAAACGTGGATGCGATCGGGGCAATCGTCGGACGTGGTGGTGCTAACATCAAGAAAATCACTAGCAAATTCCACCCAGCTCGCTACGATGCCAAGAGCGATCGTATGGTTCCAATCGAAGAAAACATCGACGTTATCGAATGGGTAGCCGATCCAGCTGAATTTATCTACAACGCTATCGCTCCTGCTGAAGTTGACCAAGTTATCTTTGATGAAAACGACAGCAAACGTGCCTTGGTCGTTGTGCCAGATAACAAGCTTTCTCTTGCGATCGGTCGTCGTGGACAAAACGTTCGTTTGGCAGCTCATTTGACAGGCTACCGTATCGATATCAAGTCTGCAAGTGAGTTTGAAGCCATGGAAGCAGCAGAAGAAGCTGGCCAGGTAGAAATAGACGAATTGGTCGAAGAATAAAAGCTGATCAGAGGAGGGAAGGATGAAAACTAGAAAAATCCCTTTGCGCAAGTCTGTTGTGTCCAATGAAGTGATTGATAAACGAGATTTACTCCGTATTGTCAAGAACAAAGAAGGACAGGTCTTTATTGACCCGACAGGCAAGGCTAATGGTCGTGGCGCTTATATCAAGCTAGACAATGCAGAAGCCCTTGAGGCCAAAAAGAAAAAAGTCTTTAACCGTAGCTTTAGTATGGAAGTTGAAGAAAGCTTTTATGACGAGTTGATTGCCTATGTCGATCACAAAGTGAAAAGAAGAGAGTTAGGACTTGAATAAACAAAAAATTGCCAATCTCTTGGGACTTGCTCAAAGAGCAGGGAAAATCATCTCGGGTGAAGAGATGGTCGTTAAGGCTATCCAAGACCAGAAAGTAAAGCTGGTATTTCTCGCCCATGATGCTGGTCCCAACCTGACCAAGAAGATTCAGGATAAAAGTCATTATTATCAAGTAGAAGTTATTACCGTGTTTTCAACACTGGAATTAAGCATAGCAGTCGGAAAATCAAGAAAAGTTTTGGCTGTGACAGATGCTGGATTTACAAAGAAAATGAGGTCTCTTATGGAATAGAAGAGGAGGACATGATTTGTCTAAGAAAAGATTGTACGAAATCGCAAAAGAACTTGGAAAAGAAAGTAAAGAAGTTGTAGCGCGTGCAAAAGAGTTGGGCTTGGATGTAAAAAACCACTCATCAAGTGTGGAGGAAGCAGCTGCTTCAAAAATCGTAGCAAGTTTTAAACCTGCTCCTGCTCCAAAGGTAGAATCGAAACCTGTGGCTCCAAAACCAGCAGCAGCTGTTGCCCCTAAAGAAGAAAAAGTGGCACCAGCAAAACCGCAGAGTCGAAACTTCAAGGCTGAGCGTGAAGCACGTGCAAAAGAGCAGGCTGAACGACGCAAGCAAAATAAGAGTAATAACCGTGACCATCAACAAAATGGGAATCGTCAAAAAAAAGATAACCGTAATGGTGGTAAACAAGGTCAAGGCAATCGTGACAACCGTCGATTCAATGATCAAGGTAAAAAACAACAAGGTCAGCAAAATCGCGGAAATGATCGCCGCAAGCAAGAGGACAAACGTCCAAATCAAGCTGGCCCACGTGTTGACTTTAAAGCCCGTGCAGCTGCTCTAAAGGCAGAGCAAAATGCAGAATATGCTCGTTCAAGTGAGGAACGCTTCAAGCAAACTCAAGCAGCTAAAGAAGCCTTGGCCCAAGCAAACAAACGCAAGGAACCTGAGGAAATCTTTGAAGAAGCTGCTAAATTAGCTGAACAAGCGCAGCCAGTTCAACCAGTGGTTGAAGTTGCTCCTGCAGCTAAAGAACCTGTAGTGGATACACGTCGTAAGAAACAAGCCCGACCAGACAAAGATCGTGATGATTACGATCACGAAGAAGATGGTCCTAGAAAACAACAAAAGAATCGAAGTAGTCAAAATCAAGTGAGAAATCAAAGAAATAGTAACTGGAACAATAACAAAAAGAATAAAAAAGGCAATAACAAAAATAACCGTAATCAGGCACCAAAACCTGTTACAGAGCGTAAGTTCCATGAATTGCCAACAGAATTTGAATATACAGATGGTATGACCGTTGCGGAAATCGCAAAACGTATCAAACGCGAACCAGCTGAGATTGTTAAGAAACTCTTCATGATGGGTGTGATGGCGACACAAAACCAGTCCTTGGACGGTGAAACAATCGAACTCCTCATGGTAGATTACGGTATTGATGCGAAACAAAAGGTTGAAGTCGACAATGCTGATATTGAACGTTTCTTTGCTGAAGAGGGTTATCTCAATGAAGATGAACTCGTAGAGCGTCCACCGGTTGTAACGATCATGGGACACGTTGACCATGGTAAAACAACCCTTTTGGATACCCTTCGTAATTCTCGTGTTGCAACAGGTGAAGCCGGTGGTATCACTCAGCATATCGGTGCCTATCAGATTGAGGAAAATGGTAAGAAGATTACCTTCCTTGATACACCAGGACACGCAGCCTTTACCTCTATGCGTGCGCGTGGTGCTTCTGTTACCGATATTACCATCTTGGTCGTAGCGGCAGATGACGGGGTTATGCCTCAAACTATCGAAGCCATCAATCACTCAAAAGCAGCTAATGTCCCAATCATCGTAGCTATCAATAAAATCGATAAACCAGGTGCTAATCCAGAACGTGTTATCGGTGAATTGGCTGAACATGGTGTTATGTCAACAGCTTGGGGTGGCGATTCTGAGTTCGTAGAAATCTCAGCCAAGTTCAACCAAAATATCGATGAACTCTTGGAAACTGTCCTTCTTGTGGCTGAAATCCAAGAACTCAAAGCAGACCCAACAGTTCGTGCCATTGGTACTGTTATTGAAGCTCGTTTGGATAAAGGTAAAGGTGCGGTTGCAACCCTCCTTGTTCAACAAGGTACTTTGAACGTTCAAGATCCAATCGTTGTCGGAAATACTTTCGGACGTGTCCGTGCTATGACCAACGACCTCGGACGTCGTGTGAAGGTCGCAGGCCCATCAACACCAGTATCGATCACTGGTTTGAACGAAGCGCCAATGGCGGGTGACCACTTTGCTGTTTACGAAGATGAAAAATCTGCGCGTGCAGCTGGTGAAGAACGTGCCAAACGTGCTCTTATGAAGCAACGTCAAGCTACTCAACGTGTTAGCCTTGAAAACCTCTTTGATACCCTTAAAGCAGGAGAACTCAAGTCAGTTAACGTCATCATCAAAGCCGACGTACAAGGTTCTGTTGAAGCTCTTTCTGCATCACTTCAAAAGATTGATGTGGAAGGCGTTAAAGTAACCATTGTTCACTCAGCAGTTGGTGCTATCAATGAATCTGACGTGACTCTTGCCGAGGCTTCAAATGCCTTTATCGTTGGTTTCAACGTGCGTCCTACACCACAAGCTCGTCAACAAGCAGAAGCTGACGATGTAGAAATCCGTCTCCACAGTATTATTTACAAGGTTATCGAAGAGATGGAAGAAGCCATGAAAGGGATGCTTGACCCAGAATTTAAAGAAAAAGTTATTGGTGAAGCGATCATCCGAGAAACCTTCAAGGTATCTAAAGTGGGAACAATCGGAGGATTCATGGTTACCAGCGGTAAAGTTACCCGTGACTCTAAAGTCCGTGTTATCCGTGATGGTGTTGTTATTTACGATGGCGCTCTGGCTAGCTTGAAACACTATAAAGATGACGTTAAAGAAGTTACAAACGGCCGTGAAGGTGGTCTTATGATTGATGGCTACAATGATATCCAGATGGATGATGTGATTGAAGCCTACATCATGGAAGAAATCAAGAGATAAATTTCTGCTCCTTTCTTAAGTGGTGAGGGACGCAAGCAAACCCATGGTTTCATTGCTTATTTTTGAGACTCTAGGCTCAAAAATAAGCAGTGATTGAACTGAATTATAAGTCCAAGCACTTTCACCACGGCGAAAGAAGCAGATGAGTTCAAATTGAACTTCGTTTCAATTTGAATTGAAAATCAATAACTTAAGAAAAGCTAGGTCTGCTGGCCTAGCTTTTGGTTCAATTGAGAGAAAGGAAGAAATATGGCAAATCATTTCCGTACGGATCGTGTAGGCATGGAGATCAAGCGCGAAGTCAATGAGATTTTGCAAAAGAAAGTCCGTGATCCGCGAGTCCAAGGTGTGACTATCACTGATGTTCAGATGCTAGGTGACTTGTCTGTTGCTAAGGTCTACTACACTATTTTGAGTAACCTGGCTTCAGATAATCAAAAAGCTCAAGTCGGACTTGAAAAAGCAACTGGTACTATCAAACGTGAACTTGGTCGCAATTTGAAATTGTACAAAATTCCAGACTTAACTTTCGTCAAAGACGAATCCATCGAATATGGAAACAAGATTGACGAGATGCTACGCAATCTGGATAAACATTAAGCAGAAAGAGGGGGCCCCCTCTTTTTTGTGTGGAAAATAGGTGGAATTTAAAACGGAAAAATATTCTTTTAAAAATGGGATTCTGTATTTATAAAATATTTCTAATCAGAAAATGCTTTTTTTTTTTAGGAAATATGATATGATAATTTCATAAATAAAAGGAGATTCTATTAATGAATAATGTAAAAAAAGTTTGTCGTTTAGCTTTACTATGTCTGTCCGTTTCTACTCTAGTTGCTTGTAGTTCTCTGTCTGAAAAAACAAGTAATTCATCTAGTGATAGTAAAACGGAAAGTTCTGGGAAAAAAGGATTTTTAGATAAAGCAAAAGATAAATTAGGTTCTAGTGACTTTAATCCACAAGATGTCAGTGATGAGACAATTGAATCTATCAAAACTTATGAAGATTATTTGACTATGTGTGAGAAAATTATCAATAATTACTATACAGAAACTGATGAAGCCTTTAAGGGAACTGCTTTAGAAGATAGTGCTTCTATCCAAGAATTAAAAGATGCTACTAAAAAAGAAATGGAAGAACAGAAAAAACAATATGGTCCATTGAAGAAAGCACCTATTCAAGGAAAAGAGGAAATAATTCAGTTTTTAAAGGAATATCGTGATTCTCTACACGATCAAGTAGAACAGTTGAAAGCTAGTCTTTAATAAGAAGAATGGAGTTCGGGATGGACTATCAATTGTTACCTCATGAATACATGGTTATGAATAGTGAACATGTTAGTTTTGGGAAAAATAGTATGTATACTGATGAGCTCATTTTAACAAATTTACACTTGATACATATCAAAAAAGGTATTTTTGGAGGAAAAAAAGCTCAAACTACTATACCAATTAACCAAATTAAGGTTTTTGAGGGGAAACCACAAGTTTCAGTTACAAAATCCAATGGTATGAAACGATTAGAAATCTATTATAATGGTGGACAAGTTATCTTCTCATTCTCTAATACTAAGGATACTGAAAAGTGGGCAACGAATATTATTAAATTAATCTCTGGTGATACAAGCAACTTTGCAACCTTGGGTGATAATAGCTTATTTGGTGTAGAAATTTTGGCAGAGACTCTAAAAGATACGTTTGACACTTTCAAAGCAGGGCTTGGTATTAAGGATGCAGAACCAGAGAAACTATCTACTAAATGCAGTTTTTGTGGAGCTCCTCTGTCTGGAACCGTAAAACAAACTGTCAAATGTAGTTTTTGTGATATGGAACAGACCTTGTAGGAGATGAAATATGGGAATAATTAAAGCATTTACAGATTCATTTAGTGGTACTTTTGCAGATCAATGGAAGGAGATTATTACAGTTCAGGCTTTTGATGAACATACAGCTATAAGCCCGGGTGTTCTTCAAGTCAGTAATAATGGTAGAGGAGTTAATAGTCAGGGGTCTATAGGTGTCATTTCAAATGGGTCTAAGATATTTATTCCTGAAAATACTGCTGCTTTTATTTTTAGTCAGTCTGGAATAGAAGAAATTATCACTGAACCAGGTGGATATGAATATCAAAATGGGGAGAGTAGTGTTTTTAATGGTGATGGTCTAAAAAAATCACTGTTTGATAATGTTGTTAATCGTGTTGGATTTGGCGGACAAAGTGATCAGCAAAAACAGATTTGTTTTGTCAATTTGAGAGAAATTCGCGATATTAGGTTTGGTACTCGTGGTCCGGTTATGTATAACGACTTGTTTTATGGAACAGACTTAGAAGTACGCGCTTTTGGAACTTTTTCTATTCAAATTACGGATGCTATCAAGTTTGTAAAAAATTTCCTTCCTGCAAATGTAACCTACTATAGCTTTGATAGTGCTCAAGCAAGGGCTCAGATAGTCACGGAATTTCTTCAATCCTTTACCGTTGCCCTTAATTCGTTATCAACAACTTATCGTATCTCACAGCTACCATCACAAGCATCAGTACTTGCAAAACAAGTATCGAATGATGAACAGTATGCTGGTACTTGGAAAGATCGTTTTGGGTTTGAAATTATAAAAGTTGCTATTGCTAATATTGAGTTCTCACCAGAATCTAAGGAACTGGTTAAACAATTTTCATCAAATAAGATGAATCTAAAGGCCTTTGATGATGTGTCGCAGAAAGCTTCTAATATTGCTGCACAACAAAAAGTCGCATCAGGGATCGAACAACATGGGCTAGGAGATGGTGCGGAGATGATTTTTGGTATGAATATGGCACAACAGTTAGATGAAAAAGCAACTAAACCAAGTTTATCTTTTGATGAGCAAATCGAAGCTCTTACTAAACTCAAATCACTTTTAGATGCAGATATATTATCTCAGGAAGAGTTTGATCGAAAGAAAAAAGAAATTATGGACTTATAAGATTGACGAGATACTACGCAATCTGGATAAAAACTAAGTAGAAAGAGGGGCAACCCTCTTTTTTGTGGCTATAAGTCGGTCATTGTCTAGTCAGATTATATAAATAGAAATTCAGAAAATAAAATAAATCTTGAAAATATCATTTATTCCATAAATATGATAAGATAAAGCTTGATATGAATGAAAAATGGAGATAGAGATGGCTAAAGAAGATGTGGCGATGCAAGTGTTGCAACAGGTAGTAAAACTTCCTGTCGTCAAAGTGAACCGGTCAAAATTTTTAATGGACAAATTCTCTAAGGAAGTGGCTTCAAAGGATATTCCTAGATTATTGGAAGAAGGGCCGACAGCTTTATTACCTCAGGAAACCTTAGATCGAGTGGCTAATGCATGTATTAGAGATAATGTATTGCTAGCAAGTGGGACATCTGTTTTGGCTGGATTACCTGGAGGTATTGCCATGGCCGTTACCATTCCGACAGATGTAGCCCAGTTTTACGCATTTTCACTGAAACTAGCTCAGGAGCTAGGCTATATTTACGGCTATGATGATCTTTGGGCTTCACGAAATGAATTGAGTGAAGAAGCCAAAAATACGCTCTTGCTCTATCTGGGAGTGATGTTGGGAGTAAATGGTGCGGGCGCTCTACTTCGTTCTGGTGGTGTTACAGTTGCTAAGCAAGTGATGAAAATCGTAAACAAAAAGGCTTTGACAAAGACTCTTTGGTATCCAATTTTGGAAAAAGTTCTGAAAATCTTTGGAGTGAATCTGACCAAGGGAGGATTGGCTAAGGGGATGGGGAAAGTTATTCCTATCTTAGGTGGAGTCCTATCAGGTGGCTTAACCTTTGCGACCATGAAGCCCATGGGAGAAAGATTGCAAAAAGAATTGTCCAAATTGATTAACTACGATGAAGCACAATATCAAAGAGATGTTGCCACTATTCGAAAAGAAGTGGAAATCATAGAAGGAGATTGACATGGGATTCATAAAAGTGTTGGCCAAAACCTATGGTAATTATCTTCTTACAAGGCAAGCTTTAAAAGTTGCAGAAACCATAAAAAAAGATGAAAACACAGTAGTTAGTTTGGGGAAATTATTTCTCGTAGATAAGCTTATGGATACAGCTACTTGGTTAATGAAACCGGAGGATAAAGAATGAAATCTTTTTGGAGGCTCTTCACTCTTCTTTTTATAACACCAATTGTTGGTCTGATAAAAATACTCTGGTTCCTAATCTCTTTCGCCTTCCAATTACTGTTCTATAAGATTCTTTTCAAGATCATAGATTGGTTTTTCAAACTTCTCTGATGATCATGGTAAAGATAAGACTTTGAGGTTTTACTAGGAAAAGTCTATATAATTAGAAATAATGAAATTATACGAAATAAACTAGCAAGTCTTCTACTGCTAGTTTTTTAATCTTTGCCCTTGTGGTATAATAAAAAAGAAAAAACTGTTAGAGAATATGATGGAGGTTATGATGGACAATATCATTGATGTATCTATTCCTGTTGCGGAAGTTGTGGACAAGCATCCAGAAGTTTTAGATATCCTAGTAGAACTCGGTTTTAAACCTCTTGCAAATCCTTTGATGCGAAATACAGTCGGACGAAAAGTATCGCTCAAACAGGGGTCTAAACTGGAGGGAACCCCTATGGATAAGATTGTACGCACACTTGAAGCAAATGGTTACGAAGTGATTGGAATAGACTAATGGCAGATGAACGTATTCATATCCTACGGGATATTTTATTAGAATTGCATAATGGAGCCTCCCCTGAATCTGTTCAGGAACGCTTTGATGCAACCTTTACAGGTGTATCAGCTATCGAGATTTCTCTCATGGAGCACGAGTTGATGAACTCGGACTCAGGCGTTACCTTTGAAGATGTCATGGAACTTTGTGATGTGCATGCTAATCTCTTTAAAAATGCTGTTAAGGGCGTCGAAGTTGAAGATACAGAGCATCCAGGTCATCCTGTGCGTGTTTTTAAGGATGAAAATCTAGCCCTCCGTGCTGCCTTGATTCGTGTTCGAAGATTGTTAGACACGTATGAGTCTATGGAAGATGAGGAAATGCTTGCGGAGATGCGTAAGGGGTTGGTTCGTCAGATGGGGCTTGTAGGTCAGTTCGACCGTCACTACCAGCGTAAGGAAGAACTCTTCTTTCCTATCATGGAGCGTTATGGACATGATTCGCCTCCAAAAGTCATGTGGGGAGTCGATGATCAGATTAGGGAACTCTATCAAAAAGCCTTGGGGACAGTTAGGTCACTACCAGAAACATCCATTAGTATTGTAAAGGCAGATTTTGAGGCTTTTGCGACTGAATTTGAGAGTATGATTTTCAAGGAAGAGTCCATCCTCCTCATGATTCTGCTCGAATCCTTTACCCAGGATGACTGGATTCAGATTGCCGAGGAAAGTGATGCTTATGGCTATGCTATCATCCGGCCATCTGAAAAATGGGTTCCTGAACGTCAAAGTTTTGTTGAGGAAAAAAGTATAGAAGAGCCAACTCAGCTAGAAACTGTAGATGGACAAGTTCAGCAAGTGATCGATACACCAGAAGGTCAGTTTACCATCACCTTCACACCTAAGGAAAAGGAAGCGGTAGTAGACCGCCATAGTCAACAGGCTTTTGGAAATGGCTATCTTTCAGTTGAACAAGCTAATCTTATCCTCAACCACCTGCCTATGGAGATTACCTTTGTTAATAAGGATGATATTTTCCAGTATTATAATGACAATACTCCAGCGGATGAAATGATTTTCAAGCGAACACCGTCCCAAGTTGGACGAAATGTCGAACTATGTCATCCGCCCAAGTATTTGGAGAAAGTCAAAGCGATTATGCAAGATCTTCGTGAAGGGAAAAAAGACAAGTACGAGATGTGGTTCAAGTCAGAATCACGTGGAAAGTTTGTCCATATCACTTATGCTGCTGTACACGATGAAAATGGAGAATTTCAAGGAGTCTTGGAGTATGTTCAGGATATTCAACCCTATCGTGAGATTGATAGCGACTTTTTCCGTGGATTAGAATAAGGAGAAAAAATGAGTTACGAACAACAATTTATGAAAGAATTTGAAGCCTGGGTTAATACCCAAATCATGATTAATGATATGGCGCTCAAGGAAAGCCAAAAGGTCTATGAAGAAGATCAAGATGAGCGTGCTAAAGATGCCGTGATTCGCTATGAGAGCCGTTTGGATGCCTACCAGTTCTTGCTAGGCAAGTTTGAAAATTTCAAGACAGGCAAGGGATTCCATGATTTACCAGAAGGTTTGTTTGGTGAGAGAAATTATTAATTTTTAGAAATTAGAAAGGGGAGTGGGACTCCCTTTTTCATTGTTCCTTGAGCCTTTTTGTGTTACAATGTTAGCATGAAAACGAAAAATATTATTAAAACAGGTTTAGTCGTGGCAGGGCTTGGAGCACTTGCCTTTGGTGCTAAGAAAGTCGCTGATGATCACAAACTCATGAAGAACCAGGAAGAGTTGACAGCTATTGTGCGAGACTATTTCTCAGAAATGGGTGAGATTGGAACTCTCTATGTCCAAGTGTACGAAAGTAGCTTAGAACGTCTTGTTGGTGGTGTTATTTTTGAAGATGGTCGTCACTATACCTTTGTCTACGAAGATGAGGATCTCATCTACGAGGAGGAAGTCATATGATTTCTCCTAAGAGTATAGAAGAATTAGTAAATCTAGTAGAACAGGATGGCAAGAAGGTCTTCCTTTTTGTTGCGGATTGGTGTGGCGATTGTCGCTATATCTATCCAGCTCTGCCAGAGATTGAAGAGATCAATCCAGAGTTTACCTTTATACGAGTAGACCGAGATGAGTACATGGAACTTGCAAAACTATGGGATGTATACGGGATTCCAAGTCTTGTTGTTTTAGATAAGGACAAGGAGATTGGACGCTTTGTCAATCGTGACCGTAAAACCAAGGCACAAATAAACGACTTTTTAGCAGAATTAAAATAGGAGAAAAGAAAGAATGATTTTTACATATAACAAAGAACATGTCGGTGATGTCCTTATGGTCATCGTGAAAAACAGTGGCGATGCCAAACTAGATGTTGAGCGTAAAGGCAATGTAGCGCGTGTTTTCCTAAAGGAAACTGGTCAAACTGTTGCTTGGAATATTTTTGAAGTTTCTAGCATGTTTGAAATCGCTGAGCGCGGGCAAGTCTTTTTAACTGACGAGCAAGTAGCACGTTTGAACCAAGAATTGCAAGTTCAAGATTTTACCGAAAAGATTATCAATGACAAGGAACCGAAATTTGTCGTTGGTGAAATCGTAGAAATGGTGGCACATCCAGATAGTGATCACCTCAATATCTGCCAAGTGGCAGTTGCGAGTGATAAGACAGTGCAAATCGTTGCAGGAGCTCCTAATGCGCATGTCGGTTTAAAAACCATTGTTGCTCTTCCAGGAGCTATGATGCCAAAAGGGAATCTCATTTTCCCAGGGGAACTTCGTGGTGAAAAGAGTTTTGGGATGATGTGCAGTCCTCGTGAACTTGCCTTACCAAATGCTCCACAAAAGCGTGGCGTCATTGAATTGTCAGAAGACCAAGTTGTCGGAACACCATTTGACCCAGCAAAACACTGGACAGCTTAAATTTGTTAAGTTAGATAGGAGAAAGTAAGATGGCAAAAAATGTTGTGATAACAGGTGCAACATCAGGTATTGGTGAAGCTATTGCGCGTGCCTATCTAGAAAAAGGTGAAAATATCGTTCTTACAGGGCGTCGAACAGAAAGACTCGAATCTCTTAAAACTGAGTTTGCAAAAGCTTTTCCAAATCAAAAAGTTTGGACCTTTCCCCTTGATGTGACCGATATGACAATGGTTAAAACTGTTTGTTCAGAAATTCTTGAAGCAGTAGGTTCGATTGATATTTTAGTTAATAATGCTGGGCTGGCTCTCGGTTTAGCACCCTATCAGGACTATGAAGAGTTGGATATGCTGACCATGCTGGATACCAATGTCAAGGGCTTGATGGCTGTTACTCGTTGTCTCTTGCCTTCTATGGTGACTGCAAATCAAGGCCATATCATTAATATGGGTTCAACCGCAGGTATTTACGCCTACGCTGGTGCAGCAGTCTATTCAGCAACCAAGGCTGCAGTCAAAACTTTTTCAGATGGGATTCGGATTGACACCATAGCTACAGATATCAAGGTGACAACCATTCAGCCTGGTATTGTAGAGACTGACTTTTCTAAGGTCCGTTTCCATGGAGATGAGGCACGGGCGGTGACGGTCTATCAGGGACTTGAAGCCTTACAGGCGCAAGATATTGCAGATGCTGTTGTCTATGTAACCAGTCAACCACGACGTGTACAAATCACAGATATGACCATCATGGCTAATCAACAGGCCACTGGATTTATGATTCATAGAGATTAACATTATTTTTAAAAAAGTTACAAATTTTGTAACTTTTTTCTTTTACCTTCGAATAGATAAGTAGGAGGATGAAAAATGTATAATAAAGTTATTATGATTGGACGCTTGACGTCTACACCAGAATTGCACAAAACCAACAATGACAAGTCCGTTGCACGAGCAACTATCGCAGTGAATCGCCGTTATAAAGATCAAAATGGGGAACGTGAAGCAGACTTCATCAATATTGTGGTCTGGGGCAAATTGGCTGAAACCTTGGCTAGTTATGGAAGCAAGGGTAGTCTCATTTCTGTGGATGGGGAACTTCGTACCCGTAAGTTTGAGAAGAATGGCCAGACCAACTATGTAACAGAAGTTCTCTGTACAGGTTTCCAACTCTTAGAAAGCCGTGCCCAACGTGCTATGCGTGAAAATAATGCAGGACAAGACTTAGCAGATTTGGTCTTGGAAGAAGAGGAACTTCCATTTTAATATCAATCAAATAGAAGAGCTGGTTCGCCTATAGACCAGCTTTTTCTATTGTTTTTGTAGTATTGTTCGGAAATTAATTCTTAAATAGGTCAAATAAATGCACTTGTACAATAAAATCAAGCACTTTTTTTGAAAAAGTAGTAGAATAAAGTAATATATATTCAAAATTTTCAGAAAAGGAATGAAATTTGAAGAAAAATAAAGAGAAAATAGAATTGTTGAAATGGCTGATAAAGCGTCTATTACTGCTGATTCCAGTGGTCTGTGTTCTCTTATGGGTTTTCGGCCGTTGTCAAACAAGTGGCATCAAGGATCAGACTAAAATTGGTGTCACCTATATGACCATGAACAATGGGTTCTATAAAAGTATTCATTCGGAAATTAGTCGAATTGCCGATGAAAGAGGAGCTCTTGTTTACGTCCGAGATCCAGAATTGGACGAAGAAAGACAGAGCCAACAGATTGATGATTTTTGTGCTCAAAAAGTTGATATGATAGTGATCAATCCGGTCAAGGGGGATAGCCAGTCAATTTTAACTGCTCTTGAAAAAGCTAGAAAACAAGGAATTAAAATCATTGCGGTCGATACCCAACTGAAGAATTTTAAGCCAGATGCAAGTATTGTATCCGATAACTACCAAGCGGGAGTATTGATTGCTAAAGAGTTGATGAAACGTTCTTCTAGTGCTCGGGTCCTCCTTTTGGAACATAAGGGGACTGTTTCAGCAGATACGCGGATTCAGGGGTTTAAAGACACTATTGAGGAGAACAGTTCTTATCAGATTGTATCGGAACTGGAAACCAAGGGGCAAACGGAAATCGCCATGCCGGCTGTCCAGAATTTTTTACAATCAGGGGTTGAAATTGATACCTTGGTTGCCTTAAATGATCGCTCAGCTATAGGAGCTCTGGCTGCAATTAAGGAGCAAGGAATAACTTACCCCATTGCGATTTATGGAATCGATGGTTCACCAGATATGAAATCTTTGTTGCACTCGACGGATGATGTTGTGGGAACCGTTGCTCAGTCCCCTTTGAAGATGGGAGACCGCGTGATGGAGGTTATTCAAGATATTGCTGAAGGGAAGAGCTATACCAAAGAGGTGAGCATTCCAGTTGAAATGATGACAAAGGAAAACATTGATCAGTTTGATGTGAATGGGTGGCAGTAATGAGAAAGTTTAGAGGTGTTCGATACAGTTTGGCCATTCTTATGGTCGTCAATTTTATCGCTGTTATGCTAAACAGTATCATCTATCTTCAAGCAACCAACTATATCATAGCTCAACGCCAAGCTTCTCTATTATTAGAGCGTCTAGAGCGTATTCCCTTTGCTCCATCTACGACTTTTTGGTTGTCTGCAGTTTTGTTTGCTGGGATTGCTTTGATATCGATGAGTCGATATCGGCCTCAAACGAGTCGATGGTCTATTTTTGATAAGAGGAATATTCTGGAGATTCTCCTGATGCTGCTTCTGATGTGGGTTCAAAATGTAGCTTATAACGGGCTCATTCTCTTGGTTTTTGCGGATATCTTCTATGGTTCCAAAGAGTTGAATACCAAGAGAGATCGGAAGTATTGGTTTGCCTTTATCCTAGTGAGCTTCTTGATGCTACTTGTGACAAATTCAGATGTCTTTTCGCTTTTCTTCCCGATTCCATCCTTAGATGTCTATATTCATTTTTATCCTGAATCTATCCGCATTCTGGCCTTTTTCTTAAAGAATTCCCTATATGCCTCGAATATGGTACTCTTCATTATTTCACTTTTGTTTTATATTATGAACGTCCTTGCGGAGAACCACGAAGTAGAGGAAGAATTGGCCATGGTGTCCAAGGTTAATACGGAGTTGAACAATTATATGGCCCTGTCTGAGAAGATTGCAGAGGATCGGGAGCGTAAGCGGATTGCTCGTGAGATTCACGATACTTTGGGGCACGCACTAACAGGAATCTCAGCAGGTTTAGATGCTGTTGGGGTCTTGATTGATATCGACCCAAATCGGGCAAAAGAACAGGTAAAAAATGTGTCAGAAGTTGTCCGCGAAGGGATCCAAGATGTGAGAGGTTCTCTTAATCGTCTTCGTCCGGGAGCCCTTGAGGGACGAACTCTCAAAGATGCTTTAGAAAAGACCATCCGCGAGTATCAAATTCTTTCCAACTTACAAGTTGATCTAAACTATGAATGGGTAGATGTCGATATGGATGTCATGATTGAAGATACGATCTTTCGTGTGATTCAAGAGTCTATGACCAATGCGGTTCGCCACGGTCACGCCAGCCAGCTAAAACTCCATTTTTTTGAGGATAAAGAGAATTATTTGATCGCTTTGCAAGATAATGGAGTTGGGTTTGAAACCTTAACTTATGGTTATGGACTCAAACAGATGATGGAGCGTATTTCAATTCTAGGAGGCCAGCTTCAATTTGAAAGTAGCGATGGATTTTTTACACGTGTCAGTTTACCAAAATATCAAGAGGGGAGATAAGATATGGTGATAAAAGTAATGGTGGCAGATGACCAAGCCTTAATTCGAGAATCTTTGAAAATTATTTTGTCGGCTCACTCCGACATCGAAGTGGTAGCTACAGTGGAAGATGGGAATCATGTCTTGTCCAGTATTCCACAGACGCATCCTGATCTGATCCTGATGGATATTCGGATGCCAGGCATGGATGGGGTTTTGGCTACAAAAGAAGTAAAAGAACACTATCCGGATATCAAAATTATTATTTTAACAACCTTTGACGATGATGAATTTATCTATAGTGCACTCAAGTATGGTGCTTCAGGATATCTCTTAAAGGGAGCCTCGACAGAAGAGCTCTATGAGGCTATTAAGGTGGTGCATCAGGGTGGAGCTATGATCAACCCAAATATCGCTAGCAAGGTCTTTCAGATATTCTCTCAAATGGCCAAATCGAATTTCTCTATTGCTGTGGATGAGGACAACGTCAAGGATTTGAGTACGACAGAATGGCGAATTATTCAAGAAGTCGGCTATGGCGAGTCAAACAAAGAAATTGCGGCCAAACTTTTCTTATCAGAAGGAACTGTGCGCAATTACTTATCAACGATTTTGGCGAAATTAAATCTAAGAGATCGAACGCAATTAGCAATTTGGTCAGTTCAAACAGGAGTGACTAGACGCGATTTTTCAAAAGGAAATACGGAATGAAATTAAACCGAAAGCATCTTTGTTGGGGAATCGTTCTCCTTTTTGTGCTCTCTGTGAGTACTGGTTTTTATTGGTGGCAACAACAACCGATCGTGCTCCATATAGGCGTTTATGCAGGATCTAGTTGGGATGTACCGACCAGTCAACGCTCCCATGCTTTGGATCTTGCGATTCAAAAATTTGAAAAGTCCCATCCTAATGTCCGTGTGGAATATGAAAATGGGATTCCACAGTCGGATTATTCAGACTGGCTCTCAGAAAAGATTGTTTCAGGAAAGACGCCGGATGTGTTTATGGTTTCTGAGCAAGATCTGTCCTTATTGGCGGCGCGTGGCGTTCTAGAAAAGTTAAATGGCTATATGAATCAAGAAGACCAAGCTGCTTTTTATCCTGTTGCATTTGAATCAGGTGTCTATCAGGGGCAATCCTATGCCTTACCTTATGAAAGTAATCCTATTTTGATGTGTGTCAATAAAGATTTGCTGGATAAAGAAGGCATTGAGGTTCCCAAGGAAGGTTGGAGCTTGGAAGAGTTCTATACAATTTGTAAAAAACTAACCAAAGATACCAATGGAGATGGTCAATTGGATCAGTTTGGGAGTACAGAATACACCTGGAAAGAAGCTTTGGCAGCAAATGGGGGTAGTCTCTTTCAAGGTGGGATGCTCAAACTTACGGCTCCAGAAGTCAAAGAGTCTTTGACTTTTTTACAAAAATTGGAAGAGTTGAATAAGAACTATAAGGTGAGTTCCAAAGATTTTGACCAGGGGAAAGTCGCTTTTTATCCCATGACTTTGGCTCAATATAGAACCTATAAACCTTATCCTTACCATGTTTCAAAATATTCAAACTTCACCTGGACCTGTATTCCTATGCCTGCTAAGTCAAAAGCTACAAAGGCGACTTTGGTTACGACGACTTCTTTTGCCATGTCGGCACGGACTCCTCATTCCAAGTTAGCTTGGGAATTGATGCAATTGTTGACAGAAGATCCAGAAATTCAACAACTCCTCTTTGCTCAATCTCAAGGGATTTCCGTTATGCCACAGGTGGTCCAAAGTCAATCTAGTAAAGATCTTCTACAGGTAGATGATTTTGGCACGGATTCCTTGACCAATCAGACCTTGAATCGTATAATGGAACAAGCTGTTGAAAGTAGTCCCAAGAATGTCTCTAAAGAAATGTTGGAAAAGCTGGACTACTTGATTGGCAATGCTTTGCGCGATCAAGATGTCGAGAACCGCTTGCCTCAAATTCAGAGGGAAATTGAAAGTAGTCTTCAGGTAGGAGTTTAAAGAAAAATAAGATGACATTGTGTCAAGTGACAGATGTCATTTTTTTGTTGCTAAATGTCATGTTTATCATGTGACATTTGACAATGTAAAAGCGCTTCCAAATATTCTACAATGGAGTCAAATAAAGGAGGTGTAGCAAAATGAAATATCTCATTTTAGTCAGTCATGGTGGATTGGCAGAAGGGCTAAAAACATCGCTAGCTATGTTTGCTGGTGACAAGATGAATCAGGTCATCGCAGTTGGACTTAAAGAAGGAAAATCAGTCGATGAATTTGCAGTTGATTTTAGAGAGAGCATCTCAGAATTGACAGCAGATGATTCTGTGCTGGTCTTGGCAGATATTGTAGGTGGTAGTCCATTAACCACGGCAGCCACTGTCCTAGAAGAAGCTGGAAAGCTAGATGGAGCTTTGATTCTTGGTGGGATGAACCTGACCATGGCCCTGACAGCAGTTGTGATGAAGGATGTGTTGGATGGAGACGATTTGTCAGCAACTATCTTATCAGAAGCACAATCTGCACTACAACCTTTTGAAGTTTCAGCCACTAGTGCTGAAGAAGATGATGACGATATTTAATAGGGAGGTACCTTATGGTAGTAACATTTGTACGGATTGATGACCGCATGATTCACGGTCAAACAGTCACACGCTGGGCAAAAGAAAAACCATGTGATGGTTTGATTGCCGTAAACGATGCAGCAGCATCAAACAAGGTTTTGATCCAAGCTTACAAAGGCGCATCAGAAAAGAAAACCTTTGTATGGACAAAAGAAGCCTTTAAAGAAAAGTCAGCAAAAGTAACGGAATCTGACAGTCGGTACTTCTTGATTACCAAAAACCCAATCGATATGAAGGAAATTTTGGTGGATCAAGGTTTTGTCCCAGGAGATGTTAAAGAAATCATCGTTGGTCCTGCAAATGATAGACCTGGTGCAGTGAAATTGGGCAATAACCAATCCATCACCCAGGAAGAAGCAGAAGCCTTTCAGGCTATTCAGGCAGCAGGTTACAAGGTTAAATTCCAATTGTTGCCGGATGTTTCAATTGGTTACTGGGATGATTTCAAATCTAAATTTGGTTTTTAAACCTAACAGTTTTATTAGTTAGGTAAATAAATTTACAAACAAAAGGAGCGTTTGTTATGACAATTTCATGGATTCAAGCAATCTTGCTTGCTGTTTTCGCCAGCTTGTCTTCAATGCCTGGTATGGGAGGTTCCAGTATCGGGAACTATACACTCGGTCGTCCCTTGATCGGTGGGTTGATTTCAGGTTTAATTCTTGGAGATGTGACAACCGGTATTATGGTCGGGGTTGCCCTTCAAGTCGTTTATATCGCCTTGGTAACACCTGGTGGAACCGTATCTGCCGATGTTCGTGCCATCTCTTATATCGGTGTTCCTCTTGCTATCTTGTTTGTGCATGCAAATCACATCACAGACGAAGCTGGAATTGCCGCAGCTGCAGCCCCAATCGGTGCGGCCGTTGGGACAATCGGTACTGTTCTTTTCTACGGTACAGCTACAATGAACTTGCTTTGGCAACACATTGGTTGGAAAGCTGTTGAAGAAGGAAACTTCAAAAAACTCTACGCAGTTGACTGGGTTTATCCTTGGATTTCTCACTTCCTCTTCTCTTTCCTTCCAACTATGATTATCACTAAATATGGTGAAAACATGGTTGATTTGATGAAACTTTACCTGCCTATGGATGGTTTCTGGATGAAAGCCCTCTTTACAGTTGGAGCCCTTCTCCCATGTGTCGGTATTGCTATCTTGTTGAAACAAATTGTTACAAAAGCAACTGACTTCATTCCATTCTTTGTTGGATTTACCTTGGCTAAATCTCTAGGATTGAACTTGGTAGCTAGTGCGGTTGTTTCATTAATCTTTGCAGTAATCTACTATGAACTTGAAGTGATTAAATCTATGAAAGCAGCTCCGGCTGGAGTGGTGTACGTAGATGATGATGAGGAGGATATTTAAGATGGCTGATAGAAAGAAAATTTCAAAGAAAACATTAGCAAAAGCATTTCATCATTGGTATTATGGTCATTTGACTTGTTTCTCTCAAGAACACATGCAAACCTTTGGGTACTTGACTTCTATGCTTCCAATCGTAGAAGAAATGTATGATACAAAAGAAGAACAAAAAGATGCCATGCAAACCTATACTGCCTTCTTCAATACTGAACCACAACTTGGCTCTCTCGTTGTAGGGATTACGGCTGGTTTGGAAGAAGCGCGTGCAAATGGAGATGCAGTAGATGGTGAAACCATCAATGGTATGCGTGCCGGTTTGATGGGGCCAATCGCTGGTATCGGTGACTCATTGGTCGTTGGGACCTTGATTCCAGTTCTTTTGGGGATTGCACTTGGTCTTTCTAAAGGTGGTAACGTCGCTGGTGCTATCTTCTACATCGTCGTATGGAACCTCTTAGTATACTTTGGTATGCGCTTTGCCTTCTTCAAAGGATATCAATTGGGGGATAAAGCCGTTGAATTCCTAGTAGGACCAAAAGGACAAGCTCTTCGTAAAGCAATTAGCGTTGTTGGTGGTATGGTTATTGGTGCGGTAGCAGCAACTTGGGTATCTGTTACAACAGCCCTTCAATTCGAGAATTCTGAAGGAAAAGTCTTTTTAAATATCCAAGAAAAGATTGATGGTGTTTATCCAGGGCTCTTGACAGCAACTTTCATCACTATTTGCTGGTGGTTAATGTCTAAGAAAAAAGTTTCACCAAACAAAGTTATGTTGCTTCTAGTTGTTGTCGCTTTGGTCGGTGTTGCTCTAGGTATCTTTGACCCACATCTTAATTACTAAGCTCAAGAAAAGCACATATTTACTAGTAGAAAATTTTGAGAATGAAGTAGACTAACCTCCTTCTCTTCCCCTTCATTCTCAATTTTTGTCAGGAGGATTTTCATGGTTACAAAACAAGAACTTGTTAATGGATATGAAACAGAAATTAGGTATCAACGTCATATGATTGAAAATCTTGGCCGTTGGTTTAGCTTACTCTTTATCATTGCCAGTATAGGTATGGTCTTGATTTATCTCTTTCATAAAAGCTTCCTCACAATCTTAATTTTCGGAATTTTACTTGCTTTGGTTGGAATATTGGGAATGGTGGTTTTTGGATATGGTATCTACCGAGGGCGGATCAATCTCCAAAAGGTTATCAATGATTTCAATCAAAAATTGACGATTCTCAATTAATATTAAAGGAACATCTCATTCATTTTTGAGGTGTTTTTTTCTTGACTATTTCTGACTAAGTGATACAATAGAACTATGGTTTAGCACTCATACGTAAAGAGTGCTAACAATATGATTATCTTATGGAGGAAAGCAGATGTTGAAACCATTAGGAGACCGCGTGGTCTTGAAAATTGAAGAAAAAGAACAAACTGTTGGAGGCTTTGTCCTTGCAGGATCAGCTCAAGAAAAAACAAAAACAGCTAAAGTAGTGGCTACAGGACAAGGTGTTCGTACCTTGAGCGGTGAACTAGTCGCTCCAAGTGTAAAAGTTGGAGATCAGGTTTTGGTTGAAGCTCATGCAGGTATTGATGTCAAAGATGGTGACGAAAAATATGTCATCGTGGGTGAAGCTAACATCTTAGCAATCGTTGAAGAATAAGAGGAGGAAGGTAAGTATGTCAAAAGAAATTAAATTTTCATCTGATGCACGTTCAGCAATGGTCCGTGGTGTTGATATCCTAGCTGATACAGTTAAAGTAACCTTGGGGCCTAAAGGACGTAATGTAGTTCTTGAAAAATCATTCGGCTCACCATTGATTACCAATGACGGTGTAACCATCGCTAAAGAAATCGAACTAGAAGACCATTTTGAAAATATGGGTGCCAAATTGGTATCAGAAGTAGCTTCTAAAACCAATGATATCGCTGGTGACGGGACAACTACTGCAACAGTTTTGACCCAAGCTATTGTTCGTGAAGGGATCAAAAACGTTACAGCAGGAGCAAATCCAATTGGTATCCGTCGTGGGATTGAAGCAGCGGTTGCTGCAGCTGTAGAAGCCTTGAAGAACAATGCTATTCCTGTTGCAAACAAAGAAGCTATCGCGCAGGTTGCTGCCGTATCCTCTCGCTCTGAAAAAGTTGGTGAGTACATCTCTGAAGCCATGGAAAAAGTTGGCAAAGATGGAGTCATCACCATTGAAGAATCACGTGGGATGGAAACAGAGCTTGAAGTTGTAGAAGGAATGCAATTTGACCGTGGTTATCTATCACAGTACATGGTCACTGACAATGAAAAAATGGTTGCAGACCTTGAAAATCCATACATTTTGATTACAGATAAAAAGATTTCAAATATCCAAGAAATCTTGCCACTACTAGAAAGCATCCTTCAAAGCAGTCGTCCCCTCTTAATCATTGCAGACGATGTTGACGGTGAAGCTCTTCCAACTCTTGTTTTGAACAAGATCCGTGGAACCTTCAACGTAGTTGCTGTTAAGGCGCCTGGATTTGGTGACCGTCGTAAGGCTATGTTGGAAGATATCGCTATCTTGACAGGTGGAACTGTTATCACAGAAGATCTTGGTCTTGAATTGAAAGATGCTACCATTGAAGCACTTGGTCAAGCAGCGAGAGTAACTGTAGATAAAGATAGCACTGTTATTGTAGAAGGCGCAGGTAATCCTGAAGCAATTGCTAACCGTGTTGCTGTCATCAAATCACAAATTGAAACAACAACTTCAGAATTCGACCGTGAAAAACTCCAAGAACGCTTGGCTAAATTGTCAGGTGGAGTTGCTGTTATCAAGGTCGGTGCTGCAACAGAGACAGAATTGAAAGAAATGAAACTCCGTATCGAGGATGCCCTAAACGCGACTCGTGCAGCTGTTGAAGAAGGAATCGTTGCAGGTGGTGGTACTGCCCTTGTTAATGTTATCTCTGCTGTTGCTGCCTTGGAGTTAGAAGGTGATGAAGCAACAGGACGTAACATTGTTCTTCGTGCCTTGGAAGAACCTGTACGTCAAATCGCTTACAATGCAGGTTATGAAGGTTCAATTGTTATTGATCGTTTGAAAAATGCAGAGCTTGGAACAGGCTTCAATGCTGCAACAGGTGAATGGGTCAACATGATTGAAGCAGGAATTATCGATCCTGTTAAGGTTAGCCGTTCAGCCCTTCAGAACGCAGCTTCAGTAGCAAGCTTGATTCTTACAACAGAAGCAGTCGTAGCTAACAAACCAGAACCAGCTGCACCAGCACCAGCTATGGATCCATCTATGATGGGTGGCTACTAAGAAATAAATAAAAACAGGTAGAATGAAAGATTTCTACCTGTTTCTTTTGAATTACTCAAAAAGAGGAAGCTCAGCCTCCTCTTTTTACATCTATTTAATTATGGTTTGATAACTTCAGCTCCACCCATGTATGGACGAAGAACTTCTGGAATGGTCACAGAACCATCTTCATTTTGATAGTTTTCAAGAATAGCAGCGACTGTACGACCAACAGCAAGTCCAGAACCATTCAAAGTATGAAGAAGTTTAACCTTACCATCGGCTTCATCACGGTAACGGATTTGGGCACGACGAGCTTGGAAATCTTCTGTATTTGAACAGCTTGAGATTTCACGGTAGGTATTTTGCGCAGGGATCCATACTTCCAAGTCATAAGTCTTAGCAGCAGAGAAGCCCATATCTCCAGTAGAGAGAGCAACCACACGGTATGGAAGGTTGAGTTTTTGAAGGATGTTTTCAGCGTTGGCTGTCATCTTTTCTAGTTCTTCGTATGACTCTTCAGGTTTGGCAAATTTCACCATTTCAACCTTGTGGAATTGGTGCAAACGAATCAAACCACGAGTATCACGACCAGCTGAACCAGCTTCAGAACGGAATGATGGGCTCATAGCAGTAAAGTAGATTGGTAAGTCTTTTCCATCAAGAATTTCATCACGGTAGTAGTTGGTCAGAGGAACTTCAGCTGTAGGAATGAGGACGTAGTTCGTATCTTTCAATTCAAATGTATCTTCTTTGAATTTTGGATATTGACCAGTACCGAACATAGAATCATGGTTAACCATGTAAGGTGTGATGACTTCAGTGTAACCTTCTTTTCCATGCTCATCCAACATAAAGTTGTAGATAGCACGTTCCAAACGAGCCCCAAGTCCTTTATAGAAGAGGAAGCGCGCTCCAGTTACCTTTCCACCACGTTCCCAGTCAAGAATACCAAGATCTTCACCTAGATCCCAGTGAGCTTTTGGTTCAAAGTCGAACTCGCGAGGAGTTCCCCAACGGCGAACTTCTACGTTATCATCTTCGTCTGCACCGATAGGCACGCTATCAGCTGGGATGTTTGGAAGAGTAGTGGTAAATTCTGTTAATTTCGCATCAATTTCTGCCAATTCAGCATCAAGAGCTTTTACCTCGGCAGAGAGGGTCTGCATAGCTGCAATCTTATCATCGGCATTTTCCTTGTTGCGCTTAGCTTGAGCAATTTCAGCAGAAACCGTGTTACGCTCAGCCTTGAGGGTTTCAACCTTGACCAAGATGTCACGACGTTTAGCATCGATTTCTTTCATCTCGTTCAAGATAGCAGCATCTACACCACGTGTAGCTAGTTTTTCTGCGACAGCATCAAAGTCTGTACGAATACGTTTGATATCTAACATATAAACTCCTTTATGAAAAAAGCACACCTGACAAAGCGTTGGAGTGGCAGGGCCACGGTTCCATCCAACTTCACAGGTGTGCACTTGATTCTGTATTTGATTTAAAACAACGGTAGAATTTCAATTAAATCTTCTATCTGCTCGCAGCACCCGCAGACTTTCTGAAAGAAGGAAGTAACCTACTTATCCGTTTCTATGATTATACTAAACTTTCTATTTTTTTGCAAATAGATTTTTAATTTTTCGACCAATGATTTGAACTAAGGTAGGAAGTTTGACTACCTTGTCATTTCCCAATTTTTCACGAGCAATCTTAAGAATTTTTCCAGAGTCTTTTGAGGCGAAGAGAAATTTTCCTTGATCTGTAAAGATTTCAAAATGACGACTAACCTTGCGGCCTGAAACATTGGCTCCGATTTGATTAATGCTGGACCATGGGATTTGAATATAGTCCTCGACATTACGATCTGCGTAAAATTCTAAAGCATGATCTCCGACCAGAAATTTTCCAACCTTTCCTGTAATGGAGAGATAGGAAGTTCCAGTTGTTTGCAAGTCGACGACCTTGTTGAGGGATTGTGCCATGTTTAGTCTTCCTTATTTTCACCGAAAAATGCTTGGTAGAGAGCTTTAAGAGCGGCTTTTTCTTGGTCTTTATGGACAACAAACATGATAGAAACTTCACTAGAGCCTTGTGACATCATTTGGATGTTGATGTTGTTCTCAGATAGGGCACGAGTGGCTGTAGCAGTTACCCCGATATGACGCTTCATTTTTTCCCCAACAATCATAATGATAGAGAGGTCGTGTTCGATTTCAGCGTGGTCTACCTCTGCTTTTTGGACTAATTGACGAAGGATTTCTTCTTCCTTGATTGGAGTCAATTCTCGTGAACGTAAGATGATAGACAGGTCATCGATACCAGTTGGCATGTGTTCCCAACCAATATTAAGGTCCTCAAGAATCTGAAGAACTTTACGACCAAAACCGATTTCGCGGTTCATCAAATACTTAGACATATTAATGCTGACAAAGCCAGAATCTCCAGCAATACCAACAACTGGGAATTTGTCGCTGCTATGTTGTAGTACGATACGAGTTCCTGGATGGTCAGGGTTATTGGTGTTCTTGATAACCAAAGGAATTTTCCCACGGTAGGCAGGTAGAAGTGCTTCATCGTGTAGTACAGAGAATCCTGCATAGGCCAATTCACGCATTTCACGGTAGGTCAATTCAGGGATAGAGTGTGGTTTATGGATAATACCAGGGTGAGCTGCAAAGATTCCATCTACATCAGTAAAGTTTTCATAGAGGTCAGCTTTGACACCAGCAGCAATGATTGAACCAGTAATATCTGATCCCCCACGTGAGAAGGTACAAATTTGATCTTCTTTAGTAACACCGAAGAAACCAGGGATAACAAGAACTTCAGTTGAATTTGTCAATTCCTCGATTTTATCATAACTTGATGGGATGATTCGCGCATTTCCAGGTTCGCTCGTAACGACGATACCAGCTTCCCTAGGATGAACATAACGCGCCTCCAAGCCATTTTGGTTAAAGTAGGCTGCAATCAACTTAGCATTGTTATTTTCTCCAGCTGCTAGGAAGGTATCATAGAGGAACTTATTATCTTCAATTGGAAGAGTAGCTAGAGAGCGAATGCTTTTTGAAATTTTGTCTAAAACGGCTGGTTTGAGACCTAATTCGCTAACCATAGCAGCATAGCGATCAATAATCCAGTTTTGGCTTTTGCTAATATCATTTCCAGCTACATAGTCGCGGTAGTATTTAATCAAGGCATCTGTCACCTTGGTATCTTCAGAATTTCGTTTACCAGGTGCAGATACAACCACAAAACGACGTTCTGGATCACTTTTGACAATATTTAAAACTTTTTCTAACTGATTAGCAGAGGCAAGCGAGCTTCCACCAAATTTAACAACCTTCATAAGAACTCCTAAAGTAAGTATTTTATACGATTATAGCAGAAAGAGGGGCTTTTTTCAATCTGGAAAATGTCCTATATAATTGTTTGAATGTCTCATCAGGAAAGCTTATAATAAAGGTGCAGGAGAAAAGACTCTTCTAACGAAAGGAGTTGGGGGAAGATGATTAAAAGAGTAGTTTGTTTAATCTTATTAGTCCTTAGCTTCGTGATGATTCCTACAAATATCGGAGCAAGTTCTCAACCTCTTCCCAGTGGTCGTTTGACGGGAGAAGAATTAGCGATAGAATATGCTCAGGAAGGTCAGATTTCAGTTGAGAGGGCTAAAATTATCTTATCTATCGGCTTGTCAGATAGTAAGTCAAGGACCTATCGAATTCTCTCTGAAAAGATTATCGTCAATCCTAACTATGAAGCTAGAGTCAAGTTTTATTGTCGAACAGATGAAAGTGGACAATTTAGAGGAATCACGAAACTCTTAGCTACAAGTCTGGTCAACAAGGACGGAAATAAGGAGGCTCCTTTTACAGGAAATCTTTTTGCCTACCTAGAAGATCCAAATCGTGTTTTTTACATGGTTTCAGGAGAATTCTACCATAAGGGATCAAACCAAGAACAGCTTTATCAGAGAGAAGGAGGACGAATGCTTGAAGTGATTTATGATTTCATGGATGATACAAGTACTGGTTTTCCTGTATTTTTAGAGACCAAACTAAGATTTTAAAATCGGCCGAGACACTTTCGGTCGATTTTTCTCTTGTTTAAAAAGCCGGAAAAAGATATAATTTGAAAACAAAATAATTTATTCTTCGTTGTAAATTAAAAGGAGTGCCTATGAATCATATTCTCTATCAAGTTCAAGACGATTTAGCGATACTAACTTTAAATCGTCCTGAGGTGGCCAATGGTTTTCATATTCCTATGTGTCAAGAAATTCTAGAAGCATTGGAATTGGCTGAAAAAGATGCTTCGGTTTCGTTTATTCTCATTAATGCTGCTGGCAAAGTCTTCTCCGTTGGAGGGGATTTAGTAGAAATGAAACGTGCAGTCGATGAGGATGACATTGGCTCCCTTACTCAAATTGCGGAGTTGGTAAATACGATTTCCTATAAGATTAAACAAATTTCTAAACCAGTCATTATGGAGGTGGATGGAGCAGTTGCTGGAGCTGCGGCTAATATGGCTTTAGCAGTTGATTTCTGTATTGCTTCTGACAAAGCTAAATTCATTCAGGCCTTTGTAGGTGTGGGCTTAGCTCCTGATGCGGGTGGCTTATTCTTGCTTACACGATCACTAGGTACGACTCGGGCAACGCAATTAGCTATGACTGGAGAAGCTTTCACAGCAGAAAAAGCACTGGAAGCTGGAGCTGTCTATCGTCTGTGTGCTAGTGATCAACTGGAAAAGACAAGAGAACAACTATTGAAGAAGTTGAGAAGAGGCTCCTCTAACTCCTATGCTGCTATTAAAAAGTTAGTCTGGGAGAGCGAGTTTAAGCAGTGGCACGAGTACGCACAGCTAGAACTGGAATTGCAAAAATCTCTATCTTATACGGAAGATTTTAAAGAAGGTGTTCGTGCACATTCTGAAAGACGACGTCCAAAATTTATCGGAAAGTAAAAAAATACTTGCACAATTCTTTGAAGTTTGATATACTTTTTTTGTCAAATGTTTTGATAGTTAAACTTTTTTGATAAGGGAGGGAAGAGAATTGGACTACCAACGGATCAATGACTATTTAACATCTATTTTTAATAACGTCCTGGTGATTGAGGAAGTAAGTTTGCGAGGTAGTCGTTTCAAGGACATCTCTATCAAGGAAATGCACACAATTGATGTGGTTGGTAAGTTTCCAAATGCGACACCAAGTCAAGTGTCCAAAGAGTTGATGGTAACTCTAGGAACAGTGACAACTAGCTTGAACAACTTGGAACGAAAAGGTTACATCGAACGCTTACGTTCAGATCAGGATCGTCGTGTAGTACATCTGCATTTGACCAAGAAAGGTCGACTTGTACATCGTCTCCATAAACGTTTCCACAAGGCCATGGTCGAAAGAATTATCGAAGGCATGAGCCCAGAGGAAATGGATGTTATGAGTAAAGGTTTGATCAATCTTTATCAATTTTTGGAGGATTTGAAATAATGGCTTTTGCGAAAATAAGCCAGGTTGCTCATTATGTACCAGAGCAGATTGTCACAAATGAAGATTTGGCTCAGGTTATGGATACGAGTGATGAATGGATTTCAAGTCGAACTGGGATTAAGGAACGTCGCATTTCTAAGACAGAATCAACAGGAGATTTGGCAACGGCAGTTGCAAAACAACTCCTAGAGAAGTCAGGTATTTCTGCTGAAGAGTTGGATTTTATCATTCTAGCTACGATGACACCTGACTCGATGATGCCTTCAACAGCCGCTCGTGTTCAGGCTAAAATCGGCGCTCACAAGGCTTTTACCTATGACTTAACAGCTGCCTGTAGTGGCTTTATCTTTGCCTTATCAACTGCAGAGAAGTTCATCTCTTCAGGAGCTTATCGTAAGGGTCTAGTTATCGGTAGTGAAACCATGTCAAAAGCTTTAGACTGGTCAGATCGATCAACAGCTGTTCTTTTTGGAGACGGTGCTGGTGGCGTCTTACTAGAAGCAAGTGAACAGCCACATTTCCTAGCGGAGAGTCTCAATAGCGATGGTTCGCGTAGTGAGTGTTTGACATATGGACAGACTGGTTTAACTTCACCATTTTCAAATCAAGAAAAGCCCGATGCTTTCTTGAGAATGGATGGTCGAGCAGTCTTTGATTTTGCGATTCGAGATGTTGCTAAGTCTATAAAAAATACTATAGTAGAGAGTCCTCTGTCGGCAGAAGAACTAGATTATCTCTTGCTTCATCAAGCTAATATTCGAATTTTAGATAAGATGGCTAGAAAGATCGGTGTAGATCGAGACAAGCTTCCTGCCAATATGACCAAGTATGGAAATACCAGTGCGGCAAGTATTCCGATCCTACTTTCAGAGTGTGTAGAGGAAGGGCTCATTCGTTTGGATGGTAGCCAAAATATTCTCTTGTCAGGCTTCGGTGGAGGTTTGACATGGGGCACACTTATTGTTACAATTTAGGTAATCATGTGGTGAACACATTGTTATAAAAAACTATTTATTTTAAAGGAGTCTATCATGGCAGTATTTGAAAAAGTACAAGAAATTATCGTTGAAGAACTTGGAAAAGATGCATCAGAAGTAACGCTTGAATCTACTTTTGATGATTTGGATGCAGATTCATTGGACTTGTTCCAAGTGATCTCAGAAATTGAAGACGCTTTTGATATCCAAATCGAAGCTGAAGATAATTTGAAAACAGTTGGCGACTTGGTTGCTTACGTTGAAGAGCAAACAAAATAATTAAAATAAAAGAAGAAGGAGTAGGGGAGACCCGCTCCCTCTTGTTTAGGCAATAGTTTGACCGTCAAATTATAAAAAGATCGAACTATTACGTAAGCAAGACATATGGAGGCAATATGAAAACACGTATCACTGAACTATTAAATATTAAATATCCGATCTTCCAAGGTGGAATGGCCTGGGTGGCAGATGGCGATTTGGCTGGAGCTGTTTCAAAAGCGGGTGGTCTCGGTATCATTGGTGGAGGAAATGCTCCTAAAGAAGTGGTTAAGGCTAATATCGATAAGATTAAATCATTAACAGACAAACCTTTTGGTGTCAATATCATGCTTCTGTCTCCATTTGTTGAGGATATTGTTGACCTTGTGATTGAAGAAGGAGTTAAGGTAGTCACAACTGGTGCAGGGAATCCAAGTAAATATATGGAACGATTCCATGAAGCAGGAATCACCGTTATTCCTGTAGTACCTAGCGTAGCTTTGGCTAAACGAATGGAAAAAATTGGAGCGGATGCCGTCATTGCTGAAGGTATGGAAGCTGGTGGACACATCGGTAAATTAACGACCATGACCTTGGTTCGTCAAGTTGCAGCTGCTGTTTCAATTCCTGTTATCGCTGCTGGTGGTATTGCAGACGGTGAGGGAGCAGCAGCTGGATTTATGCTTGGTGCAGAAGCTGTGCAAGTAGGAACTCGTTTTGTAGTTGCTAAAGAATCAAATGCTCATCCAAACTATAAAGCTAAAATTTTAAAAGCTCGTGATATCGACACAACGATCTCAGCACAACATTTTGGACACGCAGTTCGTGCCATTAAAAACAAATTGACTCGTGATTTCGAGCAAGCTGAAAAAGATGCCTTCAAACAAGAAAATCCAGATTTGGAAATTTTTGAACAAATGGGGGCAGGTGCTCTAGCCAAAGCGGTTGTTCACGGAGATGTGGATGGTGGATCTGTTATGGCAGGTCAAATTGCTGGCCTTGTTTCCAAAGAAGAAACTGTTGAAGAAATCTTAAAAGATATTTACTACGGTGCAGCTGAAAAGATTCAAGCAGAAGCTGCTCGTTGGGCAGGAGTTACAAGAAATGACTAAAACAGCCTTTCTATTTGCAGGTCAAGGAGCACAGTACTTAGGAATGGGGCATGAACTCTATGACCAATATGCTATCGTCAAGGAAACAATCGACCAAGCTAGCCAAGTCTTGGGGTATGACCTTCGTGACTTGATTGATAATGATGAAACAAAGCTACATCAGACTCGTTACACGCAACCAGCTATTTTAGCTACGTCCGTTGCTATTTACCGACTACTAAAGGAGAAAGGTTATCAGCCTGATATGGTGGCAGGATTGTCTCTTGGAGAATATTCTGCCCTGGTAGCTAGTGGTGCACTGGATTTTGAAGATGCGGTGGCTCTAGTTGCTAAGCGTGGAGCCTATATGGAAGAAGCAGCACCTGCAGGGTCTGGTAAAATGGTAGCCGTACTCAATACTCCAGTTGAAGTTATTGAACAAGCTTGTCAAGAAGCTTCTCAACTTGGTGTTGTAACTCCAGCTAACTACAATACCCCAAGTCAAATTGTTATTGGTGGTGAGGTAGTGGCGGTAGATCGTGCAGTTGAACTTTTGCAAGAGGCAGGAGCAAAACGCTTGATTCCGCTCAATGTTTCTGGTCCATTCCATACAGCTTTATTGGAACCTGCTAGTCAAAAATTAGCTCAAGCCCTAGAAGATGTTGAGTTTAGTAACTTTGTTTGTCCACTTGTTGGCAATACAGAAGCAAATGTCGTGGGAAAAGAACGAATTGCTGAACTCCTGACTCGTCAAGTTAAGGAACCCGTTCGCTTTTATGAAAGTATTGCAGTCATGCAAGAAGCGGGTGTCACTCGTTTTATTGAGATTGGACCTAGTAAAGTTTTGTCAGGATTCGTCAAAAAGATAGATAAAACAGCTCAACTTGCTAATGTGGAAGATCAAGCAAGTTTACAAGCACTCTTAGAAAATTAGCCAAACTGGTAGAAGTTCTGAAAGGAGAAAAATGAAACTAGAACAGAAAAATGTCTTTATTACAGGCTCAAGTCGAGGAATTGGTCTTGCCATTGCTCATAAATTTGCCAGCTTGGGAGCCAATGTTGTCTTGAATAGTCGTGGTGAAATCTCCGAGGAGCTTCTAGCCGAATTTAAACCATACGGAGTGAAGGTCCTTACTATTTCTGGTGACGTTTCTGATTTTGCGGACGCAAAGCGTATGGTGGACCAAGCCATTGAAGAGCTGGGTTCAGTTGATGTCCTCGTTAATAATGCTGGGATTACTCAAGACACTCTCATGCTGAAGATGACAGAAGAAGATTTTGAGAAGGTTTTAAAAGTCAATTTGACAGGTGCCTTCAATATGACACAATCAGTCTTAAAACCGATGATAAAAGCTCGCGAAGGTGCTATCATCAATATGTCTAGTGTCGTTGGTTTGATGGGAAATATCGGTCAAGCAAACTACGCTGCTTCCAAGGCCGGTTTGATTGGATTTACCAAATCGGTAGCACGTGAGGTTGCCAATCGCAATGTGCGTGTCAATGCCATTGCTCCAGGAATGATTGAATCAGATATGACTGCAGTTCTATCTGATAAGGTGAAAGAAGCCATGTTGGCACAAATTCCGATGAAACAATTTGGCCAAGCTGAGCAAGTCGCAGAGGTGACAGCCTTTCTTGCAAGTCAAGATTATCTAACGGGACAAGTCATCGCAATTGATGGTGGACTAACCATGCAATAAGAGTTAAAATAGAGGTATAAAAATGAAACTAAATCGAGTAGTAGTAACAGGTTATGGATTAACATCTCCGATTGGGAACACACCAGAGGAATTTTGGAACAGTCTAAAAAATGGAAAGATTGGAATCGGTGAAATCACTAAGTTTGATCATAGTGCTTTTGATGTTCATAATGCGGCAGAAATTCAGGATTTTCCTTTTGACAAATATTTTGTAAAAAAAGATACCAACCGTTTTGATGACTATTCTTTGTATGCCTTGTATGCAGCTCAAGAAGCAGTGAACAATGCAAATCTTGACCTTGAAGCACTTGATAAAGACCGCTTTGGTGTCATTGTGGCATCAGGTATCGGTGGTATCAAAGAAATCGAAGACCAAGTGCTTCGACTACATGATAAGGGACCAAAACGTGTAAAACCATTGACACTTCCAAAAGCCTTGCCAAATATGGCTGCAGGGAATGTTGCTATGCGCTTTGGGGCAAATGGGATTTGTAAATCTATCAATACAGCTTGTGCTTCATCAAATGATGCTATCGGGGATGCCTTCCGTTCTATCAAATTTGGTTTCCAAGACATCATGCTAGTTGGTGGTTCAGAATCTTCTATTACTCCATTTGCCATTGCTGGTTTCCAAGCCTTAACAGCTCTTTCAACAACAGAGGACCCAACTCGTGCTTCTATTCCATTTGATAAGGATCGTAATGGATTTGTCATGGGTGAAGGATCAGGTATGTTGGTTCTTGAAAGTTTAGAGCATGCTGAAAAACGCGGTGCAACTATCCTAGCTGAAGTTGTCGGATACGGGAACACTTGTGACGCCTACCATATGACTTCACCACATCCAGAAGGCCAAGGTGCTATTAAAGCTATCAAACTTGCCTTGGACGAAGCTGAGATTACACCAGACCAAGTAGCCTATGTCAATGCTCATGGTACATCAACTCCTGCTAATGAAAAAGGAGAGAGTGGAGCGATTGTAGCTGTTCTTGGTAAGGAAGTACCTGTATCTTCAACCAAGTCATTTACAGGACACTTGCTCGGCGCAGCAGGTGCAGTTGAAGCCATTGCAACAATTGAAGCCATCCGTAACAACTATGTTCCAATGACAGCTGGAACAACAGAACTATCAGACTACATTGAAGCAAATGTTATTTATGGACAAGGCGTGGAACGTGAAATTCCTTATGCTATCTCAAACACTTTTGGATTTGGTGGGCATAATGCAGTTCTTGCTTTCAAACGTTGGGAGAATAAGTAAAGATGAATTTAAATGAAATCAAAGACTTGATGGCACAATTTGACCAGTCAAGCTTGAGAGAATTTTCTTATAAAAATGGAACGGATGAGTTACTCTTCAGCAAGAATGAAGCAAAACTTGTTGCAGAAACAAGTCCAGCACCTCAACCAGTTGTTTCAGCACCTGCACCTACAGTATCACCTCAAGCTCTAACTTCAACACCAGCTGTAGAAGTAGTTTCAGAAACAAGCGCTACTGAATCTGTAGCTGAAGGAGATTTAGTAGAGAGCCCACTTGTCGGAGTTGCTTACTTGGCTGCGGGACCAGACAAACCTAATTTTGTTTCAGTCGGTGATACTGTTAAAAAAGGCCAAACCTTGGTCATCATCGAAGCCATGAAGGTCATGAACGAAATTCCAGCACCTAAAGACGGTGTCGTAACAGAAGTTCTTGTTGCTAATGAAGAAATGGTTGAGTTTGGGAAAGGCTTGGTACGAATCAAATGATTGATATTCAAGGGATTAAAGAAGCTTTGCCACACCGCTATCCCATGCTCTTAGTGGATCGTGTTTTGGAAGTCAGCGAAGATACAATCGTTGCTATTAAAAATGTAACGATTAACGAACCTTTCTTCAACGGTCATTTTCCTCAATACCCAGTTATGCCAGGAGTCCTCATTATGGAAGCTTTAGCACAAACAGCAGGTGTTTTGGAATTATCAAAACCTGAAAACAAAGGGAAGCTTGTCTTCTATGCTGGTATGGACAAAGTCAAATTTAAGAAGCAAGTTGTTCCTGGTGATCAGCTTGTCATGACAGCAACGTTTGTCAAACGTCGTGGCACAATCGCCGTAGTAGAAGCGAAGGCAGAAGTAGATGGTAAGCTTGCAGCAAGCGGGACTTTGACCTTTGCTATTGGAAACTAGGGAGGTTTTCCATGTTTCGTAAGATTTTAATTGCCAATCGTGGTGAAATTGCTGTTCGTATTATTCGTGCGGCACGAGAGTTAGGAATTGCTACAGTTGCTGTTTATTCGACTGCTGACAAGGAAGCTCTCCACACGCTTTTGGCTGACGAGGCTATCTGTATCGGCCCTGGAAAGGCTACAGAATCTTATCTGAACATCAATGCTATCCTTTCAGCTGCGGTCTTGACTGAAGCTGAAGCCATTCACCCTGGATTTGGTTTTTTAAGTGAAAATTCCAAATTTGCCACCATGTGTGAAGAAGTCGGTATCAAATTTATCGGACCATCAGCTCGTGTCATGGATATCATGGGGGATAAAATTAACGCCCGTGCTCAAATGATTAAGGCTAATGTTCCCGTCATTCCAGGTTCAGATGGAGAAGTCCATACTGCAGAAGAGGCCCTCGCTATCGCCGAAAAAATTGGTTATCCAGTTATGCTGAAAGCTTCAGCTGGAGGTGGTGGTAAAGGGATTCGTAAGGTTGAAAAAGCAGAAGATCTTGTTTCAGCCTTTGAAACAGCCTCTAGTGAAGCTAAAGCCAACTTTGGTAATGGAGCTATGTACCTAGAGCGTGTGATTTATCCTGCTCGACATATTGAAGTACAGATTCTTGCTGACCAGATGGGCCATGTTATTCACCTAGGTGAGCGTGACTGTTCGCTTCAACGGAATAACCAAAAAGTTTTAGAAGAAAGTCCTTCAATTGCTATCGGGAAAACACTTCGTAATGAAATTGGTGCTGCAGCTGTTCGTGCAGCGGAGTCTGTAGGCTACGAAAATGCTGGTACGATTGAATTCCTACTAGATGAAGCAAGTGGGAAATTCTACTTTATGGAGATGAATACGCGTGTCCAAGTGGAACACCCAGTAACCGAATTTGTATCTGGTGTGGATATTGTTAAGGAACAAATCCGTATCGCGGAAGGTCAACCATTGACTTTGAAGCAAGAAGACATTGTTCTAAAAGGACATGCTATTGAGTGCCGTATCAACGCAGAAAACCCAGCCTTTAATTTTGCACCGAGCCCAGGTAAGATTACTAATCTTTATCTACCAAGCGGTGGTGTTGGCTTGCGTGTTGACTCTGCAGTTTATCCAGGGTATACCATTCCACCCTACTATGATAGTATGATTGCTAAAATTATTGTCCATGGTGAAAATCGTTTTGATGCTCTCATGAAAATGCAACGAGCTCTTTATGAACTCGAAATTGAAGGGGTTGTCACCAATGCTGATTTCCAACTCGATTTGATTTCAGATCGTCGAGTGATAGCAGGGGACTACGATACTTCCTTCTTGATGGAAACTTTCTTACCACACTATCAAGAAAAAGAATAATGTAATACTCTTCGAAAATCAAATTCAAACCGCGTCAGCTTCGCCTTGGATTATATATGTGACTGACTTCGTCAGTCTTATCTACAACCTCAAAGCAGTGCTTTGAGCAACCTGCAGCTAGCTTCCTAGTTTGCTCTTTGATTTTCATTGAGTATAAAAATAGTATAAGACCGAAAAGGGGGATGTATGGCTCTATTTAGTAAAAAAGATAAATATATTCGAATCAATCCCAATCGTTCGACTGTAAATCAACCTCAGATCAAGCCAGAGGTTCCAGATGAGCTCTTCTCTCAATGTCCAGGTTGCAAATATACGATTTACCAAAAGGACTTGGGGAGTGAGAGAATATGCCCTCACTGTGGCTATACCTTCCGTATTTCAGCTCAAGAGCGTTTAGCTTTAACCATTGATATGGGTACGTTTTTGGAAATGTTTAAAGGGATTGAGACTCAGGATCCTTTGAATTTTCCAGGCTATCGTAAAAAATTGACTTTGATGCGTGAAAAGACAGGTCTTGATGAGGCTGTTGTAACAGGAACAGCTTTGATTAAGGGAGAGAAGGTTGCCCTTGGCATCATGGATTCTAACTTTATTATGGCGTCAATGGGAACAGTTGTTGGTGAGAAAATCACTCGCTTGTTCGAATATGCGACCGCTGAAAAATTACCTGTCGTATTGTTTACAGCTTCTGGCGGAGCACGCATGCAGGAAGGAATCATGAGCTTGATGCAGATGGCCAAAATCTCTGCCGCAGTCAAACGTCATTCCAATGCAGGTCTCTTTTATCTGACAATCCTTACAGACCCGACGACTGGAGGAGTAACAGCTTCCTTTGCTATGGAAGGGGATATCATCTTGGCAGAACCCCAAAGTTTGGTAGGTTTTGCTGGACGCCGTGTGATTGAAAATACAGTAAGAGAAGACCTACCAGAAGACTTCCAGAAAGCAGAGTTTTTACTGGAACATGGTTTTGTAGATGCAATTATTAAACGGCGAGAATTGCCAGATACGATTGCTCGATTAGTAAGACTACACAGGAGGGAGAGTTGATGAATATTGCGAAAATCGTTAGAGAAGCTCGTGAACAAACTCGCCTAACAGCCTTGGACTTCGCAACAGGAATTTTTGATGATTTTATTGAGCTTCATGGGGACCGCTCCTTCCGTGATGATGGTGCTATTATTGGTGGTATCGGTTGGTTGGGAGACCAAGCAGTGACTGTTGTTGGAATCCAAAAAGGTAAAAGTTTACAAGATAATCTTAACCGTAACTTTGGTCAACCTCATCCTGAAGGTTACCGAAAAGCCCTTCGTTTGATGAAACAAGCAGAAAAGTTTGGTCGTCCAGTTGTAACCTTTATCAATACTGCTGGTGCCTATCCTGGTGTAGGTGCAGAAGAACGTGGTCAAGGTGAAGCAATTGCTAGAAATCTCTTTGAAATGAGCGACCTAAAAGTGCCCATTATTGCCATTATTATCGGAGAAGGTGGCTCTGGTGGAGCTCTAGCTCTAGCAGTGGCTGACCGTGTTTGGATGCTGGAAAACTCTATCTATGCAGTTCTCAGTCCTGAAGGCTTTGCTTCTATCTTGTGGAAAGATGGCACGCGTGCCATGGAAGCAGCTGAGTTGATGAAAATCACTTCCCACGAACTTTTGGAGATGGAAGTCGTAGATAAGGTTATTTCAGAGAGAGGTCTCTCTGCCAAAGAACTGCTAGCTCGTGTGAAAAATGAACTTCAAACAGAAATTGAACAATTAAAACAATTACCGTTGGAGAAACTTTTGGAAGAGCGTTATCAACGCTTTAGAAAATATTAAAAAGACAGCTAGAACTAAAAAAGGTTCTAGCTTTTTGGTTTCTCTCAAAAATTCATTTCAGGATTAAAAATTGACAGTTGAGGAAATGGAACTGAGAGTCATGAAAAAAGATGTATATTATATAATAAGGAATGATAATCTATAAGTGCTACAGGGAATAGACTAAGCTTTTATAGATTTTATGCTGTGCTTGGTCAGTATATAACTGATAAACTGAATAGGGAGTTGTTATTCTTTCCCTCCATCAAGGTAATTTTTAGGAGTGAGTATGAAAAAACTAGGGCATTTGGGAGTCTTCATCTTACTGGTATTTTTATCGGTTTATCTACCAGAGTTAGGGATTATGCATCTGACTAAGTTTTTAGGATGGGGGATAGATGCCTATTCTATCTTTTTAACAGTAGAAGTAATAGCTCTTTTACTGTCATTTATCTACTGGTTGAAAAAGAAAAAGATGCTCTATATCGTTGAAAATGAGTCTTGGAAATGGTCGACAAATCTTTATCTTCTAGTCGCTCTAGTGGCTACTTATTTTGATCGTCAATTGGTGGATGCTTTTCAGTTACAGTTTCATCATTTAATTGATAACAAGTATATCTTTCAAGACCTTCTTTCGATTCTATACTCCAATGGGCAACCAACTTTTCTATCAACTGTTCTCAGTTTTAGTTTAACAGTAGTCGTCGGACCTATATTGGAGGAACTGGTTGATAGAGGGTACTTTATGAATACCTTTTTCCCCCAGTCCAAGTACTATCTGGATGTTATCCTATCTGCTCTTATCTTTGGACTTAGTCATTTGATCCTAACTCACCGAGATCCTATCAGTTTGATGTTTTATAGTTTAGGCGGTCTCTTCTATGCTCTGGTCTATCGTTGGACAAAGAATCTAAAAATCACCATCCTATGCCATAGTTTTTTCAACTTTCTCACTTATGCAAAACCTATCTGGATTTTTGTTTATAATTATGTCTATTACCACTTTTTTAGATAGTGGAAGGCAAAGAAAAAGTGTTTGATAATTGTCAAACACTTTTTCTATATTATTTAATCTTCTTCTGTCACAAATTGACTAAGGAGTCCATTGATGAAACGGGCTGACTTTTGATCTGAAAAGCTCTTAGCAAGCTCAATAGCTTCGTTAACAGCTACGAGCTGAGGAGTATCAAATGAAGTGATTTCAAAAACTCCTAGGCGTAGTAAATTCTTTTCTACCAAAGTCAGACGATCGATGGTCCAACCAGTTTTCAAATGTTGTGTGATTTGTTTGTCCAGATCATCCTTTTTAGCTTGGACACCAGAAACGAGCTCTACAAGGAAGTTAGGAAGTTGTACGTCTGTATCTTCGCGATCATGTGTGTAGGCGAAGCGACAAGCAGTTTCTAAATCCGAACCATATTCAAGACTCATCAAGGCTTGGAAAGCACACTTACGTAGTTCACGTCTAGATTCTAATAATGGACTAGTCATTGAGGAAGTCCTCGTCGAATAAGTCTTTCAATTCTGGTTTTGGTGTTTTATCTGGAACGATACCTGCAACGTGAATGTTGACAGCAGAGATTTCAACATCAGCCATGTTACGGACAGCATCCTTAACAGCTTTCTGGATAGCCATAGCAACCTTAGGAACTTTGACACCGTACTCTAGGTAGAGGTAGATATCAGCTGTGAGCTCATCGTTTGCTTCTTTTAGATATACGCCACGACCAAGAGAAAGTTTTGAAAGGGTGTCAGATACTGATTTGTTTGAAAAAGAGTGTACGCCTTCAACTTTCGCAGTTGCAATAGCAATGATTTTTTCAAGTACACGTGGGGCGATGACGATTTCGCCAAGTTGTTCTTCAATTCCCATAGAATGACCTCTTTCTAGTTTCTAGAGATTAGGCGCGAGAAACGTAAGTTCCTTCTGCAGTGTTGATAATCAATTTTTGACCTGCTTCGATGAAGTCTGGAACGTTTACGACAAGACCAGTTTCCATTGTTGCTGGTTTACCAGAACCTGTAACAGTAGCACCTTTAATAGATGGCTGTGTTTCAGTAACTGTCAATTCAACAGTAGTTGGTACAGTCACACCGATTACTTCAGTTCCGTAGAATTGGATTTTTACATCTGAGTTTTCAAGGATGTAAAGCAATTCGTTTTCAACATTCACAACAGGAATTTCGTATTGGTCATAAGTTTCTGTATTCATGAAGTAAGCTGTGTCGTCCATTTTGTACAAGTATTGAGCTGGAACTGTTTCGATGATCGCTTGCTCAAATTTTTCTTCTGGGCGGTAGCTTGTTTCAAAAGTTGAACCAGTGCGGACATCACGCAATTTCATACGCATGATAGTGTTTCCTTTACCTGGTTTGTGGTGGCTAGCTTCCAAAACGCGGATCAATTTTCCTTCAGCTGTTTCAAAAGTCATACCAGCCTTTAGTTTACTTGCTTCAATCATGTTTATACCTCTTTTATAAATAGTTTACTCTTTATTGTACCATAAAATGCAATAATTCTCAAATATCAGATGAGCTTGAATTAGTTGACTGGTACGATATTTCCTTCTTCATCTTTGGTTACGAGAACATACTTGCCGTCTACCTCGATGTAAAAGTTCTTGCTTGCAGTTTGCCCATTATTTTGAATAGGGGCTTGAGTTTGGGCTTGTTGGTTGAGTTGACCGCCAAGTGTTTGTCCTAAGTTCATTCCCATAATCATGTTCATACCATTACCATTGCCTTCATTGTTAGCAGCAGCGATGAGAGCTTCATTACGAGCACGACGTTCTTCAATCTCAATCGTATTGTACTTCATAGCGACAAGCTCGCTATCGAGTTTACGGACAATATCTAAGCTTTCTTGATCATAGCTCAAATCTTCAAGCAGGATGTTGGTTGTTTCAATCCCATAAAGTCCAGCCCATACCTTATTAACTTCTTGTTTAGCTAGCTCATTGAAAGTATCTTGATTGGCATTAAGGCTATAGATATCTACCTTGTTTTCATTGGTAAATTTAGCAATTGCAATGGCAATCTTTGGTGCGATATTTTGTCGGAGTGTTCCTTGAGCTACATTTTGTAACGTAAAGGCTTTATGGTCTTCAATTTGTTGACTGATGGAGCTAACATAGAATAGGACTGGATCAGCAACTTTGATATCAAACAAGCCATAGAAACGGATGTTGAGCAGTTGTTGATAACGTTCACTGAAATATTCTACAGCATTCTGTGTACCGAATTTATTTCCGGCAACGGGTTGCATACGAATAAAGATGATTTCTTGTTGGGTAATGACTTGACCACCAAAAGAGAAGCGGTTTTTGAAGTTTTCCCAAGTACCCTTTATACCACCTTTTTCAAGGAGCCAGGCATTATCTCCTGAACGCCATTCGTGGCTACCAGCTTCTAAGACATCTCCAAGGAAGGTACCGTTGTTCACTAGAATAGCGACATAGCCTTGAGGCACAATGACAATGCTACCATCTGTTAGTAGTCCAGTGTTTTGATTGCTTTGTCTAGATTTACCATCTGGATCTTTTGAAAGAAGTTGGCCTTTAATAGCCAAAGCATCGGCTGTTAGGTTATTTGGAAGTACGATCGCTTCTTTAAATTTGCTATCGTTGAAACTATTAAGCCCTGAAGATAGAGCGGCACGAATAAATCCCATAATTTCCTCCTAATTATAAAGTTCGTCTTCATCCACAACATCGTAGGTATCGAGTACCCATTGATTTGGACTACGTGTGAGCTCAGCTCCGCAATATTCACATTGGCTAATAGCTGAGATTTTCAATGGTGCACCACAGTTTGGACAGTGGTCACTGATTGCTTCATCACTGACATTTAGTTCAGTTTGACTTCCGTGTTTACGGATAAAGTTCATTTGATAGACTGTAAACAAGTCCTCTTGAGGATCACCTTCGATGACACGTTTGCTTTGGTCTTCAATGACATAGTCTCTGAGTGTAGATGACAAGATAACAACAAGGGTATCGTTACTATCAGGATTTTCATAGAAATCTTTGATGCGGATATTTTCAACATAGACTTTTTCTAAAACATTGGTTGTTTTTGCCCGAATATGATCTTCGAGTTGAGTACTATGTTGGGAATAGAGACTAGTACTTTCGAGAGAGCGAACCAAATTCCAATCCTTTTTAGTCCAGGCTGCCTGTAACTGAATATAGACTTCTTTAACCCATGAAGCGAAGGCATCAGCATCAAAGTTTGGATCACCATATTTGACACGACTAACAGCTAGTGCGTTGTGTTCTACTCGGCGATGGCTAGGTGGATTATATCCAGTTGAACTACCGTAAGACTTGCCAGAAGATGAATTCTGGTCGCTAAGATATTTGATGAACATGTAGAGTAAGAATCCTCCGACACCAAACATGATAAGCATGTTCATACCAGTACCTAAAGAACCACCTGAACTAGAGGAGCTGCTTCCAGATCGATAGCTACTTCTATAAGAGGAGCTGCGACTTGAGTTACTGCGGCTGCTACTTCTTGAACTACTTCGGCTAGAGCTACCACTTCGCGAATGGCCAACGCCAGCATCAATTGAGTTAAATGGTGTGAAAAAGAACAACAATAAACAAGTTGCGAGAAGAGTATATAACTTTTTCATATGTCTCCTAACTATGTGAGTACAAAAACAGTTTTTGCCAAATTTTATGTCTAAAAAGAGTTTTGGAGTTTTATAGTTTTATTTTCAATAAACCACCCTATAATCCAACCAAATACGAGTATATAATTCTCGATAGCACCAATCGCATTAACAGGAGAATGATATTCAATAAAATTTAACAAGTGATTTGTTCCTATTCCTATACCACCAATAATGAGGGCAAGAAGGGCAATTCTCAGGTAAAACCAATCGTACTTAATATTAACGGCAAGAATAATAATTAAGACAGCTAGATTCCAAATTCCAATTTCTCTTTGCCATCCTGCAGAAATACCGTAACCAGAATGCTCTCCCATATATGATGGGAGAAAGATTTGTAGAATAGAAGCACCCAACATGGCGACAATAACTAAAATAAATAGTACTCGTAAAAACTTGTTCATTTATTCTCCTTTTCTATTTTTTAGTAGAAAAGTCTATTAGCAAAAGTATATTTACTCGTTCTCTTTCAACTTAGCCAATTCTTGGGCAAGTAGTTTAAGGGCTACTTGTGGGTTGGCTTGGCCTTTGGTTGCTTTCATGAGGAATCCTGTGAAGGCTTTGTCAGCGTTACGTTTTCCTGACTTGAAGTCGGCAACAGCGGCTTCGTTATCCGCAAAGACTTGGTGGATGATTGGAATCAGAACATCTGGATCTGAGATTTGCACCATGCCTGCTTTTTCAACGTATTCACGAGCTCCACCGCCATTTTTAGCTAGATGGACAAAGACTTTCTTGGCAATCTTAGATGAGATAGTTCCGTCTTCGATGATGGCGATCATTTCAACCAAGTTTTCTGGAGTTAATTCGATTTGTTCCAGAGTCTTGCCTTCAGCATTCAAGAATTGAGCAACTTCACCTCGGAGCCAGTTAGATACTTGTTTGGCATCGCCACCGAGGGCAACAGCTTTCTCAAAGAAGTCAGAAGTAACTTTATTAGCTGTCAACTGACTAGCATCATAGTCTGATAATCCGAGTTGAGAGACATAGCGAGCACGGCGTTCTTTTGGAAACTCTGGCAATTCAGTACGCATTTCCTCAATCCACTCGTCTGAGATTTCAAAGAGTGGTAGGTCTGGTTCTGGGAAGTAGCGGTAGTCTGCAGCGCCTTCCTTGACACGCATGAGGATAGTAGCTTTATTAGCTTCGTCGTAACGACGTGTTTCTTGGCGGATTTGACCACCTGAACGAAGGATTTCAGCCTGACGTTGTACTTCGTATTCAAGACCCTTGCGAACGTTTGAGAAGGAGTTAAGGTTCTTCAACTCAGTCTTGGTACCAAATTTCTCTTGACCATAAGGACGAAGAGAGATGTTGGCATCCACACGCATAGACCCTTCCTCCATCTTAACGTCAGAAATGCCAGCGTATTGGATAACTTCCTTGAGGGCTGTTAGATAAGCGTAGGCTTCTTCTGGTGAGCGCATGTCGGCTTCAGATACAATCTCAATCAATGGCACCCCTTGACGATTAAGGTCGACATAAGAGAAACCATCTGTACCGTGGGTGTTCTTACCAGCGTCTTCCTCTAGGTGAGCACGCTCGATACCGATTTTCTTAGTTGTTCCGTCTTCTAGTTCCACTTCAATCCATCCATTGTAACCAATTGGCTCATCAAACTGAGAAATTTGATAGGCTTTAGGATTATCAGGATAGAAGTAGTTTTTGCGATCAAAGTGCATCTTCTTATGGATGTCCATGTTGAGTGCAAGAGCTGCCTTGATACCAGCGTCGACAACACCCTTATTGAGAACTGGCAGTACGCCAGGGAAAGACCAGTCAATCACATTTGTGTTGGCATTTTGGTCGTTTCCGAAGTGGGCAGAAGTAGGTGAGAAGATTTTTGAATTGGTGTTGAGCTCTACGTGGACTTCAAGCCCAATGACTGTTTCAAAGTTCATTAGTTATCACCTCCAAAAATCACGGGTTGTTGCTTGTGGTAGTCAGTTGTTGCTTCAAAAGCAGCAGCAGCTTGGTAGATAGTCTCTTCTGAGTATTTAGGACCAATCAATTGGAGCCCGACAGGTAGACCTTGGGCAAATCCTGCAGGAATTGAAATTCCTGGAAGTCCAGCCAAGTTGACTGGGATGGTCAAGAGGTCAGCCAAGTACATGGCAACTGGATCGTGGTTGAGTGAATCCAAATCAAAGGCCACGCTTGGAGCTGTTGGACCAAGGATGAGATCGTAATCTGCAAAGACTTTTTCAAAATCTTGGATGATGAGGGTACGAACTTGACCAGCCTTCTTGTAGTAGGCATCGTAATAACCTGATGAAAGGCTGAAAGTTCCAAGCATGATACGACGTTTCACTTCATCACCAAATCCTTGGCTGCGAGTATTAACGTAAATCTCGTCCAAGTTTTTAGCGTCTTCAGCACGGAAACCATAGCGGATACCGTCAAAACGTTGTAAGTTTGATGAAGCTTCTGATGAAGCGATGATGTAGTAGACTGCCACACCGTATTTAGAGTGAGGAAGGCTCACTTCTTCAACGATAGCACCAAGTTTTTCAAAGTGTTTAGCAGCGTTCAGAATGGTTTCCTTAACTTCTGGGTCAATCCCTTCTCCAAGGTATTCCTTAGGCAAAGCAATTTTCATGCCCTTGATGTCTTGACCGATTTTTGAAGTAAAGTCAGCAATGCGGACTGGAGCAGAAGTAGAGTCTTTTGCATCTTCGCTGGCAATAGCATTGAGCAAGAGGGCATTTTCCTTAACAGTTGGAGCAAAAGGACCAATTTGGTCTAATGAGCTACCGAAGGCAATGAGACCGAATCGAGAAACTGTTCCGTAAGTTGGTTTGAGACCAACAATCCCGTTAAAGGCAGCAGGTTGGCGGATAGAACCACCAGTATCAGAACCAAGTGATAAACGGACTTGTCCAGAAGCTACAGCTGCAGCTGAACCACTTGATGATCCACCAGGAACCTTGCTGTGGTCCCAAGCATTTTTAGTAGCACCGTAGTAAGAAGTCTCACCTGATCCACCCATGGCAAACTCGTCCATATTAGTCTTTCCAACGACAATCATGCCCTTAGATTTTGCATTGGCAACAGCTGTCGCATCAAAGATTGGCTCGTAGTTATAAAGCATTTTTGAGGCTGCAGTTGTTAGGATACCGTCTGTAGAGATATTATCCTTAACAGCTAGCGGAATTCCTGAAAGGACATTATCAGCGTCAATTCCAGTTTCGTCAATAGCTTTAGCTTGAGCAAGAGCTTGATCTTCAGCGATAGTGACAAAGGCATTGATAGCCTCTTCACGCGCCTTGATATCTTCAATGGTTGCTTGCGTTAGTTCGGTTGCAGAAATTTCCTTAGATACAAGGAGATTGTGCAACTCTTCAATCGTTTTATTGTTAAAAGTCATTAGGCGTCTCCTCCATCATCTAGGATAGCTGGCACCTTGATATAGTAGTTATCTTTTTCAGGTACATTTTTAAACAAGCGGTCACGGTCAGTTCCTTTTTCGGCTACGTCTGGGCGAAGAACGGTCTTGCGATCTGCCATGGTAGTCGTTGGTTCAACACCAGTAGTGTCGACTTCGCCGAGCAATTCGACCATATCAACAATCTTAGACAAGGTTGTCGCAAACTCAGCAGTTTCTTCTTCTGAGAATTTTAATTTTGAAAGATTGGCAACGTGAGTTACCTCTTCTTGCGTAATTTTCATCGGGTATCCTTTCGTGAAATGATGATTATTTATCTGTTCTATTTTACCATATTTTCCTATAAATAAGGTGAGCTAAGTTGAAAAGAAGTAGAAATTGAAAAAAGGTTTTTAATTCGATATAATGGTTGAAAATAGAAGCAAGAACAGCATTGGTTTTTAGTCGGCAAACAAGATGGAGACATTGACCGATTCGAACAAGTTAAGGAGGACATATGAAAATTTGGGATTTACTTTTTACCAGTAAAAAGACAGTTCCTCCTCATTTGGGGACGTGGTACTTCTTATTGCCTACTTCTTTAGTAATCATAGCTGTTTTATCGATTCGTTTCGCATCATCTAAAGGTTACAGAAACTTTTGGTATTGGGGACAATTGATTCAGTTGCTCATCGTCAACGCTTGGTATATTTCGGCACGCCTGCCCTTATCTGAGGCTCTCCCTTTTTACCATAGTCGCATGGCTATGTGGATGATTCTTTTTGCTCCTAACAAGACCTTTTTCAAACAATATTTTGCCCTGGTTGGAGTATTTGGTTCTATTATGGCTTTAGTTTATCCAGTCTTCTATCCTTTTCCTTTTCCTCATGTTTCCTCGGTCAACAATGTTTTTGGCCACTGGGCCCTCTTAGCAAATTGCTTGATTTATCTTGTCAGATACTATCAAGTTGAAAATAGGGATATTTGGAAGATTTGCCAGATGACCTTTGGTGTCAATGCTATTATCTTTCTAGCCAACCTCTTGACAGGAGGGAATTATGGCTTCATGAGCACGCCTCCTGTGATTGGGGATCATGGCGGTTTGGTTAATTATTTGATAGTAACTAGTTTGATGACAGGTATTCTCATCCTTATCAATCAACTCGTTAAATATAAACATAAGAATAGTTAATGTAGTACTGAATTCGTTACCTTAAGGAGATTTTATGCATCATTTTATTACAAGAACCCAAACGACGCCACCGCCTATTCCGATTTTTTGGTACGGTGTCATGATAGGTCTTCTTGCACTGTCTATCTATGGATCTCTTACTTACTACAAAAATCCCAAATTTGTTCGATTATTTAAGTGGATTCAAATAGCGCAACTGCTAGCTCTTTACACTTGGTATATTGGTTTTAGCATTCCGTTTTCGAACAGCCTGCCTCTTTACCATTGCCGTTTGGCCATGTTTGCAGTAGTTTTCTTGCCAGATAAATGGAAAACCAAGCAGTATTTTGCCCTTATGGGAGCCAGCGGAGCAGTATTTGCCTTGGGTTATCCCGTTTTTGATCCCTATGACTTTCCGCATATTACCAGTTTTTCTTTTCTCATTGGGCATTATGCTCTCTTGGTTAATTCCTTGGTCTATCTCATGAACCACTACGATAAGACCTTACTTAAAAAGTATCGCATTATCGCCTACACTTTTGTTCTCAACCTTTTCCTAGTTGGAGTTAATCAAGTCACAGGTGGGAATTACGGGCTTTTGAATACCACACCTTTTATCCCAGATGCTCCTATATGGATAAAGTATCTTCTGGTTTCAATCATTCTATCTGCAGCTCTAGTACTCTTTGATATCTTGTTTAAGAAACGTTGGCAAAAGAAAATTGCTCTAGAAACAATTGATTTGTGAAGAGATATTAAGAGTGATAAATATAAATAGTCAACCAAAGAATCTGAAGAGCAGGTCTACTATTTTGGCCTGCTTTTTCTTGTGTAAGCAATTGAAAAACTCTCTAAAATCCGATATAATGGAGTGTTGAAAGGAATTTTAGAGTCCGATGTAACAAAGAACGATTATAAATTGAAATTATTAAAAAAGTAGAAAGAAAGAGAACTTATGAACATTCAAGAAGAAATTAAGAAACGCCGTACCTTTGCCATCATCTCTCACCCGGACGCGGGTAAAACGACTATTACAGAGCAATTGCTATATTTTGGGGGAGAGATTCGTGAGGCAGGTACTGTAAAAGGAAAGAAAACAGGAAACTTTGCCAAGTCTGACTGGATGGATATCGAGAAACAACGTGGGATTTCGGTAACCTCATCTGTGATGCAATTTGACTACGATGGCAAACGCGTGAACATCCTAGATACTCCAGGGCACGAGGATTTCTCAGAAGATACCTATCGTACATTGATGGCGGTGGATGCAGCTGTCATGGTTGTAGACTCTGCCAAGGGTATCGAGGCCCAAACCAAGAAATTGTTTGAGGTTGTTAAACACCGTGGCATTCCAGTCTTTACCTTTATGAACAAGCTGGACCGTGACGGTCGTGAACCACTAGATCTCTTGCAAGAACTAGAAGAAGTCTTGGGCATAGCTAGCTACCCGATGAACTGGCCAATCGGGATGGGGAAAGCCTTTGAGGGGCTCTATGACCTCTATAACCAACGCTTGGAACTTTATAAAGGTGATGAACGTTTTGCAAGCCTAGAAGATGGCGATAAACTTTTTGCTAGCAACCCATTCTACGAACAAGTAAAAGATGATATTGAGCTTTTGAATGAAGCAGGAAATGAATTCTCAGAAGAAGCCATTCTTGCGGGTGAATTGACTCCGGTATTCTTTGGATCAGCCTTGACTAATTTTGGTGTGCAGACTTTCTTAGAAACCTTCCTCAAGTTTGCTCCAGAACCTCATGGACACAAGAAAACAGACGGAGAAATTGTTGATCCTTATGATAAGGACTTCTCAGGATTTGTCTTTAAAATCCAAGCCAACATGGACCCTCGTCACCGTGACCGGATCGCCTTTGTTCGAATCGTATCGGGTGAATTCGAGCGTGGTATGAGTGTTAATCTCCCTCGTACTGGTAAGGGAGCTAAGCTGTCAAATGTTACTCAGTTTATGGCAGAAAGTCGTGAGAATGTCACTAATGCCGTAGCTGGAGATATCATCGGGGTTTACGATACCGGTACTTATCAGGTCGGGGATACACTAACTGTTGGAAAAAATAAGTTTGAGTTTGAACCACTGCCAACCTTTACCCCTGAAATCTTCATGAAAGTTTCTGCTAAGAACGTTATGAAGCAAAAATCTTTCCACAAGGGAATCGAGCAATTGGTGCAAGAAGGAGCTATTCAGCTTTATACCAACTACCAAACAGGTGAATATATGTTGGGTGCCGTTGGTCAATTGCAGTTTGAAGTCTTTAAGCACCGGATGGAAAATGAGTACAATGCAGAAGTGGTTATGAGCCCAATGGGCAAAAAGACGGTTCGCTGGATCAAACCTGAAGATCTGGATGAGCGTATGTCTTCAAGTCGAAACATCTTGGCTAAAGACCGCTTTGACCAACCTGTCTTCCTCTTTGAAAACGACTTTGCCCTCCGTTGGTTTGCAGATAAGTATCCGGATGTAGAGTTAGAGGAAAAGATGTGATTCAGTAAGTCTACTTGATTGCAAAGCAATCTAAGTAGACTACGGCAAGTCCTATAAGACTTGCCTAACTGCCTCACTAACTTAGTTTTACAAATGGAATCGATTTGTAAAACTAAGTGTCGTAATCTAATAAACACTATCCACTAAGACGGTTTACCTAAACGCTTCACTAGGCAAAGCCCACGAACGGTATCGATTCGTGGGCTTTTCCGTCGTAACAGAATGGAAGCGGACTAGCTAACTGATTTACTAACTGCGTTTGGCAAATAAAATCGATTTGTAAAACTCCGTGTTGTAGTAAAAAAGTACTTGCTTTGGAACCTTAAATCTATTTAAAAAGGCCAAGAATAATATCTTCTTGGCTTTTCTTGTAGGCTGGTTTTAACAAAATTCCTAAACTCCGCCCTGGTGAGGGACGGAGTTTAGGAGGTCTTTTAGGTCGCTAATCGGTAAATAACTTCAGTATAGATATCCATTTTTAAACTCTATAAAATTTATGCAGAAAAATTTTTTTAAGATGGTAGAAAAAATGAATTTTTCCGAGATAAAGTGCTGCTTGAAACAAAAAAATCCCTTAGACCAGGACGATTGATCTAGCCTAAAGGAATGGATAGTTGGGTATTAGATACCGAAATTTTTCATAAAAATTGTGAAGAGCGCCAGTAAGATGAAGCTGATACTATTAAGTAGCATATGGACCGAGATAGACATTTCCAAACGTCTGGTACGATAAGCAGTCCAAGAGAGGACGGCTGACATCCAACCATAAATCAAGAAGGAAGGGAGATTAGAAGGCATATGTGCAAGGAGGAAGATTAGCCAACCAATGACATAGCCAAACTTTTCGTAGCCTTGGAAGAGTTTGGTAGGAATAATCCCACGACAGATGATTTCTTCACAAATAGGTGCGATTAAAACGATGAGGAAGAAACTGCTAATCAGAGAGCTTTCAGAAATAAGGTTGATAATTACTTGTTGATTAGCAGTTGTTGTTTGTTTCATGAGTTGTAACCAGATTCCACCTACAAGATTTCCAACATAAATAGCTAGGTAGCTAAAGACAATGCGAGGAAGATCGTTAACGGTGAAAAGTTTAGATTTTAAATCAAGCAACTTGCTCTTATGGGCTCCGTATAAAAAGATAGCAAGTACAAAAATCGAAATGAGGGACACAAGAATTGTTGACCAGATTGGATTAAACTGAATTTTAGTTAGTATAGCTAGAGTTAGCATAGGAGTCTGAGATAGAAAGATAGCTACTAACAAAATCCCAAACCAAGCGAGTCGCTTACGAAAATCTTTAAAAAAGTTCATTGATGTATCTCCTAAAAAATTTTATCTAATTATAACATAATTGTTGCAAGGATTCTATTTGTTACCATAAGAGGAAGGTACAAACGACAAATAGAATATCTCGAATCAAATGACTGTAGAATGACACCTCTTGTCTTAAGTTTTTTGGGAATAAAAAACTGAGAAATAAAGCGCCAAGGCCAATATAAAAAGCGATGGATAAAATGGTGATTGGATTACGTAGGAAGATTAAAATGGAAATGAAGATGATGGAAAATCTCACTTCCTTGCTACTGGAATTTTTTTGCAACCTTCTCCATTTTTTCAAGGGGAGAAAGGTAATAAGATCAACTCCAAAGAGAAAAAAGAAGGAGGGAAGGATGAGTTCTATAGCTTCCTTTTGAAGTAAGTTGACAGTAACGATAGTATCTGATAGAACCAGCCCAACCCCGCAGAGGTTGACCAGAATCATCATACTATAAAATAAAAAGATAAAGCGACTCCTATCAATCAGTCTATCTCTTTTCAGGTTGTGACCAGATAAATAATGCATAAAGGCACAAGACCCAGATAAGCCTAATAAAGCCAGTAGAAAATAAAAACAGGATTGTTTAAGGGCCAGAGAGGTTCCAGACCAAAAGATACAACTACAAAATGCCAGTTGGATTAAGGCAAAGAACAAGAGTAGTCGAATTGATTTTATGACTTTTTCCATAAAGTATCCCCTATATTTTTTTCTTATTATAGCTAAAAGATAGGAGAGAAAAATTCTTAAATTCCCAATTGTCGATTTTTAGAGCTGTCTTGTCTGTTGAAACTAAAAAATCCCCCTTCAAGGGTTCCTTGAAGAGGGGAGATAGGGTGTAAAGTTGATTGTTCTAACGTTTAGACCAAGTTCGCTTCATAAAGAGCAGTATGATTGGATAGATTTCAAGACGTCCTGCAATCATTGCAAAAGATAGTAGAAGTTTTGAAAATGGACTAAAAATTGAGAAACTTGCAGTTGTTCCTAAAATAGGACCGATATTGTTAAAACAACTGAAAACAGCACTCGTGACAACCATTAAATTATTGGTATCTAAACTGACGATGAAAATCAAACTGAGTAGAATCATGATATAAACCACAAAATACTTCAGGATCTTGTGCTGGGTATCCTTATCAATAACCGTTTGATTAACCTGAAGGGTTAACACACGGTGAGGTGATATGGTAGACAAGACTTGATTTTTAGCAATTTTAGACAGGATGACTCCACGGATGATCTTGAGACCACCAGCGGTAGAACCAGCAGAACCACCGATTGCCATCAGCATTAGCAAGATGTATTGAGAGAACAAAGGCCAGTTCGTGATATCTCCATATCCAAAACCGGTAGTGGTAATGATGTTAGATACTTGGAAGAAGGCCATCTCAAAACTTTGAGAAACTCCGCTATAGAGGTGAAGCGTGTTGAGTGTGATTAGACCAGTAGATATGGCTACAATCAAGAGATATGCTCGGAGTTCTTCATCAAAAAAGAATTCCTTGATACGACGGAGCATGAGGTAGTAGTAGAGATTGAAATTGACACCAAACATCAAAACCCCGACACTTGTCAGATAGGTGATGAGAGAACTGTGATAGTGGGCAATTCCGTCATTATAAACAGTAAAGCCACCAGTACCAGCAGTACCCATAGCGATAACAAAACTATCGTAGAGTGGCATCCCAGCAAAGTAATAAATAACCACAAAGAGGGCAAACATAGCCAGGTAGAGGATATAAAGGATTTGAGCTGTATTTTTTAGCTTAGATACAACCTTGCCAAATACTGGTCCTGGAACCTCAGCCTTCATAACTTCTAGGTGACTATTTTTAGCATTGTCCATAATAGCTAGGGCAAAAACCAGTACCCCCATCCCTCCGATGAGGTGGGTAAAACTCCTCCAAAATAGAAGAGAACGACTTAAGACAGAAACATCATTTAAAATGGTTGCTCCCGTTGTTGTGAAGCCAGAACTAATCTCAAAGAAGGCGTCTATCATATTGGGAATTTGCCCTGAAAAGACAAAGGGAAGGGCACCAAAGAATGACCAGAGGATCCAACAGAGGGCTACAATTAAGACCCCTTCTTTTGCATAGATTCGCTGTTTTTTAGGCTTGCTGATGATGCCGAGAAGACCTAGAACAACAAGGATTCCGATGGTAGAGAAAAGAGCTGTAAAAACTTGACTCGATTCTCGATAATAAAGAGCAATGCTAACTGGAACTAAAAGTAGACCAGCCTCGATCAAGAGTAGCTTTGCAAGAAGAAATCGTACCATACTTCTATTCATAGCTTACCTCTCTAACAGATCATAAATCTTGGTGATATTTGATAGTAGTGTGATGACAACTAACTTATCACCGACTTGAAGGCTGTCTTCACCTGTTGGGAAGATTGTTTTTCCGTTGCGAATAATAGCAGCAATTAAAATATCTTTTTTGAGTTTCAGTTGAGACAAAGGTTTACCAGTCATCTTGTTAGCTTCCTTAATAAGGAATTGGAGAGTCTCAATCTGTCCATTTGCTAGGTGGTGCATTGCTTGAAGGTCTGAATACTGGGCATTGGCACGACCATGGATAAAGTGCATAATCGTATCAACAGCGATTGTTTTTGGTGTGATGATACTAGAAAACTCAGGTGCATGGATAATCTCTAAGAGACTAGTTCGATTGACCTTAGTGATGTTTTTCTGAACACCAACACTATCCAAGAACATAGATGTAATAATATTTTCTTCGTCAACACCAGTAAGGGTTGCGACAGCATCGTAGTGTTGGGCACTTTCTTCTAGGAGAATATCTTTTGCAGTTCCATCTCCTTGTACAATATAGAGTTTTGGATATTTTTGACTGAAAAATGCTGCGCGATCTGGATTGAGCTCAATGACCTTGGTATCAATACGGCTATCTTTTAAAATACCAACGAGGTAGTAGGCGATTTTCCCAGCTCCGATAATGAGTAAACTTTTAACGACACGAGATTTGACATAGTTATGAAAAAGCATCATATCGACACGATGACCTGTTACAAAGATACGGTCTTTATCTTCTAACATAAGGTCGCCACTAGGAATCATCAGTTTATGATCGCGCTCAATGGCACAGACAATCACATTGCCAAACTTTTTCCGGAAGTCTGCGATAGACATCTGACAGATGTTGCTATCCTTACGAACAACAAATTCCATCAAACTAACCAAACCACCTGCAAAACGCTCAACAGAAAGAGCATTTGGGAAATCGATGATATTAGCGATAGCACGAGCTGCAAGGAGTTCTGGATTGACAATAAGAGAAAATCCGAGAATATTTTTTTCTTTAAAGTAAGGGTTGGAATACTCAGGATTGCGGACACGGACGATGGTTTCTTTAGCCCCCATCTTTTTAGCTAAGACAGCAGAGACCATATTGACCTCATCATACTGAGTCATAGCGATGAAAATATCGCAGTCTTGAACATTGGCAGCTTCTAGCATGGCAAAGTCAGCCCCATTACCAGCAATTCCAATAATATCAAAACGGCTTGTCATATAATTAAGAACCGTTTCGTTCTGTTCAATTAAGACAACATCATGATTGTCAGCGACAAGTGAACGACAAAGGGCAGAACCAACTTTCCCCCCTCCTACAAGAATAATCTTCATATTAAATAACCTACTTTTTCAATATGTATCTATCATACTCTTTTTTAGAATAAAATGCACTCGGCAACCGACTCTTTTCATTATTAGGGTAGAAAATTGTCCCTCTGATAATCTTACTTCTTAAAAATTTAAGATATAAATCAGCTATTTTCGTGTAATTCTAATGAATACATAAGCATTTTAAGCTAATGTAAATATGTTTGTAAAAAAATTGAAAAAATCAAGTCATTTCTATTGACAATCAAGCTGAAAGTGATATACTAAAACAGTAGTTTCGCTGATTTACTTCAAACCTGTTGTGAGGTAAGTTAACGATGCCTTAACCACGCTGTTTGCTGAGCTTGACTCCGGGCAGTGTGGCTATTTTTTTGCACTAGTGAGAGGAAACAAGGCATGGCAAATCACATTGTATTATTTGAACCCCAGATTCCACAAAATACGGGTAATATTGCTCGTACTTGCGCAGCAACGAATGCGCCCCTTCATATTATCAAACCGATGGGTTTTCCTATTGATGATCGTAAGATGAAGCGGGCAGGTCTAGATTATTGGGACAAGCTTGAGATTCATTTTTATGATAGCTTGGCTGATTTTATGGAAAAAATGGATGGTCAGCTCTACTTGATTTCCAAGTTTGCAGAAAAAGTCTATTCAGATGCAGATTTCACGACAGAAGGAGATCATTATTTTCTCTTTGGGCGTGAGGATAAGGGCTTGCCTGAGGAATTTATGCGTGAGCATCCAGAAAAGGCTCTCAGAATTCCGATGAATGATGAACATGTTCGTAGCCTGAATGTATCTAATACAGTATGTATGATTGTCTATGAGGCTCTCCGACAACAAAACTTTGTGGGCCTCGAACTGGTTCACACTTATGAAACAGATAAATTGAAATAAACACTTAGATAAAATGCTTGCGCTTGCAAGCTTTTTTTGTTATCATAAAGGGGTCTTCAGGGCTGGGTGAGATTCCCGACCGGCGGTGAATTTGGCTAGCTATTTTAGCTTTCTCTTCGTTGTCTTGTCTCGATATACTTTAAGTATTATCTTCGACTGCGACGCCTAGACAAATCTAAAATATCTTAGCCAAATAAGTCCGCGAGCGCAAGCTGATGTGGTGAGATTCCACAACCGACAGTATAGTCTGGATGGGAGAAGACGAAAGAATGGCTTTGTCTATTCTAATTGATTTTTTATAGGTAAATTGCAACCGCTTGCTTAAACAGAGTGAGGGGAAACTTTTGGAATATAAAAATAGAGGGTAGATAGAGGAATCCTTTCCAACTTCTTCTGATTTTATAGAAAATTGGAGGAACCTGTTATGACAAACACACGTCGACTTTCGACCATTGCAATTCTATCAGCGCTTTCATTTGTGTTGATGTACTTTGACTTTCCGCTTTTGCCAGCGGCATCCTTTTTGAGGATTGAGTTCAGTATTTTACCGGTCCTTGTGGGCTTGGTAGTCTTGGATTTACCAGCAGCTTTTGGAGTGCTTTTCCTTCGGTCCTTGTTGAAAATCCTTCTGAACAATCAAGGGGTTAGTACCTATATTGGTTTACCGATGAATATTGTTGCCTTGGTAGTCTTTGTGCTTGCTTTTGGTTTGGTTTGGAAAAAAGAGCGAACAACCATGCGTTTCGTCCTAGCTTCACTAGCTGGTACGCTTGGTTTGACTCTAGCTATGCTAGTTCTGAACTACGTCTATGCTGTTCCTTTGTACGCTAAGTTTGCTAATTTTGATATTGAGAAAATCTTAGGATTGAGCAACTACCTGATGACTATGGTCTTGCCTTTTAATCTGATTGAAGGTATGATCTTTGCCATCTCTTTCTGGTTGTTGTTTGTCCTTTTGAAACCAACTTTAAAATACTATGAAAGATAAACAAACATATTTGATGAAGGGCTCTTTTGCCCTTTTGCTTTTTGTAATTTTAGGTTATATTGTCAAGTTTTACCCTAATATGCTGATTGACTTTGATCAACCAATCCAGACTGCTATTCGAGGTGACTTACCTGCTTCCTTGACCTTCCTTTTCAGAACAATCACACATTTAATTGATATCCCAGTCATTATCACTTGGGTTCTCATTGTAGCTTTTATTTTTTACCGTAAGCAATGGAAACTGGAAAGTTATCTCATGCTGGGGAATTTGACTTTAGCTGGAATCTTAATCGTAACCTTTAAAAATATCTACCAACGACCTAGACCAGAAATAGTACAGCTAGTAGAGGAAAAAGGTTTTTCTTTTCCTAGTGGACATTCTCTAGCTGTGACGCTCATGGTAGGATCTTTGATTGTGATTTTGAGCCAACGGATTAAGAATACAACTTGGAGAAAAGTCGTGCAAATCGGACTTGGTATTTACTTAGTCAGTGTATTGGTATCAAGAATTTATCTGGGAGTTCACTACCCATCAGATGTGATTGCCAGCCTTTGTGTAGGCCTAGGAGTTTTGTTTATGGAGTTTCCTTTCTACGATAAACTGCGTTTTCAATGGCGCTTCAAAGGAAAGCAGAAGTAGGAATTGACCCTTCTTGAGGAGATAAAAATGGAAGTCAACATAAAAGATCTTCATCCGACTCAACTATACTTATCAGAAAAGAAGTTACAAGATATCCAGATGCTTTATCAGTCGAAAGAAAAGCCTAATATCAATCCAATCAGTGTTCTTGCGTTTGGAAATTGCTTCTTGATTACAGATGGCCATCACAGGGCTTATCAGGCTTTGTTGGTAGGCCAGGATACAATTTCTGCTGAGTTTGATAGAGATGGAGGTGATGAACTATATCATCTCTATGCGCAAGCTTGTGAGAAAAGAAAGATATACTCTGTTCTGGATTTAAAAAATCATATCTTACCTCAAGATGAGTATGAAGCAAAATGGTATAACTGGTGTGATGGTTTTAATCAAGCAGTGGAGCTAGTATTAGGAGTAGAAAATGATGACAAAAATCATTCAAATAGATGATTCCTTACGTTTAGTTCCCTATTTTTTAGCAGATCATCAGGATGCAGCTTTGGCCTGGTATCAAGATGTGGATTTGGTAGAACTTGTAGACGGCATTAGAATACCCTATAGTTCGGAAAAATTAAATGCTATGTATTCCTATTTAGAGAGTCACGGGGATTTGTTCTGGATTGAGTTTCGAGAAAAGGGAGAGTGGCTTCCAATTGGGGATGTAACCTTATCTCAGGAGAATCTTCCTATTGTGATTGGCAATCCGACTTATCAACATCAGGGACTTGGACGCAAGGTATTGAAGACTTTGATTGATCTAGCTCGGCAAAAGGGGTGGAAAAAATTGAACGTTCAAGAAATCTATACTTTCAATCGTATCTCTAGAAACTGTTTTGAGTCTCTTGGTTTTGTAGAAAGTGGCGCTACTGAAAATGGAGTGAGTTTTGTACTGACTTTGAGCGAATGAATTCTTTCCATCATGGTAGAAGATTTTGAAGATTGATTTCACCAAAAAAGTGTAACAGAAAGAAATGTCAAAAATAAAAATTTCTCTTGCATTTTTTTAAAAATAGTGTATAATAGATGGGTATGTGTAAAGCATACTTGTGGGAGGTAAAAATCTCTAAATTACCGCCAAAACCACAAAGGAGGATTTAAAAATGGCTAAAAAAGTCGAAAAACTTGTAAAATTGCAAATCCCTGCTGGTAAAGCTACACCAGCTCCACCGGTTGGACCTGCTCTTGGTCAAGCTGGTATCAACATCATGGGATTCACAAAAGAGTTCAACGCTCGTACTGCTGACCAAGCTGGTATGATCATTCCAGTTGTTATCTCAGTATACGAAGACAAATCATTTACTTTCGTTACAAAAACACCACCAGCTGCTGTTCTTTTGAAAAAAGCTGCAGGTGTTGAAAAAGGATCAGGTACACCTAACAAAACTAAGGTTGCTACAGTTACTCGTGCACAAGTACAAGAAATTGCAGAAACTAAGATGCCAGATTTGAACGCTGCAAACATTGAGTCTGCAATGCGTATGATCGAAGGTACTGCTCGTTCTATGGGATTCACTGTTGTTGACTAATCAATAACATCCCTATATAACCCGCAAGACTTCATCATTTCGAGAAGTGACGTGGGAGATGAAAATCGATTGAACCACTTACAAGGAGAATAGAAAATGGCTAAAAAAAGCAAACAACTTCGTGCTGCTCTTGAGAAGATCGACAGCACAAAAGCATACAGCGTAGAAGAAGCTGTAGCTCTTGCAAAAGAAACTAACTTTGCAAAATTTGATGCAACTGTAGAAGTTGCTTACAACTTGAACATTGACGTTAAAAAAGCTGACCAACAAATCCGTGGAGCAATGGTATTGCCAAACGGTACTGGTAAAACAGCTCGCGTTCTTGTATTTGCACGTGGTGCAAAAGCTGAAGAAGCAAAAGCTGCTGGTGCAGACTTCGTTGGTGAAGATGACCTTGTTGCTAAAATCAACGACGGTTGGTTGGACTTCGACGTAGTTATCGCTACACCTGACATGATGGCTCTTGTTGGACGTCTTGGACGTGTCCTTGGACCTCGTAACTTGATGCCAAACCCTAAAACTGGTACTGTAACAATGGATGTTGCTAAAGCAGTTGAAGAGTCTAAAGGTGGTAAAATCACTTACCGTGCAGACCGTACAGGTATCGTACAAGCGATCATCGGTAAAGTTTCATTTGAAGCTGACAAGTTGGTTGAAAACTTCAAAGCATTCAACGAAACAATCCAAAAAGCTAAACCAGCTACTGCTAAAGGAACTTACGTAACAAGCTTGACAATCACAACTACTCAAGGTGTTGGTATCAAGGTTGACGTTAACTCACTTTAATTAGTAATAATTTAACATGAAAGGTTGAAGGCAGATCTGTCTCAACCTTTTTTCTATTCAAAAAATATAAATACGTATAAACTTTCTAATTCATTTAATATTGTAAAGTATCTAGATAGAAAATTCAGAAAATTTGCTCTTTTCTCTTGAAAATTTTTGAAAAAATGGTATTATAGTAACAAGTTATTTTTAAGAGAAGAGAAAGGGGAACGATGGAGAAAATCATTTTAGACTCACCAAAGTCAGGTTCGGAACTCGTTTTGGAAACGCTCCGTGATCTAGGAATCGATACGATTTTTGGTTATCCTGGTGGAGCAGTACTTCCTTTATATGATGCTATTTATAATTTTAAGGGAATCCGCCATATTCTAGGTCGCCATGAGCAGGGCTGCCTTCACGAAGCTGAAGGTTATGCTAAGTCAACAGGAAAACTTGGTGTTGCAGTCGTCACAAGCGGACCAGGAGCTACAAATGCCATTACAGGGATCGCAGATGCTATGAGCGATAGTGTTCCCCTTTTGGTATTCACAGGACAAGTTGCAAGAGCGGGAATCGGTAAGGATGCTTTTCAAGAAGCTGATATCGTTGGTATCACCATGCCAATCACTAAGTACAATTATCAGGTTCGAGAAACTGCGGATATTCCGCGAATTATTACAGAAGCTGTGCATATTGCGACTACAGGTCGTCCAGGGCCAGTCGTCATTGACCTACCAAAAGATGTTTCTGCGCTTGAGACAGACTTCATTTACTCTCCAGAGATAGATTTACCAAGTTATCAGCCAACACTTGAGCCAAATGATATGCAAATCAAGAAAATCTTGAAGCAATTGTCTAAGGCTAAAAAACCAGTCTTGCTAGCTGGGGGTGGGATTAGTTACGCTGAGGCTGCAGCAGAGTTAAATGAATTTGCAGAGCGTTATCAAATTCCAGTTGTGACAAGTCTTTTGGGACAGGGAACAATTGCAACTAGCCATCCACTGTTTTTGGGAATGGGCGGAATGCATGGTTCCTTTGCAGCAAATATTGCCATGACTGAGGCTGATTTTATGATTTCTATTGGTTGCCGCTTTGATGACCGTTTGACTGGAAATCCTAAAACCTTTGCTAAGAATGCAAAAGTAGCGCATATTGATATCGATCCTGCAGAGATTGGTAAGATTATCGCAGTTGATATTCCAGTTGTCGGTGATGCGAAAAAGGCTTTGCAGCAGTTACTAGCTGAGCCAAACGTTCGTAACAATACTGAAAAGTGGATTGAAAAAGTTACCAAAGATAAGAATCGTGTTCGTTCTTATGATAAGAAAGAACGTGTGGTTCAACCTCAAGCAGTTATTGAACGCGTCGGTGAGTTGACCAATGGCGATGCCATTGTCGTAACAGACGTTGGACAACACCAAATGTGGACGGCTCAATACTATCCTTACCAAAACGAGCGTCAATTGGTTACATCAGGTGGTCTAGGAACCATGGGATTCGGAGTCCCAGCAGCTATTGGTGCTAAGATTGCTAATCCAGATAAAGAAGTTGTTCTCTTTGTCGGAGATGGCGGTTTCCAGATGACCAATCAGGAATTGGCAATCTTAAATATTTACAAGATTCCAATCAAGGTCATCATGCTTAATAACCATTCACTCGGGATGGTTCGCCAGTGGCAAGAAGCCTTCTATGATGGTCGAACTTCAGAGTCGGTCTTTGATAGCCTTCCAGATTTCCAATTGATGGCTCAAGCCTATGGAATTAAGAATTATAAGTTTGATAATCCTGAAACTCTTGAGAAGGATTTGGAAGTCATCATGGAAGATGAACCAATGTTTATTGAAGTAGACATTTCTCGGAAAGAACATGTTTTACCGATGGTACCAGCTGGTAAGAGTAATCATGAGATGTTGGGGGTGAAGTTTAATGCGTAGAATGTTAACAGCCAAACTTCAAAACCGTTCAGGTGTTCTCAATCGCTTCACAGGAGTCTTATCGAGACGCCAAGTCAATATCGAAAGCATTTCTGTTGGCGCAACGGAAAATCCTAACGTATCACGAATTACCATTATCATCGATGTTGCCTCACATGATGAGGTGGAGCAAATCATCAAACAACTCAACCGTCAGATTGATGTCATTCGTATTCGTGATATCACAGATAAACCGCACCTCGAGCGCGAAGTTATTTTGGTAAAGGTTGCAGCACCAGCTGAGAAGCGAGCAGAAATTTTAGCTATTATCCAGCCTTTCCGTGCAACTGTTGTTGATGTGGCTCCGAGCTCCATTACTGTTCAGATGACTGGGAATGCTGAAAAGAGTGAAGCTTTGATTCGGGTTATTCGACCATACGGTATCAAGAATATCGCTCGTACGGGTGCAACTGGATTTACCCGCGACTAAAAATCCAACTTAAATTTGTTAAACTAGCCTAACAGGCAATAAAAATAGAAAAGAGAGAAAAAACTATGGCAGTTCAAATGGAATACGAAAAAGATGTAAAAGTAGCAGCACTTGACGGTAAAAAAATCGCCGTTATTGGTTATGGTTCACAAGGACATGCGCACGCTCAAAACTTGCGTGATTCAGGTCGCGATGTGATCATCGGTGTACGTCCAGGTAAATCTTTTGATAAAGCAAAAGAAGATGGTTTTGACACTTACACAGTAGCAGAAGCAACTAAATTGGCTGATGTTATCATGATCTTGGCACCAGATGAAATCCAACAAGAATTGTACGAAGCAGAAATTGCTCCAAACTTGGAAGCTGGAAATGCTGTTGGATTTGCACATGGTTTCAACATTCACTTCGAATTCATCAAAGTTCCTGCAGATGTTGATGTCTTTATGTGTGCTCCCAAAGGACCAGGACACTTGGTACGTCGTACTTACGAAGAAGGATTTGGTGTTCCAGCACTTTACGCTGTCTACCAAGATGCAACAGGAAATGCTAAAAACATCGCTATGGACTGGTGTAAAGGTGTTGGTGCAGCGCGTGTAGGTCTTCTTGAAACAACATACAAAGAAGAAACTGAAGAAGATTTGTTTGGTGAACAAGCAGTTCTTTGTGGTGGTTTGACTGCTCTTATCGAAGCTGGTTTTGAAGTCTTGACTGAAGCTGGTTATGCTCCAGAATTGGCTTACTTTGAAGTTCTTCACGAAATGAAATTGATCGTTGACTTGATCTATGAAGGTGGATTCAAGAAAATGCGTCAATCAATTTCAAACACTGCTGAATACGGTGACTATGTTTCAGGTCCACGTGTAATTACTGAACAAGTCAAAGAAAACATGAAAGCAGTTCTTGCGGACATCCAAAATGGTAAATTCGCCAACGACTTTGTGAATGACTACAAAGCTGGACGTCCAAAATTGACTGCCTACCGTGAACAAGCAGCTAACCTTGAAATTGAAAAAGTTGGTGCAGAATTGCGTAAAGCAATGCCATTTGTCGGTAAAAACGACGATGATGCATTCAAGATCTACAACTAATTTTTAAGAATATAAACAGAAGGCGAGTTGGGGGGAACCTAACTCGCCTTTTATCTTGAAAACTCATCTAGGAGGAGATTATGCTAAGTGCAAAAGATGTGGTGAAAGCCCACAAGATTTTGAGTGGTGTAGTAGCCAATACACCACTTGACTACGATCATTATTTATCCGAAAAATACGGAGCGAAAATTTATCTTAAAAAGGAAAATGCTCAACGTGTCCGTTCTTTTAAAATTCGTGGGGCTTATTACGCTATTTCCCAATTGACAAAAGAGGAACGTGAACGTGGTGTAGTGTGTGCTTCAGCGGGAAATCACGCTCAAGGAGTTGCCTACACATGTAATGAGATGAAGATCCCTGCAACAATCTTTATGCCAATTACGACACCTCAACAGAAAATTGGTCAGGTCCGTTTCTTTGGAGGAGATTTTGTGACGATCAAATTAGTAGGGGATACTTTTGATGCTTCAGCAAAGGCTGCTCAAGACTTTACTGAAGCTGAAAATCGTACTTTTATTGATCCCTTTGATGATCCCTATGTTCAAGCTGGTCAGGGTACGGTAGCCTATGAAATTTTAGAAGAAGCTCGTAAAGAATCTATTGATTTTGATACTGTCTTGGTACCTGTTGGAGGTGGAGGCCTCATTTCAGGTGTTTCTACTTATATTAAAGAAACAAATCCTCAAATTGAGGTCATTGGAGTCGAGGCTGAAGGTGCTCGTTCTATGAAAGCTGCCTTTGAAGCTGGGGGACCGGTTAAACTTAAAGAAATTGATAAATTTGCGGATGGGATTGCAGTGCAAAAAGTAGGGCAGTTGACCTATGAAGCAACACGAAAAAATGTTGAAACTCTTATCGGTGTAGATGAAGGCTTGATTTCTGAGACCTTAATTGATCTTTATTCTAAACAAGGGATTGTAGCTGAGCCTGCGGGTGCTGCTAGTGTTGCAGCTCTAGAAGTATTATCTGATTATATTAAGGGCAAGACCATTTGTTGTATCATTTCTGGAGGGAATAATGACATCAACCGTATGCCAGAGATGGAAGAACGTGCCTTGATTTATGATGGTATCAAGCATTACTTTGTAGTGAATTTCCCACAACGTCCGGGAGCACTTCGAGAGTTTGTAAATGATATTTTAGGACCTCATGATGATATTACTCGTTTTGAATATATCAAACGAGCTAGCAAGGGAACTGGTCCAGTACTAATAGGGATCGCACTTGCTGATAAACATGATTATGCGGGATTGATTCACCGAATGGAGAAATTTGACCCATCTTATATTAACTTGAATGGGAATGAGACCCTATATAATATGCTTGTTTAATATGCTATAAAATTTTTATCATATTATTTGCCTAACCTATTTACGAGTGCTATAATGTAAGTGAAGAAAGGGGGAGATTCCCATGGTTTTAAAAGTTATACTTGTTCTAATTATTCTAATGCTTATTGTAGGAGCTATTTTAATGAGCTCAATCTATGTTGTTCGACAACAATCAGTAGCTATCATTGAACGATTTGGTAAGTATCAAAAGTTGAGCAATAGTGGTATTCACCTAAGAGCACCATTTGGGATTGATAAAATTGCAGCTCGTGTACAGCTGCGTCTCTTGCAAAGTGAAATCGTTGTGGAAACCAAGACTCAAGATAACGTATTTGTGACGATGAATGTTGCAACACAGTACCGAGTAAATGAACAAAATGTTACAGATGCTTACTATAAACTAATGAGACCTGAGGCTCAAATCAAATCTTATATTGAAGATGCATTGCGCTCATCAGTTCCTAAGTTAACTTTGGATGAATTGTTTGAGAAAAAGGATGAAATTGCATTAGAAGTTCAAAAACAAGTAGCGGAAGAAATGTCAACGTATGGGTACATTATCGTCAAAACGCTCATTACCAAAGTAGAGCCGGATGCGGAAGTCAAGCAATCGATGAATGAAATCAATGCTGCTCAACGTAAGAGAGTAGCAGCACAAGAATTGGCCGAAGCAGATAAAATTAAGATCGTAACAGCGGCCGAAGCAGAGGCAGAAAAGGATCGCCTACATGGTGTGGGGATCGCAGAGCAAAGAAAAGCAATTGTTGATGGACTTGCTGATTCTATTAAAGAGTTAAAAGGAGCCAATGTTGAATTAACTGAAGAGCAAATCATGTCAATCTTGTTAACTAACCAGTATTTAGATACATTGAATAATTTTGCAGAAAAACAAGGTAATAATACAATTTTCTTACCAGCAAATCCTAACGGAGTTGAAGATATACGAACCCATATATTATCGGCTTTAAAAGCCAAGTAAACCAAATCTTAACGTCTTATTTGATTGGATATATGTTTTGTTATTGACAAATGCCATAAAAACGTATACAATTAAATATCGTAAAGAATAAAATAGGAGAAAAACATGGCTAAGACTAACTTTGAAAAAGTAGAATCAGTTGTTAGCTGGGTTCGTGATAAGAAGATCACTGGTTATCGTATTTCTAAAGAAACGAATGCACGTGAAATGTCTATCATTGCTCTAGCTCAAGGACGTGCAAAAGTTAAAAATATTTCCTTTGAAACAGCCCTTGGATTAATTGATTTCTATGAAAAAAATCATGAAAAATTTGAAGATTAATCTTTGGATACTAGCAGACTCTAATTAGGGTCTGCTTTTATTTATGGAACGGCGAAATAGCCATACTATGACCTACTAAACAAATCTATCTGTTAGAATGAACTAGGTTGACAGGAGAGGAGTGATCTCACTCACTCATGAAAATCAAATATAAGATTAGGAATAGAGTTACAAGCATTACTTGCTCAGGAAATAGAAGAAGGGATAAAAGTGATTTTAAAGTATATAAAAAGAGGTCGGGATAAAAAACTCCGACCTTGATTCTTATATTCTTATGTTCATGAGCCTTTGACTCAATGTTGATTGGGGATTGAATAGGAAAACAACTCTTGGTTTAAGAGGTTTATTCAACCGCTTTTGTCTTATCCTAAATAGCGTTGTAAAAACTCTCTTGTACGTTCCTCTTTAGGATTTGTAAATAAATCTTCAGGTTTGCCTTCTTCTGCAATAACACCTTTGTCCATAAAGATGACACGGTGTGATACGTCACGAGCAAATTCCATTTCGTGGGTTACAACGATCATTGTCAAGCCTTCTTGAGCTAGTTCTTGCATGATTTTTAGAACTTCACCGACCATTTCAGGGTCAAGGGCTGATGTAGGCTCATCAAAGAGAATGGCATCAGGATTCATGGAAAGTGCACGAGCAATAGCAACACGCTGCTTTTGCCCACCAGAAAGTTGTTTAGGTTTGGCTTGCCAGTAACGTTCTCCCATACCAACTTTTTCAAGGTTCTCTTTAGCGACTTTCTCTGCTTCTGAGCGATCACGTTTGAGAACGGTTGTCTGTGCAACAATCGTATTTTCAAGAACATTGAGATTTTCAAAGAGGTTAAAGGACTGGAAGACCATACCTAGTTTTTCACGATAGTGAGTGAGGTTATACCCTTTTTCAAGTACGTTTTCACCGTGATAAAGGATTTCACCTTCAGTTGGTGTTTCGAGAAGGTTGATAGAACGTAGGAAGGTTGATTTACCACTACCGGAACTACCGATGATAGAAATCACTTCTCCTTTGTGAATAGTGAGAGAGATGTCTTTTAGGACCTCGTTTTGCCCGTAGGATTTTTTGAGGTGTTTGATTTCAAGGATTGGTTGACTCATTATTTCAAATCCTCCGTTTGCATTTGGTTAGCACCTGTCGTGTAGGTATCCATATCCATACGTTTTTCGATGAAGCGGAGGATACGCGTTACTGTGAAGGTGAGGACAAAGTAGATAACTGCTATGATGGTAAAGGTTTGGAAGTACTGGTAGGTTTGTGTTGCTACTGTATTTCCTGAGAAGTAAAGTTCTACTACAGAGATAACGTTCAATACAGAAGTATCTTTGATGTTGATGACGAACTCATTACCAGTTGCTGGTAGAATATTTCGAACAACTTGAGGCAAAACAATCTTACGCATGGTCTGGTTATGAGTCATACCAAGTGCAGTTGCCGCTTCAAATTGTCCCTTATCAACAGACAAAATACCACCACGAACAATTTCAGTCATGTAGGCACCAGTGTTGATTGAAACGATAAAGATAGCAGCTAGCGTACGGTCTAGGTTGATCCCGAAAGCTTGGGCAGTTCCATAGTAGATAACCATAGATTGTACAATCATAGGTGTTCCACGGAAAATTTCAATATAGATATTGAGAATCCAACCGATTAGTTTTTGGATTCCAAAGATAAATTGGTTTTCAGAAAGAGGTGCAGTACGGAAAACACCGATAGCAAGACCGATAGCGAGACCAACGATGGTACCGATAATTGAAATGAGAAGGGTAATACCAGCACCACGCAAGAGTTGCTGCCAGTTTTCAGTCAGAATTTTAGCAACTTGGCCAAAGAAATTACTGTTGCTTTCTTCTGTCGTTGTAGATTCTGCTGGTTGCTCTTTGATCATACGATCCATGAGAGCAACTTGTTCATCTTTAGATATGGTTTCGATACTAGCATTGATTTGGCTGATACGGTCATCATCTTTACGAAGTCCAATAGCGATAGATGTATCCTCTTCTCCAGTTTTAAAACCAGGTTCAGGCTGAATCATTTTGAACTTTGCATTTGCTGATTCGGCAGTTAGAGCTTCAGGACGTTCAGAAACGTAGGCATCAATGACACCAGCTTCAAGAGCTTGACGCATTTGTGCGAAATCACCCATGGCAGTTTCTTTTTTGGCGCCTGGAATTTGAGAAATCAAGTCGTAAAGGTAAACACCTTGTTGAGAAGTGATTTTTGCTCCGCTAAAGTTCTCTAGTGATTTGGCGTTTGCATAGGCAGAATCCTTTTTGACTAAAAGTACTGGTTCGCTAGTATAGTAGCTGCTTGAAAATGCAATTTCTTGTTTGCGTTCAGCAGTTGGGCTCATACCTGCAATGATCATATCAATCTTACCAGAAGTAAGGGCTGGAACAAGTCCTTCCCACTTGGTCTTAACAACCAAGGGCTCTTTACCTAGGTCATTAGCAATCTTTTTAGCTATTTGGACGTCGTAACCATTAGCATATTGGTTGGTTCCATCGATTTTGACAGCGCCGTTACTGTCGTCATCTTGAGTCCAGTTAAAGGGTGCGTAGGCTGCCTCCATACCGATGCGTAAATATTCATCGGCTTGGACCTGGCTAACTAGTCCTAAAGTAAGGGCCAGGCTAGCAAGGATAGTTAAGCATAATTTTTTCATGATTTCTCCTATTTCTAGTCTAAAATTGCTTCTCTCTATTGTATCGAAAAAGCGGAACTTTTTCAATCTTAGTAAACCCTTACTTGTAAAAAATGATATAATAGTGAAAAACTTGAAAGGGAGTTTACGATGAAAAAAAGATGGCTATTTACTTTGGTGTTTGCCTGTTTGCTATTGGTACCTCACCTGGTTTTTGCTGTAGACTTTGATATTCTATCTTTTGATATTCTATCTTATAAGGGAGATTTGAATATTCATGCAGATAATACAGCAGAATTTAGACAGAAGATAGTTTATCAGTTTGAGGAGGACTTTAAGGGCCAAATCGTGGGACTTGGACGTGCTGGCAAGATGCCTAGCGGATTTTATATTGATCCTCAGCCAAAGGTTGAGGCATCTAAAAATGGTCATAAAATCGAAAATCTTACTAGCGAAGTGACAGAAGAAACGAATGGTTATACTGTTAAAATCTATAATCCAGGTCAGGAAGGGGACAGGGTCGAAGTGGAACTTACCTGGCAATTGAAAAATCTTCTTTTCTTATATGATGATATCGCTGAATTAAATTGGCAACCCTTAACAGATAGTTCAGAATCTATTGAAAAATTTGAGTTTCATGTGATGGGAGATAATGGGGCCGAAAAACTCTTTTTCCACACAGGGCAACTCTATAGAGAGGGAAGGATTGAACAGAGTGATCATGACTATACGATTCGTTTAGACAATCTTCCGTCTAAGCGCGGAGTTGAGTTGCATGCCTACTGGCCTCGAACTGATTTTGCTAGCGCTACAGATCAGGGCTTAAAAGGGAATCGTTTAGAAGAGTTTAATAAGATAGAAGAGTCGATTGTTAGAGAAAAAGATCAGAGTAAACAACTCGTTACTTGGGTGTTTCCTTCAATACTTTCCATCTCCTTGTTATTGAGTATCTGCTTCTATTTTACCTATAGAAGAAAAACCACTCCTTCAGTCAAATATGCCAAAAATCATCGTCTCTATGAACCGCCGATGGAATTAGAGCCTATGGTTTTATCAGAGGCTGTCTACTCGACCTCCTTGGAGGAAGTGAGTCCTCTAACCAAAGGAACAGGTAAATTCACCTTTGACCAACTTATTCAAGCTACCTTGTTAGATGTGATTGACCGTGGGAATGTCTCTATTATTTCAGAGGGAGACGCAGTTGGTTTGAGGCTGGTAAAAGAAGATGGTTTGTCAAGCTTTGAAAAAGACTGCCTAAATCTGGCCTTTTCAGGCAAAAAAGAAACAACTCTTTCCGATTTGTTCGCGGATTACAAGGTATCTGAGAGTCTTTATCGCGGAGCCAAAGCTGCTGATGAAAAACGGATTCAAGCAAGGGGACGTCAGCTCAAATCCTCTTTCGAAGAAGCATTGAAAGAGATGCAAGAAGGAGTGAGAAATCGGGTTACCTTCTGGGGACTCCCAGATTACTATCGTCCTTTAACTGGTGTGGAAAAGGCCTTGCAAGTGGGTATGGGACTTTCTACTATCCTACTTCTATTTATCGGATTTGGTTTGTTCTTGTACAGTTTAGATGTTCATGCTTATTTTTACCTCCCTTTGCCAGTACTTGGTTTTCTAGGTTTAGTTTTGGCTGTTTTCTATTATTGGAAGCTTCGACTAGATAATCGTGATGGTGTCCTAAATGAAGCAGGGGCAGAGGTCTATTATCTCTGGACCAGTTTTGAAAATATGTTACGTGAGATTGCGCGATTGGATCAGGCTGAGCTGGAAAGTATTGTGGTCTGGAATCGCCTCTTGGTCTATGCGACCTTATTTGGCTACGCGGACAAGGTCAGCCGTTTGATGAAGGTGCATCAGATTCAAGTGGAAAATCCAGATATCAATCTCTATGTAGCTTATGGCTGGAACAGTATGTTTTATCATTCAACAGCACAAATGAGCCATTATGCTAGTGTCGCAAATACAGCAAGTACTTTCTCTGTATCATCTGGAAGCGGTAGCTCTGGAGGAGGTTTTTCAGGCGGTGGCGGTGGTGGAAGTATTGGTGCTTTCTAAAGAAAACTCAACACAGCCTTTAAAAGTATGATATAATGGAGGGTAGAAAAAGGAGTAATCTATGTATTTTTTTGAAATTTTAAAATCGATCTTTTTTGGGATTGTTGAAGGAATAACGGAATGGTTGCCGATTTCAAGTACTGGTCACTTGATTTTAGCAGAAGAGTTTATTCAGTATAAAGATCAAAACGAAGCCTTTATGTCTATGTTTAACGTAGTCATTCAACTGGGTGCTATTCTAGCCGTTATGGTTATCTACTTTAACAAACTTAATCCCTTCAAACCAGGTAAGGATAAAGTTCAAGTTCGTAGAACTTGGCAGTTATGGCTCAAAGTTTTTGTAGCGACTCTACCTCTTCTCCTAGTCTTTAAGTTTGATGATTGGTTTGACACTCATTTCCATAATATGGTTTCAGTAGCTATTATGTTGATTGTTTATGGGGTTGCCTTTATCTATCTTGAAAAACGAAACAAAGCTCAAGCGATTGAGCCAACAGTCACAGAGCTAGATAAGTTGCCTTATAAAACGGCCCTCTATATCGGACTTTTCCAAGTCTTGGCCCTTTTACCTGGGACTAGCCGTTCAGGTGCCACTATCGTTGGTGGTTTATTAAATGGAACTAGTCGTTCGGTGGTAACTGAGTTTACCTTCTACCTAGGAATTCCAGTTATGTTTGGAGCCAGTGCTTTGAAGATTTTTAAATTTATCAAAGCAGGAGAAGTCTTGAGCTTTGGTCAATTTTTCTTACTTCTAGTTGCCATGGTAGTAGCTTTTGCAGTCAGCATGGTTGCCATTCGTTTCTTGACCAGCTATGTTAAAAAACACGACTTTACGATGTTTGGTAAATACCGTATTGTCCTTGGTAGTGTCTTGCTACTTTATAGCTTTGTACGATTATTTGTATAAGAAAAAAACCTTGAGGGAAGATTCCTTCAAGGTTTTAAAATCCAGTCACAGTGACACCCAGTAAGCGAACGTCTTTATCTTTATCTGTCAGAGATTCGTAAAGTTGGATAGCCATTTGTGAAATAGTTTCAGCATCTTGGATCTTTCGAGATAAGCTTTTCCGCTTAGTCATTGTAGAAAAGTCAGCATAGCGGATTTTTAAAATAATAATCTTTCCAGATTTTTCATGTTTTTGAAGACTTAGGGCAACTCTTTCCGAAAGGAGGGTTAGCTCTTTTTTGATATCTTCTTCTAGATTGAGAATCTTACTATAAGTTTTTTCTTTTCCGATAGACTTACGAATCCGATTGGATTTGACGGGAGAATTATCAATGCCACGAGCCTTGCGATACAGGTCAAACCCGAGTCGACCAAAACGGTCAATGAGACTAATTTCAGAAATTTTTAAAAGATCAGCACCTGTAAATACCTCCATTTGATGCAATTTCTCAACTGTTTTCTTACCTACACCGTGGAATTTAGCGATATCCATTTGTTTGAGAAAATCTTCAGCTTCATCAGGAAGAATAACTGTCAGACCTCGAGGTTTTTGGTAATCGCTGGCTATTTTAGCTAAGAATTTATTATAAGACACACCAGCAGAAGCAGTCAAATGAAGTTCATTCCAAATATCTTGTTGAATTAGTCGAGCGATTTTAACAGCGGACTTGATACCGAGTTTATTTTCAGTCACGTCTAGAAAAGCTTCATCGATACTCATAGGCTCGATATTATCCGTATAACGTTTGAAAATAGCTCGAATCTGTTGACCAACAGCAGTATATTTTTCGTAGTTTCCAGAAATGAAAACGGCTTGAGGGCAACGTTCATAGGCTTCTTTAGAACTCATAGCTGAGTGGATGCCAAAGACTCGCGCTTCATAGCTACAGGTAGAAACAACTCCTCGACCACCAGTTTTTCTAGGATCACTACCAATCACAACTGGCTTCCCTTTAAGTTTGGGATTGTCTCGAATTTCAACAGCAGCAAAAAAGGCATCCATGTCAATATGGATGATTTTACGAGATAAATCATTCATTAGTGGAAAAATTAACATGGAAAAACCTCTCAGTACTAGTTTGTTTAATTTTATTATACTCTTTTTCTGAAAAAATGAAAATCAAATAACCTCTTTCAAAAATATAATACAGTTCGCGGGATATTTTGAACTGTATTAGAAAAGAAAGTATTAAAAAAGTGAGTTTTTAGTTGTTGAAATCGTTTACTGTGTGTTATACTGAATACATGAATGTAACAGATGACTGTTACTAGAAAGAAAAAAGAGGAATTAACATGGTTGTTAAGACAGTTGTTGAAGCACAGGACATTTTTGACAAAGCTTGGGAAGGCTTTAAAGGTGTTGACTGGAAAGAAAAAGCAAGTGTATCACGCTTTGTACAAGCAAACTACACTCCTTATGATGGAGATGAAAGCTTCCTTGCAGGACCAACAGAACGTTCACTCCACATCAAAAAAATCGTAGAAGAAACTAAAGCACACTATGAAGCTACTCGTTTCCCATACGATAACCGTCCAACTTCTATCGCAGGAATTGATGCTGGATACATTGATAAAGAAAATGAATTGATTTATGGTATTCAAAATGATGAACTCTTCAAATTGAACTTCATGCCAAAAGGTGGTATCCGTATGGCTGAAACTACTTTGAAAGAAAATGGTTTTGAACCAGACCCAGCAGTTCATGAAATCTTTACAAAATATGTAACAACTGTAAATGATGGTATCTTCCGTGCTTACACTACAAATATTCGTCGTGCTCGTCACGCTCACACAGTAACTGGTCTTCCAGATGCATATTCACGTGGACGTATCATCGGGGTTTATGCTCGTTTGGCTCTTTATGGTGCTGATTATTTGATGGCTGAAAAAGTAAGTGACTGGAATGCTATCACTGAAATCGATGAAGAATCTATCCGCCTTCGTGAAGAAATCAACCTTCAATATCAAGCATTAAAACAAGTTGTTGAATTAGGTGACCTTTATGGTGTAGATGTACGTCGTCCAGCATTTGACACAAAAGAAGCTATCCAATGGACTAACATTGCATTCATGGCAGTTTGTCGTGTTATCAATGGTGCCGCTACATCTCTAGGACGTGTACCAATCGTGTTGGACATCTACGCAGAACGTGACTTGGCTCGTGGTACTTATACAGAATCTGAAATTCAAGAATTTGTTGATGATTTCGTAATGAAACTTCGTACAGTTAAATTTGCTCGTACAAAAGCTTACGACGAATTGTACTCAGGTGACCCAACCTTCATCACAACTTCTATGGCTGGTATGGGTAACGACGGTCGTCACCGTGTTACTAAGATGGACTACCGTTTCTTGAACACTCTTGACAATATCGGTAACTCTCCAGAACCAAACTTGACAGTACTTTGGACTGACAAATTACCTTATAGCTTCCGTCGTTACTGTATGCACATGAGCCACAAACACTCTTCAATCCAATACGAAGGTGTAACAACAATGGCTAAAGATGGATATGGTGAAATGAGCTGTATCTCATGTTGTGTATCTCCACTTGACCCAGAAAACGAAGAACAACGTCACAACATCCAGTACTTCGGTGCTCGCGTTAACGTTCTTAAAGCTCTTCTTACTGGTTTGAACGGTGGTTACGACGATGTTCATAAAGACTACAAAGTATTTGACATCGAACCAATCCGTGATGAAGTTCTTGAATTCGAATCAGTTAAAGCTAACTTTGAAAAATCTCTTGACTGGTTGACAGACACGTACGTTGATGCTTTGAACATCATTCACTACATGACTGATAAGTACAACTACGAAGCTGTTCAAATGGCCTTCTTGCCAACTAAACAACGTGCTAACATGGGATTCGGTATCTGTGGATTCGCTAACACTGTAGACACATTGTCAGCTATCAAATATGCTACAGTTAAACCAATCCGTGACGAAAATGGCTACATCTACGATTACGAAACAATCGGTGAATACCCACGTTGGGGTGAAGATGACCCACGTTCAAACGAATTGGCAGAATGGTTGATCGAAGCTTACACAACTCGTCTACGTAGCCACAAACTTTACAAAGACGCAGAAGCTACAGTATCACTTTTGACAATCACATCTAACGTTGCTTACTCTAAACAAACTGGTAACTCTCCAGTCCACAAAGGTGTATACCTCAACGAAGATGGTTCAGTGAACTTGTCTAAACTTGAATTCTTCTCACCAGGTGCTAACCCATCTAACAAAGCTAAAGGTGGATGGTTGCAAAACTTGAACTCACTTGCTAGCCTTGACTTTGGTTATGCAGCTGATGGTATCTCATTGACAACTCAAGTTTCACCACGTGCCCTTGGTAAGACTCGTGACGAACAAGTTGATAACTTGGTAACAATTCTTGATGGTTACTTTGAAAATGGTGGTCAACACTGTAACTTGAACGTTATGGACTTGAACGATGTTTATGATAAAATCATGGCAGGTGAAGATGTTATCGTTCGTATCTCTGGATACTGTGTAAATACTAAATACCTCACTCCAGAACAAAAAACTGAATTGACACAACGTGTCTTCCACGAAGTTCTTTCAATGGATGACGCATTGAGCTAAGATTCATAAATAATAAATTAAAAACCAGTCACTTTGACTGGTTTTTTTGCTATAAAAAAATATTTTAAAAAAATAGTCAAAATTGGTCAAATCTATTGACTATTACTGACCAAAGTGATAAACTAAGAACATAAGGATTAGGAAATCCTTAGAAAACCTTGGTTTTAAGGTGATTGTTTATGTTATCTTAAGATCAAAGTATGGGTAAAACCTAGAAAAGAGGTGCAACCTATGTTTAACATTAGTATTTTTAGAAGTCCAATCAGAAATTCTGTATTGGAAAAAGAAAAACCTGAAATTATACGTAGAGTAGCAAATTGCTAGTCTAAAATTTTTAAAACAAAGGTCAGAGAACGTCAAAGTGGTTTGACTAACTAATTTTGAAATTAAACGAGGTATAAAATATGAATAACAACTTTAATAACTTTAACAATATGGATGATTTATTTAACCAATTGATGGGCGGTATGCGTGGATATAGTTCTGAAAATCGTCGTTACTTGATTAACGGTCGTGAGGTAACTCCGGAAGAGTTCGCGATTTACCGTCAAACAGGTAAACTTCCTAGTGAAGGAAGTGACCAAGCTCAATATGTTCAAGGTAAAGGTATGAAACAAGACGGTATTCTTGCTAAACTTGGACGTAACTTAACTGCTGAAGCTCGTGAAGGGAAGCTGGATCCGGTTATTGGACGTAACAAGGAAATTCAAGAAACATCTGAAATCCTTTCTCGTCGTACAAAGAATAACCCAGTTCTAGTCGGTGATGCTGGTGTTGGTAAAACGGCAGTAGTAGAAGGTCTTGCCCAAGCTATCGTAAATGGTGATGTTCCAGCAGCAATCAAGAACAAAGAAATCATTTCAATTGATATTTCTGGACTTGAAGCTGGTACTCAATACCGTGGTAGCTTTGAAGAAAACATTCAAAACTTGGTAAAAGAAGTTAAAGAAGCTGGAAATATTATCCTCTTCTTCGATGAAATCCACCAAATCCTTGGTGCAGGTAGCACAGGGGATGGTCAAGGATCTAAAGGTCTTGCTGATATCTTGAAACCAGCTCTTTCACGTGGTGAATTGACAGTAATTGGCGCGACAACTCAAGATGAGTATCGCAACACTATTTTGAAAAATGCTGCTCTTGCTCGTCGTTTCAACGAAGTAAAAGTTAATGCACCATCTGCTGAAGATACTTTCAAGATTCTCCAAGGGATCCGTGATCTTTATCAACAACACCACAATGTTATTTTGCCAGATGAAGTTTTGAAAGCGGCTGTTGATTACTCTGTTCAATACATTCCACAACGTAGCTTGCCAGATAAGGCTATCGACCTTGTCGATGTGACAGCTGCTCACTTGGCAGCACAACACCCAGTGACAGATGTACATGCTGTGGAACATGAAATTGAAGAAGAAAAAGCAAAACAAGAAGCTGCAGCTGCTAAAGAAGATTACGAAGCAGCCCTTAATGCAAAAATTCGTATCGAAGAACTTGAAAAGCAAATTGCCAACCATACAGAAGATCACAAGGTTACAGCGACTGTCAATGACGTAGCTGAGTCTGTAGAACGTATGACAGGTATTCCTGTTTCACAAATGGGTGCTACTGATATCGAACGTTTGAAAGACATGGGTCACCGTTTGCAAACTAAGGTTATCGGTCAAGATAAAGCCGTTGAAGCAGTGGCACGTGCTATCCGTCGTAACCGTGCAGGTTTTGATGAAGGAAATCGTCCAATCGGTAGCTTCCTCTTTGTAGGTCCAACTGGTGTTGGTAAAACTGAGTTGGCTAAACAATTGGCTCTTGATATGTTCGGAACTAAGGATGCTATCATCCGTTTGGATATGTCAGAATACAGCGATCGTACAGCCGTTTCTAAATTGATTGGTACAACAGCAGGTTATGTTGGTTACGACGACAACAACAATACTTTGACTGAACGTGTTCGTCGGAATCCATACTCAATTGTCCTCCTTGACGAGATTGAAAAGGCAGACCCTCAAGTGATTACTCTTCTTCTTCAAGTATTGGATGATGGTCGTTTGACAGACGGTCAAGGTAACACTGTAAACTTCAAGAATACGGTGATTATCGCAACTTCAAATGCTGGCTTTGGTTATGAAGCGAACTTGACAGAAGATGCGGATAAACCAGAACTCATGGATCGTTTGAAACCATACTTCCGTCCAGAATTCTTGAACCGTTTCAACGCTGTGATTGAATTCTCACACTTGAGCAAGGCAGACCTTTCTAAGATTGTAGATTTGATGTTGATTGATGTTAATAAGACTCTTTCTAAGAAAGAAATCGACTTGGCAGTGAGCGATGCAGCCAAAGAATACATGACTGAAGAAGGTTATGATGAAGTGATGGGTGTTCGTCCACTCCGTCGAGTAGTTGAACAACAAATTCGTGACAAAGTAACAGACTTCCACTTAGATAATTTGGATGCTAAACACCTTGAAGCCGACATGGAAGATGGTGTCTTGGTCATTCGTGAAAAAGCCTAAATCAAAGTTTTGCGAATCAAAAAAGGAACCAGCTGAAAAGCCGGTTCTTTTGTGTTAAATGACATGACGTTCAAAGGCATCATCTGAGATTCCTTGTTCAAGAATCAATTTTGCCCATTCCTTAGCTGAAAATAGGCTGTGGTCTTTATAGTTTCCACAAGATTCAATGGTAGTTCCTGGGACATCTTCCCAAGTTGTAGTCTCAGCGATTTCCTTCAGTGAATCCTTGATGACAGCTGCGATTTCAGCGCTAGTATGACGTCCCCACATAATCATATGGAAACCTGTACGACAACCAAATGGGGAACAATCAATCATACCATCAATGCGAGTACGGATGAGCTTAGCCAAGAGGTGCTCGATTGTATGAAGACCAGCTGTTGGGATAGAGTCCTCATTTGGTTGAACCAAGCGGATATCAAAGTTAGAAATGATATCTCCCTTAGGACCTGTTTCTTCCCCAATTAAACGGACATAAGGTGCTTTAACAATGGTGTGGTCAAGTTCAAAACTTTCAACAATAACTTCTTTTGACATGGTATTTCCTTTCAACTTTCTCCTTTCATTATATCATAAAGATTTACTTGAAAACTGCTAATAAAGAGATTTTTCAAATATGAATGCCATAAAAGTGACTAATTGTAAAAAATAATTTTAAAATGGCAATTGTTTTCAATTCAATTTGAAAAATTCTGAAAATTGTATTGACACTTAGCAAAAAAGGGACTATAATGTATAAAAAGTCATAAAGGAGTTTATTATGAAATTTTCAAAAGTAATGGCCCTAGCAGGGGTGACTCTGTTAGCGTCAGGTGTTTTGGCAGCTTGTTCGGGTTCAGGCTCTAGTGCAAAAGGTGAGAAAACTTTTTCTTACGTTTATGAAACTGATCCAGACAGCCTCAACTATTTGACAACTGGTAAGGCTGCAGTTGCTAATATCACAAGTAATGTCGTTGACGGTTTGATGGAAAATGACCGCTACGGGAACTTCGTACCATCAATGGCAGAAGACTGGTCTGTATCTCAAGACGGTTTGACATACACTTACACAATCCGTAAAGATGCTAAATGGTATACTTCTGAAGGTGAAGAGTACGCAGCTGTGAAAGCTCAAGACTTTGTAACAGGTCTTAAATATGCAGCTGACAATAAATCAGAAGCACTTTATCTCGTTCAAGATTCTATTAAGGGTCTGGATGCATATGTGAAAGGTGAAGTTAAGGACTTTTCTGAAGTTGGAATCAAGGCAATTGATGATCAGACAGTTCAATACACTTTGAACAAACCTGAAAGCTTCTGGAACTCTAAAACAACTATGGGTGTTCTTGCACCGGTCAATGAAGAATTCCTTACTTCTAAAGGAAGTGACTTTGCCAAAGCAACAGATCCAAGCAGTATCCTTTATAATGGTCCCTTCTTGTTGAAATCATTGGTAGCTAAATCTTCAGTAGAATTTGAAAAAAATCCAAACTACTGGGATAAGGACAATGTTCATATTGATAAAGTAAAACTATCATTCTGGGATGGTCAAGACAATAACAAACTTGCAGAAAACTTCAAAGATGGAAGCTTTTCAATGGCTCGTCTCTTCCCAACAAGTGCAAGTTATCCTGAACTCGAAAAAGAGTTTAAAGACAACATCGTTTATACACCACAAGATTCTTCAACGTACTTGATTGGTACCAATATTGATCGTCAATCTTACAAGTACACTTCTAAGACTACAGATGAACAAAAGACATCAACTAAGAAAGCTCTCCTAAACAAAGACTTCCGTCAAGCTCTTGCCTTTGGTTTTGATAGAACTGCTTATGCTTCTCAAGTAAATGGAGAAAGTGGAGCAAGCAAACTTCTTCGTAACTTGTTTGTGCCACCAACATTTGTTCAAGCAGATGGTAAAAACTTTGGTGATTTAGTCAAAGAGAAATTGGTAACCTATGGTGACGAGTGGAAAGATGTCAATCTGGATGACGCTCAAGACGGTCTTTACAACCCTGAAAAAGCAAAAGCAGAATTTGCTAAAGCTAAGACAGCTCTCCAAGCAGATGGTGTTCAATTCCCAATTCACTTGGATATGCCTGTTGACCAAACAAGTACTACAAAAGTACAACGTGTTCAATCATTAAAACAATCACTTGAAGCAACATTAGGAGCTGATAACGTAGTTGTTGATATCCAACAACTTCAAAAAGATGAAGTTCTCAATGTTACCTACTTTGCTGAAACAGCTGCTGGAGAAGATTGGGATCTCTCAGATAACGTTGGTTGGTCACCAGACTATATCGACCCATCTACTTACCTTGATATCATCAAACCGTCTGTAGGTGAAAATACTAAGACTTATCTAGGATTTGATTCTGGTACAAACAACGCCGCTGCCAAACAAGTTGGTTTGGAAGATTACGAAAAGATGGTTGTTGAAGCCGGAAACGAAAACACTGATGTTTCAAAACGTTATGATAAATATGCTGCAGCTCAAGCTTGGTTGACAGATAGTGCATTGATTATTCCAACAACTTCTCAAACTGGACGTCCAATGTTGTCTAAGATGGTGCCATACACTCTTCCATTTGCTTACTCAGGTAACAAGGGAACAAGTGAAGCCCTCTTGTACAAATACCTTGAACTTCAAGATAAACCAGTAACTGCTGATGAATATCAAAAAGCTCAAGATAAATGGAAGAAAGAAAAAGAAGAATCTAATAAAAAAGCGCAAGAAGATCTTGCAAAACATGTCAAATAAGAAAAAAGAGGCCGGACAAAAAGTCTGGCCTTTTGATATCATTCCTGAGACATCAGTTTGAAATTTTGGTTATTGGTTTAAGCTCTGCATTGAAGTAGTAGAATAGACTTTCTAAGTCACGCCCCAGTTCATAGATAAACTACATAAAAATAAGGTATCTTTTATCTATAATTTTAAACAGTTTTCCCGACTATTTAACATGTGTTTGGTATAAGGTTGCGATTGAGATATTTAATCTATTCAGTTGTTTCTCTACCTATTTTTAAAAAGTTTGGCTTTATAAAAATTAAGATTCCACCATAAAAAACTGCATACAAAAAACTGAGAATAAATCGCCATCCTCAGTTTTTTATATATTTTATTGTTGTCTTCGTGGATTTTGTTGGGGTTGATTTTGTTGTTGAGGATTTGCAGATGAGTTTGGTTGCGTTGCATTTGGATTGGTAGTGCCATTCGTATTTTCATTTGAAGAGCTTTCACTTTCAGTTGTTGAAGTTGAACTTGAGCTAGAGCTCTCTGTAGTCGAACTTTCTTGAGTTGACTGTGGAATCCAGTTGCTGCTACGTGCCCCATTCTTGAAGATGTAATCACCACTTCTATGAAGTCCTTCTGGCATTGTCCAATCACCAGGATGATCGTCCTCTGCTAGATACTGCATCATAGAACGATAGATACTAGTGGCAACAGTAAAGCCATCACCAACGATTGGAGTAAGGCGGTTTGAGTAACCAGTCCAGACCGCCATTGAATATTTACGGGTATAACCAACAAACATTTCGTCTGGAGCAACAAACTGACTTGTTTTGATGTGGTTTTCAATCTCTTCATCAGTATAGTTTGATGTACCAGTTTTACCTGCTTGTGAAAGCCATGATATATAGGCGTCTCGACCAGTACCAGAGTATAATACGGTTTTCATCATTTCTGTCATCATATAGGCGGTTGTTTCTTTCATAGCACGAGTCCCTTGGTCAGAAAACTCTTTTGAACTACCGTCGCTAAAGACAACTTTATTGATATACATTGGTTTATGATAGATACCACCGTTAGCAAAAGCAGCATAGGCAGCAGCCATTTTTTCACTACTTACACCGTACTGTTTACCTGATTCAGTCGTATTACTTGAAATTGCGTTTGCATATACCATGGTTGGATAATCAATGCCAAGTCCGTTTAAGAATTTTTTGGCTTTATCGAGTCCAACTCTATCGAGAGTTTCAACTGCTGGTACGTTACGAGATTGTTGGATAGCAGTTTGAAGGGTGATGTTACCATAATAGCCACGATCCCAGTTGTAGACTGGAGTGCTAGTGCCTGGGAAGTTATATGGTACATCCTTAAGCATATAAGCAGTTGAGTCATAGATGTCGTACTCAAGCGCAGGTGCATAGTCCGTAATTGGTTTCATAGTTGAACCCCAGTCACGGTTTGTTTCCACTGCTTGGTTAGTACCAAAGGATACATTGCTAGCTTGGTGACGAGATCCGAGTTGGGCAATAACTTTACCATTTGATACATCAATGATAGTAGAGGCTGCTTGGATATCATCATCAGGATAGTTTACGTATTGATCAGTATTATAGACGTCCCAAAGGTGTTTTTGTGCCTCTTGGTCGACGTTGGTATAGACTTCCATACCTGTTGTTAATAGATTATAACCTGTCTCTTGCTCCACTTGATCAATAACCTCTTTAAGGTAGTTATCCATGTACTGCGGATAGCTATTAACAGATTTTAGACTTTGAAGTCCATCTGTGATTGGAGTATTGATGGCTGTTTCATATTGCTCGGCTGTAAGGTAACCTTGTTTTTGCATTTCTGACAAAACGAGGTTACGTCTTTCGAGGGCTGCTTCAGGATGAGAATAAGGATCGTACTGGTTTGGAGCTTGTGGCATACCTGCTAAGAGTGCTAGCTGAGGAATGGATAAGTCTTTGAGGTCCTTACCATAATAGTTTTCCGCAGCTGTCTGCATACCATAGTTACCATTTGACATGTAGACCTTATTGACGTAATAGGTTAAGATTTCTTGCTTAGTTGCAGTTCGCTCTAGCTGGATAGCTAACCAAGCCTCTTGAACTTTACGGGATAGAGTTTGATCAGCTGTTGATGTTGAAAAGTAAGTTAATTTAATTAACTGCTGAGTCAAAGTTGATCCACCTTGAAGACCACTATTGCTTCGAAGGTTACGAAGGAATGCTCCTGCTATACGAATGCTATCAATTCCTCTATGGTTAAAGAATCGATGATCCTCGATAGAGACAATCGCATTGACAAGACCAGTAGGAATGTCACTACTTTGAGCATTGACACGACGTTCAGCACCTAAATCTGCGATGAGTTCATTTTTGCTATCATAAATTTTACTTGATGTAGTTGCAACAAGTTTACTCTCGGAAAGTTCAGGAGCTTTGTTTGCATAGTAAAGAAAGACACCACCACCAAGCAGGAAAGCTGCGATAAATAAGCTAATCACACCAATGCCGAGGTATTTAGCGATGCGTAAGATAGTTTGTTTGTTCATATTGTTTTACCACCTAGTAAATGTTGTTTGACTGTATCAAGATAAGGAATTTGTGGAAAAGCAGACTGCTCAATCACATAACCGAATTCTTTGATATAGCCAAGCGGCATTGACTTTTTTCCCATATCCTGATGATAAAAACGGATGAGGTCAAGTGCCGGCAATAAATACGTTTCTTGATAAGAAGAAAAATGAAGAAGGACAAAGCAAATTCCTTTTTGTTCAAGGACTTGTTCCATATGCCGAATCTGATGAGGATGGAAGTTCTTCATCGGAATCGCATGTTTTTGCTTGGTTTCCTTGGCTTCGAAATCGATGTAAAACCCTTCATAAACTCCAGAATAATCGGTAGTTGATGCTTGTCTAAAATAAGCTTCAACAATCTTAGCCCGACTACGTTGAGGATAGTCTACGCGGACAATCTGAACAGGAGTTGGTTTTTTGTGGATAACAGCCAAACCGTGTGTCAGATAATACTCGTTTGTAGCATTGATCATCTTTTCAAAGGTCATCCCACGATTTGCGAAATTTTTAGTTTGTGAGGTGACTTCTCGTCTTTTTTTCGATGAAAGTTTATGAGGATAGTTGACCATAATTCTCCTTATTGGTACAATAACATCACTTTATTATACCATAAAGGTGCACAGAAAGGGAGAAAAAATGCATACAGCCTTGATTTTAGGCTATTCTAGCTTTGATTTAGGATTGTTTAATGACAAAGATATTCGTTTAAAAATTATTAAAAAAGCCATTCGTAGAGATTTGGAAAAAATGGCAGACGAAGGATTGAAATGGTTGGTGTTTACGGGAACACTGGGATTTGAACACTGGGTTTTAGAGGTGGCCAGAGATATGAAAGATGACTTTGGTTTCCAACTTGCGACTATCTTTGATTTTGAGACTCGTGGAGAAAACTGGAATGAGGGAAATCAGGTCAAACTTAGCGAATTTAAACAAGTTGATTTTGTTAAATACGCCTATCCGAACTATGAACACAAGGATCAATTACGAGACTATCAACTTTTCTTACTTGAAAATACAGATGGTGCCTATCTTTTTTATGATGAAGAAAATGAAACAAAACTGAAGTATTTTTACGAACTGATGAAAAAGAAAGACAACTATATTACAAAAAGATTAACATTTGAGGAATTGAACGAAGTAGCTGAAAATTTTTCCGAAAATTGAACCTTTGACCTTGCTTTTTGTTTGCCTTTTTTTATATAATAATACTAGCAACTGAGAATGGAGAGAGACATGGCAAGTATTATTTTTACAGCAAAAGATATTTTTGAGCAGGATTTTGGAAGAGAAGTACGTGGATATAGTAAAGCAGAGGTTGATGAATTCTTGGATGATGTCATCAAGGATTATGAAACTTATGCTGCATTAGTAAAATCATTGCGTTCAGAAATCGCGGAGCTCAAAGAAGAGTTGGCGAAAAAACCTCAAGTGACTCCAGTAGCTTCTGAACCAGCAGAGCTTGGAAGTACAACTTCTATGACAAACTTTGATATTTTGAAACGTTTGAATCGTCTTGAAAAAGAAGTATTTGGCAAACAAATCATGGATAATTCTGATTTCTAAGAATACTTCTGTTGTGCAATTTTTGGATAATCGCGTGAAGAGAGTTTCTTTTCATGAGGAAAGTCCATGCTAGCACAGGCTGTGATGCCTGTAGTGTTTGTGCTAGGCGAAACCATAAGCCTAGGGACGAGAAATCGTTACGGCAGTTGAAATGGCTAAGTCTTAGGATATGTCAGAGTAGACTTGAAAGTGCCACAGTGACGGAGTCTCTCTGGAAACAGAGAGAGTGGAACGCGGTAAACCCCTCAAGCTAGCAACCCAAATTTTGGTCGGGGCATGGAGTGCGCGGAAACGAACGTAGTACTCTGACTGCTAGCAGCTAGAGAGCTGCTAGTGGTAGACAGATGATTATCGAAGGAAGTGGTCCTAGTCACTTCTGGAACAAAACATGGCTTATAGAAAATTGCATATAGGTTGGGGCTGAGATATATTTCTCAACCTCATTTTTTAAAGTGAATAAAGAAAGGTCTATAAAAGACTGAAATGAAAACAACATTTAATTTAATTGCGACTGCTGCGGCGGGTTTGGAAGCTGTAGTTGGACGTGAAGTGAGAGATTTGGGTTATGATTGTCAAGTTGAAAATGGGCGTGTTCGTTTTCAAGGTGATGTTAAAGCGATTATCCAAACCAACCTGTGGCTAAGAGCTGCGGATAGAATCAAAATTGTTGTGGGAACTTTTCCTGCAAAAACATTTGAAGAACTCTTCCAAGGTGTTTTTGCTCTAGATTGGGAGAACTATCTCCCACTTGGAGCTCGTTTCCCAATTGCCAAGGCTAAGTGTGTCAAGTCAAAATTACACAATGAGCCAAGTGTGCAGGCGATTTCTAAGAAGGCAGTCGTTAAGAAACTACAAAAACACTATGCCCGACCAGAAGGTGTTCCCCTGATGGAGAATGGTCCAGAGTTCAAGATTGAAGTTTCTATTTTGAAAGATATAGCGACTGTTATGATTGATACGACTGGTTCAAGTCTCTTTAAACGTGGTTACCGTACTGAAAAAGGTGGAGCTCCGATCAAAGAAAATATGGCAGCTGCGATTTTGCAACTTTCTAACTGGTACCCTGATAAGCCTTTGATTGATCCAACCTGTGGTTCGGGAACATTCTGTATTGAGGCGGCTATGATTGCGCGCAAGATGGCGCCTGGTTTGCGTCGTTCATTTGCCTTTGAAGAGTGGAACTGGGTCAGTGACCGCTTGATTCAAGAAGTCAGAACTGAGGCAAGTAAGCAGATAGATCGAGAGATTGAACTGGATATTATGGGCTGTGATATCGATGGTCGTATGGTAGAAATTGCCAAGGCCAATGCCCAGGCAGCAGGAGTATCTGGAGATATTCTCTTTAAACAGATGCGTGTACAGGATTTGCGTACGGATAAGATTAATGGAGTTATTATCTCTAACCCACCTTATGGGGAACGTCTATCAGATGATGCAGGAGTAACTAAGCTTTATGCTGAAATGGGTGAGGTTTTTGAACCACTCAAAACTTGGAGTAAGTTTATCTTGACTAGTGATGAAGCTTTTGAAAGTAAATATGGTAGTCAGGCGGACAAAAAACGAAAACTCTATAATGGTACTTTGAAAGTTGATTTGTATCAATATTTTGGTCAACGTGTCAAAAGAAATTTGACAGATTAGAAAGGAGCTGCCATGGATCAGAAGGATAAAAAAGAAGAAATGTTAGAACCGGAGAAAACATCTCAGGAACCTCAGTTTGATTTTGAGGAAGCTAAGGATCTAACGGTTGGACAGGTTATTCGAAAAAATGAAGAAATCGAAGCAGGAGTAACTCCTGATGATACGATTTTGGACAAATACATTAAACAACACCGTGAAGAAATCGAAGCTGATAAATTTACAAACATTCAGGCGAAGAAAGAGGAACTTCAGAGTCTAGATGATTTGATCCAAGAAGCTAAAGAAACGATTGAAGAAGAGGCGGAACCAGTAGAAGAAGTCTCTGAATCAGAAAAGTTTGCTGAAGAAGAGGGAGTAGCAACTGAAGAAGTTCTCCCTTCGCCACTAGAAGAAACTTTAGTTATGGATAAAAATCTTGTAGAGGAAGTATTTGAACCAGAACAGGTAGAAAATGAGGAAATTTCACAAGAAGAAGCCCCAATTCTAGCTCGCTCTCTTCAAGAAGAGGATGAGCCACGACGCAAAAAACTGTGGGTCATCTTGTCAGCTCTTTTAGCAATTATTGTCTTGATTATTGGGGGTAGCTACTACGTTTATCGTCAAATTACTCGTTCTTCACAAGAAATTCAGTCTCAGTCATCTGATGCAGGTTTGGTAAGTAATCAAGCAATTCTCGATCAATTTAACAGTCTCTATGACACTTTTTATACTGATGAGAATAAAACTGCCCTAAAAAAAAGTCAGTTTAGTCAACTAAATCAGCTCAAAGAACTGTTAGATAAACTTGAGGGCGCTAGAGAGCATACTCTTGCTAAATCAAAATACGATAGTCTTGAAACACAAATCATGGCAGTACAAGATGTTAATGCTCAATTTGAAACGCCAGCTATTACAGATGGTGTTCTAGATACAAATGCTAAAGTAAAGGCAGATGCTAAATTTACCGAAGTTAAGACTGGGAATACTGAAATTGATAAACTGCTAGATAAGGCTATTAGTCTCGGTAAGAGTCAACTTTCAAGTTCTACAAGCTCAAGCAGTAGTCAGTCAAGTTCATCAAGCCAAACAGAGTCAAGCTCAGCAACTGAAAGCAATGCTAGCAGCTCTGCTAATGCATCAACTTCAGCGGGTGAAACAGCCTCAGCAAATAATATCCTAAATAGTGGACTAGCAAGCAATGGTGTGAACCTACAAAGAAGTGTCAGTCGAGTACCTTACAATCAAGCTGCTGTTAGTGATAGTAGTAATCCTGCTTGGACTTTTGCAGATGGTGTCCTTGAACGCATTCTTGAGACTTCGCGTGCGCGTGGCTACATTACAGGCAACCAATATATTTTGGAACCTGTGAATATTGTTAATGGCAATGGCTACTATAATCTTTATAAACCAGATGGTACCTATCTCTTTACCCTTAATTGTAAGACAGGTTACTTTGTAGGGAATGGTTCTGGACATGCGGATGATTTAGACTACTAGTCAAATTGTTACAAAATTCTTTCTTTTCACAGATAAACATGATAAAATAAAACATATTAAACAAGAGGAGTGTCACATGACAAAAGCTAACTTTGGTGTTGTTGGTATGGCCGTAATGGGTCGTAACCTTGCCCTTAATATTGAATCTCGTGGTTATACAGTTGCTATTTATAACCGTAGTAAAGAAAAAACTGAAGATGTGATTGCTTGCCACCCTGATAAAAACTTCGTGCCAAGCTATGATATTGAAAGTTTCGTAAACTCAATTGAAAAACCACGTCGTATCATGCTGATGGTTCAAGCAGGACCTGGTACAGATGCGACAATTCAAGCCCTTCTTCCACACTTGGATAAAGGTGATATCTTGATCGATGGAGGGAATACTTTCTACAAAGATACTATCCGTCGTAATGAAGAATTGGCGAACTCAGGTATCAACTTTATCGGTACAGGTGTTTCTGGTGGTGAAAAAGGTGCCCTTGAAGGTCCTTCTATCATGCCTGGTGGACAAAAAGAAGCTTATGACTTGGTAGCAGATGTTCTTGAAGAAATCTCTGCTAAAGCACCAGAAGATGGTAAACCATGTGTAACTTACATCGGTCCTGATGGAGCTGGTCACTATGTAAAAATGGTCCACAATGGGATCGAGTACGGTGATATGCAATTGATCGCAGAAAGCTACGATCTTATGCAACACTTGCTTGGTCTTTCTGCAGAAGACATGGCTGAAATCTTTACTGAGTGGAACAAGGGTGAATTGGACAGCTACTTGATCGAAATCACTGCTGATATCCTTGGACGTAAAGACGATGAAGGTCAAGACGGACCAATCGTAGACTACATCTTGGATGCTGCAGGAAACAAAGGAACTGGTAAATGGACTAGCCAATCAGCTCTTGATCTTGGTGTGCCATTGTCACTCATCACTGAGTCAGTATTTGCCCGTTACATCTCTACTTACAAAGAAGAACGTGTTCATGCCAGCAAGGTGCTTCCAAAACCAGCTGCTTTCAAATTTGAAGGCGACAAGGCTGAGTTGATTGAAAAAATCCGTCAAGCCCTTTACTTCTCAAAAATCATTTCATACGCACAAGGTTTTGCGCAATTGCGTGTAGCTTCTAAAGAAAATAACTGGAACTTGCCATTTGCAGATATCGCATCTATCTGGCGCGATGGATGTATCATCCGTTCTCGTTTCTTGCAAAAGATTACAGATGCTTACAACCGTGATGCAGATCTTGCTAACCTTCTTTTGGATGAGTACTTCTTGGACGTAACTGCTAAGTACCAACAATCTGTTCGTGATATCGTAGCTCTTGCTGTTCAAGCTGGTGTACCAGTACCAACCTTCTCAGCAGCTATCACTTACTTTGACAGCTACCGTTCAGCTGATCTTCCAGCGAACTTGATCCAAGCACAACGTGACTACTTTGGTGCCCACACTTACCAACGTAAGGATAAAGAAGGAACCTTCCACTACTCTTGGTATGACGAAAAATAAGTAGGTCAGCCATGGGGAAACGGATTTTATTACTTGAGAAAGAAAGAAATCTAGCTCATTTTTTAAGTCTGGAACTCCAAAAAGAGCAATACCGAGTTGATCAGGTAGAAGAGGGACAAAAAGCCCTCTCCATGGCTCTTCAGACAGACTATGACTTGATTTTACTGAATGCTCATCTAGGGGATATGACAGCCCAGGATTTTGCAGATAAGTTGAGTCGAACCAAGCCAGCTGCGGTGATCATGGTCTTGGACCATCGAGAAGAATTGCAAGACCAACTTGAAACAATCCAGCGTTTCGCTGTTTCATACATCTATAAACCAATCATTATCGATGATTTGGTCAGTCGTATTTCAGCTATCTTCCGAGGTCGAGATTTCATCGACCAACACTGTAGTCAGATGAAAGTTCCGACAGCTTATCGCAATCTGCGTATGGATGTAGAACATCATACCGTCTATCGTGGCGAGGAGATGATTGCTCTGACACGTCGTGAATATGACCTCTTAGCTACCCTTATGGGAAGCAAGAAGGTTTTAACTCGTGAGCAATTGCTGGAAAGTGTTTGGAAGTATGAAAGTGCGACCGAAACCAATATTGTGGACGTTTATATCCGTTATCTACGTAGTAAACTTGACGTGAAAGGTCAAAAGAGCTACATTAAAACCGTGCGTGGTGTTGGTTACACCATGCAAGAATAGAAAAGCAGTTGCAGTTTTGTAACTGCTTTTTTGAGTCGTTGAAATGTTGACATATGATTTGATCTTTGCTACAATCATTTTGGAGGAAACAAGAATGAAATTTTTGAAAAAAATGATGCAAGCTGGACTTGCAGTATTCTTTTTTGGTCTGTTAGCAACAAGTACAGTATTTGCGGATACTACAGGTGGACAGTTTGTTGATAAGAACAATAGAAAATATTATATAAAAGATGACCATAAAGCAATCTATTGGCATAAAATAGATGGCAAAACCTACTATTTTGGTGATAGAGGAGAAATGGTTATCGGTTGGCAATACATAGAAATTCCTGGGACAGGTTACCGAGATAATTTATTAGATAACCAACCAGTTAATGAAATCGGCCTTCAACACAAGTGGTACTATTTTGGACAAGATGGGGTACTACAAGAATTTGTTGGCTGGCAACAATTAGAGGTAAAAGATTCCTTAACTGTTGGGAAAAAACATGGTGAAGGCTGGGAAGGTCCAGAAGTTCTTAAATTAGCAAACTACTACTTTGACCAAGACCATTCTTTAAAGACAGGTTGGCTTTATGACCAGTCTAACTGGTATTACCTAGCAAAAACAGGAAATTCTGGGAATAAGAATCTTGGTGGTGAGAAACGTTCTGGTTGGATTCAAGATGCTTCCACTTGGTACTACCTAGACCCAGAAACTGGCATTATGCAAACTGGTTGGCAACATCTAGGTAACAAGTGGTATTATCTCCGTTCATCAGGTGCTATGGCGACAGGCTGGTATCTAGATGGTTCAACTTGGTATTACCTAGATGCTCAAAACGGTGATATGAAAACTGGCTGGATTTATGTCGATAATACTTGGTATTATCTTCGTTCGTCAGGAGCTATGGTGACCGGTTGGTTCCAAGTTAATGGTAAATGGTACTATGCCTATAGTTCAGGTGCCTTGGCTGTGAATACTACTGTAGGTGGCTACTACGTCAACTATAATGGTGAGTGGGTTCAGTAATGAAAACAAGCGATTGTGAAGGAAACAATCGCTTTTTTTGTGAAAATATAATAAAATAGAAAGGAATAAAGTTCTAAAATTTTATCTAGAAAAAGATGATTTTCATCTGATAGTAGGATTAAATGACAAAAGAAGTTGGTGTCGGTCAGGCACATAGTAAAATTATCTTAATCGGAGAGCATGCAGTGGTTTATGGCTACCCAGCCATTTCTTTACCTCTTTTAGAGGTAGAGGTGACTTGTCGGGTGGTTCCAGCAACCACACCATGGCATCTGTTTGAAGAGGACACCTTGTCTATGGCTGTTTATGCTTCTCTTGAGTATCTAAATATCAAAGATGCTTGCATCCGTTGTCAAATTGACTCGGCTATTCCAGAAAAACGGGGGATGGGATCTTCAGCAGCCATAAGTATTGCGGCCATTCGTGCAGTATTTGATTATTACCAAGCAGAACTCCCACATGATGTTTTGGAAATTTTGGTCAATCGAGCTGAAATGATTGCCCATATGAATCCTAGTGGTTTAGATGCTAAGACTTGCCTAAGTGACCAGCCTATTCGTTTTATCAAGAATGTAGGTTTTGAAGAATTAGCTATGGATTTGTCAGCTTATCTGGTCATTGCAGATACAGGAGTCTATGGGCACACTCGTGAAGCCATCCAAGTTGTAGAGAGCAAGGGCAAGGAAGCTCTGCCTTTCTTGCATGCATTAGGAGAATTAACCCAAGAAGCAGAAAAAGCTATTCAAACAAAAGATGCCGTGAAGCTGGGAGAAATTCTAACCAAAGCTCATAGAAATCTAAAAGAAATCGGAGTTAGTAGCCCTGAGGCAGATGCCTTGGTTGAAACTGCCCTTGAACATGGAGCTCTAGGAGCCAAGATGAGTGGTGGTGGTCTAGGCGGTTGCATCATTGCCTTGGTTGCTAATGTCAGTCAAGCACAAGAACTCGCAGAAAGATTAGAAGAGAAAGGAGCTGTTCAGACATGGATCGAAAGGCTGTAACAGTACGTTCCTATGCCAATATTGCTATCATCAAATATTGGGGTAAGAAAAAAGAAAAGGAGATGGTTCCCGCGACTAGCAGTATCTCTCTGACTTTAGAAAATATGTATACGGAGACGACACTTTCACATTTGCCAGCAGATGCAAGCTCGGATGCTTTTTACATCAATGGTCAGTTGCAAAATGAAGCTGAACATAAAAAGATGAGTAAAATCATTGACCGCTACCGTCCTGAAGGGGCAGGTTTTGTTCGTATCGATACCAAGAACAATATGCCAACAGCGGCAGGTCTTTCTTCAAGTTCTAGTGGTTTGTCTGCTCTAGTCAAAGCCTGCAATGCCTACTTCCAATTAGGGCTAGATCGTAAAGAATTAGCTTTGGAAGCTAAGTTCGCATCTGGTTCTTCATCTCGTAGTTTTTATGGACCGATAGCAGCTTGGGATAAGGATAGTGGAGAGATTTATCCAGTTGAAACTGACTTGAAACTAGCTATGATTATGTTGGTCTTGGAAGACCAGAAAAAACCAATCTCTAGTCGAGATGGCATGAAACTCTGTGTAGAAACTTCGACAACTTTTGAGGACTGGATTCGTCAGTCTGAGCAAGACTACAAGGATATGCTAATCTACCTCAAGGAAAATGACTTTGAGAAAGTTGGAGTATTAACAGAAAAGAACGCTCTTGCCATGCATGCTACGACAAAAACTGCCAATCCGCCGTTCTCTTATCTGACAGATGCGAGTTATGAGGCTATGGATTTCGTTCGTCAGCTTAGAGAACAAGGAGAATCTTGCTACTTTACCATGGATGCGGGACCTAATGTAAAGGTTCTTTGTTTAGAAAAAGACTTGGAACATCTATCAGAACTTTTAGGTCAACGCTATCGCTTAATCGTTTCAAAGACAAAGGATTTGAGCCAAGATGACGATTGTTAAAACTTGTGGGAAGCTCTACTGGGCTGGTGAGTATGCCATTTTAGAACCAGGACAGTTGGCACTAATAAAGGCTATTCCCATCTATATGACAGCTGAGATTGAGTCCTCAGAAGTTTATCGACTCTATTCAGATATGTTTACTTATAGTGTAGACATGCGCCCAGATTCTTCCTATGCCTTGATCCAAGAAACAGTTGCTTCGGTGGAGGACTATCTGACTGCCCAAGGAGTTGACTTGCAGCCTTTTTCCTTAGATATTCGTGGGAAAATGGAGCGTCAGGGCAAGAAGTTTGGTCTGGGTTCTAGTGGTAGCGTCGTTGTATTGGTTATCAAGGCCATGCTTGCTTTCTATGATAGACCAGCTGAAAGAGACCTCTTGTTTAAACTGGCGAGTGCTGTTCTTCTCAAACGTGGAGACAATGGTTCCATGGGTGACATTGCCTGTATCGTTTCAGAAGACCTGGTGCTCTATCAGTCGTTTGATCGGGAAAAAGTTGCACAATGGCTAGAAAAAGAAGACTTGCCAACTGTATTAGCACGTGATTGGGGATTTTCTATTTCTAGTGTTGAACCAGCCTTGCAGTTTGATTTTTTGGTAGGTTGGACCAAGGAAGTAGCGGTGTCTAGTCACATGGTTAAGCAAATCAAGAAGAATATGAATGCTAGCTTTTTGCAGGCTTCAAAAAAAACAGTAACTAACTTGGTAAAGGCTTTGCAGGAAGGCCAAGAAGAAAAGATAATGGAGCTACTAGAACAAGCCAGCCAACTTTTAGAAGGCTTGAGTTCAGATATTTACACCCCTTCGCTCAGACAATTAAAAGATGCCAGCAGAGACTTAAAAGCCGTCGCTAAAAGTAGTGGTGCTGGTGGTGGAGACTGTGGGATAGCCCTCAATTTTGACCAAGATTCGACCACATTACTGAAAAAACGCTGGGCTGATCTAGGGATTGAGCTCTTGTATCAAGAAAGGATAGGACATGACGACAAATCGGAAGGATGAACACATCCGCTATGCCCTTGAACAAAAAAGTTCTTATAATAGTTTTGATGAAGTTGAATTGATTCATTCTTCTCTACCCTTATATGACTTAGATGAGATTGATCTTTCGACAGAATTTGCAGGGCGCAAATGGGATTTTCCTTTTTATATTAACGCCATGACAGGTGGGAGTGATAAGGGCAGAGAAATTAATCAAAAATTGGCCCAGGTGGCAGATGCTTGTGGGATTTTATTTGTGACAGGTTCTTACAGCGCTGCACTTAAGGATCCATCAGATGATTCTTTTTCCGTGAAGTCAAATCATCCTGACCTCCTTCTTGGAACAAATATTGGCTTGGATAAACCTGTAGAACTAGGATTACAAACAGTGAAAGAAATGAATCCTCTTCTCTTGCAAGTTCATGTCAATGTCATGCAGGAATTACTTATGCCAGAAGGTGAGCGTCAATTTAGATTGTGGCAAAATAATCTGAAAGATTATGCTGATCAAATCTCAGTTCCTCTTGTTTTAAAAGAAGTCGGTTTTGGTATGGATGTGAAGACCATTTCTAAGGCATATGAGATGGGGATACGTACGGTTGATTTGTCTGGTCGTGGGGGAACTAGCTTTGCCTATATCGAAAATCGTCGTAGTGGTCAACGGGACTACCTCAATGATTGGGGGCAATCAACCATGCAGGCTCTTATCAATGCCCAAGACTGGAAAGATAAGATGGAGCTTTTGGTAAGTGGAGGAGTGCGCAATCCACTAGACATCATCAAATGCCTGGTCTTTGGAGCCAAGGCAGTTGGTCTATCACGCACTATGTTAGAGCTGGTAGAAAATTACTCTGTTGATGTCGTTATTTCCATTGTTGAAGGTTGGAAGGAAGATCTACGCTTGATTATGTGTGCCCTTAATTGTGCAAGGATTGAGGATTTGCAGCAGGTCGACTATCTCCTTTATGGAAAATTAAAAGAAGCAAAAGACCAAATGTGAGGAGGTCGGGATTTTAGTCCCGGTCTTTTTATCATTCCTCAGACTGATGTGACTTTTTGGTTTTGTGATACAATAAAATAGAGAGGACGGATACATGCGAAAATTTCAAATTTTTCTATTTATTGAAGCTTGTTTATTAACAGGAGCTCTGATTATGATGGTATCAGAGCATTTTTCCCGTTTTCTGTTGATCTTGCTCTTGTTTTTACTGCTGATTCGATACTATACTGGAAGACAGGGGAATAACCTCATATTAGTGGCAGTGAGCATCCTATTTTTCTTTATCATCATGCTCAATCCCTTTGTCATTTTAGCTATCTTTGTGGCTTTGATTTATAGTCTCTTCTTGCTTTATCCTATGATGAATCAGGAAAGAGAAGACACCAATCTGTTCTTTGAAGAAGTAGTGACGGTGAAGAAGGAGAAAAATCGCTGGTTTGGAAATCTTCATCACTTCTCAAGCTACCAGACTTGTCGTTTTGATGATATCAACCTTTTTCGTCTTATGGGGAAGGATACTATTCATCTGGAGCACGTGATTTTGAGCAATCATGATAATGTCATCATCTTGAGAAAACTGGTGGGTACGACTAGAATTATTGTACCAGTAGATGTTGAAGTCAGCCTTAGTGTCAATTCTCTGTATGGAGACTTAACCTTTTTTGACCAGCCTAAACGTGCTTTACGTAATGAGCAATTTCATCAAGAAACCAGAGATTATCTCAAGAGTCCTAAGAGTGTTAAGGTACTTTTGACAACCATGGTTGGAGATGTAGAGGTGGTGAGAGGATGAAAAAACAACCCTATATTTTAATTGGTCTCACCTCATTTCTCTTTGTTGCTTTTCTATTTCGAAGCATTTTTAAGATCTTGGATTTGGAGTGGACTTCTCTTTTTCAGGATTTAGAAAAGACAGAAAAAGTCCTTTTTCTAGCCCTGATGTTTAGTCTTGCCCTAGCCTTTTTATTAGTCCTATTCTGGACAATGGTTGACGAAATTTCAAAGAGAAGAATCCAAGCAAATCTCAAACGTCTCCTAGCTGGCAAAGATATTGAAAGTCTGGGAGATGCTGACTTAGACGCAAGTTTTAGAAATTTGTCAGGAAAGCTCGGTTTGTTGACAGAAGCTATTCAAAAAGCAGACAATCAGGCCTTGGTCAAAGAAGAAGAAATTGTTGAAAAGGAGCGCAAGCGAATCGCGCGTGACTTGCATGATACAGTTAGCCAAGAAATTTTTGCTGCCCATATGATTTTATCGGGACTCAGTCAACAAGCTTCCAAATTAGACAGAGAGAAGATGCAAACACAACTCCAAAGTGTGACTGCCATTTTAGAGACAGCTCAAAGAGACTTGCGCATTCTTCTTTTGCATTTACGACCAATTGAACTGGAACAAAAAAGCTTGGTGGAGGGTATTCAGCTACTCCTCAAAGAGCTAGAAGAAAAAAGTGAATTGAAGGTAAGCTATAAATATCAGGTAACTGCACTCCCTAAAAAGATTGAAGAACATATTTTTCGGATTGTACAAGAATTGATTAGTAATACACTTCGTCATGCCCAAGCTTCATGTCTAGATGTTTACCTTTATCAAACGGAAACAGGCTTGCAATTAAAGGTAGTAGACAATGGTCGCGGTTTTCAGCTAGATGATGTTGATGAACTAAGCTATGGTCTACGCAATGTCAAAGAACGAGTGGAAGATATGGCTGGGACAGTACAATTGATGACGGCTCCTAAGCAGGGTTTGGCAGTGGATATCCGCATTCCCTTGCTTGAGTGACTAACAAAAGGAAATGAAATGAAACTATTATTAGTAGATGACCACCAAATGGTGCGTCTGGGTTTAAAAAGTTATTTTGAATTACAAGATGATGTAGAGGTTGTAGGAGAAGCAACCAATGGTGCGGAAGGAATTTCTATGGCCTTGGAGCTTCGTCCAGATGTGATTGTCATGGATATTGTCATGCCTGAAGTCAATGGGATTGATGCAACACTAGCTATTCTCAAAGAATGGCCAGAAGCTAAAATATTAATCGTGACCTCTTACCTAGACAATGAAAAAATCATGCCGGTCTTGAATGCTGGAGCTAGAGGTTATATGCTCAAGACGTCCAGTGCAGATGAATTGTTACACGCTGTTCGTAAGGTGGCGGTTGGAGAGCTAGCCATTGAACAAGAGGTAAGTAAGAAGGTAGAATATAACCGCAATCATATTGAATTACATGAAGATCTGACAGCTCGTGAACGAGATGTCCTTCAACTGATCGCTAAGGGCTATGAAAATCAGCGCATTGCTGATGAGCTTTTTATCTCTCTCAAGACAGTCAAGACCCACGTATCCAATATTTTAGCAAAGCTTCAGGTTAGTGACCGCACCCAGGCAGCAGTATATGCCTTTCAGCATCACTTAGTAGGGCATGAGGACTTCTAGATGAATCTTTTGGAGTGAAATCATAATTCTCTGTTCCAAAGGTAATTTTTTCTTTGAAATTAGTTTTTAATACTTTTTCTTGGTAAATTGGATACATTTAGCCATAAAACAGTGATTTAGAATTAGCAAGTATCTCAAGCAGTACTGAAAACTTGGTTCTGACTTGAAAAAAGTTACTAGTATATGATATAATAGACTGTATTTAAAAAAATTTTAAGGAGAAATGACAGAATGTCTGTATCATTTGAAAACAAAGAAACAAACCGTGGTGTCTTGACTTTCACTATCTCTCAAGACCAAATCAAACCAGAATTGGATCGTGTATTTAACTCAGTAAAGAAATCTCTTAACGTTCCTGGTTTCCGTAAAGGTCATCTTCCACGTCCTATCTTCGACCAAAAATTCGGTGAAGAGTCACTTTACCAAGACGTTATGAACGCTCTTTTGCCAAACGCTTATGAAGCAGCTGTAAAAGAAGCTGGTCTTGAAGTAGTTGCACAACCAAAAATTGACGTAACTTCAATGGAAAAAGGTCAAGACTGGGTTGTCACTGCTGAAGTTGTTACAAAACCAGAAGTTAAATTGGGTGACTACAAAAACCTTGAAGTATCAGTTGATGTAGAAAAAGAAGTAACAGATGCTGACGTTGAAGAGCGTATCGAACGCGAACGCAACAACTTGGCTGAATTGGTTATCAAAGAAGCTGCTGCTGAAAACGGTGATACTGTTGTTATTGACTTTGTTGGTTCTATCGACGGTGTTGAATTTGACGGCGGAAAAGGTGAAAACTTCTCACTTGGACTTGGTTCAGGTCAATTCATCCCTGGTTTCGAAGACCAATTGGTAGGTCACTCAGCTGGTGAAACTGTTGATGTTATCGTAACATTCCCAGAAGACTACCAAGCAGAAGACCTTGCAGGTAAAGAAGCTAAATTCGTAACAACTATTCACGAAGTAAAAGCTAAAGAAGTTCCAGCTCTTGACGATGAACTTGCAAAAGACATCGACGAAGAAGTTGAAACTCTTGACGAATTGAAAGAAAAATACCGTAAAGAATTGGCTGCTGCTAAAGAAGAAGCATACAAAGATGCCGTTGAAGGTGCAGCAATCGATAAAGCTGTAGAAAACGCTGAAATCGTTGATCTTCCAGAAGAAATGATCCACGAAGAAGTTCACCGTTCAGTAAATGAATTCCTTGGCAACTTGCAACGTCAAGGTATCAACCCTGATATGTACTTCCAAATCACTGGAACTACTCAAGAAGACCTTCACAAACAACACGAAGCAGAAGCTGAGTCACGTACGAAGACTAACCTTGTTATCGAAGCTGTTGCGAAAGCTGAAGGATTTGACGCTACTGAAGAAGAAATCCAAAAAGAAATCGAGCAATTGGCTGCAGACTACAACATGGAAGTTGCTCAAGTACAAAGCTTGCTTTCAGCTGAAATGTTGAAACACGATATCGCAGTGAAAAAAGCTGTTGAATTGATCACAAGCACTGCAACAGTAAAATAATCTTTACAAGATAAAAGCCCACCGGATTCGGTGGGTTTTCTTATACTTTATTTTCCGAAAATCTCCTGCAGGTCTTCTTCAGTAATCCCAATCATGGCTGGAATATTAGACCAGTTGTCTTCGGTTAGAATGTAGGATTGTTCAGTATCTGTAACTGGTGTAGCTTCAGTAGCTGATTTACTAGTTCCATCAGTTGATTCTATTAAGTCAGCGAAACGTTCAATTAGATAGGTCTTACGAGCCGTTCCGATGTGCTGAGTTGCATAGTCAAAGGACTGTAATTCACCTAGTAAAATGAGCTTACTTTTAGCACGAGTGATGGCAGTGTAGATGAGATTACGCTCTAACATGCGCTTGCTTGCACTGGTGATAGGCAGGATAACAACAGGAAACTCGCTACCCTGAGACTTATGGATACTCATGGCATAGGCTAGGCGAATCTTGTACCATTCATTTCGAGGATAGGAGACCTCATTGCCGTCAAAATCAATCATAATTTCATCTTGCTTAGATTCAGTGTATTTTCCTGGAATCAAGTCTGTGATATAACCTAAGTCTCCGTTAAAGACATTGACCTCTGCATCGTTGACTAGGTGAATGACCTTATCACCTGTTCGATAGTGACACTGAGGTGCTTCAAAGCTAAGCAGGTCTTTTTGTGGAGGATTGAGGAGGTCTTGCATGAGCTGGTTGATGGCATCAATACCAGCAGTTCCACGGTACATAGGGGCAAGAACCTGAATATCGCGAGCAGGGATACCACTTCTGATAGCAGCACCTAGGATTTTTTCAATGCTAGCAGGGATATGGTTACTAGCGATTTCAAAGTAGGAGCGATCTGCTTTTTTCTGGGTAAAATCTGCAGGCAATATTCCCTGACGAATCTGACTTGCAAGAGTGACGATGGTCGATTCTTCACTCTGACGGTAGATTCGTTCCAAACGTGTTTGAGGGATGGTTGGTATCTGAAGTAAATCTGCTAGGACTTGACCAGGACTGACAGAAGGTAACTGGTCACTATCTCCAACGATGAGGATTTTACTGGTAGAGGAGATATTGGAGAAGAGCTGGTTGGCTAACCAAGTATCTACCATAGAAAACTCGTCAACAATGATAAAGTCAGCATCCAGATGATCTTCAAGATGGCTGGTGTCGTCGTCTCCAGTCATACCTAGGTGGCGGTGAATGGTAGCACTAGGTAGACCTGTTAGCTCATTCATGCGACGAGCCGCGCGACCAGTTGGAGCAGCTAGGAGAATGGGCAGATTGCTCTTTTTTTTGAGATCCAGTCCTTCTAAGAGAGCATAGACAGCGATAATGCCGTTGATAACAGTAGTCTTACCTGTACCAGGTCCACCTGTAAGGATAAAGACCTTGTTCTGGATAGCAGCGCAGATGGCCTGTTTTTGAATACTATCATACTCAATCCCCAGTTCTTCCTCAACAGTTGCGATATGTTCTTGAATGGTTTCTAGATCCTGTTTTTTACTCTGCCCTTTTTCGAGGATTCTGATGAGATGGCTGCGAATCCCTTCTTCTGCAAAAAAGAGGCTATTATCAAAGATTTTGGTGTCAATCTGCTGGACTTTATCTTCTTCAATCAGATAAGTAAGTTCTTGAGCAACTTGACTTGGATCTAGTTCGACTGGACGGGAGGATTCTAGAAGGTTGAGGGTTTGCTCCAACAAGTCTCTAGCTTCCATATAGGTATCTCCCGTTTCCATGCAACCTTGAAAGAGACTATGGACGAGACCAGCACGGAAGCGTTCGGGAGCCTGACTCTCAATCCCCAATTCTTGGGCCAATTGGTCAGCGATGGTAAATCCCAAGCCCTTGATATCCTCGACCAGTTGATAGGGATAATTCTCGACAATCTCTAGCGTTTCTTCCTTGTAAAAGTCTTGAATCTGAAAGGCCAGTTTATTTGGGATGCCGTAATTAGCCAGTTTGGCTAAGACCATCTCTGTTCCGTAATTAAGACTAAGAGTTGAGATGAAGGCTTCACGATTTTTAGCAGAGAGTCCAGAGATTGATTGGAGTTTGTCTGGATTTTCTAAGATTTTGTCAATAGTATTCTCCCCGTAGATATCCACAATTTTCTGGGCTGTTTTGAGTCCAATTCCCTTAAAATGGCTGCTGGAGAAATACTTGACCAAGCCCTTACTAGTCGGCTTGGCTCTCTCATAGCGAGTCATTTGTAGCTGTTCCCCATACTTGGAGTGTTGGACAATTTGTCCCCAAAAGGTGTATTCCTCTCCTTCAATGATATCAGCCATAGTACCTGTGACAATGATTTCATAATCATCAAAGTCTTCAGCATTGGTATCCTCAATATCTAGGAGTAAAATACGGAAAAAATTGCTGACATTTTCAAAAATGATGCGTTCAATGGTGCCTGAAAAATAAACTTCCATAAAATTCCTTACAATAGTGTCTGAGAAAATTTATCCCAGATTTAGTCAAAATAGAATGAGAAGAGGCTGAGATGGATAATTCTCGGCCTCTTCCTAGTTTTTAAAATGTTCCGATACGCTTGAGTGGCCAGAAGCGGAATTTGGCTTCTCCGGTGATATCTTTTGCCTTAAAGGTACCAACATGTCGACTGTCGCTAGATACCAGACGGTCATCACCTAGTAGGAGGTATTCACCCTCTGGTACAGTGAAGGTAAAGCTAGTGTTGTAATTAACATCTAGGGTAAAGGCCTGAGCCTTTTGAGCTAAAGTTCTAAAGTATTCTCCCTTTTTACCATCCCAACCAGTTCCAGTATAGGTGCTTTGGAGTTTATCTTCCTTGAAACGCTTTAGGTATTCTGCTAAATAGGGCTCATCAGTTTCTTGACCATTAATATAGAGTCTATCGTTGTCATAACGGATGGTATCTCCTGGCATACCGATAACCCGCTTAACGATATCCTTGTTCCCATCGTCTTCATGAGCAACCACAATATCAAAACGATTGATTGGGAGATGTTTAACCACAAAGAGGATTTCTCCATCTGCCAGGGTAGGATCCATAGAATGTCCTTCTACGCGGACATTGCTCCAGAGAAAGAGACGGCTAAGACCTACTAGTGTGATAAGTAGGAAGATAACTCCCCACTCTTTTAAAAACGATTTTAAATATTTCATAATTTACCTTTCTAGCATTTTTTTTGCTTTTTCAGTATTTTTAAAGTGTAGTTTGGCGCAAAAGTTGAGTCCCTGCATACCATAAGCACGAAGGATTTGGCTAGCTACCTTATCAGAAGCTGTTCCAGCCCCGCTTGGAAGTTGATAACCAAGTTCTCTACCCAGATTTTCGAGATTTTCTAGAAAGAGATCACGCGCAATGATAGAACTTACTGCGACAGCCAAGTACTTACCTTCAGCTTTTTCCTCTAGGCTGACTGGATTAGAAAAATGATTGGCTTCATTTTTTAAGTACTTCTTATAGTTTTGAGCACTAGTAAAAGCATCGATCACAATCTTTTCTGGCTGGACTCCCTTTTGGAGGAGGAGAAAAATCGCTTGATTGTGCAGGGCTACCTTGACGGAAACGGCATTGTAGCGCTCCCCAATGACTTCATTATACTTACTTGGAGAAAGAAGCAGCGCTTGGTGCTGGATTCTCTCCTTAAGCAGGGGGGCAAGCTGACGAATCTTTTGGTCTGTCAGAGTCTTAGAATCCCCTACACCTAATTTTCGTAGGAAGTCATGTTGGTCAGGAGTCACGAAGGATGCTACTACAGCCAGACCACCGAAATAGGAACCATTCCCAACCTCGTCTGTCCCAATCAAGGGGAAATTTTGTCCGCTAGTTCCTTGACTGACCTGATAACCAAAAAAACTGGCATAGTTTTCAGCCATTTCTCCCTGAAGCAAGACTTTTCCAGAAGTGTAGATGGAAACACTTGCCTGTGGAAGCTTGAAAAAGTAGCGAATATATGGGTTTTTACTTGGAGCGAGCTTTTTTTCATGCTTTTGAACAAAGGCTTGGATTTCCTTTTCGCTCGGAGTTAATGTAATACTTGCCATAACTCTTATTGTACCATAAAAGCCGTAGAATTGGTAAAAACTGACAAACTAAGTGAAATTTGGTATAATATCGTGAGGTGAATTTTATGGCAAATTTAAATCGATACAAGTTTACATTCGGAAAAAAAACATTGACCTTAACAACTGAGCATGACAACCTCTTTATGGAGGAAATTGCCAAGGTCGCAACAGAAAAATATGAAGCAATTAAAGAGCAGATGCCTGGGGCGGATGATGAGACAATCGCTATTTTATTAGCAGTCAATAGCTTGTCAACTCAACTCAGTCGTGAGATTGAATTTGATGATAAGGAACAAGAATTAGACGCCCTCCGTCATCAAGTTGTAGCGACTAAACAAGAACAGAGCAAGATTGAGGATTCCCTATGATTTCCGTCCTTCTCTTATTGGTTCTTGCATGGAGCTTTTATATCGGTTATCGTAGAGGTTTGGTTTTACAGATTTACTATTTTGTAGCAACTGTGATTTCAGCTCTTCTTGCAGGAAATTTTTATCAATCTTTAGGGAAACAATTTGATTTGTTGATCCCATATGCAAGTCCACAGGAAGGGCAGGGAACCTTCTTTTTCCCATCCAATCAACTTTTCCAACTGGACAAGGTCTTTTATGCAGGGATTGGTTATCTCTTAGCCTTTACGGTGTTTTACTGCTTCGGTCGATTGCTGGGTCTCTTTCTTAATCTTCTACCGACTAAAAAGCTAGCGGGTCAATATTTCCGTATAGGTGCAGGAGTTTTATCAGTGGCTGTGACCTTATTTGTCCTCCAGATGATACTGACTATTCTTGCAACTGTTCCTTTACAAATTGTTCAAAATTCACTTGAAAACAGTTTTGTAGCTAAACATATTATCCAGAGTGTCCCCATCACTAGTCATGTGATTAAACAACTCTGGGTAACCAAAATAATCGGATAAAAAGGGCGGGAACTATTCCTAGCCTTTTGTTTACAATTTCATACTCTTCGGAAATCTCTTCAAACCACGTCAGCTTCGCCTTGGATTATATATGTGACTGACTTCGTCAGTCTTATCTACAACCTCAAAGCAGTGCTTTGAGCAACCTACGGGTCGCTTCCTAGTTTGCTCTCTGATTTTCATTGAGTATCAATAGTTTAGGAGCCTTTTTGAAAAGAGTGAGATTTTTAAAAATTGTTCGCTCATTACGAAGGAAAAGAAAATGAATAAAAAAATACTAGAAACATTAGAATTTAATAAGGTCAAGGCTTTATTCGAGCCTCATCTTTTGACCGAGCAAGGACTAGAGCAGTTAAAAGAACTTGCTCCGACTGATAAAGGAGACAAGATTAAGCAAGCTTTTGCAGAGATGAAGGAAATGCAAGAACTCTTTGTCGAGCATCCTCATTTCAGCATTTCGGCAACAAAAGATATTGCAGCTACCTGCAAACGTTTGGAAATGGGTGCTGATCTCAACATCGAGGAATTTCTCCTTCTCAAACGTGTCATCTTTGCCAGTCGTGAATTGCAGAATTTTTATGACAATCTTGAAAATGTACGTTTAGATCACCTAGCTAACTGGTTTGAGAAACTTCATGATTTTCCACATTTACAGGGAAATCTACAAGCCATCAACGAAGCTGGATTTATTGAGAACTTTGCTAGTGAGGATTTGGCACGAATCCGTCGAAAAATCCATGATAGTGAAAGTCAAGTCCGTGATGTCCTGCAAGACCTTCTCAAACAAAAAGCTCAGATGCTGACAGAAGGTATCATCGCAAGTAGAAATGGTCGCCAAGTTCTTCCAGTTAAGAATACCTATCGTAATAAGATTGCTGGTGTAGTACATGATATTTCTGCCAGTGGGAACACTGTTTATATCGAACCACGTGAAGTAGTTAAGCTAAGTGAGGAAATTGCTAGTCTTCGTGCAGATGAACGCTATGAGATGATGCGTATCCTTCAAGAAATCTCTGAACGAGTAAGACCGCATGCGGCTGAAATCGCCAATGATGCCTGGATTATTGGACGTTTGGATTTGATTCGCGCCAAGGTGCGTTTTATCCAAGAGACCGGAGCAGTGGTCCCTCAAGTCTCTGAGGAACAGGAAATTCAACTCCTCCATGTTCGCCATCCTTTGGTTAAGAATGCTGTCGCAAATGATGTGCACTTTGGGAAAGATTTGACAGCTATTGTTATCACGGGTCCTAATACAGGTGGTAAGACCATTATGCTCAAGACCTTAGGTTTGACCCAGTTGATGGCCCAGTCTGGTCTACCAATTTTAGCTGATAAGGGTAGTCGTGTAGGGATTTTCGAGGAGATTTTCGCAGATATCGGGGACGAGCAGTCCATTGAGCAAAGTCTCTCAACCTTCTCTAGTCACATGACCAATATCGTTGATATTCTGGGTAAGGTCAACCAAAACTCCCTCTTGCTACTAGATGAGCTTGGAGCAGGAACAGATCCTCAAGAAGGAGCAGCCCTTGCTATGTCTATCTTAGAAGACTTGCGTCTGCGTCAGGTCAAGACTATGGCAACCACTCACTATCCTGAACTCAAGGCCTACGGGATTGAAACGGCCTATGTTCAAAATGCTAGTATGGAGTTTGATACAGCTAGCCTGCGTCCAACCTATCGCTTTATGCAGGGAGTTCCAGGTCGAAGCAATGCCTTTGAAATTGCCAAACGTCTAGGCTTGTCAGATGTCATCGTAGGTGATGCCAGCAAGCAGATTAATCAAGATAATGATGTCAATCGCATCATTGAGCAATTGGAAGAGCAGACACTTGAAAGCCGCAAACGACTTGAGAATATTCGCCAAGTTGAGCAAGAAAACCTCAAGATGAACCGCGCGCTAAAAAAACTCTACAATGAGCTAAATCGTGAGAAGGAAACTGAACTCAATAAGGCGCGTGAGCAAGCTGCTGAGATTGTTTACTTAGCACTAGCTGAGAGTGATGATATACTTAAAAATCTTCACAGTAAATCTCAACTAAAACCACATGAAATTATTGAAGCCAAGGCTAAGCTCAAAAAATTAGCCCCTGAAAAAGTTGACCTTTCTAAAAACAAGGTTCTTCAGAAGGCCAAGAAAAAACGAGCTCCAAAAGTTGGGGATGATATCATCGTTTTAAGCTATGGTCAACGTGGTACCTTGACCAATCAGCTCAAGGATGGTCGTTGGGAAGCCCAAGTTGGCTTAATCAAGATTATGCTTGAGGAGAAAGAGTTTGATTTAGTTCAGGCTCAGCAAGAAGCGCCAGTCAAGAAGAAACAAGTTAACGTCGTTAAACGTGCAGCAGGAAAAGGTCCACAAGCTCGACTAGACCTTCGTGGCAAACGCTACGAGGAGGCTATGGAAGCCTTGGATGCCTTTATCGACCAAGCCCTGCTCAACAATATGGCCCAAGTTGACATCATCCATGGTATCGGTACAGGAGTCATCCGTGAAGGGGTGACTAAGTACCTACAAAGAAATAAACAAGTCAAGAGCTTTGGCTATGCACCACAAAATGCAGGCGGATCTGGCGCAACCATTGTAACCTTTAAGGGATAAAACGAAAGAATGAAAATTATAATAAAATTTTCTGAAAATAATTGACAAGAGCTAAATTTTCTTGTAAAATAAGAAAAAATTAAATACAACACCGAATGAAGTTTAATAGAAGTGGAGAATCAGTTGATGCTCCATGACTGTAAATGGACGGAACTCTGGAGAGACCGTAAAGGCACCGAAGGGGCAAGGCAGGCAACTGCTCAAACTCTCAGGTAAAAGGACAGAGCAATGATAGAGCGCTTTTTGGCATTTATCGATGCATTCCAGAGTACATGTTTCCAACATGTGCTCTTTCTTTTGGAGTTGAATAGATAGGAGAATGGTATGTTAAATTTGCTAAAAGAGCTGGATGCTCTGGTATGGGGCCCACCCCTTTTGATTTTATTGGTTGGTACAGGGATTTACTTGACTCTTCGTTTAGGGCTTTTACAGATCCTGCGTCTCCCTAAGGCCTTCCAGCTTATTTTTGCCAAAGACAAGGGACATGGGGATGTTTCGAGCTTTGCTGCCTTGTGTACAGCCCTCGCAGCAACTGTTGGTACAGGAAATATTATCGGGGTGGCAACAGCTATCAAGGTTGGTGGACCAGGTGCTCTTTTTTGGATGTGGGTGGCTGCTTTCTTTGGAATGGCAACCAAGTATGCAGAAGGACTACTTGCTATTAAATATCGAACCAAGGATGACCATGGTGCGGTAGCAGGAGGACCGATGCATTATATCCTTCTAGGGATGGGCGAAAAATGGCGCCCTCTTGCAATCTTCTTTGCTGTAGCTGGGGTACTAGTTGCACTTTTAGGGATTGGTACTTTTACCCAGGTGAATTCCATTACAGAATCCGTGCAAAATACGGCTAGTATTGATCCGACAATTACTGCACTTGTTTTATCTATTTTCGTAGGGATCGCAGTCTTTGGTGGGCTCAAGTCCATTTCAAAGGTGTCAACTACAGTTGTTCCTTTTATGGCTATTGTCTATATCTTGGGAACCTTGACAGTCATTTTCTTTAATATTGATAAAGTACCGGCAACACTTTCACTGGTACTTACATCAGCTTTTAGTCCCATAGCTGCAGTGGGAGGATTTGCAGGAGCTAGTGTTCGGATGGCTATTCAAAATGGTGTGGCGCGTGGTGTCTTCTCAAACGAGTCTGGATTGGGTTCAGCTCCCATTGCGGCTGCGGCAGCTAAGACCAATGAACCGGTGGAGCAAGGTTTGATTTCCATGACAGGAACCTTTATTGATACCTTGATCATCTGTACCTTGACTGGTTTGACAATCTTAGTGACTGGGGTTTGGAATGGTAATTTAGATGGTGTTGCTCTCACTCAGTCAGCTTTTTCTACAGTATTTTCTTTCTTTGGACCTGCTCTTTTAACGGTCTTCTTGGTACTCTTTGCCTTTACTACGATTTTGGGATGGAACTATTACGGAGAGCGTTGTTTTGAATTTCTCTTTGGCGTTCGCTTTATCTGGCTTTATCGTGTGGTCTTTGTACTCATGGTCTTGCTGGGAGGATTTATCGAGCTGGATATGGTCTGGGTCATTGCGGATATTGTTAATGCCCTCATGGCTCTGCCAAACTTGATTGCACTCTTAGCCTTATCACCAGTCGTTATCGCTGAGACTAAGAAGTATTTTGGTAAATAATGTAAGATTGATATTACCATTTATAGATAAGACTAGTATCTGTTTGTGAGATGCTAGTTTTTTCACTACTAGGGCTAGTCTTTTATTTTATACTCAATGAAAATCAAAGAGCAAACTAGGAAACTAGCCGCAGGTTGCTCAAAGCACTGCTTTGAGGTTGTAGATAAGACTGACGAAGTCAGTAACATATATACGGCAAGGCGACGTTGACGCGGTTTGAAGAGATTTTCGAAGAGTATTATGTCATAAGATGAATGAAATTCAAGAGTACTTCTTTTATGATATTCTTTATTTGCACTTTTATTTATTGTATAATAGTCAACATAAATCTGTTTTTGTTCTGAAATGTCTTTTTTCATCTATGTGCGAAAGAGAAATAAACTGGAGGTGTTTATGTCAAAAGATATTCGAAAATTAGTGATTTCACAGGGACTAGCGAATCTAGCAGATGTCTTTTTTAGAGTCATTGTGATTGCAAATGTGTTTGTCTTATCTGGTTCGGTCATTTCAACCTCCCTAGTACCAATTCTGATAGGTCTATCCTCCTTTTTAGCTAGTTTCTTAGTCCCGTTAGTAACAAAGAGATTAGCTTTAAATCGTGTTCTTTTCTTGACTCAATTTGGTAAGACGATTCTGCTAGCGATTTTGGTTTTTCTATTCAAGCAATCTGAAACTATTTCCCTCCCTCTTTTATATGCTATTGTTACCTTAATCTCCGTTTTGGATGGTTTTGCAGCACCTGTTTCCTATGCGATTGTTCCACGCTATGCGAGAGATTTAGCTAAAGCGAATGCAGCCATTTCTATGAGTGGCGAAAGTGTACAGCTAGTTGGTTGGGGCTTAGGAGGCTTCTTATTTGCGAGTCTGGGAATGAATCCTAGCCTGCTCATTGTGTTAGCCTTGTTTACAATTTCGACGATTTTGATGTTTGGTTTGCCACTAGTCGAAAAAGAAGAGTTGTCCTCTGAAACAAGTCTTGAGACTTTAACAAAAGGTTGGCGATTGGTGGCTAAAGAATCAAGATTAGGCTTTATTGTCCAAGCCAATCTTTTAGAAATTTTAGCTAATGCTATCTGGGTATCTTCTGTTTTACTTGTTTTTGTGACTGAGATTTTACATCGGTCAGAAAGCTATTGGGGCTACGTCAATACATCCTATTCCTTGGGGATTATCTTGGGAGGAGCTATTATCTTCCGTTTAGCAGAGAAAGTTGTTACCTATAAATATCAAACTATGACCTTTTCTTTGTTATCGACAGCACTAGTAACTCTGTTGATAGTGTTATTTCCAAATCCACCTGCTTTTCTATTCCTATCTCTAGTAATTGGTTTCCTATCTCAGATTAAGGAAGTTCCTGAGAGTGTATTATTACAGGAATCGGTTGATGAGAAGGAACTTGTGAATGTTTACTCCGTTATTGAAGTTGTCTCTACATTGGCCTTTTCTGCTTCTGTTTTTCTAATGAGTTTTATCACAGAATATTTTGGAGTATTTACTGGCTTTGGCTTAGCTATCTTCTGCTTGCTGGTAGAATCTATCTTAGTTTTAAGAAACAAGCATCAGATAAATTAACAGTTATGATCATACATCTGGTGTGATTTTTTTGTTTTCATAAAAATTTTTTATCAGTGCAATTTAAAATATATATTATGCAAGGTATAGATTCTGTGTTAGACTTATTGTCAACGAAAAGCTAATGAGTCATCAATCAAGGCAAGGATTTGTTCAATAGGCTGATGAGATTTCGTAAGATTTTCGCAGAAACCATTCAATTACAAAACGAAAAGAGGTCCCCTTATGACAACATTTACTATCCACACAGTAGAATCAGCACCAGCAGAAGTGAAAGAAGTTCTTGAAACGGTACAAAAGGATAACAATGGCTATATCCCAAATCTTATCGGTCTTTTGGCCAATGCCCCTACAGCCCTAGAAGCTTACCGAACTGTTGGAGCTATTAACCGTCGCAATAGTCTAACACCTGTAGAGCGCGAAGTGGTGCAAATCACTGCAGCCGTAACTAATGGTTGCGCCTTCTGCGTCGCTGGCCATACAGCCTTTTCTATCAAGCAAATCCAGATGAATGATGACCTACTTCAAGCCCTTCGCAATCGTACTCCAATCGAAAGCGATCCTAAGCTGGATACCCTAGCTAAGTTTACCTTGGCAGTTATCAATACCAAAGGGCGCGTAGGAGATGAAGCACTTGGAGAATTCCTTGAAGCTGGCTACACGCAAGAAAATGCCTTGGATGTTGTTCTCGGTGTCAGTCTAGCAAGTCTTTGTAACTATGCCAACAATCTAGCTAACACACCGATTAATCCAGAATTACAACCTTATGAATAAGAGGAGGGCAGAGTATGGGATTTTTTCAGAAGAATTTTTAATCTGGTTAGACAAGCACGCCGATGAAATTGACAAAAAATCAAGTCAAGCTGGAGAAGAGCTGATTGAGAAAATTGCTGCAGAAGGTGCTTTTCGTGTAGGAGTACCAAAAGTTCTTGGAGGGCTAGGTGGTAATGACCAAGATGTTATCGATCTCCTTGCTGAACTCGCTCAACATTCCTTAACAGCTTCCTTTATCTCATGGGGGCAACGAACTTTAATAGATAATATTCTACATACTGATAATACTTATTTCAAAGAAGTTTACTTGGAAAAACTCTTATCAGGAGAATATGCAGGTGCTACGGCCTTGTCTAATGCTGTTAAGTATCTATTGACTTAGAGGAACTAAATGTTCGTATCCTTGAAGAAAATGGGAATTATTACCTAAAAGGACGACTTCCTTGGGTAACCAATGCTCGTAGGGATCGCTTCCTCACTATTTTTGTAGCAGGATTTGCAGATGATCCGAGTACAAGTTATGTAGTAGCCGTACCATCGGACGCAGAAAACTTTAGTCGTTCCGAAGATTTGGAATTTGTCTCTCTCCAAGGAGGGAATACAGCAGCCCTGACTTTTAACAAGGTCCCTTTAAAGGAAGAGTGGATTCTATCCAAGGACGCTCATCAATTTTTAGCGCAAAATCGTCCAGCCTTTTTAGGCTACCAATTTGGCCTAGCCTTTGGTTTGGCTGAACGTTCACTCTCAGAAGTCGAAAAAGAATTGGGGAAACGAGGTGTCTTGAAGGAAGAATGGCAGCATCAGGTCGACCAGTTAGATGATATTCGACATTCTCTCTATCAGGGATTATCTGAAGAGTCCTATTTCGTTAGAAATCCGCGTGAGCTATTCCAGTTACGAATTGATATTGTTGATGTTGTTGCCCAAAGTCTCTTATTAGAACTACAAGCTGGTGGCGGTAGAGGATACTTTAGTAAATCGACATCCGGTTTCATACGTCGTTGGAATGAAGGTGCCTTTTTACCAATTGTTTCTCCTAGTGCTGTGCAATTGCGACATATTCTAGCGACAAACTAACAATAAAGAAAATAAAAACGAGGTTTATCTTTTTAAACTTCGTTTTTTAATACTTCATTTAAGCGCTTTTATGCTATACTGATAATAACATGACTATTGGAGGTTCACATGAAAAAACTCCCCTTGGCCTTTTCAGGGTGCTTATTGGGATTGGCTGGAGCAGGCAATCTCATATTGGATACTGTTCCACTATTATCGCACGTCTTTAGTTTGTCAGGCTTAATTTTATGGTTTTATTTTTTATACAGTCATCTTAGTGATTGGCAAGAAAGCCAGCAAGAACTTAAGAAAGCTCCTCTATTATCGGGAATGGCGACCTTTCCCATGGCAGGGATGATTTTATCAACCTACTTACTGCGAATCTTACCTACGAGTATGAGTATCATAGCTCAAGCTCTTTGGTGGTTTGCCTTTCTACTGGATGTAGGGTTAATCATCTACTTCACTAAAAATTATGTACAGACTAAACCAAGAACGAACGCAACGCCAAGTTGGACAGTTCTCTATGTGGGGATTGCAGTAGCAAGCTTGACCTACCCAGTGGTGGGTATAGTCGAGATTGCCTATGGCGCTTGGATTTTTGGCTTTACCTTGACCCTTTACCTTTATCCTCTGATTTATCAAGATTTGAAAAGTAATCCATTGCCACGGGCTATACTGGGGCAAGAAGGAATTTATTGTGCTCCCTTTTCTCTACTGTTGGCAGCACTCGTTCGAATCGGAGGTTCAGGACTTCATGGCTGGATTTTGCTAGTCATGATCCTTGCTTCACAAACTTTCTTTTTCTTTGTCCTCAGTCGTTTGCCAAGGATTTTAAAACAGGGATTTCAACCAGCTTTTTCAGCCCTAACCTTCCCAACTATCATCACAGCAACTTCATTGAAAATGGCCCAAGGCATTCTGCAGTTTCCAGTCCTTAACCTCCTCGTTTGGCTGGAAACTATCATTTGTTTAACAATCCTTGTCTATGTATTAGTAGAATATATGAGGTATTTAAGGAACTAAAAAATCCCCTAGCACTGAGAAGTGTTAGGGGATGTTCTTTCTGTTAGGTTGATAGCTATTATAACCAACAAATCAAGCAGTTTCTTACTTCTCCTTGTGCAACGATAGAAAACTGTAGACCATAGTCCCAAAGATTGCTCCAATACTAAGACCAAAGACAAGTAAGGGGACCATTATCTCTGTTTGGATGATTTTTTCCAAGAAAATTGATAGAGGTATCTGCTGAACGAAGAGTTTATGAAAGAGTAGCAGGGCAAATAAGCCAATCTCAATACTTATAAATACCAACCAACTACGAACTTTTATTTGGTGTTTGCTGTAGGTTTTGTAGATGATTTCTGATTTGTCATCCTTTTCAAGATGAAGCTCTTGGACAGCTCTTTGAGCTTTTATACTCATGAACCAAATGAGTCTAAAATAGATGTAGGGCATAGCCATTCGAACTATCTCTATAAAGCGCCCAAACAACAGATAGAACAGGAAGAGAAGGAAGAGTAAAAGATTTGGACCATGGAACGGGCGCAAGCCTTATAGATGACCTCTTGACGGCATTCATCAAAGGGTCCTTGGATATGAAAGAAATTTCGAACTAAGCGAGTTGTTAAGTCTTCTTTTTTCATGGTAGGGACCTCTTAATAACATTGTTTTTGATTAACTTCTTTAAAGAGTTGATAGAGAGTATAGAAGTAGACTAGACTAAAAACGATACAGATGGTTAGAAATAGTAGATATCTCCAATCCATAGAATTCGTTATCAGCTGTGGGAGAGATACGAGGATAAAGCAGAGAGATGCGTTTAAGAGGCGTCTTTTTTTTGATTTGATTTTCTGAAATCTTTGTCCTTTGTTCAAGACAGGAAGGGCTAAGAGGAAGATGATCAGAAAAGGACGCGTAATTTGGCCATAAACTAGGAAAACTGTCATAAAGATACTGATCAAAATATGGCTGAGAATTAAAGTTACTAGTGATTTCATAAGCTTTCTCCTAATCGTCGTCTTGATCTTCCTTGGCTTTTTGAATCCGAAGTGTTACTACAATATGCACTGTTAATCCGAAAAAGAAAGCTGCAACGATGGTCGACAAGATACTTCTGGTATTCAGAAGAGAGGTAAGATAGCTCTTGCTATCATCCATTAGGATATCGAGAAGTGGCATTCCAAACAACATGACTATTCCATAGACCAGACCAGCTTTAAGACCAGGATTACGTAACTGTTTCTTTTCCTTCTGGCTCAACATATCAGGATCGATAGCAGTAATACCTGTTTTTTTAGTTTGACTAGTGACATAGATAGCACAAACCATGGAAATTAGAAAGATAATGATTGGATATCCAAAAGCGACTACTTTTGGATATTTATAAGCAAGGATAAAGGGAATGAAATTGCCTAAAGTCATGAGGTAAAAGAGAACCATAAAGACTTTATTCCCGATGTGGTCAGCCTCGCGTCGTTTGTGTTCATCAAGTGGCCCTGAAACGCCATAGATACGTTTGATCAGTTTTTCATTGAGGGATTCTTTTTTCATAAGCTTTCTCCTAATCTTTATCCTGCTCTTTTTTAACTCTTGCAATGCGACGGGAGATGAGGAACTGTATGCTCGCTCCGAAGAAGATAGAACCGAAAATGCTTGCTAAACCATTTCTTATAGTGAGAAGAGAATGGAAATAGTCCTGACCTTCACCAGTAAGTATATGGAGAAGAGGGGTTATAAAAAACATCCATAGCCCAAAGAATAAACCAGCTTTAAGACCAGGGTAGTGTAGTTGCTTATTTTCTTTCTCACTCAACATATCTGGTTCAATAGTTGTAATCCCTGTTTTTTGCATTTGGTAGGTGACATAGCCAGCAGCGATGAGGGCAATCACTAAAATCAGAGGAGGATAGACTAGAGCCACTAGTTGAGGATATTTATAGGCTAGAACGAGTGGAATAACATTGCCGAAAATCATCAGATAAAAGAGAATCATAAAGACTTTATTTCCAATGCGGTCAGCCTCACGTCGTTTGTATTCGTCAAGCGGATCAGAAATTCCGTAAGTGCGTTTGATCAGTTTTTCCGTGAAGGTTTCTTTTTTCATTTTTCTTCTCCTTTTTAAAAATCATCCTCCCAAAAGAGACTGTTGAGATCAGTTTGGAGGCTGCGGGCGAGATTGAGACAGAGTTCCAGGGTGGGATTGTACTTGTCGTTTTCAATCATGTTGATAGTTTGCCTCGAGACGCCGATATCCTTGGCAAGTTCGAGTTGGGACTTGCCCAGTTCCTTGCGGAATTCTTTCACACGATTCATGCTTCCTCCTTTTTAGATTGTGTCACATATATTTGACTATAGTATATTCTTTTGAAAATAAAATATCAACTATTTTTGACATATTTTTAAAAGAATGTTGATGAGAATATTGTCAAGTGAGAATCTTCTAGCGATTTTATGCTATAATGAAGAAAAGTACAGAATTATAAGAGTGAATTGGATAGACTGAAAGCTATCCACTAAAGAAAGAGCAGAAAATGAACCATAAGATTGCAATTTTATCAGACATTCATGGCAACACGACAGCCTTGGCTGGAGTGCTTGAAGACGCTAAAAATTTGGGGGCGACTGAATATTGGCTTCTGGGAGATATTTTTCTTCCTGGGCCGGGAGCAAATGACTTGGTGGCTCTTTTGAAAGACCTTCCCATTACAGCATCCGTTCGAGGAAACTGGGATGATTGTGTGTTAGAGGCTTTAGATGGGCAATATGGTTTAGAGGATCCCGAAGAAATTCAGTTTCTCAGGATGACTCAGTATCTGATGGAGCGCATAAACTCCGAGCATATTGATTGGTTGAGAAAGCTACCTATGATAGCCAAGAAAGAAGTCGAAGGCTTGCGCTTCTCACTTTCTCATAATTTGCCTGAGAAAAATTATGGTGGTGATTTGCTGGTTGAAAATAATACCGAAAAATTTGACCAGTTGCTTGATGAGACTACTGATGTAGCCGTCTATGGTCATGTTCACAAGCAGTTGCTTCGTTATGGTAGCCAAGGTCAACAAATCATCAATCCAGGTTCGATTGGTATGCCTTATTTTAACTGGAAAGGGCTGAAAAATCACCGTGCCCAGTATGCCTTACTTGAGATTGAAAATGGTGAATTGGTCAATATCCAATTTCGTAAGGTTGCCTATGACTATGAAGCAGAGTTAGAATCAGCCAAGGAAAAAGGCCTTCCTTTTATCGAAATGTACGAAGAACTACGTCGAGAAGGCAACTATCGGGGACACAATCTAGAACTCTTAGCTAGTCTAATTGAAAAGCATGGATATGTAGAGGATGTCAAGGATTATTTTGATTTTTTGTAAAAGGTGCTTTAACGAACAGATACTAAATAAACGATTGGACTAGCCAATCGTTTTTAATATATCTTATTGTAATTGAGATTGATCTGGTAGGTAAGAACCACCGAGGTAAGTCTTGCTGAGTTTTTCAAGGGTTCCATCTTGGTAGAGTTCTTTGAGAACCTTGTCAAATTGTTCTTTAAATTCTTTTTGGTCGCTTGCAAAGATAATTTAGCTGTTTGGATTATCATTGCTTTCCAAGTCAACTACATTCAAGTTTAAACAACGGTCTTGGATAATTTTTTGAAAATATTCGATAAATTTATTAAAGATTTTATAAATAGTGAACTCAATGAGCTTTTTAGCTTCAATAATTCGGTAAATGTTTGACAATGAAATTATTTTATTTTAAAATACAGGTATCATAAAACTATTTAAAGGAGATAGTCATGAAAAAACTTCTTACTGCGGGCCTTGTGCTCTTATCAGTTGCAACTTTAGCAGCTTGTGGAAATAAATCTTCTGATTCTGCAAGTAAAGCTTCAAGCTCGACTGAACAAACATCAGCTTCATCAAAAACAGATAACTCAAAGACAAACACATCTGAAGTTACTCTTCTAACAGATGAAGAAATTGACAACGCTAAAACAATTGGAGATATGAAAACTCTTTTTGGTAAGTTGATTGACGGCTATAAGAAATATGTTGAAGAAATCGGTGACAAAGTTCCTGAGGCTCAAAAAGATGCTTATAAACAACAAGTAGAGCCTGCCCTTAACTCACTAGAGACTTCAAGAAAAGCGTTTAATGATGGCTTGTCAAGCACAGGTTCTGACGATACAGAAATGCCTGCAGAAGCACGTACTGTCTTTCTCCAACAGTTGAAGACTGCACGTGATGGCATGAAACAAGCGATTGAATCTGCAAGTAAAATTGTATCAGCGCAATAATATGAGTAAAGTAGGCGACTAATCGTCTACTTTTTCTTGTGCAGAAAGTTTTTATTATGGCTTACAACTAAATCGAAAAGCTTGTAATTCCTGATTAAGAGTTGGGATAAAGATCTCTACATTATGAAAAAACTCTGCAAGCTCTTTCAAAATATGGTAAAATGGAAGCAGTAGAAATAGAAAAGGAAATCAATTATGAAATTTCTTGAGTTAAATAAAAAACGTCATGCGACTAAGCATTTTATTGATAAACCGGTTGATCCCAAGGATGTTCGAACAGCTATCGAAATCGCAACCTTGGCACCGAGTGCTCACAACAGTCAGCCTTGGAAGTTTGTTGTGGTTCGTGAGAAAAATGCTGAATTAGCAAAATTGGCTTACGGTTCAAACTTTGAGCAAGTAGCATCTGCCCCTGTAACCATTGCCTTGTTTACAGACACTGACCTAGCTAAACGAGCTCGCAAGATTGCCCGTGTTGGTGGAGCAAAGAACTTCTCAGAAGAACAACTTCAGTACTTTATGAAAAATCTTCCAGCAGAGTTTGCGCGTTACAATGAACAACAAGTCAGTGACTACTTGGCTCTTAATGCTGGGCTTGTAGCTATGAACTTGGTCCTTGCTTTGACTGACCAGGGAATTGGTTCAAACATTATCCTTGGTTTTGACAAATCAAAAGTCAATGAAGTCTTGGAAATCGAAGAACGTTTCCGTCCAGAACTTTTGATCACAGTGGGATATACAGATGAGAAGTTGGAACCAAGTTACCGCTTGCCAGTAGATGAAATTATCGAAAAAAGATAGGAAGAAAAAATGACAGTTATTGATTTTACAGCAGAAGTAGAAAAACGTAAAGAAGACCTCTTGGCTGACTTGTTTAGCCTTTTGGAAATCAACTCAGAACGTGATGACAGCAAGGCAGATGCTGAGCATCCATTTGGACCTGGGCCAGTAAAAGCCTTGGAAAAATTCCTTGAAATCGCAGACCGTGATGGCTACCCAACAAAAAATGTCGACAATTATGCAGGACATTTTGAGTTTGGTGAAGGAGAAGAAGTTCTCGGAATCTTTGCCCACATGGACGTAGTACCAGCTGGTAGCGGTTGGGACACTGCCCCTTACACTCCAACTATCAAAGATGGTCGTCTTTATGCGCGTGGTGCTTCTGACGATAAGGGACCAACTACAGCTTGTTACTATGGTTTGAAAATCATCAAAGAATTGGGACTTCCAACTTCTAAGAAAGTTCGTTTCATCGTGGGAACAGACGAAGAATCAGGTTGGGCAGATATGGACTACTACTTTGAGCATGTAGGACTTGCAAAACCAGACTTTGGTTTCTCTCCAGATGCTGAATTCCCTATCATCAATGGTGAAAAAGGAAACATCACTGAATACCTTCACTTTGCCGGTGAAAATGCAGGTGTTGCTCGTCTTCACAGCTTCACAGGTGGTTTGCGTGAAAACATGGTTCCTGAATCAGCAACAGCAGTCGTTTCAGGTGACTTAGCTGATTTGCAAGGGAAACTAGACGCTTTCGTGGCAGAGCACAAACTCAGAGGAGAAATCCAAGAAGAGAACGGTCAGTACAAGGTGACAGTAATTGGTAAATCAGCTCATGGTGCCATGCCTGCTTCAGGTGTCAATGGTGCGACTTACCTTGCCCTCTTCCTTAGCCAATTTGCTTTTGAAGGACCTGCAAAAGACTATCTTGACATTGCTGGTAAGATTCTTTTGAACGACCACGAAGGGAAGAACTTGAAAGTAGCTCATGTGGATGAAAAGATGGGTGCCCTTTCTATGAATGCGGGTGTTTTCCGCTTCGACGAATCAAGTGCTGACAATACCATTGCCCTCAACTTCCGTTATCCAAAAGGAACAAGCCCAGAGCAAATCAAGTCAGTTCTTGAAAACTTGCCAGTTGATTCTGTCAGCCTTTCTGAGCATGAACATACTCCTCATTATGTTCCAATGGAAGATCCTCTTGTGAAAACTTTGCTCGATGTTTATGAAAAACAAACAGGTCTTAAAGGTCACGAACAAGTTATCGGTGGTGGAACATTTGGTCGTCTCTTAGAGCGTGGTGTAGCCTACGGTGCTATGTTCCCAGATTCTATCGATACTATGCACCAAGCCAATGAATTTATCGCCTTGGATGATCTCTTCCGTGCAGCAGCTATCTACGCTGAAGCTATTTACGAATTGATCAAATAATGCTATAGAAGTCTGAGATTGTATGCTTAGACTTCTTTTTGGAGGAGAAAATGTCTCAAATTGAAAGAATCAAGCAAGCTATCATAGAGGATCCGCAGAATGCCAGCTATACTGAGCAAGGCATCGAGCCACTCTTTGCAGCACCAAAAACAGCTCGTATCAATATCATTGGGCAGGCGCCAGGTCTCAAAACCCAGGAAGCAGGGCTATACTGGAAGGATAAAAGTGGGGACCGCTTGCGAGAATGGTTGGGTGTGGATGAAGACACCTTTTATAACTCAGGTTACTTTGCAGTCATGCCCATGGATTTCTACTTTCCAGGTCATGGGAAATCGGGTGACCTGCCACCTCGTCCAGGTTTTGCAGAAAAATGGCATCCAAAACTCTTGAAGGAGTTACCAGATATTCAATTAACACTCTTGATTGGGCAGTATGCCCAAGCCTACTATCTACATGAGAAAGTTAGTGGTAAGGTGACAGACCGTGTGCATCGGTTCAAGGATTATTTGCCTGATTATTTCCCTCTGGTGCATCCTTCACCCCGTAATCAAATCTGGATGAAAAAAAATCCTTGGTTTGAGGCAGAAGTGGTGCCTGATTTGAAAGATAGAATACAAAAAATTCTCGGAGAAGAAAAATGAACGAAATTACTTTTAACAATTTTTACCAGCTTTATCAGAAAGAGGCGCTTTCTGTATTGGATGTGAGAGAAGTAGAGGAATTTGAGACTCTTCATTTAGAAGGCGCTCGTAATTTACCTCTCAGCCAATTAGCTGATACTTATAAACAACTAGATAAGGATAATCTTTACTACGTGATTTGTAAATCTGGAATGCGTTCAGCACGCGCCTGCCAATTTTTAGCAGAACAAGGCTATGAGGTTGTCAATGTCCAAGGTGGCATGGATGCCTTTGAATAAGAAAAATTTCCTTCGAAACCTTTAAAAAATGGGAAGGCTTCGAAGGATTTTTTTGCATTAAAATTCGGAAAATTGAAAACATTTCAGAATGATTTCCTGACAGCCTTTTCTAGCCTTTAATCATGTTATACTAAGAAAGTATTTTATTTTTAATAAGGAGAGTTTATGGCTAAAAAAGGTGCTTTAACGGGATTACTCCTGTTTGGAATATTTTTTGGAGCAGGTAACTTGATTTTCCCTCCAACTCTAGGCGTACAGTCTGGAGAAAACTTCCTCCCTGCCATTGCAGGATTTGTATTTTCAGGTGTTGGGATTGCTGTCTTAACTTTAATCATTGGAACCCTCAATCCGAAGGGTTATATCTATGAGATTTCTAAGAAAATTTCTCCATGGTTTGCGACGATTTATCTTGCAGTTTTGTACTTGTCGATTGGCCCATTCTTTGCCATCCCTCGTACAGCAACGACATCGTTTGAGGTAGGTATTAGTCCACTCTTGGATCAAGCAGATAAAGGTTTAGGTTTGATTGTCTTCACCATTCTCTACTTTGTAGCTGCCTACCTAATCTCGCTGAATCCTTCAAAAATCTTGGATCGGATTGGTCGTGTTTTGACACCAGTTTTTGCCATCTTAATTGTTATTCTGGTTATCCTTGGAGCTTTCAAGTATGGTGGGAACGCACCACAAGCGGCTTCAGGAGCTTATCAAGCTTCCGCCTTTGGAGCTGGTTTCTTAGAAGGATACAATACACTTGACGCGCTTGCTTCGGTTGCCTTTAGTGTTATTGCAGTACAAACCTTGAAACAACTTGGTTTTTCAAACAAGAAAGAGTACATTTCAACCATCTGGGTAGTTGGAATTGTTGTAGCACTCGGATTTAGTGCTCTCTATATTGGATTAGGTTTCTTGGGCAATCATTTCCTAGTAACAGAAGAAGCAATGAAGAGCGGAACTCCTGGAGTTTATATCTTGTCTCAAGCGACTCAAGAAATCTTTGGTTCTACTGCTCAGCTTTTCCTTGCGGCTATGGTAACCGTTACTTGCTTTACAACGACTGTAGGCTTGATTGTATCAACTGCTGAGTTCTTTAACGGACGTTTCCCACAAATCAGCTACAAGGTTTATGCGACTGTCTTTACCTTGATTGGTTTTGCCATTGCAAATCTTGGTTTGAGTGCTATTATTAAGTACTCTGTACCAGTTCTCGTTATTTTGTACCCAATTACGATTGCCATTGTCATGATTGTGATTGTGAACAAGTTTGTTGCTCTTTCTAAACCAGGAATGCAATTAACTGTTGGTATTGTCACAGCCATTGCTATTGCAAGTGTTTTAGGATCTACTTTTAAAGTTGAGGTCCTTGCAAATATCGTGAACGCTCTACCATTTGCGGAGGCTTCTCTGCCATGGTTGGTACCAGCTATTATCGGAATTCTACTTTCTCTTGTTCTTCCAAATAAACAAGAAAGTGAAGCTTTTGAAATGGAATAGAAAAAAACTTGGCATCGGCCAAGTTTTTTCTATTTAGTCTTAGTTGCTTAGTTTTTTTCTGTATAACCAAGGTCTGTTAACATTTTTTTAGAGGCTTTAAAACTTACGTTTTTTCCAACGCCTGAGTATTCTTCTGGTAAAGCTTTTCTAAGTTCGTCAATGCTTGCAACTGAAAGATCGATTTCAAGATCTTGAACGACTTTACCATCTTTAACTTCGATTGAGAAAGTTACCCCTTTAAGTCCCTTATAGCCTTTGTAGGTTTCTTCAAGAACACTTTTTACAGCATCTGCAGTATTATTGAGGACTTCAGGATCAGCGACATTATGAGCAGTTTGTTTGACAACATTATCACCGTCAACTGTATATGTTAAGGTTGACACGACACCAGGCTGAGAATCGTTCACAAAGGTAGCAGTTTTTAATTCTGATTTCTTTTCAGTAGTGCTAGATTCAGAAGTTTTTACCTCAGTTGTTTCTGGTGTAGAAGAGCTAGAAGAAGTAGTTGAAGATTGTTTTGAACATCCCAACAAGAATACCAAAGGCAAGGCTAAGAAAAGTGCCGTTTTGAAATATTTGTTCATTTTGTATTCCTTTCATCATAAAACTTTACTTAATTTTACCATAGATTAATTTTAAAATCAAAGTATTTAAGTTTTTCTTTTTTGCACATACTAAGATGGGAAAAGTGATATAATGGTAACGAGAGGTGAAAAAATGAATCAAACTGTAGAATATATCAAAGAACTAACTGCTATTGCATCGCCAACAGGTTTTACGCGTGAAATTACGAATTATCTAGTTGAGACGCTTGAAAAACTAGGCTATCAACCAGTCCGCACGGCTAAGGGTGGAGTGAACGTTACCATTAAAGGGAAAAATGACGAGCAACAACGCTATGTGACTGCTCATGTGGATACTCTGGGAGCTATCGTCCGTGCTGTTAAACCAGACGGTCGTCTCAAGATGGACCGTATCGGTGGCTATCCTTGGAACATGATTGAAGGCGAAAACTGTACAGTCCATGTGGCTAGCACAGGAAAAACCGTTTCAGGTACGATTTTGATCCACCAAACTTCTTGTCACGTTTACAAAGATGCTGGAACTGCGGAACGTACACAGGACAATATGGAAGTTCGTTTGGATGAAAAAGTGACCAACGAAAAAGAAACACGCGCACTCGGTATCGAAGTTGGAGACTTTATCAGTTTTGACCCACGAACTGTCGTGACTGAGACAGGCTTTATCAAGTCTCGTCATTTGGATGACAAGGTCAGCGCAGCTATTCTCCTTAATCTCCTCAAAGTCTACAAAGAAGAAGGGATTGAACTTCCTGTCACTACGCATTTTGCCTTTTCAGTTTTTGAAGAAGTGGGACATGGTGCTAACTCAAGTATCCCTAGTCAAGTTGTTGAGTACCTAGCAGTAGACATGGGAGCAATGGGAGATGATCAGCAGACAGACGAGTACACAGTCTCTATCTGTGTCAAGGATGCTTCAGGTCCTTATCACTATGAATTCCGTCAACATTTGGTTGCTTTAGCAAAAGAGCAAGACATTCCATTTAAACTAGATATCTATCCATTTTACGGTTCGGATGCTTCTGCGGCCATGTCAGCTGGAGCAGAAGTCAAGCACGCTCTTCTAGGAGCGGGTATTGAGTCTAGTCACTCATACGAGCGTACCCATGTTGATTCTGTCGTAGCAACTGAACGTATGGTCGATGCCTATCTCAAGAGTGAGTTGGTGGACTAGGATGTGCCTCATTTGTCAACGAATTGAACTCATCAAGTCTGGTGACAATCCCTACTTTGTCAAGGAATTAGAAACAGGCTATGTTGTCATCGGAGACCACCAGTATTTTGAAGGTTACACTCTATTCTTAGCCAAGGAACATGTCACAGAACTACACCAACTAGATCCAAGCGTAAAACTTCGCTTTCTAGAGGAAATGAGTCTGGTTCAGGAAGCTGTTTCTAAGGCTTTTTCTGCCGAAAAGATGAATGTAGAGTTGTTAGGAAATGGAGATGCACATGCCCACTGGCATATTTTTCCAAGACGAGAGGGTGATATGAAGGGACACGGTCTTAATGGTCGTGGTCCAGTTTGGTGGGTTCCATGGGAAGAAATGATTGCTGAAGAATATCAAGTTAAGGGAAGTAAATTAGAAGACTTGATTGCAAGATTATCTGAGACTTTAAACCAGATGATTAAATGAAAGGATAACAGATGAAAAAAAGATACCTTATCTTATCAGGATTATTAGCCTTGACATTGGCGGCATGTTCGCAAGAAAAAACAGCAACTACAGAGGCCAAGTCTTCTACAGAACAAAAGACTGTACAAGAAGGAACCGCGGGAAGTAAGTCTCAAGAAGCTAGTCAAAAGAAAGCAGAAGTGGTCAACAAAGGAGATCACTACAGCATTCAAGGAAAGTATGATGAGATTGTTGTCGCTAATAAGCATTATCCTATGTCAAAAGATTACAATCCTGGAGAAAATCCTACCGCAAAGGCAGAACTGTTAAAACTCATTGCAGCTATGCAGCAAGCAGGTTTCCCAATTAGTGATCACTATAGTGGCTTTAGAAGTTATGAAACTCAAACTCAGCTTTATCAAAACTATGTAAATAAAGATGGAAAGGCTGAAGCTGACCGCTATTCGGCAAGACCTGGTTATAGTGAACACCAAACTGGTCTGGCTTTTGACCTGATCGAAACAAATGGAGACCTAGTCACTGAAGAAAAGGCAGCCCAATGGCTTTTGGACCATGCAGCAGACTATGGCTTTGTCGTTCGTTATCTAAAAGGTAAGGAAAAGGAAACGGGTTATATGGCTGAGGAATGGCACCTTCGCTATGTTGGCAAAGAAGCCAAAGAAATCGCAGCTAGTGGTCTCAGTTTAGAAGAGTACTATGGCTTTGAAGGTGGAGACTATGTTGATTAGTCGCAAAACATCTTGCAAGATTACTTAAATTTTGATAAAATGAATAATAATTAAATAGGAATCTGCAAGACTAGTATCTCAGGGGAAGTATATCAGGGAGGAGAGCCGTGACTGAAAGCTCTCTATATGAAAGCTGGGTGAATTCACTTGCCTATAGATTCAGAAATAAAGGTCTGACTTGTCAGATAAAAACGGATGGTACCGCGTGTCAACGCTCCGAGTGGAGTTTTTGGCATGTGGTTTTCTTTTTATCTTACGAGAGACTGATGGAGGAATTATGTCAACTATTGAAGAACAATTAAAAGCGCTTCGTGAAGAAACGCTAGCTAGCTTAAAGCAGATTTCTGCTGAAAATGAAAAAGAGATGCAAGATTTGCGTGTCTCTGTCCTTGGTAAAAAAGGTTCATTGACTGAAATCCTTAAAGGGATGAAAGACGTTTCTGCAGAAATGCGTCCTGTTATCGGGAAACACGTCAATGAAGCTCGCGATGTCTTAACTGCTGCCTTTGAAGAAATAGCTAAGCTCTTGGAAGAAAAGAAAGTGGAAGCGCAACTAGCTAGTGAGAGCATTGATGTTACACTTCCAGGTCGCCCAGTTGCGACAGGTCACCGTCACGTTCTGACTCAAACTAGTGAAGAAATCGAAGATATCTTCATCGGGATGGGTTACCAAGTCGTGGATGGATTTGAAGTTGAAAAAGACTACTACAACTTTGAACGTATGAATCTTCCAAAAGACCACCCTGCCCGTGATATGCAGGACACTTTCTATATCACAGAAGAAATCTTGCTCCGTACTCACACGTCTCCAGTTCAGGCGCGTGCGATGGATGCCCATGATTTTTCTAAAGGTCCTTTGAAGATGATCTCACCAGGACGTGTATTCCGTCGTGATACAGACGATGCAACCCACAGTCACCAATTCCACCAAATTGAAGGTTTGGTTGTTGGGAAGAACATCTCTATGGCGGATCTTCAAGGAACCCTCCAGTTGATTGTACAAAAAATGTTTGGTGAAGAGCGTCAAATTCGTTTACGCCCATCTTATTTCCCATTCACTGAGCCATCTGTTGAGGTGGATGTTTCATGCTTCAAGTGTGGAGGAGCCGGCTGTAACGTATGTAAGAAAACTGGTTGGATCGAGATTATGGGTGCCGGTATGGTTCACCCACGTGTCCTTGAGATGAGTGGTATCGATGCGACTGTTTACTCTGGATTTGCCTTTGGTCTTGGACAAGAGCGTGTAGCTATGCTTCGCTACGGAATCAACGATATCCGTGGATTCTACCAAGGGGATGTCCGCTTCTCAGAACAGTTTAAATAATGATTAGAAAAGTGGAAATAGCAGATGTTGAGGTGTTGGCAAAAATTGCCAAACAAACCTTTCGTGAAACATTTGCTCATGATAATACGGAAGAGCAGTTACAGGAATACTTTGAAGAGGCTTATAATCTGAGAGTTTTGTCAACTGAGTTGGAAAATCCTGAATCCGAAACCTATTTCATTATGCATGAAGAGGAGATAGCTGGTTTTCTCAAAGTCAACTGGGGAAATGCTCAAACTGAGAGAGAATTAGAGAACGCTTTTGAAATTCAACGCCTCTATGTGCTGCAAACATACCAAGGATTTGGACTTGGTAAGCAACTATTTGAATTCGCTTTGGAACTTGCCGAAAAAAATGGTTTTTCCTGGGCTTGGCTAGGTGTTTGGGAGCATAATACAAAAGCTCAAGCATTTTATAATCGATATGGTTTTGAAAAATTTAGCCAACATCGTTTTATGGTTGGGCAGAAGGTAGATACGGATTGGTTACTGAAAAAGAAATTAAGGTAAGAAGATGATTCTTCTTATGAAATGATAGGAAAGGAAAAAAACTAGAGTGGCAACTGTCATTCTGGGAAACTAAATTATGTTAGTATCATACAAATGGTTAAAAGAATTGGTGGACATTGATGTGTCCTCACAAGAGTTGGCTGAAAAAATGTCAACTACAGGGATCGAAGTAGAAGGTGTGGAATCACCAGCTGCTGGTCTCTCAAAAATTGTCGTCGGAGAAGTCTTGTCTTGCGAAGATGTGCCAGAAACACACTTGCATGTCTGCCAAGTCAATGTGGGTGAAGAAGAAGCCCGTCAAATCGTCTGTGGAGCACCAAATGTGCGTGCAGGCATCAAAGTTATGGTGGCTCTTCCAGGTGCTCGCATTGCTGATAACTACAAGATTAAAAAAGGGAAAATCCGTGGTTTAGAATCTCTCGGAATGATCTGTTCACTTGGTGAATTAGGGATTTCTGACTCAGTTGTACCAAAGGAATTTGCAGATGGAATCCAAATCTTGCCTGAAACTGCTGTTCCAGGTGAGGAAGTCTTCTCCTATCTAGACTTGGATGATGAAATCATCGAACTTTCTATCACGCCAAACCGTGCAGATGCTCTTTCTATGCGTGGGGTAGCGCACGAAGTAGCCGCTATCTATGACAAGGCAATCAACTTCAAAGAATTTACTTTAACAGAAACAGACCAAGCTGCAGCAGATGCTCTTTCTGTCAGCATTGACACAGACAAGGCCCCTTACTATGCCGCTCGTATCCTGGACAATGTGACCATCGCACCAAGTCCACAATGGTTGCAAAATCTCCTTATGAATGAAGGCATCCGTCCCATCAATAACGTGGTGGACGTGACCAACTATATCCTTCTTTACTTTGGTCAACCAATGCATGCCTTTGACTTGGATACCTTTGATGGAACTGATATCCATGTACGTGAAGCACGTGCTGGTGAGAAATTAGTGACCTTGGATGGGGAAGAGCGTGACTTGGAAACAACTGACTTAGTGATCACTGTTGCTGATAAACCAGTAGCCCTTGCAGGTGTCATGGGTGGTCAGGCTACAGAAATCTCTGAAAAGTCTAGTCGTGTGGTTCTTGAAGCTGCTGTTTTCAATGGCAAATCTATCCGCAAGACAAGTGGTCGCCTCAACCTTCGTTCTGAATCATCTTCTCGCTTTGAAAAAGGCATCAATGTGGCAACTGTTAACGAAGCTCTTGATGCGGCAGCTAGCATGATTGCAGAGCTTGCAGGTGCAACCGTGCGGAAGGGCATCGTTTCAGCAGGGCAGCTTGATACTTCAGATGTAGAAGTTTCTTCTACTCTTTCAGACGTTAACCGTGTCCTTGGTACTGAGCTTTCCTACGCGGATGTAGAGGATGTCTTCCGTCGTCTTGGATTTGGCCTTTCTGGAAATGCAGATAGCTTTGCAGTTAGCGTCCCCCGTCGTCGTTGGGATATCACTATCGAAGCAGACCTCTTTGAAGAAATCGCTCGTATCTATGGTTATGACCGCTTGCCAACTAGTCTTCCAAAAGATGATGGAACAGCTGGTGAATTGACTGCGACACAAAAATTGCGCCGTCAAGTTCGTACCATTGCAGAAGGAGCAGGCTTAACTGAAATCATCACCTATGCTCTAACAACTCCTGAAAAAGCAGTCGAGTTTACGATTCAGCCAAGTCATTTGACAGAATTGATGTGGCCAATGACTGTGGACCGTTCTGTTCTCCGTCAAAATATGGTTTCAGGCATTTTGGATACAGTTGCCTACAACGTAGCGCGTAAGAACAAAGACTTGGCTCTTTATGAGATTGGAAAAGTCTTTGAACAAACAGGTAATCCAAAAGAAGACTTGCCAAACGAAATCAACAGCTTTGCTTTTGCATTGACTGGTTTAGTCGCTGAAAAAGACTTCCAGACTCCAGCTGTTCCAGTTGACTTCTTCTATGCTAAGGGAATTTTAGAAGCCCTCTTTGCTCGCTTGGGTCTTGAAGTGACCTATACAGCAACGCAAGAGATCAAGAGTCTTCACCCAGGACGTACAGCCTTGATCTCACTTGGTGATCAAGTTCTTGGATTCCTCGGTCAAGTGCACCCTGTGACGGCTAAGGCTTACGATATTCCAGAGACTTATGTAGCTGAGCTTAACCTTTCAGCTATTGAGGCAGCCCTTCAACCAGCAGCAGCCTTTGTGGAAATTACTAAATTCCCAGCAGTCAGCCGTGATATCGCCCTTCTCCTCAAAACAGAAGTGACTCACCAAGAGGTGGTTGATGCCATTCAAGCTGCAGGCGTGAAACGTTTGACAGACATCAAACTCTTTGACGTCTTCTCCGGTGAAAAACTGGGTATCGGAATGAAGTCCATGGCCTACAGCTTGACCTTCCAAAATCCAGAAGATAGCTTGACAGACGAAGAAGTCGCACGCTACATGGAAAAAATTCAAGCTTCTCTCGAAGAAAAAGTGAATGCAGAAGTGCGTTAACAGTCTAACATCCATCCCTAGGGATGGATTTTTTTGTCTTTGTAAATGCCGAATATTGGAAAAAAAATGAAGTTGTATTTTATTCGTTTTGATATAAAAAATACCTAGTAAATTCTACTAATAAAAATGTACATAAATCCTTGTAATAACTAAAAAAAGGAGTATAATGAGGGTAAGATTAGTAGGAGGTGGATTATGTTAGAAGTCCGCAATCTTGAAAAAAGTTTTGGTCCCAAACAAGTCTTGTTTGGCGTTGATTTTCAAGCTCAGCCTGGAAGAATTTTAGGTCTAGTTGGAAAAAATGGAGCTGGGAAAACAACCATTTTCCACAGTATTTTGAAATTTTTAGATTATCAGGGAGAAATTCAGTTTGATGGCCAGGAAATTCGTCAGGAAACCTATGCTCAGATTGGCTATCTACCCGAAGAACGTAGTCTCATGCCTAAGTTGACAGTTCTAGAGCAGGTTCGTTACCTAGCGATGTTAAAAGGAATGGATGCAAAAGAAGTCAAAGAAAAACTCCCTCAATGGATGGAGAAACTGGAAGTTAAGGGGAAATTGACAGACAAGATTAAGAGTCTCTCAAAAGGGAATCAACAGAAGATTCAGCTGATTATTACTTTAATGCATGAACCAGATCTGATCATTCTAGATGAACCTTTTAGTGGTCTGGATCCAGTCAATACCGAATTGCTCAAGCAGGTTATCCTCAAAGAAAAAGAACGTGGTGCAACCATTATCTTTTCAGACCACGTCATGACCAATGTCGAAGAGCTATGTGATGATATCCTTATGATTCGTGATGGGCGTGTCGTCTTGCATGGACCAGTCCAAGATGTTCGTAATCAATACGGCAAAACGCGACTCTTTGTTGCAAGTGAAAGGAGCCAGGAAGACTTGGAAAAACTCCCACATGTCACACATGCTAGCTTGACCAAGCAGGGGATTTGGAAGCTCATCCTAGATGATGAAAATGCTGGACAGGAGCTTTTTGCTATCTTGACTCAAGGACACTATATCGCGACCTTTGACCAACAAGCTCCGACAATTGATGAAATCTTTAAACTAGAATCAGGGGTGGAAGTATGAGAAATATGTTGGTTGTAATCAAAGAAACTTATCTACGTCATGTCAAATCCTGGAGTTTCTTCTTTATGGTAATCTCGCCTTTTATCTTTATCGGCTTATCTGGCGGAATTGGCTATCTCCAAGGTTCCTCTCTGGCTCAGAATAATAAGGTGGCAATAGTTAGTTCGATGCCTGCTGTAACAGAGAGTCTTAAATCAACCAATGGCATTAATTTTGACTATAAGGATGAAGCAAGCGCCCAAGAAGCCATCAAGGATGAAAAAATAAAAGGTTATTTGACCATTGTCCAAGAAGATAGTGTCCTCAAGGCAGTCTATCACGGTGAAACCTCACTTGAAAGTGGTATAAAGTTAGCTGTGACAACTAAGTTGAATGAGCTCCAATACCAACTCAATCGTTCGGAGGCACATTTATCTCAGGAACAGGAACAGCACTTGGCACAAACGATTCAATTCTCAGAGCAGATTGATGAATCTAAGGAAAGTAAAAAGATGGTCCAAACTTTTGCGGCTGCAGGACTAGGCTTCTTCCTCTATATGATCTTGATCACTTATGCCAGTGTCACTGCTCAAGAGGTAGCCAGTGAAAAAGGGACGAAAATTATGGAAGTGGTCTTCTCAAGTATTCGTGCTAGCCACTACTTTTACGCGCGCATGATTGCCTTACTTCTTGTCATTTTGACTCATATTGGTATTTATGTTGTAGGCGGACTTGGAGCTATCTTATTCTTTAAGGATATGCCTTTCTTGGCTAATTCAGGTATTCTAAGCCACTTGGGAGAAGCTTTTTCGGTCAATACCTTGTTGTTTGTCTTGGTCAGTCTCTTTATGTATGTGGTCTTGGCAGCCTTCTTAGGTTCTATGGTTTCTCGCCCTGAAGATGCAGGAAAGGCCTTATCTCCGTTGATGATTTTGATAATAGCTGGTTTTGTTGGCGTTACTGCCCTAGGCGCTGCAGGAGATAATTTGATTTTGAAAATCGGTTCTTATATTCCTTTCATCTCGACCTTCTTTATGCCTTTCAGAGCTATTAATGGTTATGCAAATAGCATCGAGGCTTGGATTTCTCTTGCGATAACAGTTGTATTTGCCGTAACTGCAACCGCCTTTATCGGACGTATGTATGCTAGCCTAGTCCTCCAAACGGATGATTTAGGCATCTGGAAAACCTTTAAACGAGCTTTAAGTTATAAATAAAGTATCGGACCTGTGAGTGTATCTCCCAGGTCTTTTATACTCTTCGAAAATCTCTTCAAACCACGTCAGCGTCGCCTTTCCTTACCTTACCTTACTCAAGTACAGCCTGTGGCTAGCTTCCTAGTTTGCTCTTTGATTTTCATTGAGTATTGATTAGCTGAAATATTTCACATTTATTTCTCCTAAACCTTTGACTATTAGGCAAAATTATCGTACAATAAAGAGTACATGATAAAATGAGATCAGAGTTTATTCACTCTGACGTTAGTAGTAAAAAATGAGGAGAAACGCTTTGGAATTAGAAGTATTTGCTGGGCAAGAAAAAAGTGAACTATCTATGATTGAGGTGGCTCGTGCCATCTTGGAACTCCGTGGTCGTGATCACGAAATGCATTTTAGTGATTTGGTTAATGAAATCCAAAACTATCTCGGTACCTCTAATAGCGATATTCGTGAAGCTTTGCCTTTGTTCTATACAGAGTTGAACTTTGACGGTAGCTTTATCTCACTTGGAGATAACAAATGGGGCCTTCGTTCATGGTATGGAGTGGATGAAATCGATGAGGAAATCATTGCTCTTGAAGAAAGTGATGATGAAGAAGTAGCACCTAAGGCTAAGAAAAAACGTGTCAACGCCTTTATGGATGGTGATGCAGATGCTATTGATTACAGTGCAGATGATCCAGAGGATGAAGACGCCTACGAAGAAGATCCAGCTCTTTCTTATGATGATGAAAATCCAGATGATGAGAAGAATGAAGTGGAAGCCTACGATGCTGAAATCAATGAAATCGCCCCAGATGATTTAGATGAAGAAGTCGATCTTAATGAAGAAGACGACGAAGACTCTGAAGAAGAGGAAGAATAAAAATAAAAAGGAGTTGGAGCTGGAATCGGTCTATCAAGTCTCGATTTCCTAGTCCAGCTTTTTTGTATTGGTCTGAATTAGTTTTGTAAGCTGGAATGTGCCAAGTCAACGATTTGTTCTATTTGACAAATGGTTCATTTTGAGGTAATATATTGTTCGGGCACCTCTTTTAGAGGTCGGAGCTCCCTAGTTATTAGGGAGCTATTTTTGTTTTTCCAGGAAGCTTTTCTTCTTGGGGTGTAGTTATTGATGAAGGTCTTGTTTTCTCAATCCCCTGTTAGTGAACAAGACCTTGAACATTTTAGAAAGAGGAATCTATGTCTACGAAATATATTTTTGTCACTGGTGGTGTGGTGTCGTCTATTGGAAAAGGGATCGTTGCAGCGAGTCTTGGACGTCTTTTAAAAAACCGTGGTTTGAAGGTGACCATTCAAAAATTTGACCCTTATATCAATATCGACCCAGGAACCATGAGCCCTTACCAGCACGGGGAAGTCTTTGTAACTGATGATGGGGCTGAGACAGATTTGGACTTGGGTCATTATGAACGTTTTATCGATATCAACCTCAACAAATACTCAAACGTGACAACTGGTAAAATCTACAGCGAAGTTCTTCGTAAGGAACGCCGTGGAGAGTATTTGGGTGCAACTGTCCAAGTTATTCCTCATATTACAGATGCTTTGAAAGAAAAAATCAAGCGTGCTGCTCTTACGACTGACTCTGACGTTATTATTACAGAGGTTGGTGGAACAGTCGGCGATATTGAGTCCCTTCCATTCTTAGAGGCGCTTCGTCAGATGAAGTCTGATGTCGGAGCAGAAAATGTCATGTATATCCATACGACCTTGCTTCCTTACCTCAAGGCAGCTGGTGAAATGAAAACCAAACCAACTCAACACTCTGTCAAAGAATTGCGTGGTCTGGGAATCCAGCCAAATATGTTGGTCATTCGTACAGAAAAACCAGCAGGACAAGGGATTAAAAATAAATTAGCCCAGTTCTGTGATGTGGCGCCAGAAGCAGTTATTGAGTCCTTGGATGTGGATCATCTTTACCAAATCCCACTTAATTTGCAAGCACAAGGCATGGATCAAATCGTCTGTGACCATTTGAAAATTGATGCACCTGCAGCAGATATGACAGAGTGGTCAGCTATGGTTGACAAGGTCATGAATCTCAAAAAACAAGTCAAGATTGCCCTTGTTGGGAAGTATGTCGAGTTGCAAGATGCCTACATTTCTGTCGTAGAGGCCTTGAAACACTCTGGTTATGCCAATGATGCAGAAGTCAAGATTGATTGGGTCAATGCTAACGATGTGACAGCTGACAATGTGGCAGAACTTCTATCTGACGCTGACGGAATCATCGTTCCAGGTGGTTTTGGCCAACGTGGAACTGAGGGTAAGATTCAAGCGATTCGCTATGCTCGAGAAAATGATGTACCAATGTTGGGAGTCTGCTTGGGAATGCAATTGACTTGTATCGAGTTTGCCCGTAATGTCTTAGGTCTTGAAGGAGCTAATTCAGCAGAGCTAAATCCTGATACCAAATACCCTATCATCGATATCATGCGTGATCAGATTGATGTTGAGGACATGGGTGGTACCCTTCGTTTGGGACTTTACCCTTCTAAGTTAAAACGTGGTTCTAAGGCAGCGGCAGCTTATCATAACAAAGAGGTGGTGCAACGCCGTCACCGTCACCGTTATGAGTTTAACAATGCTTTTCGTGAACAGTTTGAAGGAGCAGGTTTTGTCTTTTCAGGAGTGTCACCAGATAATCGTTTGGTAGAAATTGTGGAAATTCCAGAAAATAAATTCTTTGTGGCTTGTCAGTACCATCCAGAGCTATCAAGCCGTCCAAACCGCCCAGAAGAACTCTATACTGCTTTTGTAACAGCAGCGGTTGAAAATAGTAAATAGTCATGATTAAACCTTTGAGAGTCATCTCAGAGGTTTTTCCTATATAAATTTAGGATATCTCTTGCAAAAAAATAACATAGTGATATAATTAACATGGATAAAAACAGGAGGAAATCTCATGAAAAAAATCACACTATTTAGTTTGTCTTTAGCAGGTTTAGCTTTACTAGCTTTTCCTCATTCAGGAAAGGCGTTCGAGCTTGAAGAAGAATGGGTCATTAAGGGTGGTGTTCAATATCAAGATGGCAAAATTCTCCGATTTAATAATGGCCATGAAGTAGATATCAAAGTCTTGGATTTACCCAAAAACGAAAAAATTGAATGGAAAGTTACTTTAAATGGTCAAGATCAGACTGTCAATTTTCTAGGTCAAGAAAAAGACAAGTCTATGGTCGGTACAGAGGGGCGTTACCTGAATTTCTACGTACCTTATGGCTACAGAGGAGATATCAAAGTAGAAGCCAAGAGTGGAAATGAAGTAAAGACCTGGTCCACTAAAGTGGTAGATGACGTATATAATGGTGGAAAGAGTGGCTACTACCATATTAAAGAATCAAATGATCAATACACCTACCTTGATACTAAATGGGATTATCAAACCAAGACCTACACAGCTACCTTACCAGAAATTGTCAATGGTCAAAAAGTCTATGCTTGGGAAGACTATGACAATGGTGAGTTAAAACTTACAAAACCAGAATCTATCAGTCATTACTACAAGGGTGGGGGATCTTTCCAAGAACTTTATCCAATTGTAAAAGCAGAAAGCTGGTTAAAATCAAAACACAACTGGTATTATCAAAAACAAGGCCAACTAGTTAAAGATGCTTGGATTAAGGATCAGGGAAGCTGGTATTTTATGGATGATAAAGGGGTTATGTTTAATCAAACATGGCTTCATCAAGGTGGTAGCTGGTATGCCTTTAAATCATCAGGAGCTATGATTTCAGCTGATTGGTTATATGATAACGGCTCTTGGTATTACCTAAAAGACTCAGGTTCAATGGCGACAGGCTGGCTTAAAGATGGTGGTACTTGGTATTATCTAAAAGACTCAGGTTCAATGGCAACAGGCTGGCTTAAAGATGGTGGTACTTGGTATTATCTAAAAGACTCAGGTTCAATGGCAACAGGCTGGATCAAAGATAACGGCTCTTGGTATTACCTAAAAGATTCTGGTGCAATGGCAACAGGTTGGATCAAAGATAATGGTAAGTGGTACTATCTGGCTTCATCTGGTAATATGCTTAGCAATACACGCACACCAGATGGTTATTATGTAGATGCCAGTGGCGTTTGGAAATAATCATGAAACAGAGAAAATCTATTAGGGAGGTAGATTTTCTTTTTTTCATTTTCACAATTATGAAAATCTGGAAAAAGGACATTATTTTTGGTAAGATAAGGGTATGGATTTTGAAAAAATTGAACAAGCATATACCTATTTACTAGAAAATGTCCAAATCATTCAAAATGATTTGACGACAAATTTTTACGATGCCTTAATTGAGCAAAATGGAATCTATCTGGATGGTCAGACGAATCTGGAAGATGTCAAGAAAAACAATCAAGCTTTAAAACGATTGGCTCTTCGAAAAGAAGAGTGGTTACGAACCTACCAATTCTTATTAATGAAGGCAGCGCAAACGGAACCTCTTCAGGCCAACCACCAGTTTACACCAGATGCGATTGGTCACTTGATGATTTTTTTGATGGAGCAATTGTGGCCTGCTAAAGATCTAAGTCTACTAGAATTGGGCTCTGGGATGGGAATTCTGGGGGCTAGCTTTTTAACGTCCATGAACAAAAAGGTAGATTACCTAGGGATTGAGATAGACGACCTCTTGATTGATCTGGCGGCGAGTATGGCTGAAGTTATGGATCTTCAAATGGGCTTTGTCCAAGGAGATGCAGTACGTCCACAAGTATTAAAAGAAAGTGATTTTATTGTGAGCGACCTCCCGATTGGTTACTACCCAGACGATCAGATTGCCTCACGTTATCAAGTGGCAGCAAAGGATGAACATACTTATGCTCATCATCTATTAATGGAGCAATCTCTCAAGTATCTTAAGACGGGAGGCTATGCTATTTTCCTTGCTCCAACAGATCTTTTGACGAGTCCCCAGAGTGACCTCTTGAAACCCTGGCTGACTGGTCAGGCTCAACTAGTAGCTATCGTAGCTTTACCAGAGGATCTCTTCGCTCAAGGAGCCCAGTCTAAGACCATTTTTGTTGTACAAAAGAAAGTGGTAGAAGGTTTTGAGCCATTCGTTTATCCACTTGCTAGTCTTCGAGATCCTGAAATTTTGTTGGAATTTAAGGAAAATTTTCAAAATTGGTGTCAAGAACATGAAATCTAGTATAAATTTTGATATAATAGTTGAAAACGCTTAAAAAAGGGGAAACATTATGACAAAAACCATTGCAATTAACGCTGGAAGCTCAAGTTTGAAATGGCAACTCTATCAAATGCCAGAAGAAAAAGTATTAGCAAAAGGGTTGATTGAGCGAATTGGATTGAAAGATTCTATTTCTACAGTTAAATTTGATGGTCGTTCAGAACAACAAGTCCTTGACATTGACAACCATACTTTGGCAGTTAAGATTTTGCTTGATGACTTGATTCGTTTTGATATTATTAAATCTTATGATGAAATTACTGGTGTTGGACACCGTGTTGTTGCAGGTGGAGAATACTTCAAAGAGTCTACAGTCGTTGAAGGCGATGTAATTGAAAAAGTTGAAGAGTTAGGTCTCCTTGCTCCATTGCACAACCCTGCAAATGCTGCGGGTATTCGTGCCTTCAAAGAATTGTTGCCAGATATCACGAGTGTCGTTGTTTTTGATACTTCCTTCCATACAAGTATGCCAGAGAAAGCTTATCGCTATCCTCTACCAACAAAATATTACACAGAAAACAAGGTTCGTAAGTACGGAGCCCATGGAACTAGCCATCAGTATGTTGCTCAAGAAGCAGCGAAGGTTTTGGGACGTCCACTTGAAGAGTTGAAGTTAATCACCTGTCACATCGGTAATGGTGCTTCTATTACAGCTGTTAAGGGTGGGAAATCTGTTGATACCTCAATGGGATTCACTCCACTTGGTGGTGTAATGATGGGAACTCGTACAGGGGATATTGACCCAGCCATCATTCCTTATTTAATGCAATATACAGAGGACTTTAACAAGCCTGAGGACATCAGTCGTATTCTCAATCGTGAGTCAGGATTGATGGGTGTTTCTGGTAAATCTAGTGACATGCGTGATGTAATTGCTGCTATGGAGGCAGGGGATCATGATGCTACTTTGGCTTATGAAATGTATGTTGATCGTATCCAAAAGCACATCGGACAATATTTGGCTGTCCTAAACGGAGCAGATGCTATTATTTTCACAGCGGGTATAGGTGAAAATTCTGTTCATGTACGTGATGCTGTCATTTCAGGGATTTCTTGGTTCGGTTGTGATGTAGATCCAGAGAAAAATGTCTTTGGTGCGACTGGAGATATTTCGACAGATGCAGCAAGTGTACGTGTACTGGTAATTCCAACAGACGAGGAATTAGTCATTGCACGTGACGTTGAACGTTTGAAAAAATAACAGATCAAAAAATCGACCTTCAATAAGAAAGGTCGATTTTTTTGATCTAGGAGAACTACCATTTAGTCAGTGAAACTTCGCCACTATTGAGCCAAATCTTTTCACCAGTGGTTAATTCTATCTGCAGTTGTCCTTGGTCAGAGATGTCACAGGCTTTCCCTGTGATTATTTCTTGATCCTTCTTGAAGGAAATCTCTTTTCCTAAAACGATTGAGCGCTTTTTATAGAGATAGAGGAGTTCATCGGCTTCTGTTTCGTAGAAACATTTCCAGATTTCAGCAATCAATTCATTGCGAGTAATGGGAGTATGTTGAGAAAATAAGCTTCCAGCTTTAGTTTGTAGATTCTTGGGAAAATCAGCGATAGAAAAGTTGATCCCGACCCCAATGATAACATCTGTAACGAGTCCAGTTTCGACAGAGGTAATGGCTTCTGTTAGAATACCAGCAATTTTTTTCTGGTTCAGATAAATGTCATTGACCCACTTGATATCCACATCAATCAAACTAAGATTTTTGATAGCCTTGTAGATAGCCCCGGCTGTTAGAAGTGTATAGGCGGGAAGCTTCTGGTAAGGGAGATTGGGTTGTAGGTGAAGGGACATGTAAATTCCCCCCTTATCTGGAGAATAATAGGGACGTTGAAAACGACCGCGTCCCATAGTTTGGCTAGTGGAAAGGTAGAGTTTATCCCCTTTAGCACCAGCTTCCATAGCTTCTTTAGCATCGGTTTGGGTAGATTTTGTTGAGGGTTTAAACTGGACAGTAATGGGACTATTCGCTTCGATTTCCTGAGGTAAGATAAGGTCTCCGTCCAGAAGTTTATACCCACGATTTTTGATACTGTCAATCTCCAGTCCCTCTTGCTGGAGACGTTGGATAGCTTTCCATACTGAAGTTCGAGATAGATTTAATCTCTCAGCTATTTTTTCTCCGCTTAGATAATCAGTCTCAGTAACTAGTATTTTATAGACTTCTTGGTAGGATTTCATGCTAGACCCTTTCTGGAATAATTAGATTTATTGTACCATATTTTTAAAAAAGGGATAGCGATTTTCAAGTAATCTTAGCTAACTATAAAATTTTACCCAGTTTTAGTTAGAAGTATAGAGGCAAAGAGGTTTTCAAATCTCTTGAAAAATGGTAAAATGTTTTAATAGCTTATTTATCTGAATGTGAGATTCAGAAGGAAAGGATCTGTTGTGAAATCAATAGGTGTCATTGAAAAGTTAAAAAGTTTATCGAAACAAGAAGGACTTCTTTTAGGAGTTATTTTGAGTATTTTTCTTCCTTTTTATCTTTTTGTTATTATTTTTATCTCTTATTTGCTTTGGTTAGTATATACCGGGGAGATGAAGGGAATCTTGAAACGTTTGTCTCAACACCCTGTCTTGCTCTTTTTTATTGCCTATAGCACTGCAATTTCTCTTCTAGCACAAAATGTGATGGGAGTAGTTTCTTCGGTGGCCATGTTTCTGTTTGCCATCTTCTTTTACTATTATCAATCTCAATTGACTCCTAAATTTTTTAGGTTGACGCTTGAAGTAGTTTTAGCCTCGAGTGTCTTGGCAGCAGCCTTTGCAGCCTTGGAACATTTCCAAATTGTAAAGAAATTTGATTATACCTTCCTCTCACCACGAATGCAAGTTTGGCATCAAAACCGAGCGGAGGTTGCCTTCTTTAATCCCAATTACTATGGAATTATCTGTTGTTTCTGTATCATGATTGGTTTTTATCTGATTAGCACAACTAAGTTAAGGTGGTTACGAATCTTTTCTATGATTGCCATCTTTGCTAATTTATTCGGTTTAAACTTTACGCAGAATCGTACAGCTTTTCCAGCCATCATCTTTGGAGCCATCATTTACCTCTTCACGACCATTAAAAACTGGCGTGCCTTCTGGCTTAGTATTGGAGTTTTTGGTGTTGGTTTAGCCTTTCTATTTTCGAGTGATTTAGGTGTTCGAATGGGAACCTTAGATTCATCTATGGAAGAACGTGTTTCTATCTGGAATGCTGGAATGGCCTTGTTTAAACAAAATCCCTTCTGGGGGGAAGGCCCACTAACCTATATGCATTCTTATCCCCGTATTGGAGCACCTTATCATGAACATGCTCATAGTATTTATATAGATACGATTTTGAGTTATGGAGTTGTTGGTACAGTTCTCTTGGGAATTGCTTCTGCCACTCCGGTACGAATGTTGATTGATATGAGTCAAGTACCTAGTAAGCGTCCTATCCTTGGACTTTATCTCTCTTTCTTGACAGTAGTAGCTGTGCACGGAATTTTTGATTTGGCTCTCTTTTGGATTCAATCATCTTTTATTTTCCTGTTAGTGATGTGTAGTTTACCACTAAAACATAGTATGATTGATGAATTAGTTGATTAAGAAAAAGATAGTAGAAATTAACATTTTCTACTATCTTTTTTTCAATTCAATTATTGAATAGCTTGAACCAAGTCTTCAGCTTGTTGTTTTAGTGAAGTAGCAACACTGTCTTCAAGGACTAGTTTACCATCTACCCAAGCAGAATCATTGATACGAGCTGCAGTGAATTCACCTACAACTTGTGTACGGATGAATGGCAAGAGGTCTTTGTAGATTGCAAAGAGTTGTTCATGACCTGCATTTGCTACTGAAGACACAGTAACGATTTTATCTTGAAGAGCAGATGCTCCACGAGTGTCAGACAAGTCAATTGCGCGTGAAAGCCAGTCAAGCAAGTTTTTCACTGTTCCAGGAATTGAGAAGTTGTAGACTGGAGAGAATATCCAGATAGCATCAGCAGCCAGAACAGCTTCACGAGCTGCTGCTACAGCTGGAAGAGTTGGAACTTCAAGTTCTTGGTTAAAAAGTGGGATTGCTGAGTAGTCAAGGTAGCTAATCTCAGCTTTTCCTACAAGAGCTTTTTCGGCTTTTAGCGCCATTTGGTGGTTGAAAGAACCTTCACGAAGTGAACCAATGATAAATAATACTTTTTTAGACATAGGGAGTCTCCTTTATATTTTAATCAGAGCTTTCTCTGTTGTTATAAACAATGTTACAACAAAATGAAATCATTTGCAAGAAATTTGCCCAGAAAATAAAAATCGATGATAGTCAAGATTATTTTTAGGAGTAGAGATTAGGAAAAGTCTGTTAAATCAGTGATTCAAGCGTCATATATTCCTGTCATAAGAGAAGTTCCGAGACAAATCCTTCTCCTTTATTCACTTGTAATTCACTTGGATAGATGGTAAAATAGACGAGTGAAAATGAGACAGAAAAAAGAAAAAAATTCCTTATTATTTCAGTACGGTATTGGTATGACCCTGCTGGCACTAGTTGTGACTTCTTCCTTTCTCTATTTGGTGTGGCTTAGCATGAAGCCTTATCAGGCAGCGAAGGTAGAAGGGGAAAAGCTTGCCAAGCAGTATGCGAATCTAGAAACGGTCAGTCAGGTTGATTTCTTCAATGGTTTAGAGAGCTATTATAGTGTCCTTGGCCAAGACAAGAATCAAAAGCCAGTAGCTGTTTTAATTGAGAAAAATAGTCAAAAAATCTATGTGTATCAACTAGAAAGTGGCACTTCACAAGAAAAAGCAGAAGCAGTTGTCATAGAAAAAGGAGCAACTGAGATTGACGCGATTACCTTTGGGCGGTATGCTGATAAACCCGTCTGGGAAATCAAGTCTGGTGGAGACTACTATCTAGTGGATTTTGAATCTGGTGCCCTAATCGAAAAGGAGAAACTATGAAATTATCTAAACGTGTCTTAGAAATGGAAGAAAGTGTCACTCTGGCTAGTGATGCAAGAGCAAAGAAGTTAAAGGCTGAAGGAAAAGACGTTCTTTTCTTGACTTTAGGTCAGCCTGATTTTCATACTCCTGAAAATATTCAAGATGCTGCTGTTGAGGCTATTCGAGATGGACGTGCTTCTTTCTATACGGTAGCTTCAGGTTTGCCTGAATTAAAAGCAGCGGTCAATACCTATTTTGAACGCTATTATGGTTATTCTGTAGCGGCTAATGAAGTCACTTTTGCTACGGGTGCCAAGTTCTCCCTTTATACTTTCTTTATGGCTGTGATTAATCCTGGAGATGAGGTTATCATTCCAACACCTTACTGGGTTAGCTATGGGGATCAAGTGAAAATGGCTGAAGGTATTCCAGTATTTGTCCAAGCCAAGGAAGACAATCACTTTAAAGTAACCGTGGAGCAATTAGAAGCAGCTCGCACAGATAAGACCAAGGTCCTGGTTCTGAACTCACCATCTAATCCTACCGGTATGATATACTCTCGTGAGGAATTATTAGCCATTGGAAACTGGGCAGTTGAGCATGATATTCTGATTCTAGCAGATGATATTTATGGACGTTTGGTCTATAACGGTAACGAATTTATTCCAATCTCTAGTCTGTCAGAAGCCATTCGCAAGCAAACAATCGTCATCAATGGTGTATCTAAAGCTTATGCCATGACAGGTTGGCGGGTGGGTTATGCAGTAGGTGATCCAGAAATCATTGCTGCTATGAGTAAATTGACTGGTCAAACGACTTCTAACCTGACTGCTGTATCTCAATACGCAACAATCGAGGCTTTAACTGGTCCACAAGACTCTGTAGAAACCATGCGTCAGGCTTTTGAGGAACGTTTAAACACCATCTATCCACTCTTGTGTCAAGTCCCTGGCTTTGAAGTAGTCAAACCTCAAGGAGCTTTCTATCTCTTCCCAAATGTCAAAAAGGCCATGGAGATGAAAGGATATAGCGATGTAACTGAGTTTACGACAGCTATTCTTGAGGAAGTTGGTCTGGCCTTGATTACGGGAGCAGGCTTTGGTGCGCCAGAGAATGTCCGTCTCAGCTATGCGACAGACTTGGAAACTCTTAAAGAAGCTATTCGTCGTTTGCACCAATTTATGGAAAAATAAAAATAAGATCTTCGTCGTCTTGACGGAGATTTTTTTTGGATAAAACCTGAGATTTTTCTCTGATAGAATCTAGCTATCAGGCATTATTTGTGGTACAATAGTGGGTAATAATGTCTTTAGACAAGTTAAACAAAAAAAGGAAGATAAAACATGACAAAACGTGTAACAATTATCGAAGTAAAAGACTACGTTGGTCAAGAAGTGACTATCGGTGCTTGGGTTGCCAACAAATCAGGAAAAGGGAAAATTGCCTTCTTACAATTACGTGACGGAACAGCCTTTTTCCAAGGTGTGGCTTTTAAACCAAACTTTATCGAAAAATTTGGAGAAGAAGTAGGTCTTGAAAAATTTGACACCATCAAACGTCTAAGTCAAGAAACATCTGTTTTCGTGACAGGGATTGTTAAAGAAGACGAGCGTTCTAAATTTGGTTACGAGTTGGATATTACAGACATCGAAGTGATCGGTGAATCTCAAGATTACCCAATCACTCCAAAAGAACATGGAACAGACTTCTTGATGGACAACCGTCACTTGTGGCTTCGTTCACGCAAACAAGTAGCTGTCATGCAAATCCGTAATGCTATCATCTATGCAACTTATGAGTTCTTTGATAAAAATGGCTTCATGAAGTTTGATAGCCCAATCCTTTCAGGAAATGCTGCAGAAGATTCAACTGAACTGTTTGAAACTGACTACTTCGGAACACCAGCCTACTTGAGTCAATCTGGTCAGCTTTACCTTGAAGCTGGTGCTATGGCCCTTGGTCGTGTCTTCGACTTTGGTCCAGTATTTCGTGCTGAAAAATCAAAAACTCGCCGTCACTTGACTGAATTCTGGATGATGGATGCAGAGTATTCATACTTGACACATGATGAGTCACTTGACTTGCAAGAAGCTTATGTTAAAGCTTTGCTTCAAGGTGTTCTTGACCGTGCTCCACAAGCCTTGGAAACATTGGAACGTGACACTGAGCTTTTGAAACGCTACATTGCAGAGCCATTCAAACGCATCACTTACGATCAAGCCATTGATCTCTTGCAAGAGCATGAAAATGATGAAGATGCAGACTACGAACATCTCGAGCATGGTGATGACTTTGGTTCACCACACGAAACATGGATTTCAAACCACTTTGGTGTACCAACCTTCGTGATTAACTACCCAGCAGACATCAAGGCCTTCTATATGAAACCAGTTCCTGGTAATCCAGAACGTGTACTTTGTGCAGACCTACTCGCACCAGAAGGCTACGGAGAAATCATCGGTGGTTCAATGCGTGAGGAAGACTACGATGCCCTTGTTGCGAAGATGGAATCACTTGGTATGGATCGTACAGAGTATGAATTCTATCTTGACCTTCGTAAATACGGTACAGTACCACACGGTGGATTTGGTATCGGTATCGAGCGTATGGTAACTTTTGCAGCTGGAACTAAACACATCCGTGAAGCCATTCCATTCCCACGTATGTTGCACCGTATCAAACCTTAATAACCATAAAAACGCCGTCTGGCGTTTTTATACTCTTCGAAAATCAAATTCAAACTACGTCAGCTTCACCTTGCCGTACTCAAGTACAGCCTGCGGCTAGCTTCCTAGTTTGCTCTTTGATTTTCATTGAGTATTACTTTAAATGAAAGAGGTGGAGAAAATGTAGGCAACTCTAAGTAAGTCTTTTAGAAACAATCATATTACATATTGAAAGAGAGAAAACAATGTTTAAAAGAACTTACAAACGCAATATTCCACTCCTAGCAGGTCTGGAATTCACTTCTTATTTTGGGATTACCAGTTTTTGGATTTTATTTTTCATCCAAAATGGTCTATCCTTGCTTCAAATCGGCCTATTAGAGAGTATCTTTCATGGGACAAGTCTCTTGTGTGAAATCCCATCTGGTATGTTGGCTGATCGATTTAGTTACAAGACCAATCTCTATTTGGCTCGCTTGGCCAGTATTGTGTCCTCTATCTTGATTTTGTTTGGTCAGGGGAATTTTTGGATTTATGGGCTTGCTATGATGGTCAACGCTTGGTCTTACAATTTTGACTCGGGGACCAGTACCGCTTTCTTATATGATTCAGCAGTAGAAGCTGGTCAAAAGGACCGATATCTTCAGATTTCTAGCTTTTTATCTGGTGTGGCAGAAGTCACCCGAACCCTAGGTACAGTTGCAGCAGGCTTCTTTATTCACGGAGCACTTGCCTGGACCTATCTGATTGCTATAGGATTTTCATTTCTTTCTATCATTTTGATTTACTTTATGAAAGAACCAATGGCTAAGAGAGAGAAAAATGAAGTCTTAACCTTTAAAATGATTGTCCAGCAAGTTCGTAAAGAATGGCAGGAAAAACCAGTACTCTTTTACTGGATGCTGATTTATCAGCTAGCAGGGACACTCATGTGTATGTTTTACTTTTATTATCAGCAGAAAATAAGTGACTTAGCAGGATGGCAGGTTTCACTGGTTATGCTTATTGGTAGTGTGTTAAATCTTATAGCTGTTTATGTAGCTAGTCAAATCGGTAAAAAATGGAATAGCAACCAAGTTTTTCCTATGCTTGTTGCACTGACAGGCCTAGCAATGCTATTGGTGTTTTCTGGAACTCCCTTTGCCTTTCTTCTCGTATATCTTTTAACCGATACACTCTATGCAGTTTATCAGCCAATCTATTTCAATGATTTACAAGGTTATTTACCTTCCAGTGTAAGAGCAACTATGCTTAGTATCAATTCCATGCTCTTTAGTCTTTCCATGATTGTCATATTTCCACTGACAGGCTGGATGATTGATCGTTGGGGTCTTGTAGCGGTCTTTTTAGTTCTAGGTCTTATCTTGCTTTTAACCTACCCTATCCTAATAATCGGTCTAAAAAGGATGGGCAAGGTATTGGACAAGGACTTAAAAACTGAGTAAAGCACGAAAACCTAATTGCCCAAAGGATCATCCTGTGGTACAATAGCAAGAGGAAAAGGAGAAGAGTATGATCGATGTAGAAGAAATTCTAAGTAAGATGAATCCCAATCAAAAGATCAACTATGACCGTGTCATGCAAAAGATGGTTCAAGTTTGGGAAAAAAATGAAGAAAGACCAACCATTCTCATGCACGTCTGTTGTGCTCCTTGTAGCACCTATACTTTAGAGTATTTGACCAAGTATGCAGATGTAACTATTTATTTTGCTAATTCAAATATCCATCCTAAAGCTGAGTATCACAAGCGTGCCTATGTGACAAAAAAGTTTGTTAGTGATTTCAATGAACGAACTGGCAACAAGGTTCAATATCTAGAAGCCCCCTATGAACCCAACGAATACCGTCAGCTGGTCCGAGGTTTGGAAGAAGAACCTGAAGGTGGCGATCGTTGCAAGGTTTGTTTTGACTATCGCTTGGACAAGACAGCACAGGTGGCCATGGACTTAGGATTTGACTACTTTGGTTCAGCCCTGACTATCAGTCCTCACAAAAATTCACAAACCATCAATAGTATCGGGATTGATGTGCAGAAAATTTACACCACTCATTATCTTCCGAGCGACTTTAAGAAAAATCAAGGCTATAAACGTTCTGTAGAGATGTGTGAAGAGTATGACATCTATCGCCAATGCTACTGTGGCTGTGTCTATGCAGCTCAAGCACAGAATATTGACTTGGTACAGGTCAAAAAGGATGCAACCGCCTTTATGGTAGATAAGGATATCGAGAAAGACTATTCCCATATTAAATTTACTGTTACGAAATTAGATATTTAGACGAAAACCTGCCCAATGTGGCAGGTTTTTTGCTTATAAAAAAACGAGGTCAGGATTTTAATCCTGACCTCTGACAACTTTACCGATTCTTTAGTTCTACGTAGCGTTTGTACCAAATGTTGACATAGGCTTCTGAGAAAGGACCTCGCTCATTGTTAATCCAATCAACAAGAATCTTAACATGCTCTTTCAGAATATAGTCTAGATCAGAAGAATACTTCATTTTTCGCTTGTGTCGTTCATACTCCTCAACGTCCAAGAGGCGTTTCTCACCATCTGTAAAAACTTTAACATCCAAATCATAGTCAATGTATTTTAAAGCTTCTTCATCCAGATAGTAAGGACTTGCCATATTGCAGTAGTAGGAAATACCATTATCACGAATCATAGCGATAATATTAAACCAATATTTCTTGTGAAAGTAAACAATAGCCGGTTCTCTAGTCACCCAACGACGACCATCACTCTCGGTAACGAGTGTATGGTCATTGACGCCGATAATAGCGTTCTCTGTTGTTTTTAGTACCATGGTGTCTCGCCAAGTGCGGTGAAGACTCCCATCATGCTTATAACTTTGAATTGTAATAAAGTCGCCTTCTTTTGGAAGTCTCATAACTAACCAACTTTCTACAATTTATAAGTTTATCGTTTACTATTGTATCACATTTTTGTTTAAAGTTCTTAGTTTTTTTATGAAAAAATTAAAGATATTCTCTGAGAGCGCTGGCTATATCCGAAAAATCGTAGCCTTTTCGTGCTAAAACTTGGGTCAAACGCTGCTTGAGTTCGTATCCTTCATACTTCCGCGAATATTTTCGATATTGCTTATCCAACTCTTTAAAGATTAGCTCCTGAACGGTTTCCTCTTCTATCTGGTTATCCAGTTGGTCAAAGGCTGTTTTAGCTTCCGAGTAGGAAAACCCTTTGTTAGTAAGATTTTGGATTATCTTATCTTGTAGAGCGCGAGCAGGCAATTTACCCTGATATTTTTTCAGTAGTTTTTCGGCTGTACGCTCTGCGACTTCCGTCAGATCAAATTCTTGTAAAACTTCTTGGATGATAGACTTAGCAACCCCTTTTTGAGAAATCTTCTGCATCAGCATATAGCTTCCCTTATCTCCTGAAAGTTGATTGGAATTGATAATAGCGTAGGCATACTGACGATCATTGATCCAATTGTCGTCCTTTAGAGACTGAATGACTTGTTGAATGATTTTCTCATCAATTTCATGTTTGGCAAGATAATCTCTAACTTCTTTTTCAGTACGGGCCATGAAGGATAAGTGGTAGAGAGCTAGATTTTTACTGTAGGAAAATTGCGCAAAGGATTTAATCTCAGTTAGTTCCTCAGCTGAAATCTCTTTCCCTTTTGTTAACATAAAGCGAACAATGGTATCCTCTGTAATATAGCAGGTTTGGTCGATATCAAGTTCGAGCAGATAGAGTCTTTTTTTCTTTTCCAGTTTTGTGATTTTCATATTTTCCTCTTACCCAAATGCTTCAAAGGCGGCAACGAGTCGAAGTTTGTTGCTATCAACTAGCTCTCTCCCGTAACAGTCGAGAAATAGTTCAGCATATTTGGGGTCTTTTAAGTTGTAATTGAGGGACCAAATTGCCCAAAAGAGATCGATATGCCGATCACTGAAATCAGCCAAACCAAGATCAATAAAGCAAGAGAAATGGCTAGCATCTTTGAGAATAAAGTTTGGTAGACAGGCATCCCCGTGAATAAAGGCATCTGTTTCTAAAAGGTCCCCTTGTTCTTGGATGAGTTGGAAGGCCTCTTCGCGACTGTTAATCTGGAATTGGGGTAGGAGCGCCTTGGCATAGAACTCCCCTTTTTCATAGTTTTTAAAGGCTCTGTCTTTATAGGATTTTAAATGATTTTCTGATGGAAAATTTTGTGGGTTTAAGCTGTGAAGCTTTTTAAGAGCCTCTGCCATTGTTCGGCAGATTTTTTCTGGCTGATCTAAAAAAGCGAGAGCATTACGACCAATAGCCTCTTTAGTCAGGAGGTAGTCTTTATCTTTAGATAGATATTCGATAACCGGAGTTCCCAGTCCTTTGGTTTCAAACCACCTTGCAATGCTAGCTTCTCGCTCTAATCTTCCCTTTTGATCTATTTTTAAATAGTAACCTGAGTCAAGATAAAGGACCCTTGCGCCTGAATGAGAAGAGCTGTCAGAAAGGCTTGCCCCCTCTATATAAGTTCGTAATTGCTCAGGAAAAATCAATGAGGAAAAAGATATCTTTGTATTCATGCTTTTATTGTAACATATTCTTAACCATTGAGAAACTACGTGGTATAATAGACTTATGAATCTAAAAGTCAAACAAAAAATTCCATTAAAAATTAAGCGCATGGGGATTAACGGGGAAGGTATCGGTTTTTTCCAGAAAACCCTTGTTTTTGTTCCTGGTGCCCTCAAGGGTGAAGATATCTATTGTCAGGTGACTTCTGTTAAGCGTAACTTTGTTGAGGCTAAACTCCTTGAGGTCAATAAAAAATCTAAGTTTCGAGTGGTTCCAGACTGTACCATTTATAATGAGTGTGGAGGCTGTCAAATCATGCACCTGCATTACGACAAGCAGCTGGAGTTTAAGACGGATCTCCTCCATCAAGCTCTGAAAAAGTTTGCCCCTGCTGGCTATGAAAACTATGAAATCAGACCAACCATTGGTATGCAGGAACCCAAGTATTATCGAGCTAAACTACAATTCCAAACGCGAAAGTTTAAGGGCCAGGTCAAGGCAGGATTATATGCTCAAAATTCCCATTATTTGGTTGAGCTAAAAGACTGTCTGGTTCAAGACAAGGAGACGCAAATTATTGCCAATCGCATTGCTGAACTCTTGACCTACCATCAAATTCCGATTACAGATGAACGGAAAATTCTTGGAGTTCGAACCATCATGGTTCGTCGAGCACGGAAAACTGGGCAAGTTCAGATTATCATTGTGACCAATCGTCAATTAAATCTGACTCAATTTGTGAAAGATTTAGTCAAGGATTATCCTGAAGTAGTGACTGTCGCAGTCAATACCAATACTGCAAAAACCAGTGAGATTTATGGAGACAAGACCGAGATTATTTGGGGTCAAGATAGTATAGGCGAAGGTGTTCTAGACTATGAATTTTCTCTTTCACCAAGAGCTTTTTACCAACTCAATCCTGAACAGACAGAAATTCTCTATAGTGAAGCCGTTAAGGCCTTAGATGTAAATGAGAATGACCATCTGATTGATGCCTATTGTGGTGTTGGGACCATTGGTTTTGCCTTTGCTAAGAAAGTCAAAAGCTTGAGAGGGATGGATATTATTCCAGAAGCTATTGAGGATGCCAAAGAAAATGCTAAGCGCATGGGTTATACCAATACTCACTATGAAGCAGGAACTGCAGAAGAAATCATCCCCCGCTGGTACAAGGAAGGCTATCGTGCAGATGCTTTGATTGTGGACCCGCCACGTACTGGTTTAGATGATAAGCTCTTGGATACCATTGTCAAATACGCTCCTGAAAAGATGGTCTATGTTTCCTGCAATGTATCTACCTTGGCGCGTGATTTAGTCCGTTTGGTAGAGATCTATGACCTGCATTATATCCAGTCCGTTGACATGTTTCCACACACGGCTAGAACAGAAGCAGTGGTCAAATTAACGAGGCGCAAGGTAGTTTCCAAATAGAAATGGCAACTGGAAAGTTTTTGAAAAGAAGACTTCTAGTTACAGAGTAAGATTTGCAAGCTATCTATAAATATGATAAAATAAGTAGAAAATAAAATGAAAAAAGAGGTATGTGAAATGTCACGTAAACCATTTATCGCTGGTAACTGGAAAATGAACAAAAACCCAGAAGAAGCAAAAGCATTTGTTGAAGCTGTAGCATCAAAACTTCCTTCATCAGACCTTGTTGAAGCAGGTATCGCAGCTCCTGCTCTTGACTTGACAACTGTTCTTGCTGCTGCTAAAGGTTCAAACCTTAAAGTTGCTGCTCAAAACTGCTACTTTGAAAATGCTGGTGCTTTCACTGGTGAAACTAGCCCACAAGTTTTGAAAGAAATCGGTACTGACTACGTTGTTATCGGTCACTCAGAACGTCGTGACTACTTCCACGAAACAGACGAAGACATCAACAAAAAAGCAAAAGCAATCTTTGCTAACGGCATGCTTCCAATCATCTGTTGTGGTGAATCACTTGAAACTTACGAAGCTGGTAAAGCAGCAGAATTCGTAGGTGCTCAAGTTTCAGCTGCTCTTGCTGGATTGACTGCAGAACAAGTAGCTTCATCAGTTATCGCTTATGAGCCAATCTGGGCTATCGGTACTGGTAAATCTGCTTCACAAGACGACGCACAAAAAATGTGTAAAGTTGTTCGTGACGTTGTAGCTGCTGACTTCGGTCAAGAAGTAGCTGACAAAGTACGTGTTCAATACGGTGGTTCAGTTAAACCTGAAAACGTTGCTTCATACATGGCTTGTCCAGACGTTGACGGAGCTCTTGTTGGGGGTGCATCACTTGACCCAGAAAGCTTCTTGGCATTGCTTGACTTTGTTAAATAATCTTCAAATATCTGAGACAGACAGTTCCCTCCCTCGAGGTTAAGACTGCCTGTCTTCTTTTTAGTAAAAAGGCGTGCGAAAGCACGCTCTTTTCTGCATTTTATACTCAATGAAAATCAAAGAGCAAACTAGGAAGCGAGCCGCAGGCTGTACTTGAGTACGGCAAGACGAAGCTGACGTGGTTTGAATTTGATTTTTGAAGAGTATTAGAAGAAAAAGAAAGGAGAATCATGCTGTATATTTGGTCTTATCTCAAACGCTATCCCAAGTGGCTAGTTTTAGACTTCCTCGGAGCTATTTTCTTTGTCATTGTCAATCTAGGTCTACCAACTGTTCTGGCTCGCATGATTGACCAAGGAATCAACCAAGGCGATAAGGATAAACTCTATTTTTGGGCTGTTATCATGTTGGTTATTATCGTCTTAGGAACATGTGGACGGATTGTGCTATCTTATGCGGCTAGTAAATTGACCACCAATATGGTCAAGGATATGCGAAATGATGTCTATGCTAAATTACAAGAGTATTCTCATCATGAGTATGAACAAATCGGAGTATCCTCATTAGTTACTCGTATTACGAGTGATGCCTTTGTCCTCATGCAGTTTGCAGAACAGACGCTTAAGTTGGGTGTCATCACTCCCATGATGATGCTGTCGAGTATTCTCATGATTTTCTTGACGAGTCCCTCACTGGCCTGGATTGTCGCTTTTTCCGTTCCTTTTCTAGCTGTAGTAGTCATTTATGTGGCGGTCAAAACGCGTCCTTTATCTGAAAAGCAACAGAAAACACTGGACAAGATTAACCAGTATGTCCGTGAAAATTTGATGGGGCTACGAGTGATTCGTGCCTTTGCTCGTGAAGACTTCCAAGAAAAACGTTTCGAAGAGAAAAATGCAATCTATGCGGATAATTCGAATCGCTTGTTCAAATTAACTGGTTTGACAGAACCACTTTTTGTGCAAATCATTATTGCCATGATTGTGGCTATCGTTTGGTTTGCTTTGGATCCTCTCAAGCAAGGAAGTTTGCAGATTGGGGATTTGGTAGCCTTCATCGAGTATAGTTTCCACGCCCTCTTGTCCTTCCTCTTCTTGTCAAACCTCTTTACCATGTATCCACGTACGGCTGTATCTAGTGAGCGTTTGAAGGAAATCATGGACATGCCCATTTCCATTGATCCAAATGAGGATGGAATTCAAGAAACAGAAACTCATGGATATCTAGAATTTGATAATGTGACCTTTGCCTATCCTGGGGAAACAGAAAGCCCTGTTTTGCATAATATTTCCTTCACTGCTAAACCGGGTGAAACCATTGCATTTATCGGTTCAACTGGGTCAGGTAAGTCTACTCTAGTTCAATTGATTCCTCGTTTCTACGATGTTACGCTAGGGAAAATCAAGGTCGATGGTGTTGATGTTCGGGATTACCGTCTCAAATCACTCCGTCAGAAGATTGGATTTATTCCACAAAAGGCCTTGCTTTTTACTGGGACTATCGCAGACAATCTCCGTTACGGGAAAGAGGATGCCAGTCATGAGGACTTGCACCAAGCAGCAGATGTGGCCCAAGCCAAAGACTTTATCGAAAGTCGAGAAGAAGGTTTTGCGACGCATCTGGCAGAAGGCGGAAGCAACCTATCAGGTGGTCAGAAACAACGTTTGTCGATAGCACGAGCAGTCATCAAGGGTCCAGATATCTATATCTTTGATGATTCTTTCTCAGCCTTGGACTACCGTACAGATGCTATTTTGCGCCGTCGTCTCAAGGAAGTGACACAAGATGCTACGGTATTGATTGTCGCGCAGCGTGTTGGAACTATCATGGATGCTGACCAGATTATCGTCCTTGATAAGGGTGAAATTGTTGGTCGTGGTCGTCATGAAGAATTGATGGAAACCAATGACATTTATCGAGAAATTGCTGAGTCGCAACTGAAAAATGCGTCTCTGACAGAATAATAGGAGGTAAAAGATGAAACAACAATCTAGTCTAGCTCGTCTATGGAGCTATTTGAAAGCCTACCGTTTTTCTGTTTTCTTTGCAGTCTTCTTGAAAATAGTCAGCGTCATTATGAGTGTTATCGAGCCATTCGTATTGGGGCTTGCTATCACTGAGTTAACCAGCAACCTCCTTGCCATGGCAAATGGTGTTGCAGGAGCAGGTATTAATACCCCTTATATCGCAATGATTCTGGTTATCTATCTCTTGCGTGGTCTTCTCTATGAGTTGGGGTCATATTATTCAAACTACTTTATGACCAATGCGGTGCAGTCCATGATACAGGATTTGAGAAATGAAATGAGCGTAAAAATCAATCGCATCCCTGTGTCCTACTTTGACAAGCACCAGTTTGGAGATTTGTTAGGTCGTTTTACCAGTGACGTTGAAACTGTTTCGAACGCTCTACAACAATCCTTCTTACAGATTGTCAATGCAGTCTTTACCATTCTTTTTGTTATGGGAATGGTCCTCTATCTAAATCTTCAGTTGGCCATCATTGTTATCTTGTCGATTCCAGTGACTTACTTTGGGGCTAAAACCATTCTAAATCGCTCCCAACCATACTTTAAACAGCAAGCAGCTATTCTGGGACAAATGAATGGTTTTGTACAGGAAAGCTTGACTGGTTTCAATGTTCTTAAACTTTTCGGACGTGAAGAGAAATCTCAAGAGAGATTTGAAAAGATTACGGATGAATTGCAACAGGTTGGATTCAAGGCAAGTTTTATTTCAGGTTTGATGATGCCTGCCCTTCATATCGTGTCTGATTTAACTTACTTAATTGTTGCAGTATTAGGTGGTTTGCAGGTTATTGCAGGACGCTTAACGATTGGTAATATGCAAGCTTTTGTTCAGTATGTGTGGCAGGTCAGTCAACCGATCCAAAATATTACTCAATTAGCGGGACAAATGCAAAGTGCTAAATCTTCGCTTGACCGAGTCTTTGAAGTTTTGGATGAACAGGAAGAAGTTCAAGCTGCTGAAGTGAAAGAACTAGCACCATTGACAGGTCAAGTTAGCTTCAAGAATGTCGATTTCCAATACGTGGAAAACAAACCATTGATTCGCAATTTCAACCTAGATGTCGAACCTGGTGAGATGGTAGCTATCGTTGGACCTACTGGAGCAGGGAAAACAACATTAATCAACCTTCTCATGCGTTTTTACGATGTGACAGCTGGTGCCATTTTAGTGGATGGTCAAGATATTCGAGACTTGTCTCGTCAGGACTACCGTCGACAGTTTGGGATGGTTCTACAGGATGCCTGGCTCTATGAAGGTAGTATCAAGGAAAATCTTCGCTTTGGAAATCTTGAGGCAACGGATGAGGAAATCGTTGAAGCTGCTAAGGCTGCCAATGTTGACCACTTTATCCGTACTCTCCCTGGTGGTTACAACATGGAGATGAACCAAGAGTCAAGTAATATTTCTCTTGGTCAGAAGCAGTTGTTAACTATCGCGCGTGCCCTCTTAGCCAATCCAAAAATTCTAATCCTTGATGAAGCGACATCATCAGTTGACACCCGTTTAGAACTCTTGATTCAAAAAGCTATGAAGCGTTTGATGAAGGGAAGAACAAGCTTTGTCATTGCTCACCGTCTTTCTACAATTCAGGAAGCTGATAAGATTTTGGTACTTAAAGATGGACAGATAATTGAACAGGGAAATCATGAAAGCCTCTTGGCTGCAAAAGGATTCTATTATGACCTTTATCAAAGCCAATTCTCTCGGAAAGATACTGAAAATAACTAAAAAGATATCTGCTCATTTTCTTAAATTATCAGTCTATTACAACTTTTTTAATATGGGTTAATTTTCTTGCTTTTATCTACTAGGTGTAGTATACTGAGATAGTAATCAATAAATATGGTTGCAAAAATAATATTATGAGGTGAGAAAAATGGTAGAATTGAAAAAAGATGCATTAAAAGACGTAACAACATTATCTAAGACAGCTCCTGAAACGCTAGTAAAAACGAAAGAAGTCTTGAATCAAGCCGTAGCAGACTTGTATGTAGCGCATATCGCTCTTCATCAAGTACACTGGTACATGCGTGGACGTGGTTTTATGGTATGGCATCCTAAGATGGATGAATATATGGATAGCCTTGATGGTTACCTTGATGAAATCAGCGAACGCTTGATCACTCTTGGTGGCAAACCTTACTCTACTTTGACAGAATTCCTTCAACACAGTGAAATCGAAGAAGAAGTTGGAGAATTCCGCAACGTAGAAGAAAGTTTGGAACGTGTTCTTGAAATTTATCGTTACCTCATCACTCTTTTCCAAAAAGCTTTGGATGTAACAGATGAAGAAGGTGATGATGTAACCAATGATATCTTCGTTGGTGCTAAGGCAGACCTTGAAAAAACAGTCTGGATGCTTGCAGCAGAATTAGGACAAGCACCTGGTTTGTAAGATACTGAATTTTTCTAAAAATCCGTAGAAAGTTTCTACGGATTTTTTCTATTTCGGAGGGCGTTCCAAAACAGTCTTTTTTCAAGATTTTTGATAAAATAGAACTATCAATAAAAAGGATGAAAGCATGACAAAGAAAATCGTAGCCATCTGGGCACAAGATGAAAAGGGTGTAATCGGAAAAGAGGATCGCTTACCATGGCATTTGCCAGCAGAGTTAAAACATTTTAAAGAAACAACCTTGAATCATGCCATCTTGATGGGACGTGTCACCTTTGATGGAATGGGACGACGATTGCTTCCAGGACGTGAAACCTTAATTTTGACTCGAAATCCTGAAGAAGCAATCGATGGTGCTCTGGTCTTCCAAAATGTTGAGGATGTTTTAGGTTGGTATCATCATCAGGCTAAGAATCTCTATATCATTGGTGGCAAGCAGATTTTTCAGCTTTTTGAACCTTATCTCGATGAGATTATTGTGACACAAATCCATGCTCAAGTTGAAGGGGATACTTTTTTTCCATCAGATTTCGACTTGACTGTTTTTGAGACTGTTGCAAGCAAATCTTATATCAAGGATGAGAAAAATGCCTATGATTTTACTATCGAATATAGAAAGAGAAAGGAAGTCTAATGGAGCGCAGTATTTTTGGATTTTTTACAGCTCTTTTGTGTGCTGTCTGTCTTGTGGCTGGATCACACGCTTTTCGTAAAAAGCGCTTTGGACTTGCTACTCTACTTTGGCTAAATGCCTTTACAAACTTGGTGAATAGCATTCATGCTTTTTATATGACCTTATTTTAGATAGAAAAATCAATTAGAACGGAAGGGAATCATGCCTACAAATAGGAAAAATGATATGATGGTTTATTGCTCGTTTTGTGGCAAAAGCCAAGAAGAAGTTAAAAAAATAATCGCTGGGAACAATGCCTTTATCTGTAATGAATGTGTGGAGTTGGCCCAGGAGATTATTCGTGAGGAGTTGGCTGAGGAAGTCTTGGCAGACTTATCTGAAGTACCAAAACCAATCGAACTCCTAAACATTTTGAACCACTATGTGATTGGTCAAGATCGTGCCAAACGTGCTCTGGCAGTGGCTGTATATAACCACTACAAGCGCATTAATTTCCATGACACTCGTGAAGAGACTGAAGATGTTGATTTGCAAAAATCAAACATTCTAATGATTGGCCCAACTGGATCAGGGAAGACTTTCCTTGCTCAAACTCTTGCTAGAAGTTTGAATGTACCATTTGCCATTGCAGATGCAACAGCACTTACTGAGGCTGGTTATGTTGGTGAGGACGTAGAAAATATCCTCCTCAAACTCTTGCAAGCAGCTGACTTTAACATCGAACGAGCAGAACGTGGGATTATCTACGTGGATGAGATTGACAAGATTGCTAAGAAGAGCGAAAATGTTTCTATTACACGTGATGTTTCTGGTGAAGGGGTGCAACAAGCACTCCTCAAGATTATCGAGGGAACTGTAGCTAGCGTGCCACCTCAAGGCGGACGCAAACATCCACAACAAGAAATGATTCAAGTGGATACCAAGAATATCCTCTTTATCGTGGGTGGTGCCTTTGATGGGATCGAAGAGATTGTCAAACAGCGTCTGGGTGAAAAAGTCATCGGTTTTGGACAAAATAGCAAGGCCATTGACGAAAACAGCTCTTATATGCAAGAAATCATCGCAGAAGATATTCAGAAATTCGGTATTATTCCTGAGTTGATTGGACGTTTGCCTGTCTTTGCAGCTCTGGAGCAGTTGACAGTAGATGATTTGGTTCGCATCTTGAAGGAACCAAGAAATGCCTTGGTCAAACAATACCAGACCTTGCTTTCTTATGATGATGTTGAGTTAGAATTTGACGACGAAGCCCTCCAGGAAATTGCAAACAAAGCCATCGAGCGTAAAACTGGTGCGCGTGGTCTTCGCTCAATCATCGAAGAAACTATGCTAGACGTTATGTTTGAAGTTCCAAGTCAAGAAAATGTGAAAACTGTTCGTATCACAAAAGAAGCAGTTGATGGAACAGCTAAGCCAATCCTAGAGACAGCCTAGAGGTGACTATGGAAATCAATACACACAATGCTGAGATTTTACTGAGTGCTGCCAACAAGTCCCACTATCCGCAGGATGAACTTCCTGAGATTGCTCTTGCAGGTCGCTCTAATGTTGGTAAATCAAGTTTTATCAATACCATGCTCAATCGTAAGAATCTAGCTCGTACCTCTGGGAAACCAGGAAAAACACAACTACTTAATTTCTTTAACATTGATGATAAGATGCGTTTTGTGGATGTGCCCGGTTATGGTTATGCCCGTGTTTCCAAAAAGGAACGCGAAAAATGGGGTCGCATGATTGAGGAGTACTTAACCACTCGTGAAAATCTTCGAGCAGTTGTCAGTCTCGTTGACCTTCGTCATGATCCGTCAGCAGATGATGTACAGATGTACGAATTTCTTAAATATTATGAGATTCCTGTCATCATTGTGGCGACCAAGGCAGACAAGATTCCGCGTGGTAAATGGAACAAGCACGAATCAGCTATTAAAAAGAAATTAAATTTTGATTCAAGCGATGATTTTATCCTCTTTTCATCCGTAACAAAAGCAGGAATGGATCAAGCTTGGGATGCTATTTTAGAAAAATTGTGAGGGATACAAATGGCAAAAACAATTCATACAGATAAAGCTCCAAAGGCAATCGGACCTTACGTTCAAGGAAAAATCGTTGGCAATCTTTTGTTTGCTAGCGGTCAAGTTCCACTATCTCCTGAAACTGGAGAAATCGTAGGAGAAACGATCCAAGAACAGACTGAACAAGTTTTGAAAAACATTGGAGCTATTTTGGCAGAAGCGGGAACAGATTTTGACCATGTTGTCAAAACAACTTGCTTTTTGAGTGATATGAACGACTTTGTACCTTTCAATGAGGTATACCAAACAGCCTTTAATAAGGAATTTCCAGCTCGTTCAGCTGTAGAAGTAGCTCGTCTTCCTCGCGATGTAAAAGTCGAAATTGAAGTCATTGCAGAGATTGGATAAGCGAGTTGAAGTTTGGTTCTTCCAAACTTCTTTTGATATAAGGAGACAATGATGACAAAGAAACAACTTCACCTGGTGATTGTGACAGGAATGAGTGGTGCAGGAAAAACTGTAGCCATTCAATCCTTTGAAGATTTAGGATATTTTACCATTGATAATATGCCGCCTGCCCTCTTACCAAAATTTTTGCAGTTGGTTGAGACCAAGGATGATGACCACAAGTTAGCCCTAGTGGTTGATATGCGTAGCCGTTCTTTCTTTTCAGAGATTCAGGCTGTCTTGGATGAATTGGAAAATCAAGATGATTTAGACTTTAAAATCCTCTTTTTGGATGCAGCAGATAAGGAATTGGTGGCACGCTATAAGGAAACTAGAAGAAGTCACCCTCTGGCAGCAGATGGTCGTATCTTGGACGGGATCAAGTTGGAACGCGAACTTTTGGCACCCTTGAAAAATATGAGTCAAAACGTAGTAGACACAACAGAGTTAACTCCCCGTGAACTTCGTAAGACGATTGCAGAGCAATTTTCAGATCAAGAACAGGCTCAGTCCTTCCGTATTGAGGTTATGTCTTTCGGGTTTAAATACGGCATTCCAATTGATGCTGACTTAGTTTTTGATGTCCGTTTCCTCCCAAATCCCTACTATCTACCAGAACTTCGCAATCAGACAGGTGAAGACCAGGCCGTTTATGACTATGTCATGAATCATGAGGAATCTGAAGATTTTTACCGCCATTTGTTGGCCTTGATCGAACCAATCCTACCTGGCTATAAAAAAGAGGGCAAATCAGTTTTAACCATTGCTGTAGGTTGTACAGGTGGACAACACCGAAGTGTTGCATTTGCCAAACGCTTAGCCAATGATTTGTCTAAGAATTGGTCTGTAAATGAAAGTCATCGTGATAAAGACCGAAGAAAGGAAACGGTAAACCGTTCATGAGAAAACCAAAAATTACGGTGATCGGTGGAGGAACTGGAATCCCAGTTATTTTAAAAAGTTTGCGGGAAAGAGATGTCGACATTGCAGCCATTGTAACCGTCGCTGATGATGGAGGTTCTTCAGGTGAACTGCGTAAAAATATGCAGCAGTTGACGCCACCTGGGGATTTACGCAATGTACTTGTTGCCATGTCAGATATGCCAAAGTTCTATGAGAAGGTTTTTCAATACCGCTTTTCGGAGGATGCAGGTGCCTTTGCTGGACATCCTCTGGGGAATATTCTCATAGCAGGGCTTTCTGAAATGCAGGGTTCAACCTATAATGCCATGCAATTACTGAGTAAATTTTTCCATACGACAGGTAAGATTTATCCATCTAGTGATCATCCCTTAACCTTGCACGCAGTCTTTAAAGATGGTTCAGAAGTAGCTGGGGAAAGTCACATTGCAGACCATCCAGGCATGATTGATCATGTTTACGTCACCAATACCCTGGATGATGAAAAACCACAAGCAAGTCGCCGAGTTGTGAATACCATTCTTGAGAGTGATATGATTGTCTTAGGGCCTGGTTCACTCTTTACCTCCATTTTGCCGAATATCGTCATTGAAGAGATTGGAAAAGCCCTTCTTGAAACCAAAGCAGAGGTAGCTTATGTTTGCAATATCATGACCCAACGTGGCGAGACTGAGCATTTTACAGATAGTGATCATGTGGAAGTCTTGCAACGTCATTTGGGTAGACCATTTATTGATACTGTGCTTGTTAATATCGAGAAGGTACCTAGAGATTATATGGATACCAACCGTTTTGATGAGTATTTAGTACAGGTTGAGCATGATTTTGAAGGTTTACGTAAGCAAGTCCCACGTGTCATTTCATCCAACTTCCTACGTTTGGAAAATGGTGGGGCCTTCCACGATGGGGATTTAATCGTTGATGAATTGATGCACATCATACAGGTGAGAAAATGAGTTTCACAGTAGCAGTAAAAGAAGAAATCCTAGGTCAGCACCATCTGAGTCGCTATGAGTTATCAGCCATTATCAAGATGTCTGGAAGCGTAGGTTTGTCGAGTTCTGGCTTAACCTTGTCCGTTGTTACAGAGAGTGCCAAGCTTGCCCGCCATCTCTATGAATCTTTCTTACACTTCTATGGCATCAAGTCGGAGATTCGTCACCACCAGAGAAGTAACCTTCGTAAAAATCGTGTTTATACTGTGTTTACAGATGAGCAAGTTCAAGAACTTTTAGCTGATTTGCGTTTGGCCGATTCTTTCTTTGGTCTGGAGACTGGGATCGATCCAGATATTTTAGAAGATGAAGAAGCAGGTCGTGCATACCTTTGTGGAGCCTTCTTAGCAAATGGGAGCATTCGTGATCCCGAGTCAGGCAAGTATCAGCTGGAAATTAGTTCAGTTTATCTAGATCATGCCCAAGGGATTGCTTCGCTCTTGCAGCAGTTTTTGTTAGATGCCAAGGTGATTGAACGAAAAAAAGGTGCAGTGACCTATCTCCAGCGAGCAGAAGATATTATGGATTTCCTGATTTTGGTGGGAGCCATGCAGGCGCGAGATACTTTTGAAGGTGTCAAGATTCTCCGAGAAACTCGTAATGATCTCAATCGTGCCAATAATGCAGAGACGGCTAATATTGCTCGTACGGTTTCAGCGAGTATGAAAACCATTAACAATATCAGTAAAATCAAAGATAGAATTGGCTTGGATAATCTTCCAGCAGACTTGCAGGAAGTTGCCCGTCTGCGTATTCATCATCCGGACTATTCTATTCAAAAGTTGGCAGATAGTCTGACAAATCCACTCACCAAAAGTGGTGTCAATCATCGACTGAGAAAGATTAACAAAATCGCAGATGAACTGTGAAACATAATATATTGATGTTTAAAAAAGATGCATTGAGATAGATGTTTGAAAAATTTTTAAAATAACTTCAAATCCTAAAAATTCTACTGAAGTTTCATTCAGTAGAATTTTCATTTTCAGAGGATTCGTTGTTTTAATAGATTAAGGTTCTAGATAGAATACTAAAAATTTCAAATTTTTATTTTTAATCTTCATTAAATTGCGTAGTTATAGTTTTTTAAAAAATTAATAGATAGTTATGTATTTTCTTTATAAAATCTTTAAATTTATATTTTATTATTGAAGTGTAAATTTAAGGAGGATCAAAATGGAAAAAAATATTTTAGAGACAAGGAATTTGTCAAAGAAATTTGGGAATCAACTTGTAGTGAATAATATTTCATTACAAGTGAAAGAGAATTGTATCTACGGATTACTTGGTCCAAATGGTGCTGGGAAATCAACAACACTAAAGATGATAACAGGAATGCTTCATAAATCGTCCGGAGATATTATATTTAATGATCATACATGGAGTAGAAAGGATCTCGAACAAATTGGTGCCTTGATAGAGCTTCCTCCGTTATATGAGAACTTAAGTGCAAGAGAAAATTTAAAAGTAAGAACAATGTTACTTGGATTACCCGAATCAAGAATTGATGAAGTTCTAAAAATCGTTGGTCTATCAAATACAGGTAAAAAAAGAAGTGGAAAATTTTCTTTGGGAATGAAACAACGATTAGGAATTGCAATAGCACTGTTAAATAATCCTAAATTATTAATTTTAGATGAGCCAACCAACGGCTTAGATCCATTGGGAATTCAAGAATTAAGAGAGATGATTCTTGGCTTTCCAAAACAAGGCATTACAGTAATTCTATCCAGCCATAATATTTCCGAAGTTGAGCAAGTTGCAGATTATATCGGAATAATATGTGAAGGTGAATTAAAATACCAAGATATAAAAAACTCTCAAGAAAGTTTAGAAAATTTATTTTTGGAAGTAGTAAAGAAGGAGAATTAAAAATGATAAATTATATCCTTAGTGATTATTTAAAATATAAAAGAACTTTTTTAAAAAAAATAATCTATATAATACCTATATCTTTGATAATTCTTTCTTATATACTGGCACCACCATATTTTACAGTAGATTCATATAATTGGTGGTATACTATAATTATGCCAATTACTTATGCACTGATTCCTGCTTTAATGAATCGATACGAAGATAAAAAAATAAAATATAGGGCAGTTTATCCTCTAAGTATTGATTTAAGAAAGATTTGGATATCAAAAATTATTGTAGCAAGCTGTTTGATTCTGATGACAAGTTTGGTTCATTTGATAGCAGTTTTAATTGTGCAATTTATTTTTGGAAAACAAATATTTTTAAGCTATAGCTTTAGTACTTTATTAGTTTCGAGTATAGTATTAGTGGTATCAAGCATATGGCAAATTCCATTTTGCCTACTATTAGCTAAAAAGTTTGGTTTTTCTATTAGTCTTATGATAAATGGTTTACTAGGTGTTGTACTTGGAATTATGTTTTCTGCTGGAGATTATTGGTTGTTTTCCCCATATAGTTGGAGTATAAGAGCTATGGTTCCAATGCTGAAAATTATGCCAAATGGACTACCAGCAGATTCAGGAAATATGATGTTAAGTACATCCATTTTGCCTCCATGTATCTTCTCAATTCTGTTATTTCTTCTATTATCTTACTTATCATCTATTTGGTTTGCAAAACAGGAGGTGGGATAGTGATAAATATTTTAAAGTCTGAACTATATAAGATAAAACATACTTGGTTACCCTGGTTATATCTGTTTCTCCCAATACTATTTGTGATTATGATATATGCTGGTTTTAAATTTACAAGCCTAAGTAGGTATTCAATTGAGGATGTCACATTAAATTATTTGATTACGTTAGGTGCATTGTTCCCGATTATTATTGGTTTTATTACTGCGAAGGTAATAGAAATGGAAGCAGAAGCAGGTTGTTTTCAGATAATGTTAACTGGTTCGCAATCAAGAACTAGTATGTATATTGGTAAGTTATTATCCTTATTGTTGTGTGCATCTCTATCACTTGTTTTACTCCAAAGTAGTTTTTTGATGTTTTTTAATTATCAAGAATTTTATGATTTGATATTGGAATCAGTCTTAATGATTATCGGAGTTGTTCCGTTATATTTAATACATCTGGTTATTAGCCTCAGATTTGGGAGTGGTGCCTCTATTGGTCTTGGTTTCTTTGAAACATTGATAGCTCTGCTTGCTGTTACAAGTATGGGGGATAAGATTTGGTATTACATACCAAGTTCTTGGTCTTCAAGACTTTGTGGTCTTTACTTTGTAGATAAAATATCTGGTGAAAACTTATTTTATTATGATTTTTTTAAATGGTCTTTAGTTGCAACACCAATGATAGTTGTAATTTTATTTGTAAGTTTGATTTGGTTTAATAAATGGAACGGCAGAACTAATATGGAATAGAAATGAAGGTGGTAATAGGATGGTGAAAATATTAGCTATAGATGATGAAATGGATCTCTTAGTTTTAATCAAAAATATTTTAACGCAAAAATTATATCATGTAGATATTTTTCAAAATCCAACAGAGGTGCCTATTTCTAAATTATCAGAGTATGATTTAATTTTATTAGACATAATGATGCCAAAGATAGATGGTATATCTTATTGTAAATCTATTAGAGATAGAGTAGACTGTCCCATCTTATTTTTAACTGCAAAATCTTTGGAAAGTGACATTGTTTCGGGTTTATCAACAGGAGCTGATGATTACATTCTAAAACCTTTTGGGGTAAACGAATTAATTGCGAGAGTTGATGCTCATTTACGTCGAGAAAATCGAGAGAGACATTTAAGTTTAAATCTTGGAGAAATTAGATTTGATTTATCAGCGAATATAATTTATGTAAATGATAAGAAAATTCCTTTTACAAAATCTGAGTATCGAATTTGTGAACTTCTAGCTCGTAGGCGTGGGCAAGTATTTTCAAGGGAACAGATTTATGAGATGATATTTGGATATGATGGAATAGGTAATTCTTCAGCTATTTCAGAACATATTAAAAATATTCGCGCAAAATTACAGAAGGAAGGTGTATCTCCAGTAGTAACTGTATGGGGGATTGGATATAAATGGGAATAAAATTAAAAGGGCAATCGCTAAAAATAATATTTTTAGAATATCTAATAAGTGTAGGAATTGTATTGTTTCTTTCACTTGGTTTAGTAATTCTGATGTTCACCACCATGTATTCATTAGGATTTATTTTACCTGCTGATTACACAGAAAATCAGATTTATGAGAGGAAGAATGCGATAGCCAATACAGAGACCTTTGATAAAAATCTTATACCAGATAATGCCTCATATCTATTAATTTCAAAGGATGGAAATATCATTACTAGTTCAATGAGTAAAGATGAAGAAGAACGAGCAATTCGATACTATAATAATGAGAGAGTATATAATACCCCATCTTATAGCTATATGGAAATTTTACGAAGTGACGGTTATTGTATTATTCAATATTCAGTAAAACCCTATTTTACAAATAAATTCATGGCAAAATATTTTCCTAATGTTAATATGGTGTATTTCAGTATTATTATTTTAGTTAGTTTACTAAATACATTGGTTGTTACAATAGTATGGGCTAAATATCTTGTAAAACAGCTTTCACCTATATTAGCCGCTTCCGAAAAAATATCAGAACAAACTTTAGATTTTGAACTGCATTATTCAAGAGTCAAAGAATTTAATGAAGTTCTATTTAGCTTGGAGAAAATGAGAAATGCTTTGCAAGAGTCATTAATCAAAGAGTGGCTACAGGAAGAAAATAAGCAAAAACAGATTTCTGCTTTGATACATGACTTGAAAACCCCGGTATCTATTGTTCAAGGAAATGCTGAGTTGCTTAAAAAGACATCTGTGACAGAGGACCAGAGTATTTATATAGATTATATACTGAGGAACAGCAATAGAATATCTGCATATATAAAAACACTTCTAATCATGAATAAGAATTCTAATGCCACTGAATACCAGCCACAATCGTTGGCAGTAAAAACTGTATCAGAACAATTGGTAACAGTTTCTAAAGAACTAATGTCAATTAATTCTAACAATCTAAAAACTAATGTAGTAGTTGAAGATGGTATAATGAGTGTAGACTTGAAACTCTTAGAGAGAGCATTGCAAAATGTCTTAGCGAATTCAATTGAAAATAATAATGGAATAGTTATATTGGAATTGGATATAAAAACTGTAGATAAATTTTTAGAAATATCAGTATTAGATGATGGGAAAGGTTTTTCTGATATCGATTTAATTCACGCAAAAGAACAGTTCTATCGTGGAGATTATAGTAGGCATTCTACAACCAATTATGGTATTGGACTATTTATTACTGAACAAATAATTAAATTACATGGTGGATCAGTAATCTTGAAAAATAGAGAAGATTGTCATGGTGCTGAAGTTAAATTTATATTACCGATACAGAATAATAAATGAGCCCAGATTAACATTTGACTTATGTAATAATTAATATAACAGCCACTAACATCAAACTTTATAACATGTTCATAACTGTATTTAACGTCAATTTGTAAATGTTAACTTCGAACTTTTACTACAAATTACACTAAGATAGAATATTATCTAGTATTACTCATACGGTGCACAGAGATTGTTAGTCTGAATATGTCGGAATGAGGGGAAATATTAAAAAACTAATCAATAAGTATTAAACTTTCTATAAAAAGCAAATAAAGGTGGTTAGTGGAAAAGTTTTTAAAATCATAAAAACGCATAATAGCAAGTTCTTTAGATACTTGTTATTATGCGTTTTATCATGAAATTTCACTTGATTTTTTAATAAAATTGTAATTTTGACATTATAGACTTGTAGAGTGTTTTGGTTGTACTTTTTGTTCGGGGTCGATATAGTTGATAGCATTATTAACGGCAGTTGGTGCTTCACCTAGACCTGTCGCAATCAAGTCAATCTTACCTTCGTAGTAGCAGCAGTCACCGATAGCGTAAATTCCAGCTTGGCTTGACTCCTGCTTGCTATTGACGATAATCTTGTGACGGTTAAGGTCAAGTCCCCATTTTTTAAGATTACCTACAGAAGATTTGAAGCCATAGTTGACAAAGAGGTGGTTCAACTCAATGCTTTCTGTCTCCTCGGATTTAACTTTTGTGATTTCAAGCTTGTCTAAAGTTTTTCCATCTCCAAGAAGCTGACTTGGCACAAAAGGTGTTTTGATAGTCACAGAAGACTCTTGCAAGGCTTGGACGCTATGCTCAAGAGCACGGAAGTTATCGCGACGATGGACAAGTGTAGTTGGAGCAATCTTCTCAAAAGCTAAAGCCCAGTCAACGGCTGAGTCACCACCACCCAGGATGGTTACCTTCTGACCAGCGTATTGTTGAATATTAGAAACGTGGTAGTGGATATTTTCATAGCCTTCTACACCTTCCAATTCAAGTGGACGTGGTTTAAAGGCACCACCACCCATAGCAATAATAACGGTTTTAGAAGTATGATTTCCCTTATTAGTTGTAATCTTAAAAACATCATCCTCTTTTTCAATCTCAAGAACAGTTTCATTGAGGTGAACAGGCGTCTCAAACCCTTCAAGTTGTTCCAAAAGGCGGTTAGTCAATTCTTCCCCTGTAAGGTTTGGAAAACCAGGAACATCGAGAATTTGTTTTTCAGGATATAGGATAGCAGGCTGACCACCTAGTTGAGGAAGAGAATCGATGATTTGTACTTTGGCTTGACGAAGGTGAGCATAAAAGGCAGCGAAAAGACCGACAGGTCCACCTCCTACAATGGTGATATCATATAGTTCAGACATGGTTTCTCCTTATTTCATTTTTATCATTTTATTCTATCATATTTTCTACCAATTTAAAATGAAGTAGGGGGAAGAAAATTTTCATATAAAATGATATAATGAAGAGTAGCTTTTTTATGGAGAGGAGGCCCAGAATGAATTTTCAGCAATTATCTAATCTTCAATACTGGTCTAGTTTATTTTCCAGTCCTTGGAGTATTCTGATAAATGTGATTGATATTCTTATCGTTGCCTATATCTTATACCAATTTACAAAATCAATTGCAGGAACCAAGATTATGATCCTGGTTCGAGGTGTTTTAGTTTTTATCTTAGCTCAGATAGCAGCAAATACCTTGGGCTTAACGACTATTTCTTGGTTGATCAATCAATTGATTACTTACGGTGTTATCGCAGCGGTAGTTATTTTCTCCCCAGAAATTCGGACAGTTTTAGAGCGTTTAGGACGTGCGACAGATTTCTTTTCAAGTACACCAATGAGTTCAGAAGAACAGATGATTCAGGCTTTTGTTAAAGCGGTAGAATATATGAGCCCTCGTAAAATTGGAGCACTGGTCTCTGTTCAGCGTGTCAGAACCTTGCAGGAATATATTTCCACGGGGATTCCTTTAGATGCTAAGATTTCTGCAGAACTCTTAATCAATATCTTCATTCCAAACACACCTTTACATGATGGTGCAGTCATTATAAAAGGTGATCGTATAGCTGTAACATCTGCTTATCTTCCACTTACTGAGAACACTGGTATTTCTAAGGAGTTTGGAACACGACACCGTGCAGCTATTGGTTTATCTGAAGTATCAGACGCCTTAACATTTGTTGTGTCAGAAGAAACTGGAGGCATTTCCATTACCTATAATGGTGTCTTTAAGCATGATTTAACGATGGAAGAATTTGAGGAAGAACTACGTCGTATACTGATTCCGGAAAATTCACAAGAGCCAAGCTTAACAGAGCGTATATTAGGAGGCTGGAAGAATGAAAAAAAATAGTTTATATATCATCTCCTCACTCCTATTTGCTTGCGTTTTATTTATCTACGCTACCTCTATTAATTACCAAAATAATAATAATGCAAGACCGGCTCGAACAGAAACCTATACCAATACAGTCGTAAATGTACCGATTGATATTCAGTACGATAGTGAGCAGTATTTTATTAGCGGTTTTAGTTCAGAAGTAACGGTATTTTTAACTGGATCCAATCGAGTGACCTTGGCTAGTGAGATGCAAGAAAGCACTCGTAAATTCAAGGTTATTGCAGATTTGACACAAGCTACCGAAGGAACCATTGAAGTTCCCTTGACCATTGAGAATCTTCCAAGCGGTTTAACAGCTCTAGCAACACCACAGAAAATCACCGTTAAGATTGGGAAGAAGGCAACACGGGATAATTTACCAGTCACTCCACAGATTGACTCTGGTAAGGTTGATGAACGAATTCTCATCGATAGTGTGACCGTTTCAGATGAACGCGTTTCAGTTACAAGTGATGCCGATACCTTATCTAAGATTGATAAGATTGTAGCTGTCTTACCAACGAGTGAAAAAATTACTGGAAATTATACGGGTTCAGTTCCTTTACAAGCTATTGATAAGAATGGAACAGTTTTACCAACGGTGATTACACCGTATGAAACAACCATGAAGATAACAACGAAACAAGCTAGATCAGCAAGTAGTTCTACCTCTTCAACGACTAGCTCATCTTCAACGAAATCTTCTACTACAGGGTCTGAAACCAAACCAGACTCTTCAAATAAAGACTAAAAAATTAGAAAAGGATATAACATGGGTAAATATTTTGGAACGGATGGAGTCCGTGGAGAAGCAAACGTAGAACTTACGCCAGAATTAGCTTTTAAATTGGGACGTTTTGGAGGTTATGTTCTCAGTCAACATACGACTGAAGCACCAAAAGTTTTTGTAGGACGTGACACTCGTATCTCAGGTCAAATGCTAGAAGCAGCTTTGATTGCTGGTCTCCTTTCGGTCGGAATTCACGTTTATAAACTAGGAGTTCTTGCAACACCAGCAGTAGCTTATCTTGTTAAAGTAGAAGGTGCGAGCGCAGGTGTCATGATTTCAGCTAGTCACAACCCAGCCCTTGATAATGGAATTAAATTCTTTGGTGGTGATGGCTTTAAACTAGACGATGACAAAGAAGCAGAAATCGAAGCCTTGCTTGATGCCAGTGAAGATACTCTTCCGCGTCCAAGTGCAGAGGGCTTGGGTACGGTTGTTGACTACCCGGAAGGTTTACGTAAGTATGAATCCTATCTTGTTTCAACTGGAACTCCTCTTGAAGGGATGAAGGTTGCCTTGGACACTGCTAACGGAGCAGCTGCAACAAGTGCTCGTCAAATTTTTGCAGATCTAGGTGCTCAATTAACAGTTATCGGTGAAACACCAGATGGCCTTAACATCAACTTGAACGTTGGTTCAACTCATCCAGAAGCTTTGCAAGAACTTGTAAAAGAAAGCCAATCTGCCATTGGTTTAGCCTTTGATGGTGATAGCGACCGTTTGATTGCTGTAGATGAAAATGGCGAAATTGTCGATGGTGACAAGATTATGTACATTATTGGTAAATACCTTTCTGAAAAAGGTCAGTTGGCCCAAAACACGATCGTAACAACAGTTATGTCCAACCTTGGTTTCCATAAGGCCTTGGATCGTGAGGGTATCAATAAAGCAGTCACTGCTGTTGGAGACCGCTATGTCGTTGAAGAAATGAGAAAATCTGGTTACAATCTCGGTGGTGAGCAGTCAGGTCACGTTATCTTGATGGATTACAATACAACAGGTGATGGTCAGCTTTCAGCTGTTCAATTGACGAAGATCATGCAAGAAACAGGTAAGAGTTTGTCTCAATTGGCCTCAGAAGTGACCATTTACCCACAAAAATTGGTCAATATCCGTGTGGAAAATACCATGAAAGAAAAAGCTATGGAAGTGCCAGCTATCAAGGCTATTATCGAGAAGATGGAAGCAGAAATGGCAGGCAATGGTCGCATCCTCGTTCGCCCAAGTGGAACGGAGCCACTCTTGCGTGTCATGGCTGAAGCCCCAACCACTGAGGAAGTAGACTACTATGTAGACACTATTGTCCAAGTTGTTAAAACTGAGATTGGTATTTAGTAAATCTAGCAGAAAATAAAAAAATATGGTACAATGGCAACTATATTGTACCAATGGAGATGAAAATGAATTTAAAACGTGAACAAGAATTTGTTAGTCAGTATCACTTCGATGCGCGTAACTTTGAATGGGAAAATGAAAATGGAGCACCTGAAACTAAGGTTGATGTAAACTTCCAGTTGCTTCAGCATGATCAAGAAAATCAAGTTACCTCTTTAGTAGTTGTTTTGAGCTTTATGATTGTCTTTGATAGATTTGTCATTAGTGGAACGATTTCTCAAGTCAACCATGTTGAAGGTCGTATTATCGATCAACCAAGTGATTTCAGCCAAGAAGAGGTTGAGACACTAGCTCGTCCATGTTTGGATATGCTTAATCGTTTGACTTATGAAGTAACAGAAATTGCCCTTGATTTACCGGGGATTAATTTGGAGTTTTAAGAAATGAAATTAGCGGTCATAACAGACTCATCTGCTTTTCTACAAGCGGAAGCCTTGCGGAAAGAAGATTTATTTGTGCTAGACATTCCTGTGAATATCGATGGACAGGAGTATGTTGAAGGTGTAAATCTAACCGCTCAAGAATTTTATGAAAAAATGGCTTCAGCAAGCGAATTGCCAAAAACGAGTCAACCAAGTATTGCCAAGTTGGCTGAAATTTTATCATCATTAAAAGCTAAAGGCTATACACATGCCTTAGGTCTTTTCCTATCTTCTGGAATATCAGGATTTTACCAAAATATCCAGTATATGAAGGATGAATATGAAGGGTTAACCATTGCCTTTCCTGATACCCGTATTACAAGCGCTCCCCTAGGCTATATGGTTGAGAGTGTCTTTAAATGGGCAGAGCAAGGAGATGGCTTTGAGTCTATCTTAGATAAAGTAACTGAACAGATTGAAAATACCTCAGCCTTTATCATGGTGGATGATCTTGACCATCTAGTTAAGGGGGGACGACTCTCTAATGGCGCGGCTATTTTGGGGAATCTCCTTAGTATCAAGCCAATCCTATACTTCAATGACCAAGGTGTGATAGAAGTATATGAAAAGGTTCGTACAGAGAAAAAGGCTACAAAACGCTTAGTTGAAATTGTTAAAGAAGCAACAGCTAATGGGAATTACCAGATTACTGTCATTCACGGGAATGCTCCTCAAAAAGCAGCAGATTTGCACCAGCTTTTAATCGATGGTGGAGTGGCTACAGATGTTTCAATTGCAACCTTCGGTAGTGTTATTGGGACTCACCTGGGAGAAGGAAGTATTGCTCTGGGCTATACACCAATAATCTAGACTATTTTTCATGGATAGCTTACGTCCTTTGTATCTTAAAATTGAACACGCCTGGAACCCTGTGTGAAAAAGATAGTTCTTCCAAGGAGTAGATACTCCTTTCTCAGACCTCCTATTTTCACTTTGTGTTCTTACAGGCTTTGTATCTTAGAAATTGAACACGGACTACCTGCCTCTTGAAAAAAGCTGCCTGTCTTGCCTTTCGTGGAAAGTCAGCGCCATTCCCTATTTTTCATGGGCAGCTAAGGTCCTTTGTATCTTAAACAGGAGTAGAGATTGAGATGAGTATTCGAGTAATTATTGCTGGTTTTAAGGGGAGAATGGGCCAATCTGCTTGTCAGATGGTTTTGTCTGATCCTGAACTTGAACTAGTAGCAGTTTTAGATCCTTTTGAGTCTGCATCTGACTGGCAGGGAATTCCAGTATTCAATGATAAGAATGACTTGGCAGATTTTGAGGCAGATGTATGGGTGGACTTTACAACACCAGCTGTTGCCTATGAGAATACACGCTTTGCTCTTGAAAATGGCTTTGCTCCAGTAGTTGGAACAACAGGTTTCACTAGTCAAGAGATTGAAGAACTAAAAGAATTTTCTCGTTCTAAAAACTTGGGTGGCTTGATTGCTCCTAACTTTGCTTTGGGTGCTGTCTTGCTCATGCAATTTGCGGCACAAGCTGCAAAATACTTCCCAAATGTAGAGATTATTGAGCTTCACCATGACAAGAAAAAAGATGCTCCGAGCGGAACAGCTATCAAAACAGCGGAATTGATGGCAGAAGTTCGTGAGTCTATCCAACAAGGTGCTAGTGATGAGGAAGAACTCATTTCAGGTGCACGTGGAGCTAACTTTGATGGTATGCGAATCCACTCAGTCCGTTTGCCAGGTTTGGTAGCTCATCAGGAAGTTATATTTGGAAATCAGGGAGAAGGATTGACTTTACGTCATGACTCCTATGATCGTAGCTCCTTCATGACAGGGGTGAATTTGGGAATCAAAGAAGTTGTCAAGCGTCATGAGCTTGTCTATGGATTAGAACACTTATTATGAGATTAACACAAATGCCTTCTGAATTTCAGAAGGCTTTACCAGTATTAGAAAAAATTAAAGAAGCAGGCTATGAAGCCTATTTTGTTGGGGGATCTGTTAGGGATGCCCTGCTCGATCGTCCCATCCATGATGTGGATATTGCGACATCATCTTATCCAGAGGAGACCAAGCAGATTTTTCCACGGACAGCTGACATTGGCATTGAGCACGGAACAGTTTTGGTTTTAGACGGAGATGAAGAGTACGAAGTCACCACTTTTCGAACAGAGGATGTCTATGTAGACTACCGTAGACCAAGTTCAGTTTCTTTTGTTCGTTCGTTAGAAGAGGACCTCAAACGCCGTGATTTCACAGTCAATGCCTTTGCCTTGGATGAGATGGGAAAAATCATTGATTTGTTCGATGGTTTGAGAGATCTAGAAAATCAAGTTTTACGAGCAGTTGGTGTAGCTAGTGAGCGTTTCAACGAAGATGCTTTGCGGATTATGCGTGGCTTTCGTTTCCAAGCTAGTCTTGGTTTTGAACTCGAGCAAGAAACCTTTGAGGCTATGAAAGATTTGACGCCACTCCTAGAAAAAATCTCTGTGGAGCGTACTTTTGTTGAATTTGATAAACTTCTACTAGCTCCTCATTGGCGAGTAGGTCTGTCTTCTATGATTGCAAGTAAAGCTTATGATTATCTTCCGGATATGGCTGGTAGTCAGGAGAACCTCCAATCTTTATTTGACTTAGATGCTGATTTTACCTTTGAATCTTCTGAACAAGCCTGGGCTGCACTTTTATGGGTTTTAGAAGTGGAAGATGCTCAACAATTTTTGAAACATTGGAAAACTTCGCGTCAATTCGCTAAGCAAGTTCAAGATTTACTTACGATCTTAAAACTTCGTGAAGAAGGGGAACTAAGCAAGCGTGATTGTTACCGTTTTGATCTAGATTTGCTTTTACAGGCTGAAAATCTTCGTCAGGCTCAAGGAAAAGAAGTCAATCCACAGGCTATCGAAGAGACTTACCACAGCTTAACCATCCATGATAAAAAAGAAATTCAAATCAATGGTGGGATTCTCATCAAGGAATACGGCTATCAGCCAGGACCAGAAATGGGAGAAATTTTAGCAGAGATTGAGTATGCTATTGTGGATGGAGATTTGGAAAATAACTTGGAAGCTATTCATACCTACTTGGGGGAGAAAAAATGAGTGATTTTATTGTTGAAAAACTAAGTAAATCCGTTGGAGACAAGACTGTCTTTAAGGATATTTCCTTTATCATCCATGACTTGGATAGAATCGGTCTTATCGGTGTCAACGGAACTGGGAAAACAACCCTTCTAGATGTGCTTTCAGGTGTTTCAGGTTTTGATGGCGATATTAGCCCTTTTTCAGCAAAGAGTGATTACAAGATTGGCTATTTGACCCAAAATCCCGATTTTGATGATAGCAAGACTGTCTTGGATACTGTTCTATCGAGCGATTTGAAAGAAATCCAGTTGATCCGTGAGTATGAATTGATCATGTTCAACTACAGTGAGGATAAGCAAGCCAGTTTGGAACGGGTTATGGCGGAGATGGATTCTCTCCAAGCTTGGGAAATTGAGAGTCAGGTCAAGACCGTTCTCAGCAAGTTGGGAATTCAGGATTTATCAATTCCAGTTGGAGCTCTTTCGGGTGGATTGCGAAGACGGGTTCAGTTGGCCCAAGTTCTGCTAGGAAATCACAATCTTTTGCTTTTGGATGAACCAACCAACCACTTGGATATTGCCACCATTGAGTGGCTGACCCTCTTTTTGAAAAATTCCAAGAAGACCGTCCTCTTTATCACCCACGACCGTTACTTCCTAGATGCGCTTTCGACGCGAATTTTCGAGTTAGACCGAGCTGGTTTGACAGAATATCAGGGTAATTATCAGGACTATGTTCGCCTCAAGGCTGAACAGGATGAGCGCGATGCAGCTCTTCTTCACAAAAAAGAGCAACTTTATAAGCAGGAATTGGCCTGGATGCGCAGACAACCACAGGCTCGTGCAACCAAGCAACAAGCACGTATCAATCGATTCCATGACTTGAAAAAGGAGGTTTCTGATACTAGTGTTGAGACAGACTTGAGCATGAATTTTGAAACCAGCCGTATCGGTAAAAAGGTCATCGAGTTTAAGGATGTTTCCTTTGCCTATGACGACAAACAGATTTTGCAAGATTTTAACCTTTTGGTTCAAGCCAAAGACCGTATCGGAATTGTTGGGGACAACGGTGTTGGAAAATCAACTCTGCTCAATCTGATTGCAGGAAGTCTTGAGCCGACAGCAGGTCAAGTTGTGATTGGGGAAACGGTTCGCATCGCCTATTTCTCTCAACAAATCGAAGGCTTGGATGAGAGTAAGCGGGTTATCAACTATCTGCAGGAAGTGGCAGAAGAGGTTAAGACCAGTGGTGGCTCTACGACTTCAATCGCTGAGTTACTAGAACAATTTCTCTTCCCGCGTTCAACACACGGTACTTTGATTGAGAAGCTATCAGGTGGAGAGAAGAAACGTCTCTACCTCCTCAAGTTACTATTGGAAAAACCCAATGTTCTCCTCTTGGATGAGCCGACTAATGACCTAGACATTGCGACCTTAACTGTTCTAGAAAATTTCTTACAAGGTTTTGCAGGTCCAGTCTTGACCGTTAGTCACGACCGTTATTTCCTTGATAAGGTGGCGACTAAGATCCTTGCCTTTGAGAATGGCACCATCCGTCCCTTCTTTGGCAACTATACCGATTATCTGGATGAAAAGGCCTTCGAAGCAGAAGCGACAAGTCAAGTTCAAAAGGTTGAGAAAGAAAAAGTTGTCAAAGTCCGTGAAGAAAAGAAACGCATGACCTACCAAGAAAAGCAGGAGTGGGCAAGTATTGAAGGCGATATCGAAAACTTGGAGAACCGTATTTCTGAGATTGAAGAAGAGATGCAGGCAAATGGCTCTGACTTTGGCAAGCTAGCTACCCTTCAAAAAGAGCTGGACGAAAAGAATGAAGCCTTGCTTGAAAAATATGAACGCTATGAATATTTAAGTGAGTTAGCTTAATGGAAGAAAAAATCATCAAATGGAGCAGCAAGAAAATCATCTGGAATATTTCTCTCTGCTTAGTTGAGTTAGCTTTTCTTCTTTGGATCCTATCTTTTATGATGACCTATCCCAAGGAGGCACCTGTGGGATTGGTGGCATTAAGACTCTTTATCTTATTCTTAATCATCATTGTTGGATGGATTTTGTATGAACGCTTGCGACTTCTTTTTTCAGATAAAGAGTATTTGAAATGTACGTCTCAAGGTTTTTTCTATAAGCCACATCCTAAAAAAGATTGGCAGTTTTATTCTTGGGGGCAGGTAGAAACGTTTTCTCTTATGAGAATCAAGGGTGGAAGAAGTTCGAGGAATTTTTATACTATTGAAGTTCATTTTTATGACAAGGATTTTATAAAAACCAACTCTTTATGGAATCGTTTACGAAGTAGATTTTCGACTACAAAGCAATCAAATGTTTTGAAAATCCCAATCTACTTGCTGGATGTCGGTTTACCGCGAAGAGTCTTTGAAACCATGTCCTACTTTGAGCGAGAGTGGCGTATCGAACAAAATCGTCAACTCAATCAAAAATCTAAAAGCAAAAAGAAGGAAAGATTTCATTAAACGAGCAATAGTTACAGATTTAATTAGAAGCCTTGGACTCAGTTTCCAGGGCTTCTTTCTATTTCTCTTTTCTAAGATTTATGGTATAATAGGGAGTAAAAACTTAAAAAGAAAGAAAAACTATGAACTTAAAAGATTACATTGCAAGTATTGAAAATTATCCACAAGAAGGAATTACATTCCGTGATATCAGCCCTTTGATGGCTAACGGCAATGCCTACAGCTACGCTGTTCGTGAAATTGTTCAATATGCTACTGACAAAAAGATTGATATGATCGTAGGACCAGAAGCGCGTGGATTTATCGTTGGATGTCCAGTTGCTTTTGAGTTGGGAATCGGTTTTGCACCTGTGCGTAAACCAGGAAAATTGCCACGCGAAGTGATATCAGCTGACTATGAAAAAGAATATGGTGTTGATACTTTGACTATGCACGCAGATGCTATCAAACCAGGACAACGTGTTCTGATCGTAGATGACCTCTTGGCAACAGGTGGTACTGTTAAGGCTACAATCGAAATGATTGAAAAATTGGGTGGAGTCGTAGCAGGTTGCGCCTTCTTGATCGAACTTGATGAGCTTAAAGGTCGTGAAGCTATCGGAGATTACGACTACAAGGTGCTTATGCATTATTAATGAAAAACAGTCCCTAGGGCTGTTTTCTCTTCATCTGATATAAAAAAAGGCTATATCTAGTTAGAGAAAAACTATAATTGAAAACTATATCTTCTTACAGTATAATAAAGGGAAGGACTTTCGTCAGCTGATTTTTTCACTTGATGACTGTATGTTCACTTGAGCCTAAACTTGATACAGTAAGGAGATTTCCATGCCGATTCGAATAGATAAAAAATTACCAGCAGTTGAGATTTTACGAACGGAAAATATTTTCGTCATGGATGACCAGCGGGCGGCTCATCAGGATATTCGACCACTGAAAATTCTGATTTTAAACTTGATGCCACAGAAGATGGTTACAGAGACTCAGCTTTTACGACATTTAGCTAATACTCCTTTGCAGTTAGATATTGATTTCTTATATATGGAAAGTCATCAGTCGAAAACAACTCGTTCTGAACATATGGAGACTTTTTATAAGACCTTCTCGGAAGTTCAAGACCAGTATTTTGATGGCTTGATTATCACAGGAGCACCAGTTGAACATCTCCCTTTTGAAGAAGTGGACTATTGGGAGGAATTTACTCAGGTCATCGATTGGTCAAAGACTCATGTCTTTTCAACCCTGCATATTTGCTGGGGAGCACAGGCTGGCCTCTACTATCGTTACGGCGTAGATAAACACCAGATGGCTCAAAAACTTTCGGGAATTTATCCTCAGGATGTTTTAAAAGAAGGTCATCTTTTACTGAGAGGCTTTGATGATTTGTATGTGTCTCCCCATTCTCGTCACACAGAAATTCTCAAAGAAGACATTGTAAATAAAACAAATTTAGAGATCTTAGCATCTGGAAAAGAAGTGGGAATCTCTATCCTTGCAAGCCGAGATTTAAGAGAAGTTTATAGCTTTGGGCATTTGGAGTATGATCGTGATACGCTAGCCAAGGAATATTTTAGAGATCTAGATGCTGGTTTAGATCCCCATATACCAGAAAATTATTTCAAAAATGATGACATCCATGAACTTCCTTGTATGCGTTGGAGTTCCTCAGCAGCTCTCTTTTTCAGTAACTGGGTAAATTATGCAGTTTACCAAGAAACGCCTTTTGAGTGGAAGAGTGCAGAAGAAGATGTGTCTCATTTTGGATATTTATAAGAGGAATTATGACATATTTAGATGCTTTCAAATCAGGGAATTTGGTCTTACCAAGTGCTCTGCTCTTAAACTACAATCAACTTTTCTCATCAAGCGATGATTTCTTAGTTTGGCAATTCTTTTATCTACAAAATACAACAGCCTTAGGGGAATTGTCCCCAAGCCAAATTGCTGAGAAAATAGGCAAGCAAGTCTATGAAGTCAATCAAGCAATTTCACGCTTGACCGAAAAAGGCTTACTCCAATATCGTACTATTGAACTCAATGGAGAAATAGAAGTTATTTTTGATGCGACTTTGGCTTTAGAGCGCTTAGACCAACTTTTTGAAAAGCAAGAACCAAACCAAGCGCTACTCGTTAAAAATGATTTGAAAGACTTGGTGGAAACCTTCCAACAAGAACTAGGGCGTCTCTTGAGTCCTTTTGAGATCGAAGATTTAGAAAAGAGTTTGAAAGAAGACGGAACCAGTGCGGACCTGATCAAAGAGGCCCTACGTGAGGCCGTTTTGAATGGAAAACCAAATTGGAAGTATATCCAAGCTATCCTACGAAACTGGCGTCATGAAGGCATTAAGAGTGTAGTACAGGTAGAGGCGAAGCGTCAGGAGAGAGAAGCGACTAATCCTCAAAATGTTCAAGTTTCTGCAGATTTTCAAAATGCTATGGATCTTTGGAAAGACCAATTTTAAGTATTGATAATAGAAAAAATGCCTACAGGCTAGAAAGAAAATCTAGCTTGTGGGCATTTTTTGTGTGTTTTATACTCAATGAAAATCAAAGAGCAAACTAGGAAGCGAGCCGCAGGTTGCTCAAAACACCGTTTTGAGGTTGTGGATAGAACTGACGAAGTCAGTAACACATATACGGCAAGGAGAAGCTGACGTGGTTTGAAGAGATTTTCGAAGAGTATTAATTGATTAGTTAGCCAGTCCCCAGACGCTAAGAGAGCGTTCTGTAACTGGGAAATCTCCATAACCTTCAGCATTGATGGTTACTTGGTCAGGATGGTTACCAAGCAAATCAACAAAGGTTTGGTCAGCCCATTCTTGACCGACGAACATGGTTTTGGAGTTTGCTTGGCCATTAGAAATCACGATGGCAAGTGGTGATTGATTGTCAGCTCCTGAACGGACCCAACCGATACAATTAGGGTCATCAAAGTAGTCGGTTTGCTCTCCATAAGCCAACTCTTTTCGGATAGCTAGCAAACGGTCAAGAACATCTTTGAAATCTTGCTGAGCATATTGACCAGAAATACCATAGTAGTCTCCATAAAAGACACATGGGAGCCCCTGCTCTCGCAAAAGAATGAGGGCGTAGGCTGCTGGTTTAAACCATTCTTCAACAGTGGATTCAAGAGCTTGGCCACGTTGAGTATCATGGTTATCGACAAAGGTTACAGCTCGGTCTGGATTGAGTTGTACTAGACTATCCTCAAAGATGGCTGTCAAATCATAGTCTTCTCCAGCCTTGCTTGCTTCAAAGAAATTTTGGTGAAGGCGAACATCGACAAGATCAAAGCGTTCTTCAATTTTTTCAAGGTAGTCCAGATTTGCTTCCTTGTCTGGATTCCAGAATTCTCCAAAGACATAGAAATCTTGGCCATATTTTTCTTTGATATCGCGAATGAAATTGCGCATAAAGAAAGAGTCAATGTGTTTGACTGCATCCAAACGGAAACCAGTTACACCAGTTGTTTCCATAAACCAATCTGCCCAATCGTAGATATTTTTTATCACTTCAGGATGTTTGAAATCTAGATCGGCATACATGAGATAGTCGTAATTGCCATTCTCATTGTCGACTAATTCCTCATGAGCCCAGCCTTTGTTGTCTCCCTGTATCAGATAGATTCCAGATTTACGGCGTTTAGCATCGTAGTCAGTTCCAGTAAAGTGGTACCAGTGCCAGTGGAAGTCATTGTAGGTATTTTGTCGTCCATCAAAAGTAAAACCAGTCCAGCCATTGATGGTAAAAGGTTCTCCTAGTTCCACAGTTCGATCTTCTGGATCCACTTCGATAACTTGAAAAGATTCTAAATGGTCAGCGGCTGCCTTATGATTTAAGACGATATCAGCCATTGGTTGAATCCCATGAGATTTTAAAGTTTGGATGGCATGAAGATAGTCTTCCTTAAAGCCATACTTAGTACGTACAGTACCCTTCTGATTAAATTCTCCAAGGTCAAACAAGTCATAGACGCCATAACCAACATCTTTTTCATTTGTTGCTTTAAAAGCAGGTGGCATCCAAATGTGACTAATGCCTAAGTTAGCTAGGTGTTCAGCGTCGTCAGCTAGGCGCATCCAGTGTTTTCCATCGTGGGATAGATACCATTCAAAATATTGCATTAAGGTTTGATTTTTCATAGTTTATCCTCTTACTTACAGTGTTGAGAATTATTGTAGCATAAAGTCAGCTTCTGCGCAAACGTTTGCGCTCAAATTAAACTCTTAAAATTTTATGTCTATTTTTCAACTAGAAGTGTTGAAATATATAAAATAAAAATAGTAGGACTAATGGGAGGAAAAATTCTCTCAGATAGGGCAAGATGATGGATAAATCAATAGTTTCTATTTTGTGAATTGTCATAAAATTTGTTATAATAGTATTTATGAATAAAGTATTCGTCAGTAGACGTGTTGAAAAAAAACTAAACCAAGGTCTAGTACTTTTGGAGGAAATTGATTTTCCAGAACTATCTGAAACTGATCAAGAAGTCGAGTTATTGAGTCAAAACAAGCAGTTTTTGGGCAAGGCCTATTTATCTCGTCAAAATAAGGGGATTGGTTGGTTTGTAACGAAACAGAAGCTTTCTTTTAACCAAAAATTCTTTGAAAGTTTGTTTGAAAAAGCCAAACAAAGACGTTCTGTTTACTATCAAGATGAGTTGACAACTGCCTTTCGTTTGTTTAATCAAGAAGGCGATGGTTTTGGTGGAATGACTTTGGATCTTTATGGAGATTATGTTGTTTTTTCTTGGTATAACTCCTATATCTATGGACTTCGCCAACAGATTTTAGCAGCTTTTGCTCAGGTTTTCCCTGAAGTCTTAGGTGCCTATGAAAAGATTCGTTTTAAAGGTCTAGACTATGAGTCTGCCCATATCTATGGTCAAGAAGCACCAGAAAATTTTACAGTTCTTGAGAATGGAGTCTTGTACCAAGTCTTTATGAATGATGGTCTTATGACAGGGATTTTCTTGGATCAGCATGAAGTTCGTGGTAGCTTGGTTGATGGTTTAGCCATGGGCAAGTCCTTGCTAAATATGTTTTCCTATACAGCAGCCTTCTCAGTTGCTGCAGCTATGGGGGGAGCTAGTGAAACAACCTCTGTAGACCTAGCCAAACGTTCAAGAGAACTATCAGAAGCTCATTTTCATGCCAATGGACTCAGTCTTGACAGTCATCGTTTCATTGTTATGGATGTCTTTGAATACTTTAAATACGCTAAACGTAAGGGCTTATCTTATGATGTGATCGTTCTTGATCCACCTAGTTTTGCCCGTAATAAAAAGCAAACTTTCTCTGTAGCTAAGGACTATCACAAGTTGATTTCCCAGAGTTTAGAGATTTTAAATCCGGGAGGTATGATCATTGCTAGCACCAATGCTGCCAATGTTTCCCGTCAAAAATTTATAGAACAAATCGACAAAGGATTCGCAGGAAGAAAATATCAGGTTCTTCAAAAGTATGGACTTCCAGCAGACTTTGTCTACAATGAAAAAGATGAAAGTAGTAATTACCTCAAGGTGATTAGCATGAAGGTAACTAAATGAAATTAGTCGTTTCAGTAATGCCAAAGAGTTTGGAAGAGGCGCAAGGAATCGATGCCATGCGGTATATCGATGCTGATATCATTGAGTGGCGTGCCGATTTTCTACCAAAGGAAGCTATTTTACAGGTAGCTCCAGCTATTTTTGAAAAATTTGCAGGTCGCGAACTCCTCTTTACCCTACGAACTCGTGCTGAGGGAGGAGAGATAGATTTGGATTCAGCAGAGTATGTCCAAATTATCAAAGATGTAGCTCAACTCTATCAACCAGAATATATTGATTTTGAGTATTTTTCTCACAAGGATGTTTTTGAAGAGATGCTTGATTTTCCAAATCTAGTCTTGAGTTATCATAACTTTCAAGAAACTCCAGAGAATATGATGGAAATCTTATCCGAGCTAACCAGTCTAACTCCGAAAGTGGTTAAAGTATCGGTTATGGCTCAAACAGAACAAGATGTATTGGACCTTATGAACTTTACACGTGGTTTTAAAACATTGAACCCAGAACAAGAATATGTGACGATTTCTATGGGGAAAGTGGGTAAGGTTTCTCGTGTCACTTCAGATGTGACAGGTTCTAGCTGGTCTTTTGCAAGTCTGGACGAAGCCAGTGCTCCAGGACAGATTTCACTTTCTAGCATGAAAAAAATTCGGGAGATACTAAATGAAGATTGATGGCTACACACGTTTAGCAGCTGTAGTCGCCAATCCTATCAAACACTCCATTTCACCCTTCATTCACAATCAAGCTTTTGAAGCAACTCATACCAATGGTGTCTATGTAGCTTGGGAAGTAGAAGCGACTGACTTGGCAGAAACAGTTGCAAATGTTCGTCGCTATCAGATGTTTGGGATCAATCTTTCCATGCCTTACAAGGAGCAGGTGATTTCTTATCTGGACCAGTTGAGTGAAGAAGCTCGGTTGATTGGTGCTGCCAATACAGTGGTGAATCGAGAGGGAACTTTAATCGGATATAACACAGATGGCAAGGGATTCTTTAAGAGCTTGCCTTCTTTTAAAATATCTGGGAAAAGAATGGTATTGTTAGGATCAGGCGGTGCAGCCAAGGCAATTTTGGCGCAGGCAATCTTGGATGGAGTCAGTCAAGTTTCTGTCTTTGTACGTTCGGCTTCAATAGAAAAAACAAGACCTTACTTAGAAAAACTACAAAATGAAACAGGGTTTAAAGTAGATTTATTTGCTCTAGAAGATGTTTCTGAACTGCAAGCAAGGATAATTGATTCGGATTTACTGGTAAATGCGACTAGTGTTGGCATGGATGGAGTATCTCTGCCAATCCCAGCAAGTGTCCTTTTACCAGAGAAGCTTTTGGTAGCTGATGTGATTTATCAACCCTTTGAGACACCATTTTTAAATTGGGCAAGAAACCAGGGCAATCATGCTGTTAATGGTCTGGGCATGTTGCTTTACCAAGCAGCTGAAGCTTTTCAGTTATGGACCGGCAAGGAAATGCCAACCGATCAAATCTGGAAATTACTAAAACAAAAGTATCAAAAATGAAAAAAGGAGAACTGCTATGAAAATCAAAATAGACCTTCCCCACCATCCTTATGATATTCAGATTGAAAAAGGATGCCTGTCTCAAGCAGGAAAATGGTTGAGGGAACTTTGGCAACCACAAAAAGTCGTTATCATTACCGATAACCATGTGGCTTCTCTCTATGCAGAAAAAGTAAAATTGAGCTTAGAGGATGCTGGTTTTCAAGTGGCAGTTTTTGACTTTCTAGAGGGGGAAGAGCGAAAAAATCTAACCACGGTTCAAAAGGCTTATGAATTTCTAGTTAAGCAAGACTTGACTCGCAGTGACGGAATTGTAGCTTTAGGTGGTGGTGTAGTTGGTGATTTGGCTGGCTTTGTAGCCTCAACCTATATGCGAGGTATTCACTTTGTTCAAATTCCGACTAGCTTGACAGCTCAAGTTGACTCTTCAATCGGGGGTAAGACAGGAGTGAATACTCCTTTTGCCAAGAATATGGTGGGAACTTTTGCCCAGCCAGATGGTGTTTTGATTGACCCAAACGTTCTTGAAACCTTAGGGAAGAGAGAATTGATTGAAGGAATGGGTGAAGTCATCAAGTATGGCTTAATTGAAGATCCAGAACTCTGGGACTTATTATCTGAAATGGATGGTTCTGTAGAGAGTATTTTGGAGCATTCAGAAAGTTTGATTGAGCATTCTTGCCAGGTCAAGCGAAAGATGGTAGTTGAGGATGAATTGGACAATGGCATTCGTCTGTATCTCAACTTTGGTCATACAATCGGTCATGCTATTGAAGCAACTGCTGGTTATGGACGTGTCATGCATGGTGAGGCAGTAGCGATGGGAATGGTTCAGGTTTCTAAGGTAGCAGAACAAAAAGGCCTTATGCCAGCTGGAATCACTCAGTCTATCCGAGAAATGTGTCAGAAATTTGGCCTTCCTGTTGATTATGAAAACTGGGACCTTGATAAGCTTTATCAGGCTTTGACTCACGATAAAAAAGCGCGTGGCAATACTTTGAAATTAGTCTTGGTACCAGAACTTGGTTCAGCAAGGATTCACCCAGTTTCTCTCGAAGAAATGAAAGATTACCTAGTAAAATAAGGAGAATGTATGAGATATTTAACAGCAGGAGAATCACATGGTCCTCGTCTGACAGCAATTATTGAAGGAATTCCAGCAGGACTGCCTTTGACTGCAGAAGATATCAATGAGGATCTTAAACGTCGCCAGGGTGGATATGGACGTGGTGGTCGTATGAAGATTGAAAGTGACCAAGTTGTCTTTACTTCTGGTGTTCGCCACGGGAAGACGACAGGGGCTCCCATTACCATGGATGTCATTAACAAAGACCATCAAAAATGGCTAGATATCATGTCTGCTGAGGATATTGAGGATAAACTTAAAAGTAAACGAAAAATCACACATCCTCGCCCAGGTCACGCTGACTTGGTAGGAGGTATCAAATACCGCTTTGATGATTTGCGAAATTCTCTGGAACGTTCATCTGCCCGTGAAACAACTATGCGGGTTGCAGTTGGGGCAGTAGCCAAGCGGCTTTTAGCTGAACTTGATATTGAAATTGCTAACCATGTTGTTGTTTTTGGTGGCAAGGAAATCGATGTTCCAGAAAACTTAACAGTCGCAGAGATTAAAAAACTAGCTGCCCAGTCAGAAGTTTCTATCGTCAACCAAGAACGTGAGCAGGAGATCAAGGATTATATTGATCAGATTAAACGTGATGGAGATACCATTGGTGGAGTTGTTGAAACGGTTGTCGGTGGCGTTCCGGTTGGTTTGGGTTCTTATGTTCAATGGGATCGCAAACTAGATGCAAGGCTAGCTCAAGCAGTTGTTTCAATCAACGCCTTTAAGGGTGTGGAGTTTGGACTTGGTTTTAAAGCAGGTTATCTCAAGGGCAGCCAAGTCATGGATGAAATTCTCTGGTCACCAGAAGATGGCTATACTCGTCGTACTAATAATCTCGGAGGTTTCGAAGGTGGTATGACCAATGGCCAACCGATTCTTGTTCGTGGGGTTATGAAACCAATTCCGACTCTCTACAAGCCGTTGATGAGTGTCGATATTGAAACCCATGAGCCTTATAAGGCAACGGTGGAGAGAAGTGATCCAACCGCTCTTCCAGCAGCAGGTGTTGTTATGGAAGCAGTCGTAGCAACAGTCTTGGCTCAAGAAATTCTAGAGAAATTTTCTTCTGATAATCTGGAAGAATTAAAAGAAGCTGTTGTGAAACATCGGGAGTATACAAAGAATTATTAAGGAGTTCTTATGGCAAAAACCATCTATATCGCAGGACTAGGTTTGATTGGTGCTTCCATGGCACTCGGAATCAAGCGAGATCATCCTGATTATGAAATTTTAGGATACAATCGTAGTCAAGCGTCTAGAGATATTGCCTTGGAGAGAGGAATGATTGACCGAGCGACGGATGACTTTGTCAGTTTTGCTCCACTTGCAGATGTCATCATTCTTACCTTGCCAATCAAGCAAACCATTGCTTTTTTACAAGAATTAGCAACTTTGGAACTAAAAGAAGGTGTCATTATTTCTGATGCTGGTTCAACCAAATCAGCTATTGTGAATGTAGCGGAGGAGAATTTTGCTGGTAAGCCTGTTCGCTTTGTAGGGGCTCATCCTATGGCAGGGAGTCATAAGACAGGAGCGGCTTCTGCCGATGTTAATCTTTTTGAAAATGCCTACTATATCTTCACACCTTCGAGTCTAACAACCCAGGATACGCTCGAAGAAATGAAGGACTTGCTGTCAGGTCTTCACGCTCGTTTCATTGAAATCGATGCTACAGAGCATGACCGAGTAACTTCTCAGATCAGTCATTTTCCGCATATCTTAGCATCAAGCTTGATGGAACAAACTGCTAGTTATGCCGAAGAACATGGGATGGCACGACGTTTTGCGGCGGGTGGTTTCAGGGATATGACTCGAATCGCCGAAAGTGAGCCAGGCATGTGGACTTCTATCCTCTTATCCAATCGAGAGACCATTATTGAACGTATCGAGGATTTCAAGGGGCGTTTGGATGAGATAGGTCAAGCAATCAGTAGGGGTGATGAAAATCAAATCTGGAATTTTTTCAACCAAGCGCGGGAGCAACGCCAAGCTATGGAAATCCATAAACGTGGAGGAGTAGATAGCTCATTTGACCTCTATGTCGATGTTCCCGATGAGGAAGATGTTATCTTGCGCATCTTGGAATTGCTACGTGGAACTTCCTTGGTCAATATCCATATCAATGAGGAAAACCGTGAGGATGTTCACGGGATTCTACAAATTTCCCTTAAGAATGCTCAGGATTTAAAACGTGCTGAGCAAGTCATTACAGAAAATACAAATTACACAGTCGTTATTAAATAAGGAGGACAATTATGTCAAATATTTATGATAGTGCAAATGAACTTAGTCGTGGACTACGTGAGTTGCCTGAATACAAGGCGGTTAAGGAAGCTAGAGATGCTATCCAAGCAGATGCAGAAGCTAGCAAGATTTTTGCAGATTATATTGCTTTTCAGCATGAAATCCAAGTCATGGCCCAAACTGGTCAAATGCCCGACGCTTCTTTCCAAGAAAAAATGGAAAGCTTTGGTAAGCAGATTCAAGGCAACTCTCTTTTATCAGCCTTCTTTGCCAAACAGCAACAACTTTCTATCTACCTTTCTGATATTGAAAAAATTGTTTTTGAACCAATTTCAGAACTTTTAAAATAAGAATTCACCTCATAAAGTCAGGAATTTTTAAGAAATTTCTGACTTTTTATGATAAAATAAGAAAAAGTATTGTCAGTATGAGGTCTAGTATGAAGTTAAAAACAAACATTAACCATTTGAATGGTAGTATTCGAGTACCAGGGGATAAGTCTATCAGTCATCGCTCTATCATTTTTGGGAGCTTAGCTGAGGGCGAGACCAAGGTTTATGATATCTTACGTGGTGAGGATGTTTTGTCAACTATGCAAGTTTTTCGCGACCTCGGCGTTGAGATTGAGGACAAGGACGGTGTCGTTACCATTCAAGGTGTCGGGATGGATGGATTGAAAGCCCCTAAGAACGCTCTCGATATGGGGAATTCTGGGACCTCTATTCGTTTGATTTCAGGTGTACTTGCTGGTGCAGACTTTGAAGTAGAGATGTTTGGAGATGACAGTCTTTCCAAACGTCCTATGGACCGTGTGACCCTTCCTTTGAAAAAAATGGGAGTTAGCATTTCTGGTCAGACAGAGCGAGACTTGCCACCGTTACACTTAAAAGGAACAAAAAACTTAACACCTATTCATTATGAATTGCCGATTGCCTCTGCTCAAGTTAAGTCAGCCTTGATTTTTGCAGCTTTGCAGGCTCAGGGTCAGTCTGTCATCATTGAGAAGGAGTGCACTCGTAATCATACAGAAGATATGCTGCGTCAATTTGGCGGAGACTTGAGTGTCGATGGTAAGAAAATCACAGTCCAAGGGCCACAGAAACTAAGTGGGCAAACTGTTGTCGTACCTGGAGATATTTCTAGTGCAGCCTTTTGGTTAGTCGCAGGTTTGATTGTTCCAAATTCTCGTGTGGTGCTTAAGAATGTTGGTATTAATGAAACACGTACAGGGATTATTGATGTTATCCGTGCTATGGGTGGGAAATTGGATCTTACTGACATTGACCCAATTGCTAAGTCTGCAACTTTGACTGTTGAGACGTCAGACCTAAAAGGAACTGAGATTGGCGGAGCCTTGATTCCGCGCTTAATTGATGAATTGCCAATTATCGCCCTTCTTGCTACCCAAGCTCAAGGTCAAACGGTTATCAAAGATGCAGAAGAACTCAAGGTTAAAGAAACGGATCGTATTCAAGTTGTCGCAGACGCTTTAAATAGCATGGGAGCAGCTATTACTCCTACAGCAGACGGCATGATTATCAAAGGGAAATCTGCTCTCCATGGAGCCAGAGTCAATACCTTTGGTGACCACCGTATCGGCATGATGACAGCCATTGCAGCACTCTTAGTTGCAGATGGAGAGGTCGAATTGGACCGTGCAGAAGCTATTAACACAAGCTACCCAAGCTTCTTTGATGATTTGGAGACCTTGATTCATGGCTAAGGTTTTACTTGGATTTATGGGTGCAGGAAAATCTACTATTGCTAGAGGATTAGATCCTGACTTTGTAGACATGGATGCCTTACTTGAAGAACGCTTGGGGATGCCGATTGCTCGTTTCTTTGAAGAAAAAGGAGAAGCAGCTTTTCGTCAGTTAGAAGAAGAAGTCCTAGCTGATTTGCTAAAGACAGATCAAGTCGTGTCAACTGGGGGAGGAGTAGTCATTTCTCCGCGTAATCGTGCCTTGCTCAAGCAAAATCCAGACAACATCTACCTTAAAGCAGATTTTGAGACCCTGTACCAGCGAATTTCAGCTGATAAGGACAATCAACGCCCACTATTTTTAAAGAATAGCAAGGAAGAATTGCTTGCAATTTTTAACGAAAGACAGGCTTGGTATGAGGAAGTGGCTAGTAAAGTTATCGATGTGTCCAAGCTAAGTCCAGAGGAAATTATAGAGGAATTGACATGAAAATTGCCTATCTAGGTCCCAAAGGATCTTTTTCGCACCATGTGGTGCAAACGGCTTTTCCTCATGAGGAACTAGAGCCTTTTTCAAATATTACGGACGTTATCAAGGCTTACGAACAGGGCTTAGTAGACTTTTCAGTGGTGCCAGTTGAAAATTCTATTGAAGGTAGTGTTCATGAAACCTTGGATTATCTTTTCCACCAGGCTCGAATTCAAGCTGTGGCGGAGATTGTACAGCCAATTCATCAACAGTTGATGGCGGTGCCAGGGCAAGTTAAAATTGAGAAAATCTTTTCTCATCCGCAGGCCTTGGCACAGGGGAAGAAATTTATTGATGAGCATTATCCAGATGCGCAACTAGAAGTCACTGCCAGTACAGCCTACGCTGCCCGCTATGTTTCCGAGCATCCAGATCAGCCTTTTGCTGCCATTGCTCCAAGAAGCTCTGCTGAAGAATATGGTCTAGAATTGATTGCGCAAGATATCCAAGAAATGGAAGCCAATTTCACTCGTTTTTGGGTGTTGGGTGCAGAGTTGCCACAGATTCCTTTACAAGATGCAACTGAAAAAATGAGCCTAGCAGTGACCTTGCCAGACAATTTACCTGGTGCACTTTACAAGGCACTCTCGACCTTTGCTTGGCGAGGGATTGACTTAACCAAGATAGAAAGTCGTCCCCTAAAAACAGTCTTGGGAGAATATTTTTTTATCATTGATGTGGACTATGCTGATAAAGAACTGGTCCATTTTGCTCAAAAAGAACTAGAAACGATTGGAATCCAGTATAAAATACTAGGAGCTTACCCTATCTATACCATACAGGATAAAGGGAAGGAGAAGGAATGACTAGAGAGAATCCTTTGACACATCATGAAAAACTGAGATATGACTATCTTTTGAAAAACATTCATTATTTGAATGAGAAAGAAAAGAGAGAATTTGCCTTTTTACAAGCCAAGTTAGAAGGTCAAAAAGATTCATCAGAAGTTTTCAATCCAGAAGCCAAAGAACAACTTCTTTCAGACTCTGGTATCAACCTGCCAACCTATGCTAATCGTAGTCGTTCTAGTCGCCGTAGTAGTGGAAATCAACTGGAAACGAAGATTCCAAAAGCTAAGAAGCAAAAGAAAAAAAGAGGTTTTCGTTTTAAACGCTTATTTGCTTGGTTAGGGATGATATTGCTTTGTGTAGCAGTAGGAATGATCGTCATGTTCTTAAAAGGCTTCCAATCGGCGAACCCTAATAGTTCAAATGGGCCCAAAGATGCCAAAGCTGCTCAGGTTGAAGTCTTCAATGGACAAGATACGCGTGATGGGGTTAATATTCTGATTTTGGGTACGGATGGCCGTATTGGACAGAATAGTGCAGAAACACGGACAGATTCCATTATGGTTTTGAATGTAAGTGGCAAGGATAAAAAATTGAAGCTCGTTAGCTTTATGCGTGATAACCTGGTCTATATTGATGGGTATAGCCAAGTCATCAATGGTCAAAAACAGACAGACCATAAATTAAACTTGGCCTATGAATTAGGGGAACAAGAAGGTAAACAAGGAGCTGAAATGGTCCGCAAGGTGCTCAAGGATAATTTTGATCTGGACATCAAATATTATGCCCTTGTCGATTTCCAAGCCTTTGCAACAGCCATTGATACGCTTTTCCCTGATGGTGTGACCATTGATGCTCAGTTTTCAACTCTAAATGGGGTCCCAGTTACAGAAGCGACTGTAGGCGATGACTTGCACGCAACGGAAACTGAGTCACCGACTCAAACCATTCGAGCTGGGAAACAACAGATGAATGGGTCGACTCTTCTCAACTATGCACGTTTCCGTGATGATGATGAGGGGGACTATGGCCGTACTCGTAGACAGCAACAAGTCATGACTGCTGTTTTACAACAAATTAAAGATCCGACAAAACTTTTCACTGGTTCGGAAGCTCTTGGTAAAGTATTCGCCATGACCTCCACAAACCTTCCATATACCTTCTTATTGACCAATGGCTTATCAGTCCTTGAAGGTGCGCAGAATGGTATTGAAAGATTGACAGTCCCAGAACTTGGAGACTGGGTAGACGACTTTGACGTATACGGCGGTCAATCCCTTCGAGTGGATCAAAAAGCTTACCAAAATAAATTGGCCCAAATGGGATTTAGATAACATGTAAAATGAATCAGAGCTTGAGGTACCTATGAAAATGGGTATCGTGGGCTTTGATTTTTCACATGGTCAGATGGATTTATAAACTATTTTTATGGTATAATAGAATGATGTATTCTATAGAAGAGGAAGAGAATGAGATGAGTGATTTAAAGGCAATTCAAGCTCGTAGCCTAGAGATGGCTGAATATTTTGTCGCCTTTTGTAAAGAACACAATTTACTCTGTTATTTGTGTGGTGGAGGAGCTATTGGAGCTCTACGAAATAAAGGTTTTATCCCTTGGGATGATGATTTAGACTTCTTTATGCCTCGCAAGGATTATGAAAAACTAGCAGAGCTATGGCCTCGTTATGCGGACGAGCGTTACTTCCTGTCAAAAAGTGATAGAGACTTTGTTGACCGCAACCTCTTTATCACTATTCGAGATAAGGAGACGACTTGTATCAAGCCTTATCAACAAGATTTGGATCTACCACACGGCTTGGCCTTGGATGTTCTTCCCTTGGACTACTACCCTAAAAACCCAGCTGAACGTAAGAAACAGGTACGTTGGGCTTTGATTTATTCTCTCTTTTGTGCACAAACCATTCCAGAAAAGCACGGAGCTCTCATGAAGTGGGGCAGCACGATTTTATTAAGGTTAACTCCTAAAGCCCTTCGCTATCGTATCTGGAAAAAGGCTGAGAAAGAAATGACCAAGTATGGACCAGCTGAAAGTGATGGCATCACAGAGTTATGCTCAGGTCCAGGTTACATGAAGAAGAAATACCCAATTCAAGCCTTTGCAGATAACATTTTCTTACCTTTTGAAGGAACAGAAATGCCTATTCCAGTTGGTTATGATGCCTATCTCAGCACAGCTTTTGGTGACTACATGACACCACCACCAGCTGACAAGCAAGTGCCGCACCACGATGCCCTTATAGCAGATATGGATAAGAGTTATAGAGAATATATGGGAGAATACAATGCAAGAAAAAATTAGTATTATAGTTCCAGTATACAATGTCGAAAAATATCTTGAACGATGTGTTGAGTCAATCATAAAGCAGAATTATACCAATTTTGAATTGCTTCTTATAAATGATGGTTCGACAGATCAGAGTGGTGCCTTGTGCGATCAGTTGGCATCTAAAAATGAAAATATCAAAGTTTTTCATATTAAGAATGCAGGAGTCTCGAATGCTAGAAATATAGGTATTCAACATTCAAGAGGAGAATGGATTACTTTTATTGATAGTGATGATTTTATTACACCAGATTATTTAGAAACTTTAATAAGTGTAGTTGATAGTGACGATTCTATCGGATTTAGTATAGCACGTCTCCATCATATAAAAAATGGTCAAATTACAGAACTACCAGTTTTTTCAGGAAAGGCAGAGAAGTGGTCGACAGAGCAGACAATGAGAGAATTATTGATGACAACTCGGACTTCTTTTTTCCCTGTTGCAAAATTGTTTAAAAGAGGGGTTATTTCAGGTTTTATATTCAATACAGACTATCATTTGGCTGAGGATGCATTGTTTTTAACAGAAGTTTTATTAAAAACCAAATGTACAAGCGTATTTATTGATAAACCAATCTACTATTATGATCATCGACAGGGGAGTGCGACAACTTCTGTCAACAATCATGTATTTGATACCATAGAGGTCTATAAGATTATTATTTCTGAAGTTTTTCAAATATTTCCACAACTAAAAACTGAATTAGTGAACAGGGAGTGTTGGTCCTATATCACTGTGTACGATAAAATAATCTTTACGGATCCTAGTCAATATCGAACAGAGAAAAATACGTTGAGAAAGTGGATTATTAATCATTTATCTGAGATATTAAAAGATCCTTATTTTACTAATTTTCGAAAAATAGCCGTTTTGTCGCTCCTTGTTTCTCCATGGATCTATAGACAAATTGTCGGCTTGAATTAATAATGTCATTTAAAGGAGTTGAAGATGAATTTTTCAAAAACAATTGAAAGCTTTGAAAAATCAAAACTGTGGATTTCATATCTTTTTGTTTTTATTTCGATTTTAAGTATGAGTTCGCTAATTTATAAAGTAACCAATCCGATTTATAAAGGGCTTTCAGCAATTGTTGTTCTTTCTATTTGTTTAACTTTATTTTTAAATTGGAAACGAATAGAGATAGATAAGAAGTTTCTTTCACTATTTGGTCTTTTAGTAGGCAGTCACTTTTTATCAGCACTCGTTAATCGTTCTGGACACCTGTTCGGAAATATGGTTGAAATTTTCTTTATGCTAACTTATGTTTTGTTATTTACCATGGTAAAACCAGAGCAGTTAAGGAAGTTATTAGGATTGATTGCAGGAACCATACAGATTGTCTCATTTACTTCGGCCTTATTTGCTTTTGGTTTATTACTTTCAAGAGTTTTAATATTATTTAAAATTGGAGAACAATCCTATTATTATGGTGTTATGAATGGACGCTTATGGGGAATTGTTAATCCAAATGCAAGTGCTATTTTCTCATACATTAGTATAGTTTTTGCTATGTATTTAATTCATAAGGGGAGTAAATACTCTGTTTATCTTAAAATTAATAATGTCATTCAGTTAGTTTATTTTGCAACTATGCAGAGTAGGGGAGCTCTTTTATCAGTTATTCTAATGCTAGTATTCTATTGTCTTTTTATTTCTAGAGGAAAATTACTCAAAAAATGGCTTACTTTTCTAGTAGCTAGTATCTTACTCACAGGTAGCAATATTGGTATTAGTTATGTAACTTCGGTATATATTTCAGCAGCCAAGGCAACTGTAATTGACTTAAATAAAGGCAAATCATATTCAGAGACAGATTCGGACGTAGCCAAGAAAAACGGGGAACTTCATTTAATTGAGACGACACCAAGTGGTCGTACATATATTTGGAAAAATGCAATCAAAATGGGAAGTGCAAAACCCCTATTTGGCTATGGTGTTCGAAACGTATCCGATTATTACACAAAATATTTTAGTAAATTTGAAATTACAAACTCACTTATTGGAGGTAATTTTCACAATATCTTTGTTACCATTTTTGTGAGTTCTGGATTCTTAGGTCTCTCTTCTTTCATACTCATCATTGCTTATGTAAGTTTCCGCTTTGTTTCTTACTTGATTAAATCAAAGAGAAATAGTGAAAAACTAGTCATGATTCTATTCTTTGGAATATTATTTGGACAATTGTTTGAAAGTCAGATCATGTATTCAACCAACTTCATCAACATCATTTTCTGGTTAGTGGTAGGATATGGTCTAATGATCTGTGAAAAAGAAAATAACATTCGTTACAAGGAAGTAACTGATATTTCTGAAATTCAACAGATGGAGTTAGGAATCATGGAGTATATCCATGAAGTGTGTCATAAAATTGGTGTCAAATATTTCTTGTCCTATGGTAGCTTAATTGGTGCAGTTCGTCACCAAGGTTTTATTCCATGGGATGATGATATGGACATTTGTATGTTACGAGACGATTATGAAAAATTACAAGATTATCTGATTGCACATCCAGACGAGCGATACGAAGTCATGTCTTATAAAAATAATGTCAATTATGTCTATCCTTTCATGAAGATTCAAGACAATCAGACTTACTTAGTTGAAGAGGATGTGCGAATTGATTCGAATATGGGTATCTATGTAGATATTTTCCCTGTAGATGGTTATGAAGATGATCAGGCGTTTAAGGATAAAATGACTAAAATCATCAAGAAACGCCAGTTAAGTTGTTATACATTCAAAGGAATTACGAATACTAAAAGTGTAGTCAATTCAATGATCCGCTATATTTCTGTTATTATCTTTTATTTCACTAACACAAATAAGTATGTTTCTCAGATTGATGAATTAGCTAAATCCAGAAAAGTAGAAGATTATGAATTGGTGGACTATGTTGTCTATAAGGATATGAATAAGCCCGTTTGGAAACGTGAATGGTTAGAACAAGTTGAAGCTGGTAGCTTTGAAGGTAAGGAATTTATGATTCCAAAACATTATCATGAAATTTTAACTTCAGATTATGGAAATTATATGCAGTTACCACCAGTTGAGCAACAAGTTTCGCATCATGACTTCAAATTGTGGAAGATTACTGAAAACCAATAGATTATTATTTAAACAAAGAAGTAGAGATTAGGAGTGACAAATAATGTCTGAAAAAATCTTAAGCCTTGAAGAAATCAAGCAAGTTGAGCTTGGTATCCTAGAGTACTTACATGAGATATGTGAAAAACACGATATCAAATATTTTATCGATTTTGGAACTTTATTAGGAGCCGTTCGTCATAAGGGTTTTATTCCTTGGGATGATGATACAGACATTTCGTTAGCTAGAGATGAATTTGAAAAGTTATACGCTGTTCTAAAAAATGATAACCACCCATACTATAAGTTGATTTCTTTTAGAGAAACTAAGGGATATCCATATAGTTATATGCGTGTTTACGATATTCGAACAAGGAGAGACTCGAATCTTTTAGATCCAAGTGTTGTTCTTGGAACTTGTGTAGATGTCTTCCCGTACGATGGTCTTGTTACAGATGAACAAGATCGTAAGAAAATGAAACTTTACAAACAATTAATTCGTCTATCGTCTTTAAACTTTAAGGGAATTAAGTACGAAAACGGAGGGATTAAAAATCTTCCTCGCTATATTGCTTCAACGATATTCAGATTTACATCTCCTCAATTCTGGAATCAAAAACTTGAACAACTTGCTTTAAAATACAGTGTTGAAAATTCTTCAGACTTAGTTTGTTCGACTTATGACTCTTACTATCCAGCTGGTATTAAAACAGAATGGTTGTATGATACAATTGATATGCCATATGAAAATTTAATCCTAAAAGTACCGAGAAGATATCATGAGATTCTTGTCTATGAGTTTGGTAAAGAGTATATGACTCCACCTCCTGTTGACAAACAAATTCCAGGAAATGAAAAGAATTATTGGATTGATTAACAAAATAGTATAAAATTAATTAAGAAAGTTGAATGCCTTATGAAAAGTTTAAAAAAATCAATATTGCTTAGTGCCTTGTTTCTATCGGCCACAATAATTCAAGCGCAAACAGTAAATGCAGATACTATCTCAGCAGGTGCAGGGAATCGCATACATTTTATCAATACAAAAGCTAAATCTGGAAGCGATGCTATTCTTCTAGAGAGTAATGGTCATTATGCCCTTATTGACATGGGCGAAGATTATGATTTCCCTGACGGAACTGATCCGAGATATCCAGATCGCTGGGGAATTTCTATGCGAAATTATCAAGTTTTGGAAGATCGTTTAATGCGACATCTAGATCAGGTTGGAGTGAAGAAATTAGATTTTGTCCTAGGAACTCATGTTCATAGCGACCATATAGGTGGTGCGGATGAAATACTTAATCGTTATCAAGTAGACAAATTTTATTTGAAAAAATATTCAGATGAAAGAATTACAAGTAATTGGGGACTGTGGGATAATCTTTTCAATTATGATAATGCTCTTCGTGCTGCTCAAAATCGCGGGGTTACAGTTGTCCAAGATATAAAGGACGAAGACAGCCATTTCACAATGGGAAACATGGATATCCAACTCTATAATTATAAGAATGAGTATGGTGCAGACGGGAAACTCAAAAGGGTACTTGATGATAATTCCAACTCAATTGTAGCTGTTGTGACTGTGGCAGGTAAAAAGATATATCTTGGTGGCGACCTAGATAACGCTGAGGGAGCTGAGGATAAGCTAGGTCCAGTTATTGGAAAAGTGGACATGATGAAATGGAATCACCACTATGATGCAAAAATATCAAATACTAAAGCTTTTATCGACAATCTTTCACCAAGCATGGTTATCCAAACTACTGGAGGAGAGATCAACCTTGCTTCGACAAGGGATTATCTTCAAGAGAAAAATATTCAGGTTGTCCGTGCTTCTAGCAATACTCAAGACGCAACGGTATTTGATATTAGTAATCAAGGATTCACTAATGTCTCAAATGCTTTCCCTGATATTCCTAAAGTTGATGCGAATTGGTATCAGGAAGGTGGATATTGGAAATATCGTCTTTCAGATGGACAAATGGCTATTGGTTGGCAAGAAATTGATGGTAGTTACTATTTCTTTAATGGAAAAGGTCAAAAACAAACGAGTCGATGGCTCCATTTAAAAAATAATGGTGTAAATCTTGAAGGTAACTGGTATTACCTTAATGATGATGGTAAAATGCAAACAGGTGGATGGTTCTATCATGATAATGCTTGGTATTATATTCAATCTGATGGTGCAAGACGATATGATCAGCTAGCTGAAATCGGTGGACAAAAGTACCTCTTTGATAAAGATGGTAAAATGCTTACTGGCTCACAAGTCTTTAATGGTAAGAAAATGTTCTTTGCAAGTAGTGGGGCATTACAGTCAGATGAGACAGGCTCTGGATGGCAAAAAATTGAATCAAACTGGTACTACTTTGATGAAGAAGGAAAACAAATAGTTGGTAAAAAAGAAATCAATGGAGTAACCTACTACTTTGATAATAAGGGAGTTATGCAAACCGGTTGGGTCTCGATTGAAGGGCATTGGAACTATTTTGCTAGTTCCGGAGCGATGAAAACAGGCTGGATCAAGGATAAAGATACTTGGTATTACTTGGATAAAGAAGGTGTTATGCTAACTGGCCTACAAGAGATTGAAGGAACTCGTTATTATCTAAATGCAAGTGGAGCCATGCAAACAGGTTGGAAGTGGTTCGATAATCATTATAGCTACTTCACAAGCAGTGGCGCAATGAAGACAGGTTGGCTCAAAGATAAGGGGCTTTGGTACTATCTAGATAAAGAAGGTATCATGCAAACTGGCCTACAAGAAATTGAAGGTACTCGCTATTATCTCAATGCAAGTGGGGCTATGCAAACAGGTTGGAACTGGTTTGATAATCATTACTACTACTTTGCAACTAGCGGAGCAATGAAGACAGGTTGGTTCAAAGATAAGGACACATGGTACTATCTAGACAAGGAAGGTATCATGCAAACTGGTCTTCAAGAAATTGATGACACTCGCTATTACCTCAATGCAAGTGGAGCTATGCAGACCGGCTGGAAATGGCTTGATAATCATTACTACTACTTTGCAACTAGCGGAGCTATGAAGACAGGTTGGTTCAAAGATAAGGACACATGGTACTATCTAGACGAGGAAGGCATCATGCTAACAGGTCTTCAAGAGATTGATGGCTCTCGTTATTATCTCAATACTAGCGGCGCAATGGAGACTGGTTGGAAACAGTTGAATGGCAACTGGTACTATTTCCAAGCAGATGGTTCACTTCTAAGAAATGGAACAACACCTGATGGCTACAAGGTCAATCAAGATGGTATTTGGAGCTTAAATCCTGTAAAAGAGGAAGAAGTTCAGGGAAATCAAGAAGACCCTAAGAAGGATTCTGATAAGCCAGTAGATAAGGAAGAAAAATCAGCAGATGCCCAAGAAACTTCGACTTTGAAGGCAGATAAAGAATAAGTGCTTTCTACCTCTTACTATGTCTTCGAGAAAACTCCCTCTGTGCTAGTGTTTCACTCACAACCTAGTCTTCTCATGAAATAGTATTTATATACATCTCAAAGAATTTATCAATGTTTTTAGGATGAGAATATTGATCAGCTTTGGGATGTTTTTTGATTCTATACACCCTAAATTGTTGAAAACATTCTCTTAGTCTTCAAATCGAAATATTTTGATAAGAAATTTTAAAAACCCCCGATTAGATAAATAAGAAAAATTATGGTATAATAAAACGATACAAAAAAGGAGTATATATGGACATTTCAGAAATCCGTCAAAAAATTGACGCCAATCGTGAAAAATTAGCTTCTTTTAGGGGGTCTCTTTGACCTCGAAGGGTTAGAAGAAGAAATTGCCATTTTGGAAAACAAAATGACAGAACCTGATTTTTGGAACGATAATATTGCGGCCCAAAAAACGTCGCAAGAATTAAACGAACTAAAAAATACCTACAATACCTTCCATACCATGGAAGAGTTGCAGGATGAGGTTGCAATCTTACTAGACTTTTTAGCAGAGGATGAGTCTGTTAAGGATGAGTTGGTGGAGAAGCTAGCTGAGCTAGATCAGATGATGACTAGCTACGAGATGACCTTGCTCTTATCAGAGCCTTATGATCATAATAATGCTATTTTAGAGATTCACCCAGGATCTGGTGGAACAGAAGCCCAAGACTGGGGCGATATGCTCCTTCGTATGTACACTCGTTATGGTAACGCTAAAGGCTTTAAGGTTGAAGTCTTGGACTATCAAGCTGGTGATGAAGCAGGAATTAAGTCGGTGACCTTGTCTTTTGAAGGACCAAATGCCTATGGTCTTCTCAAGTCAGAGATGGGAGTTCACCGTTTGGTCCGTATCTCACCATTTGACTCAGCTAAGCGTCGTCACACCTCGTTTACTTCTGTAGAAGTTATGCCAGAGTTGGATGATACTATTGAAGTTGACATCCGAGAAGATGATATCAAGATGGATACTTTCCGCTCGGGTGGAGCAGGTGGACAAAACGTCAACAAGGTTTCAACAGGTGTCCGCTTGACCCACATTCCAACAGGGATTGTTGTTGCATCGACTGTTGACCGTACTCAGTACGGAAACCGTGATCGTGCGATGAAGATGCTTCAGGCAAAACTCTATCAGATGGAGCAGGAAAAGAAAGCTGCGGAGGTAGATGCCCTTAAGGGGGATAAGAAAGAAATCACATGGGGAAGCCAGATTCGCTCCTATGTATTCACCCCTTATACCATGGTGAAGGACCACCGTACCAGTTTTGAAGTTGCGCAGGTAGATAAGGTCATGGATGGAGACTTAGATGGTTTCATCGATGCCTATCTAAAATGGCGTATTAGTTAAAAGAAAGGAAGTCACATGTCGATCATTGAAATGAGAGATGTTGTCAAAAAGTATGACAACGGGACAACAGCCCTACGTGGCATCACTGTAAATATCGATGCAGGAGAATTTGCCTACATCGTAGGACCTTCAGGTGCTGGTAAATCAACTTTTATCCGTGCCTTGTATCGTGAGGTCAAAATCGACAAAGGAAGCTTGCAAGTTGCAGGTTATAACCTGGTTAAGATTAAAAAGAAAGATATTCCGTTCTTGCGTAGAAACGTTGGAGTAGTCTTTCAGGATTACAAACTTTTGCCAAAGAAAACCGTTTATGAGAACATTGCTTACGCCATGGAGGTTGTTGGTGAAAGTCGTCGCAATATCAAAAAACGTGTTATGGAAGTCTTGGACCTTGTCGGTTTGAAGCACAAGGTTCGTTCATTCCCGAATGAACTTTCAGGTGGTGAGCAACAACGTATCGCCATTGCTCGCGCTATCGTAAACAATCCTAAGGTTTTGATTGCCGACGAACCAACAGGTAACTTGGACCCAGATAACTCATGGGAAATCATGAACCTCTTGGAGCGCATCAATCTCCAAGGGACGACTGTTTTGATGGCGACTCACAATAGCCAAATCGTAAATACCTTGCGCCACCGTGTCATTGCCATCGAGAATGGTCGTGTGGTTCGTGACGAAGCGAAAGGAGAGTACGGATACGATGATTAGTAGATTTTTCCGCCACCTATTCGAAGCTTTAAAGAGTTTAAAGCGTAATGGGTGGATGACCATTGCTGCTGTCAGTTCAGTAATGATTACCTTGACCTTGGTTGCTATTTTTGCCTCAGTTATCTTTAATACTGCAAAATTGGCAACGGATATCGAAAACAACGTCCGCGTCATGGTTTATGTTCGTAAGGATGTTGAAGACAATAGTGAAACCATTGTCAAAGAGGGCCAAACAGTTACAAACAATGATTACCACAAGGTTTATGATGCCCTCAAGTCTATGCCAGCTGTTAAAAGTGTAACTTTCTCAAGTAAAGAAGAGCAGTACCAAAAGCTGACTGAAACCATGGGTGACGAGTGGAAGGTTTTTGAAGGAGATGCCAATCCTCTTCATGATGCCTACATCGTCGATACCAATTCACCAAGTGATGTGAAACCAGTCGCTGAAGAAGCTAAGAAAATCGAAGGAGTTTCTGAGGTTCAAGACGGTGGTGCCAATACGGAGCGTCTCTTCAAATTGGCTTCCTTCATCCGTGTTTGGGGATTGTTCATTGCAGGACTCTTGATTTTCATCGCGGTCTTCTTGATCTCAAATACCATTCGTATCACAATCATTTCACGTAGTCGTGAAATCCAAATCATGCGTTTGGTTGGTGCTAAAAACAGCTACATCCGTGGCCCATTCTTGTTAGAAGGTGCCTTTATTGGTTTGTTGGGAGCAGCTCTTCCATCAGTTCTGGTTTACTTTATCTATAACCGAGTATTCCAATCTGTCAACCCATCCTTGGTTGGACAAAACCTATCCTTGATTACCCCAGATACCTTTATTCCATTGATGATCGGTCTTTTGTTCCTCATCGGAATCTGTATCGGTTCACTTGGTTCAGGAATCTCAATGCGTCGATTCTTGAAAATCTAAGTAAGATAGTTTACTAAAATCTATAAAAGTAGGATACCATCAGGCTTGACTGAGTCAGATGGTCCTACTTTTTATGTTGAACTTATAAATCATACTCTTCAAAAATCTCTTCAAACCACGTCAGCTTCGTCTTGGCGTACTCAAGTATAGCCTGCGGCTCGCTTCCTAGTTTGCTCTTTGATTTTCATTGAGTATCAGTTGCTTGCCAATTTTTGGGAAACAGTGTATGATAGGAAAGGACCTTTTTGATAAAAGAGTGATAGGGACTAGATAAAAGATAACTTTTATCTATACAGTAATATCTAGCTCTTTTGACTTAACATAAATAATGAATGAGGATAAAATGAAACAATTTTTGGAAAAAGTGAGTATACTTTCCCTGTCGTTAGTATTAATCACATCATTTTCAATATCAAGTGCCCTACCAGCCATGTTTGACTATTATCAGGGCTATTCGACCGGTCAGGTCGAGCTCTTGGTCAGCCTCCCTTCCTTTGGAATTATGGCCATGCTACTCTTAAATGGAGTTTTAGAACGACTTTTTCCAGAACGTCTCCAATTAACCTTGGGACTCTTGATTTTATCAATCAGTGGAACAGCTCCTTTCTGGTATCAGGGTTATTACTTTGTTTTTGCGACACGCTTGCTTTTTGGGATTGGTGTGGGGATGCTAAACGCCAAGGCTATCTCTATCATCAGTGAACGATACCATGGCAAAACTCGTATCCAGATGCTTGGTTTTCGTGGCTCAGCTGAGGTGGTGGGAGCCTCTATCTTGACCTTGGCAGTCGGTCAACTTTTGGCCTTTGGGTGGACCGCAACCTTCCTAGTCTATGCAGCAGGTCTAGTGGTTCTTGTACTCTTCCTTCTCTTTGTCCCTTATAACAAAGAAGAAGTTCATGAGTCCAAGCAAAAGACAGAAGAAGTAGTAAGATTAACTCGCTCCATGAAACAGTTGATTTTCTTTCTAGCTGTCGGTGCTGCAGTCATTGTATGTACCAATACAGCTATTACCTTCCGTATTCCTAGTCTCATGATTGAGGCAGGCTTTGGAGATGCTCAGTTGTCTAGTCTGGTACTCAGTGCCATGCAGTTGATTGGGATTCTGGCGGGAATTAGCTTTTCTTTCCTCATCTCTGCCTTTAAGGAAAAATTGTTATTGGTTGCGGGTGTAACTTTTGGAATTGGGCAAATCATCATCGCTCTTTCACCTTCTCTTTGGGTTGTCGTTGCAGGTTCGGTCTTAGGAGGATTTGCCTACAGTATCGCTCTTACGACAGTCTTTCAATTGATATCTGAAAGAATCCCAGCAAAACTCCTCAACAAAGCAACTTCCTATACTGTTTTGGGATGTAGTTTTGGTGCGTCATTAACACCTTTTGTTCTTTCAGGGATTGGCTTGGTGACTACAGATGGTCGAATGACCTTTATCATTCTAGGAGTATGGATGATTGTGACATCAGTCCTTGTTTCTCTCCTGTTGAAAAAAGAAGATTAACAAAAGAGGCTGGGCAAAAAGTTATTACAATCAGAAAAACGCATACTATCAGGTGTTGAAAAGCCTTGATACTATGCGTTTTATTTTTTCCATTTTCTGATAATACTCTTCGAAAATCTCTTCAAACCACGTCAGCTTTACCTTGGATTACATATGTGACTGACTTCGTCAGTCTTATCTACAACCTCAAAGCAGTGCTTTGAGCAACCTGCGGCTAGCTTTCTAGTTTGCTCTTTGATTTTCATTGAGTATAAAATTGAGTTTTTGCTCAACCTTTTTTTAGTGGTCAGGCGAACATTTGCCAAAAGTAATCAATGATGTAGGTCAATCCATAAGTGTAAACAACCAGGGTAAAGGGCTTGGTCAAGATGATGATGGTCATGTAGCGCTTGAAGCTCATCTTGGTCAGAGCAGCCAGCATACAGAGAAAATCCGCTGGGCTAACTGGCCAAATCATCATAAAAATAAAGAAACGGTCAAAACGATTGCCCTTATCCAACCAGCCAATGTACTTATCATAGGTGCGTTTACTGACGACAGACTGAACAAAGGGGGCTCCGTAGAGACGCACTAAGTAAAAGATAATGGCGCAACCAATAACAATACCAATATAGTTGTAAATCGTCCCCACGATATGCCCGTAGATAAAGACACCGGCAACGGATGTCAGAGCACCAGGAATGATAGGAACAACCGTCTGCAAAATCTGTAAAAAGATAAAGAGTGGTGGCCCCCAGATACCGGCCTGTTGGATAAAGGCAGATAGGGTTTCCTTAGAATGCAAGACTCCAGCCTGATAGGCCCAGATACAGAAAATCAAAGTACCAACTCCACCGATGATGGAAGAAATATTGATTGCTTGCTGTAGAAGGGGAGAAACAGCTTTCATTTCTTTATCGTGTGACATGTAAACTCCTCTTGTGTAGTATGATTCTACTATACCATATTTTAAGGAGAAAGACTATATGGGAAACTTCGTGTGACTTAGTCTCAAGTATGGTAAAATGGGAATAAGAAAATGACAGCTTAGAATGAGGAAAATCATGTTAGGATTGAAGTTTAATGGCACTTGGCGCAACTATCAAAAGCAGGTCTTGGATAAGTTCCAAGAATACCAGGCAGATGGCCATGTCCACTTGGTGGCAGCACCAGGTTCTGGTAAAACAACCATTGGGATTGAGTTGATTGCTCGCTTTGATAAGCCTGCCCTCGTTTTGGTACCGACGGTTACCATCCGGGAACAATGGGTGGATAGGATTCGCCAGGCCTTTTTAGAGGATGAGGACCAAGTCACAAATCTCGTGTCTCAAAATCTCAAGGACATGGAGCAAATCACCATCGCCACCTACCAAGCTTTTCACAGTGCTATGCAACAGGTACAATCTCAAGAGGATAATGGCGAGGTTGAGGACTATGTCGGCTTTGACCTGCTTGCCAGACTCAAGGAAAGGGGTGTCGAAACCCTCTGTCTGGACGAATGCCATCACTTGAGAAATGAATGGTGGAAGAGCCTAGAAGACTTCCGTAAAAACTACCAGCAACTGCAAGTCATCTCTCTCACTGCGACACCGCCTTATGACAGTGAACCAGAACTCTGGGATCGCTATCTCCAGATGTGTGGCGAGATTGACCAAGAAATCACAGTGCCAGAACTGGTCAAGGAAGAAACTCTTTGCCCTCATCAGGACTTTGTCTATATCTGTTTTCCGACTAAGGAAGAGGACAAGCGCTTGGAAGAGTTTGAAGACACCAAGTGGCAGTATGTCAGCCAACTAGTCGTTGATCCTGACTTCCAAGAGTTGATTCGGAGTTCCAAGGTTCTCAAAGGGGAAATTTCTGCGGATATGCTCCTCGAAGATCCCAAGTATCTTTCAGCCCTCCTCATTTATCTACAGGCTCAAAAGCTAGAAATTCCCAAGCATCTACGAGATTTACTAGGAGCTGAAGGCTTGCCTGCTCTTAATTACTACTGGCTAGAAGTCCTCTTGCAAGGCCTTCTCTATCAGACACCCGACTGGTATGAGGATCCACAGGAGACAAAGAAAAAGATAGAAGCTGAGTTGAAATCAAGAGGATTGATTGAAAAACGTCAGGTCTTCTTGGTCAAATCCAAGGCCAATGACCAAATCCTCAATCAATCTCTAGGAAAACTGGCTGGCATCGCATCTATCTTTGAAACCGAGTATGCTAGTCTAGGTCAGGACTTGAGACAACTAGTCCTAGCAGACTATATCCGTAAGGACTTTGCTAACTATCTAGGGGACGATCAGGCTCCCATCAGTCAACTGGGGGTTCTTCCTTACTTTGAAAGCATTCGCCGAAGTGCTCAGAAACAGAGGATTTCTGTTCCCCTAGCAGTGCTTTCAGGAAGTGTGGTTATCGTGCCAACTAGTGTTAGGGAGGAACTTCAGGCACTCTTGCCAACAGTCGCTTTGACCTTCTCAGCCATTGGTCAACTAGATCCAGCTACCTATCTTCAGGTAGGTTTTCCCTCGACCTGTAAAGGTATGGTAGGGGCTGTAACTGAGCTCTTTCAAAGGGGGGCCATCCAGGTCTTGATCGGGACCAAGTCTCTCTTAGGTGAAGGGTGGGATGCGCCTTGTGTTAATTCTCTGATCTTAGGTAGTTTTGTGGGGAGCTTTATGCTCAGTAATCAGATGCGAGGGCGTGCCATTCGTGTCTGGTCAGGACATCCAGAAAAGACCAGCAATATCTGGCATCTAGTCGCTATCAAACCCTATACCAAAAATCTTTTCTTGAGGGAAAAGGAAAATGAAGAGGAAGTAGATAAGGATAATTCCTATCAAGATTTACTCAATCTAAGTCGCCGGATGGAGCACTTTCTAGGTTTATCCTATAAGGAGGATACCATCGAGACAGGGCTGAATCGCTTGGACTTTCCTAAAGCTCCTTTTAAGAAAAGTAAGATTAAAGCCTATAATCAGAAAATCAAGGAATTGTCCAAGGACCGTAGCTCCCTTCGCAAAAAATGGCAGGAGGCGTTAGTAGTTGCGGATAAATTGGAGATTGTCAATGAGGTAGCAACCGATCGCAAGCAAATCCCTCTCTTGACACTGGTTGATGCTGAAAAGTGGGTTCGCTATTCTTTCTTATTGATTGCAGTTAATCTCCTCCTCTATCTTTTTAAAACAAATGGTATTCGTCTTGCTTGGTTAACGACTATTAGTCTTGTCTTGCTTACTATTGCTCTGGTTCGTTATTTCTTTTACAAGAGTCCTTATGTACGTCTACGTCAGGTGGGTGAAGGTATTCGTAGTGCCATGCTAAAGATGGGGCATCTTTCCGATGATCAGTCGCGCGTGCAGGTGGAAGAAGATAAGGATAGCTATTGCGTTTTTGCCTATCTTAAGGGTGGCAGTATGCGAGACAAGGAACTCTTTTCTCAGACCTTGGGTGAATTCTTTGCTCCCGTGGACAATCAACGCTACCTCTTAGTAGCAAAAAAAGCACCAGTCGGCCAATCCAAGTATTTCGTAGTTCCTAGCCTCTTCGAAAAACGCAAGGAAGAAGCACAGCTCTTTTTAGACGCAGTCGTACCTCAGCTAGGTGATTACCAGCTAGTCTACACCCGTAACGAAGCAGGCAGAAAAGTCTTACTCGAAGCCCGACTCAAATCCCTAGCCAACAAAAATGACCGCCTCATCACCAAGAAGAAGGTCAAAAGTGCTTTGAAGTAGGGAGAGTTACAATTTTAATATTTATATAAAGAAAAAAAGAGAAGGAAATAACTATGGCAGATACAATTTTAATTTTAGGCAATGGCTTTGATATAGCGATGGGGCGAAAAACAAAGTATACAGATTTTATTGAGTTTGAAAAACAATTATTTTCTAGCCCTTCTGAGGGACTGTTAGAGTTTCTAGAAGTTAAAAATATAAGGATTGAGAAATATAAGAATAATTTGTATTTGAGATTTATTAATGAAAACGAAGAAACTCTAGGGATAAATTGGTCGAATATTGAACTCATTATTTCAAGACTTTTAGATGCTATTATATATTTTAAAAACAACAGTGATGTATTATTTGAAAGTATTGACTATTTTGATACTCTTGAATTTGATAATGTTTTATTAGATAGAAGTAATTATATTGCAAAATATTATGTTGTTAAAGTGATTGCGGAGAATTTTGGTCAGATAGAGTTTGATAATAAACAAAAAGAGCTACTAATAGAGAAACTTGATGAGTTATTTCTTGATCAACTTGATTTATTAATTGAGTTATTAGAAATTTATCTGTCGTATCAAGATTACTTAGATTTTGAAGTTAGGGGGATTGAAGCAAGGTCAACAGCTCTAGATGCAATATCGGATTTATCAAATTCCTCTGTTCTAAATTTTAATTATACCAACACATCAGGTCATCTCTACGGAACTTCTGAGAAGAAAACTCATTTCGTACATGGCCGAATTGATATAGATAGAACTTTCAGTCGCATCAATACTATGGTTTTTGGAATTGAGGATAAAGAAAATGATGTTAACAGTGATTTAATTCCCTACCAGAAATATTATCAGAGAGTAGTAAAAGAAACGGGAAATGATTTTGAAAAATTTTTTAAACCAAAGGACAAGTATTCAAATGAGGGAGTGTCTAAGTTGCAATTAACAAATATCATTATTTATGGCCACTCGGTTGATCCCTTAGATAAAGAAATATTTCAAAAATGTTTTGAATTAGTAGAGGCTGAATCAGAACAGAATATAATGTATATATATCGATTTATTTTTACTTACTTTGATGAACCAGCTAAACGTTCAATTATTAAGAATCTCGCAATCATCCTTGGGAAGGAAAAACTGATAGAGTTAACAGGTAAACGAAATATTGTATTCGTAAAAAGTGATGATAAGGATGATATGGAAGAAGTGCTACTGCCTTAATATAGTCACAAAGTAATTGAAGTTATAGAATACCATTATAAAATCATATTTTAAAAATAGTTTTTTCCCCACTCGATCTATTCAGGTCGAGTGGTTTTTCTTGAAATATGATAAAATAGAAAAGATAATACATTAAATAAGGGAAGTAAAAATGGCAAGTAAAGAAAATGCAGAACGCAAGGAGTTGCATCGTAAAATTTGGGCGATTGCAGATGATGTTCGTGGAGCTGTAGACGGTTGGGATTTTAAGCAATATATCCTAGGAATCCTTTTCTATCGATTTATTTCCGAGCACATGGCAGACTATTTTGACCGTGCTGAGCATGAGGCTGGGGATCTAGAGTTCTGTTATGCTGACTTAAGTGACCAAGAAGCTGAGCAAGATTTTAAACCAGGGACAGTTGAGGATAAGGGGTTTTTTATTCTTCCAAGTCAACTGTTTGAAAATGTGGTCAAGAACGCTTCACAAAATGAAAATTTAAACGAAGAATTGGCCAATATTTTCCAAGCTATTGAGAAGTCAGCGATTGGATTCAAGTCTGAGGATGATATCAAAGGATTATTCGATAATTTGGATACACGAAGTAACATCCTTGGTGGAACTGTTCCAGAAAAAAATAAACGCCTATCTGATATTCTTAATGGTATCAATAGTATTAACTTTGGCAACTTTGAGGAAAATGATATTGATGCTTTTGGTGATGCCTATGAATTCTTGATTTCTAACTATGCCAGTAATGCAGGGAAAAGTGGTGGTGAATTCTTCACTCCTCAGACAGTTTCTAAACTACTGGCTCGCTTAGTGATGGTCGGTAAAGACAAGATTAACAAGGTTTACGACCCAACATGTGGGTCGGGCTCTCTCTTGTTACAGATGAAAAAACAATACGAAGACCATATCTTGGAGGATGGTTTCTTTGGTCAAGAAATTAATATGACCAACTATAACTTGGCTCGTATGAATATGTTCTTGCACAATATCAACTACAATAACTTCGATATCAAGCGAGGAGATACACTTTTAAATCCTCAGCATTTAGAAGAAAAGCCATTTGATGCGATCGTTTCTAACCCTCCATACTCTGTCAAATGGGTGGGAGATGGAGACCCAACTCTGATAAACGATGACCGCTTTGCGCCAGCTGGTAAGCTAGCTCCTAAGTCAAAAGCTGACTTTGCCTTTATCATGCATAGTCTCAACCATTTGTCTAATAAGGGTAGGGCAGCCATTGTGTGTTTTCCAGGTATTTTCTATCGTGGTGGTGCTGAAAAGACCATTCGTCAGTATCTGGTAGATAACAACTTTGTTGAAGCAGTAATTTCCCTTCCTGATAATCTCTTCTTCGGAACTTCTATTGCGACAACTATCTTAGTTTTAGCAAAAAATAAACTAGAAAATAAAACGCTCTTTATCGATGCGAGTAAAGAATTTAAGAAAGAAACCAATAATAATGTCTTGACCGATAGCAATATCGAGCACATTGTTGAATTATTTTCTAATTATCAAAGTGTTGACTATAAAGCATCTCTTGTTGAGAATGAGGTGATTGGTTCAGAGCAGGATTATAACCTATCTGTCTCAACCTATGTCGAACAAGAAGATACACGTGAGAAGATTGATATTGATGTGCTTAATAAAGAAATCGCTGAGACAGTTGCTAAGATTGACTACTTACGTGCAGAGATAGATAAGATTGTAGAGGAGCTAAGCCATGGCAAATGATGTAATTCTCTATAGAACGGATGATGGCGAGTCAGCTATTGAACTACATTTGGATAATGGTACAGTCTGGCTGACCCAACAGGAACTAGCTGAGCTCTTTCAAACTTCCAAGCAAAACATTAGTAAACATATCAAGGCCATCTTTGAAGATGGTGAATTGTCGGAAGAAGCAACTGTCAACTATAAGTTGACAGTTCAAAATGAGGGGAATAGAAGTGTTCAACGAAATGTTGCCTACTATAATCTTGATATGATTTTAGCGATTGGCTATCGTGTACGTTCCCCTCGTGGAATCCAGTTTAGACACTATGCTTCGACAGTCTTGAAAGACTATCTGATTAAGGGCTTCGCTATGGATGATGAGCGTTTGAAAAACTTGGGTGGTGGCTCTTACTTTAAAGAACTCCTTGAAAGAATCCGAGACATTCGCTCGAGTGAAAAAGTTTTTTACCGTCAGGTCTTGGATCTCTTTGCTACATCAAGTGACTACAATGCAAATTCACCAGAGGCAAAGAAATTCTTTGCGACGGTACAAAACAAGATGCATTATGCCATTCACCACAATACTGCCAGTGAACTCATCTATAACCGTGTTGATAGTGAAAAGGAGTTTATGGGCTTGACTACTTTTAAGGGAGACCTCCCTACTCTATCTGAAGCAAAAGTTGCCAAGAACTATCTAACAGAGAAGGAACTCCGTGGGCTTAATCAGCTTGTATCAGGATATCTAGACTTTGCTGAAAGACAGGCAGAGAGGGAAGAAGTCATGACTATGGCGGACTGGGTGGCCCACGTAGATCGAATACTTCAGGCTACTGGAGAAGACTTGCTGGACAATAGTGGTTCTATTTCTCGTGAACAGATGAAACAGAAGGTAGATAAGGAATATAGGAGCTATCAAGCCAAGACCCTCAGTCAAGTTGAAAAAGATTACCTCAAGGAAATCAAAAGTATTGAAAATCTAGCCAAGGAAGGAGGTAAGTGATGAACATCCTAGAAGAAATCCAGAACTGTCCCGTTGAGTGGAAAGAGTTGGGGGAAGTTTGTTCTGTTAATAAGGGTAAGCAACTAAATAAGAATCTGTTGACATATGATGGACTTTATCCTGCGTATAATGGTGGACAAACTTATTCAGGAAGAACTAATGATTACAATGTTGAAGCTAACACAATTATTGTAAGTCAAGGTGGGGCTTCTGCAGGTTTTGTTAATTTTGTAGAGACTAAATTTTGGGCTAATGCTCATTGCTATTATATACTTCCCGATGAAACTCAAGTGAATAATAGATTTGTATATCATTTTTTAAAAATGAATCAAAAATATCTTATGGATTTTCAACATGGCGCCGGTATACCTGCGTTAAAATCTGATAAATTAACTAAACTATTAATTCCCATCCCTCCTCTAAAAATTCAAGAAAAAATAGTACAAATACTTGACAAAATGACAGAGTATGTTACAGAATTGACCTCAGAATTGACCTCAGAATTGACCTCACGTAAAAAGCAATATTCTTTTTATCGAGATAAACTATTATCGTTTGAAAACGAGGTTTATCAGGTTGAGTGGAAAGTTCTTAAAGATGTTGCTACATTGAAAAATGGTAAAGATTGGAAAACTCTTTCAAGTGGAGAAATACCAGTATATGGAAGTGGTGGGGAAATGGGAGAGTTTGTTGCAGACTATTCTTATGATAAACCAACTGTTTTAATTCCTAGAAAAGGCTCTATTACTAATTTATTCTATTTAGAAAAAGCTTTTTGGAATGTCGATACAATTTACTATACAGAAATTGATAATAAACAGATTATTCCAAAATATTTTTATTATTATTTAACAACTGTCAAATTAGAAGAAATGGCAACTAATCCAACTAGACCGAGTTTAACTCAAGCCATTCTTGATAAAATTAGAATCCCAGTTCCTTCCCTTGAAATCCAATCTCGCATTGTTCAAGTTCTAGACAACTTTGATACGGTTTGTAATGACTTAAATATCGGACTGCCCAAGGAAATTGAACTGCGTCAAAAACAGTACAAATATTTCCGAGAAAAACTCTTGACATTCGTCGCCGAAGGCGAGTACAC